>NZ_JBXCIZ010000004.1:0-337454 GCF_056786405.1 Paenibacillus sp. Y859 | reverse complement strand
AGACATAAATGGTCAAATACAGAAGTGGACTATATTGCGAGAGATTTCGAGGATGCGGTAAACTACATAGTGAATTTCGTGAGTGATATCGAAGAAGACAGGGCCATCCGATAACACAGTATTCACGCAGCGGATCCGCCTTGGTCACCCTGATGCTTTTGGCAGAAGTAGTAGATTCAGTGACAACTTGCTGCGCAAGTTCGTGAATACCTGAACGTTATAGGCATCCATAGCAAGAAAATATACAAATTCAAAAGGAGGTCGTCTTAATGGAATTCAGAAAAATAACTTGGGATAATTTTATTGAATGCATTGAGCTACGTGTGGCTAATGAACAACAAAGATTTATCTCCTCAAATCAACATGCTCTTGCCGAAGCATATATTGCCTCCGATGAGGGTCAGGTAATTATTACATTTGCAGTCTATAAAGAAAATAGCATGGTAGGCTTCATTTCAATGTACTATGATGACGGGGATGGAAACTTTGATTACAGTAGTTACGGCATATTTAAGATGATGATCGATAAGCATTACCAGGGTAAGGGGTATGGTAAAGAGATGGTGGTAAAAGCGATTGAATATGCGAGGACTTTTCCACGCGGGGAAGCTAAAGTTATTGAACTTACATATAAACCCGAGAATATGGTTGCGAAGAGGATTTATGACTCTCTTGGTTTTATGGAAACAGGTGAAAAATTGGCGTGTGGTGAAGTTCGCGCAGTATTAACATTATAATCGTGGGGCGTTCGCCCCTTGATCGCCAAGGGGATTTTCTGAGCAGTAGATTCATGCGATACACTCAACCAGCTAAGTCTAACGCCCCGTTCCCTTCGGTCACTTAAGCTGCTTGAACGTCAGGAACACATGATTACAATGATAAGCGATTAGGGAATCTAACCATTTTTAATCTGAATAGTGTGCAAGAGTATGAGACTATCCTTATTTTCAAGAACGGGAAAGGGACCGTATTTGATCTAGTGGGTGGATGACGATAGGAACACTGGAGAATCAACCTCAAAGATAGAATCCACCACGAGGGGGAGATTGCCTCTTAGCGAACTGGCACCCATGACTGACCGAGCGTGAACCCCCTTCTCACCAAACACTTCCTGCATCAGATCAGAGAAACCATTCAGAACGACATGATGCTCGTCAAATTGTGAACCGGCATTTACAAAACCTTGAACTTTAATGACCCGCTTCACCTTATTTAAGCTACCCAATGCCTGTTTCAGTACTGCGAGCACTTCTATTCCTGCCTGCCGGGCGAACTGATATCCCTCTTCTGTTGAAAAGTCACACCCCAATTTCCCCTTAGGATGACCAGCTGGCCCTTTCCCGGACACAAATAGTAAGCCGTTCACGATGCTGTAGTTCATATAGTTTGCTGCTGGCTCACTTCCGCTTGGCAGTACAATCTCTAACTCGTCTAACCTTGCCTCAACGGATTCTTTCAACAATAACTTCGTCATCAATACGATCTGCCCTGTATGATATCCAACATGTTCTGCTATGTACACTAAATGGCTTTGAATGGATCTGCTGACACACGGCTCCGAATATTCAGCATCTATCCCCTTCATTCGCTTCCAATCTTCAGGATCGAAATAAATCTTTACTTGTCTTTGTAAATCTTCATCTGTCAGCCCATTCAACACCTGAATGGATTCCCTACGAACGGCGTGAAGTTGTTCCATTAATTTCTTTTTAGAGTACCCGCCTATTCTATCAAACTCCTGCGACCTTTCTCTTATAAAAGGCTTATTTCCCATTCCACTTACAAAATGCTGATACTCACTTCCTGCTAAATGAATGCATAAATTGGCAACACTATTCATATCTGGCCCTATTCTCGACCACACATCTTCTTCCGATAAACGATTCACATGGCCTTCAATTCTTTCAAGCTGCGCATTCATCTGATCAATAACGATCTGAACGATCTTAGACATAGGATTCCTTCTTTCTACGGATCGGTTGTTATATTCCTAATGCCTAGTCTATAATAAATTTGACCTCTCAAAAAGAATCAGTTAAACGATATTATTAGGGGTCAGATGGAGGTTGCTATGTTTGATATTATGCTTTCCAAAGATGAGCAAGGCCCTTTATATATGCAGTTATATAGACATATTCGTAGACTTATTCAAAATGATGACATCAAAGATGGTACGAAGTTGCCTTCTATCCGTTCTCTTCGCCAACAATCCTCTCTTAGCAAAACAACGATCGAAACAGCCTATCACCTGTTGCTAGAAGAGGGCTATGTCATTAGTAAACCTCGTTCAGGTCTCTACGTGGTTAATCCTCAATCAACCCAACCCATGACGATCCGCGACGTTACCGAGAATGAGAACACCAACCTAGATCATCGCTTACATAGAAACCTTGATGCACCACATTCCAAGAATGACGGGGTGATTGACTTCAATCTCTTAGCTGTGGACGGCAATTCATTTCCACTTCAAGCTTGGAGGTCCGTCTTGACTGAGTCTCTTTCCCTAAACGGAGGTAGCATTCATCAATATGGAGACCTTCAGGGGGAATATGCTTTACGATTACAACTCACACAGTATTTGAAAAATTCACGTGGCGTATCATGCTCACCCAATCAAATTGTGATAGGTTCGAGTATCTCCTATAGTATCCATATCCTCACTCGACTCTTAGGACAGCCCATTACTGTTGCTTTCGAACAGGATGGAATTGCTCAGGTCGGAGATCTTTTCTCACAACATGGTTGTCACATCGTTCCTTTCCCACTTCATGACCATCAACTTTCGATAACTGAATTAGAAGATCAGAATATCGATGCCATATACGTTACGCCCTCGCATCGTCCTACAGGTAATCCCTTGTCCTATCCTATAAGACAGCAAATGCTTCAATGGGCAAACAACCATCATACTTATATTATTGAGGACGATTACGATGGAGAATTTCGTTATACCGGTAAAACCATTCCCTCACTTCAAGGACTTGATCACGAGGGTGTCGTCATCTACATAGGTACATTCTCAAAAGCATTCACACCTGCGTTACGCATGAACTACATGGTTCTCCCCCATCATCTGATGAAGAGACTTCAGACCATGGAACATATTCTATCTTGCCCATCACGCATTGACCAATTAGCCATGAGTCTATTCATAGAGCGTGGTCACTGGTTCCGTCATATTCGGCGAATTCGTCATGTTTATCGTAGAAAGCATGAAAAACTAACGCAATTACTCCAACAATATTTCTCAGATCATATTCGTATCAACGGGGATAGCGCTGGACTTCACATTGAAGTAACTGTGAACACCAACTGCAGTGCAACCCAATTAATAGAACTAGCCTTATCCAAAGGGGTTCATGTATACGGTTTACAACATGTGGGGATTGTTCTAAGCAAATCTCAGCCTAAGATCTATATGGGATTCGGTGGGATTGATCTGAAGGATATGGAACGGGGCATTCAACAATTGAAAAAGGCATGGTTACCTGTGTTAGCATAACCATAACATTAGATTTACAAGATAGGACAAACTCCTAACCATGTCCGTGGTGATTAAGTTATTGCGATGGGCGGGTGGAATATGAACTGGAAGGGAGAGTACCATCACCAATCACCAACAGTTGTACAAGATACATCTAAATTGGGCCGAATTTCGCTAACACCGGTTTCAGTTGCATAAGTGCATCTAAATTCTAGAAAATCACATATTCTCGCTGTTATCCCCATTTTAGATGTCCTGTGTGCAACTATTTCCCCCTCCCATGCCTTTCCCATTAAAATAAGTGCCCTTTGTGCAACTATTTCACTTTAACTGCAGCGGTCGAGTCGCGAAAAACTACATCCCCAGCTAGCATAATCTTCTCCATAGGCTCGTCTCGTTTTACTAATCGTTCAAGTAGCTTCTCTACGGCACGGCGACCCATAGCCTCCTTCGGGACATGGACGGTAGTCAAAGCGGGAAGTTCACTGTAACCGATCTCAATATTATCAAATCCAGTAACAGATATATCTCCTGGAACATTCAACCCTAGTTCGATCAAGGTATTCATGGTCGTCTGGGCTATATAATCGTTCGCGCACACTAGAACCGACGGCATCGTTCCAGACTTCTTCTGATTAAGCAACCAAGATCGTATTTCATCGGCAATTTCCCCACCTTCAAGTCCTTTTAGGTTCTCCATTGCTTCACCTCCACCTTGCAGTTTCAGCCCTTGCTCCTCCATCGCGGAGCGGAAACCAATAAATCTGTCCCTGAAGCTTCTCGAGAAGCGCAGATTACCAATGAACTGCAACTGCTGATGACCCGTTCCCATTAAATGATTCGTTAACCGAGTCATAGCATCCACATTATTTACAAATATAGTGTCCGTAGGAATCAATGGATCTTCATGATCTACTAGAACAATAGGAAGTCCAATTCGATGGAGCTCTAGCAAAAGGGGCGTAGAGATCTGCCCCACGCCGATCAAACCTAATATGGCGTTCGGATTCAATATATCAAGGACACTGTCCACGCTCTGCTCTGAAATGATGACCATTCCAAGCCCTTCTTCTTCCAATCGCAAAGAGATTCCTTCCATAATCTTGCCCCAATAGAGTGACTCTCGTGTTTGTGATCGAATATTGGGCATGAGCACAATAACCGATTGTTTACTATTAGAGTACGCTAACTTTCGATCAGGCTTCTTCACGTAGGCATTCTTCTGAGAGAAATATCCTAACTGGGACGCCGCCTCAATAACTCGCTCTTTCGTCGCCTCATTGACTCCACTTTTACCAGATAACGCTTTAGAAACAACAAATTTAGACACACCCAAATGGTCGGCAATTTGTTGCATTGTTATTTTCTTAGCCACCGTTGTATCCCACCTCTAATCAATAACTACTGGCACTCATCTACTTTTGTTATTGTTAATTATTAATTTTATTATAACAAATATAGAATGTAGATCATATAGTAGCATTCATTTCCCATATTGTATTGACAATTTTTATTTATAAATATACATTTGTATACATAGCAATTTCGTATACGATCGTATACAACTAACGCAAAATGAAAGGATGAATTAGCATGCGACGTCGTTCAACCTTACAAGGGATAAGTTCAGATAGTGGACTACATTCCCCTTCACACCATAGTAAACGAAGAGAAATCAACAATCTGGATCGAGCAGAGGTACACGGAGGTCGAGGTTCAAGCGATCGCAGGCGAGCTCCTGGTCGCCCGAGTGATCGTGATCATCGTGGAGGTCAAAGAGTTCAACAGGCAGATCAAAATGTTCATTCCGAACGAAATCACCGGAGTTCACATCATGCGCATACAGAAGATTGGTTAGCTCCACGTCCTGTAGACCGAGATGACAAGAACATTCAAAGTGCAAAGACCTTTCGCCGAGGTCGCATTATTATTTTTCTAAGACAATTACAAGTAAAGCGTGACACCTTGGTGAATCAACTTCAACAGCCAGAATTCAAATCCATTGAGCAAGTCATTAGTGGAGAATTAAAAGCAGTCGATGAAATGATTCAACAGTTCACTCATTTATTTGAGCTTCGCGAAATTGAATCTGATGATTCTACGAAATCGTGAGGTAGATCTCTATGCGGAAATTTATATCTTATTTAAAGCCTTACTGGTTATCCAGTATATTGGCTCCTCTATGCATGGTGCTTGAGGTGTGGATGGATCTATTACAACCTATGATGATGGCGAGCATAGTCAATGATGGCATCATGAAAGGCGACCTTGCTCATATCCAGCGGACGGGACTCATGATGCTTGGAATCGCACTCATTGGTATCCTTGCAGGGGCTGGTTGCTCGGTCTTCTCTAGTATTGCTTCACAAAACTTCGGCAGAGATCTACGGAACAGCTTATTCGAGAAAGTGCAAACTTTCTCCTTCCGCAATCTTGATCAAATAAAAACAGGTTCACTCATTACCCGCTTAACAAATGATGTTATGCAGATGCAGACTTTTGTTCAAATGATTATGCGTGGCTTCATCCGTTCACCGCTCCTGTTTGTTGGAAGCTTCATCATGGCGGTATCCATCAGTCCAAGACTAACACTCATTCTAGCGGTAGTCACGCCGCTATTGTTCATTTTATTGGTCTTTCTCATCCGGAAGTCCTTTCCTTTGTTTACTAAAGTCCAGTCTAAACTCGATGGTGTGAATAGCGTCCTTCAGGAGAATTTATCAGGGATTCGGGTTGTGAAGGCTTTCGTCAGAGCGAACCACGAACGTAAACGTTTCGGTAAAGCTAATGAGGATTATACTCATATCGCTATTAAAGCCGCACGATTGATGGCTTTGAACATGCCCATCATGACGCTTATTCTAAATGCCAGTGTGGTTGCGGTATTGTGGTATGGCGGAGGACTTACCCGAGGTGGTTCTCTATCAACAGGAGATTTAATCGCCTTTATCAACTATGTTACCCAATTGTTGTTCTCTATGCTTATGATTAGTAATCTACTGCCCTTCGTATCTCGTGCGAAAGTATCTTCTGAGCGCATTAATGAGGTGCTTGAAACTGTTAGCGAGGTTACAAATCACAACCATACGAAACAAGCCATTATTCACTCCGGACATATTCAATTCAAGAATGTATCCTTTGCCTATGACACGGCACAGGAGGAGCTCATACTTAAAAATATATCATTCCAAGCAGAAGCAGGTCAGACTCTAGCCATTCTTGGTGCTACTGGCTCGGGCAAGTCATCACTGATCAGTCTTATCCCCCGCTTATACGATACGACTAGCGGAAGTGTGCTTATTGACGGTACAGATGTTAAAGATATCCCATTAGATCATCTGAGAGTTCAGGTTGGGCTGGTTTTGCAGCAGTCCATTCTGTTCACTGGTACGATCCGCGATAACATTAGCTTCGGTAACGCTGAGGCGAGTCAAGAAGAGATTGAGCTTGCAGCCCAAGCAGCTGAAGCACATGGCTTCATTCAGCAAATGCCAGATGGATACGATACCGTTCTCGGCCAAAAAGGAGTCAATCTATCCGGCGGGCAGAAACAACGTATCTCTATCGCGAGGGCATTACTTGTTCGTCCCGCTATATTAATTCTGGACGACAGCACCAGCGCCGTAGACTTAGGAACCGAATCCCGAATACAGCAAGCGCTCAGAGAGCTTATGAAAGATACGACTACTATTATTATAGCTCAGCGGATCTCTTCCGTCATCGATGCGGATCACATTCTTATCCTTGATGATAACGGTACAATTGCAGCTGAAGGTACCCATGATGAGCTTCTTCGGAACAGCTCGATCTATCAGGATATTTATCGATCTCAATGGAAGGAGGATGACGTACATGTCTAAGTCAACTAACGGAAACTCTAATCCGTCCTTTAAGCCAATGGGAGGCGGCATGATGGGGATGCCCGGAAGAGGTCCTGGTGGATTGGGAGCTATCCCTAAAGTACGTCCCAAGAATACAGGCGCCACGATCAAGAAACTATGGACCTATTTACAACTCCAACGTACAGGGCTTATCATCGTCTATATTTCCACCTTTTTAAGCGCAGTCATCTCCCTTATCGGTCCTTACCTCATCGGTAAAGCAATCGATGAATACATCATACCTAAAGACCATAACGGTCTGTTGTGGCTATGTATGATGATGGTAGCGATCTATATCCTTGGAAGCATCATATCGTGGGTGCAGGCCTATGTCATGAGTGGTGTATCCCAACGAACTGTGCTTGAGCTTAGACATGATATTTTTGAAAAATACCAACAGTTACCTCTAAAGTTCTTCGACACCAATAACACTGGGGAACTGATGAGCCGAACTACGAACGATATCGAGAATGTCTCTAATTCACTTAATCAGAGCGTCATCCAATTACTGACTAGTATTATTACCCTCTCGGGTTCACTTGTCATTATGCTAAGCCTGAATCTTTCATTAACCTTAGTTAGCTTAATCACTATTCCGCTTGTTCTATTCGCAACCCGCAAGATCTCCACCCTGACACGAAGATATTTCAAAGGTCAGCAGAAGCATCTTGGAGAACTGAACGGATTCATTGAAGAGACCATCCAAGGCCAGAAGGTAGTGAAACTATATCGCCGCGAAGCTACCGAGATCAAGCGATTCAAAGATATCAATCAGCAGTTAAATACGATGGGTACCAAAGCACAGATCGTCTCGGGTCTTGTCGGCCCAGTCATGAACGGTGTCAACAACCTTAACTTCGCACTTATCGCCGCTGTTGGTGGTTGGATGGTATTCAAAGATCTAACAACCGTAGGCGTGATCGTCAGTTTCCTCAACTATTCCAAACAGTTCGGACGCCCAATTACGGAACTTGCCAATCAATATAATCTGATTCAATCGGCTGTAGCTGGGGCTGAGCGTGTATTCGAAATATTGGAATTAGAATCGGAGTATACAGAAGATGAAGGCATCATCGTCTCCAATGATATGCACGGTGAAGTAACATTTGATAACGTATCTTTCAGTTATAGACAAGATTCACCTATTCTACAGCAGGTATCTTTTGTAGCTCACCCTGGTCAGAAGATTGCTCTCGTCGGACCCACAGGTGCGGGGAAAACGACCATCGTCAACTTGTTAACTCGGTTCTATGACATTGATGAAGGTAGCATCAGCATTGACGGGATCGACATTCGCCGGATTGACAAGAACTATCTTCGTACGAATCTGGGTATGGTCCTGCAGGATGCGTATGTATTCTCTGGCAGCATTCGTGATAACATCCGCTTCGGGCGATTAGATGCTTCGGATGAAGAAATTCAAGTAGCAGCTAAACTGGCAAACGCAGATGGTTTTATATCACGGCTTCCTCAAGGTTACGATATGATCTTACAAGCCGAAGGAAGCAATCTAAGTCATGGACAGCGGCAACTCCTTACAATTGCTAGAGCCATTCTAGCTAATCCAGCCGTACTCATTCTCGATGAAGCGACTAGTAGCGTGGATACCCGAACAGAGATGCATATTCAAGAAGCCATGAAGAATTTGATGAAGGGCAGAACTAGCTTCGTGATTGCCCATCGTCTAAGCACGATCCAGGATGCCGATCAGATATTGGTCATGAATGGTGGTCAAATTATTGAACGCGGCAACCATGAGCAACTCCTCGCTGCGGAAGGGTTCTATTTCGCGCTGTATACAAGTCAATTTCGGAGAGTTGTGTGAAATAGAGGATCGAGACCATAACGTAAGTTAACAACAATAAGCCCCGGCAGAGAATGCCTGGGCTATTTCCTATTCCCCTCATATAGTGTGTTCATCACATCTTCTTTCAATGCTTCATATTGTGACATACTACCGGCTGCTAATAATTCCTTCGTATCTTTTTTATCAATGTTAAACTTCCCTTGTTCTAAAGACATAATCCAATAAGCATTCTGAGTATCATCCCAAGCTAGAAACAAAACATAATCTAATCCAGCTTTCATAGGAGTATATTTACCATAATTATACCTAGTAACACCGGGAACAATCCCTTTGTTATTTATAGTATATGTTGGCTCCAAGACATCAATAATACTTCCAACTTCTTTATCACTTGAATTACCAAAAACTTGTTCCACTTTAACCTTAGACACCGTATGACCTATTTGCAAGTCCGCATTACCCTTTAAAAAATTTGAAGATTTATCTAATGCTGTGATTTCTACAATGAAGTCGGCTTGTTCAGCGAGTTCATTATAACTGTAAAATATTTGATGATTAGCTATTACACTTTCAGCTTGCTCGATAGTACGATCTGCATATGTATATCCAATAATTGCAATACCCAATCCCATTATTATTCCAATTAGCTTCTTATTGTTCATTCGTTACCACCTCCCTTTACGTATATTAATGCACATCCCATTGCTCAATTCCTGAATTTCATATATTGATGCTCACATATTAGTAAACGTAATAAAAGAGTGTTCGTATCTCATGATATCCATCATGAATTACGAACACTCTTTTGTTCAGAACACATACCGACTCACAAATGACGTTAACTTGTTACCATACCCTTCTTTGTCTGCAAAATAGGCATTGCCGTGCTGCGCATTAGGGACCGATAGCAATTCCTTCTCACTGCCTGCGGCCGCGTACAATCGGTGTACCATGTCATAGGGAACGAATTTATCTTCGTCACCATGAATGAAGAGGATCGGAAGTTTCGTTCGACTTACTTGATCTAAGGCAGATGCCTCCCCGAAGAAATACCCTGCCTTCAATCTACATACTAGACTCGTCAACGGAATCAGAGGGAATGCAGGTAGCTTATACATTGTTTTTAATTGATACGTTAGAATATCTTTCACCGAAGTATAGGCGCAGTCAGAAACGATACATTTCACCTGTTCTGGCAAAGGTTCCCCACTGGCCATCAGCACGGTAGATCCGCCCATGGAGATCCCATGAAGAATAATTTGCGAATTTTCTCCCTCGCTTTTGATAACATAATCAATCCATTTCAGGTAATCCTTGCGATCATGCCATCCGAACCCGATGTAGTTCCCCTCGCTCTGACCATGTCCCCTATCGTCTGGCATTAGCACATGATATCCCAGTTCCTGATACATCTTCGCGAAGTTCGACATGTCTCTACCTTGCCCTGAATATCCGTGTGCCAGAATAACAACCTTATCGCTATCCGTTTGCGCAGGAACATAATAGCCCGTCAGCTGCAACCCATCATCTGATTGAATTTTAATCGTCTCCATTGGTTGTTCTTGCAACCAGTCTGTTGACGTTTCCCAAGGGTGGGTTGTTTTAATCAAGTTAGGGTCTATATTTAGGAAGTCCTTTTTGCTACGAAAAATGCTTATTTTATATAAGTAAAGGCTTGCTGCTAAAAGAACCAGCATCAGTACGATAACGACAGCCATCATCACAAACATTGCAGTCTTCATTTATATCTTCCCTCTCCTCATCCATTATGGCTTACTTCTAAAATACTACGTTATCTACCCCAATAGCAATATAGATTAAGAAAATGATCGGCGGCGGCCTTCGTATACATATAGTCACCTTCCGTCCCCACCAATAGGTGCCTAAAGTACACTTAAATCCGGTCATATTCCCCTATCACTAAGTTTAATTGCACAAAGGGTATCTAATTACTGCAAACTCACCCATTATCATGATTTCCTCTGTTTTAAGTGTCGTTTGTGCAACTATTCCCCTCATTATTGCTTTTCATTCAAAATAAGGGCCCTTTCTGCAACTGCTATTCTCATCTGTCTCTCTTAGGAGAGAGGTGTTCTTCATGAACGTAACTTCGCCACTCTAATACATAATCCGATCGATTTCAAGTATTAGTCTTCTTAATTATATTGTCCATTCAGCCATTTCTCCATTCTCAAAGAAATGGCTTTTCCATTTCACCCCCAAATTATGATATATTGCCTATGTAGGAATGATTATGTTAGAGGAGGATGACGTACAGATGGAATACAGAATCGAGAAGGATACTATTGGGGAAATAAAGGTACCTACGGACAAGTTATGGGCTGCACAGACCCAACGAAGCTTCGAGAACTTTCAAATTGGCATAGAGAAAATGCCTATGGATCTTATCCGAGCATTCGCTATTCTAAAGAAAAGTGCAGCATTAGCTAATGGTAAGCTTGGTAAAATGAACTCAATCAAAGTGGATGCAATCGTTGCCGCCGCTAACGAGATTATCGAAGGTAAACTCGATGAACACTTTCCGCTCGTTGTCTGGCAGACAGGCAGCGGTACCCAGTCCAATATGAATGTCAACGAGGTCATTGCAAACCGTGCGAACCAACTTCTAGCTCTTAAAGATAGTACCGTGCGCATTCACCCTAACGATGATGTGAACAAATCACAAAGTTCAAATGATACATTCCCAACCGCGATGCATATGGCTGCGTTGGTCGCAATAGAAGATCAATTATTGCCTTCTATAGCACAACTTAAAGAAACGTTACGTCTCAAAACCGAACAATTTCAAGATATCATCAAGATTGGAAGAACCCATCTGCAAGACGCTACACCCATTACCTTAGGGCAAGAAGTTAGCGGCTGGCATCGTATGCTTGAGAAGACGGGGACAATGATTCAAAGTAGTGTTGAGTATGTTCGTGAACTTGCCATTGGTGGAACAGCGGTTGGAACCGGAATTAATGCCCATCCTAAATTTGGTGACATGGTCGCTGAGGAGATCAGTAGCATAACAGGTAAAACCTTCACTTCAGCAAGTAACAAATTTCATTCCCTTACGAGCCATGATGAACTCGTCTATGTTCACGGCGCACTGAAAGCGCTTGCCGCTGATCTTATGAAAATTGCTAACGATGTAAGATGGTTAGCCAGTGGGCCACGGTGTGGAATCGGGGAATTGATTATTCCAGCAAATGAACCCGGAAGCTCAATTATGCCAGGTAAAGTGAATCCAACACAAAGTGAAGCATTAACGATGGTCGTATGCCAAGTCATGGGTAACGATGCAGCGATCGGATTCGCCGCAAGCCAAGGTAACTTCGAACTGAATGTGTTCAAGCCTGTTATCATCTATAACTTTCTTCAATCCGTAGGACTGTTAGCAGATGCCATTAGATCATTCAACGATCATTGTGCCGTTGGAATTGAACCGAACCTTGCTATCATTGAGCGTAATCTCAATCAATCCCTTATGCTCGTTACCGCTCTTAATCCACATATCGGATATGAGAATGCAGCCGCTGTAGCTAAGCTGGCGCATAAAGAGGGTCTCACACTGAAAGAAGCTGCTTTGCGTAGCAATCTGCTAACAGAAGAACAATTTGACGAAGTTGTAAGACCAGAGCAAATGATTCATCCGAAAGAAGACTAATTGATTTAACATCAGTACCCCGTCCACGTAGCCTATGAAAACTACATGGACGGGGCATTATTATATTGAGTTGCGCCCCGATTGAATTCCCACAAACGTTGAAATCCTGTAGTCCCAGCGGAATAGCTGCAAAAACTACACTTAAAATAGCAGGAAAGGTGCGGAAGCGGGAAATAGATGCATAACCTACAGTTAAAAGTGACGATAACGATGAAAAGAGGGAATTTGATTAATCTAGATGTACTCTGTGCAGCTAAAATTAGGGTTAGAGGAAATTGGTCGGATTTAGATGTACTTCTGCATCTGTTGATTAACGAAAAGGTGGAGTACATCTAATGGTCTCCCACAAACTTATACTACTATGTCAAGAAGGACGCCTTACGGCGTCCTTCTTGTTATTTTATAGAAAAATTCATTGAATTAGGTGGAATGAACATTAAATCGATCACAGTGCTTCAAGAAAACTCTCAGGACGATCTAGATGATACAGATTACGATACCGCGGATATTTCTCCATGAGTTCAACATGGGAACCTCTCATTTCAACCTTCCCATGTTCCATAAAGATGATCTCATCCATATGCTCAGCACCTACTAAATGATGAGTTACCCATATAAGCGATTTACCTGCAAGCGTCTCAAAAATCGTAGAGAGCAGTTCATTCTCTGTTCGAGGATCAAGACCCACTGTCGGTTCATCTAGAATGACAACAGGCGTATCTTGTAGAAGAACACGAGCTAACGCGATCCGTTGCCGTTCGCCACCAGAGAATCGTTGGCCTGTCTCATGCATAGCCGTCTTGTACCCCTTAGGAAGGGATTCAATGAGTTGATCCATTCTGACTTTCTTGGCCACTTCACTTATTTCCTCATCAGTTGCATCCAATTTCCCTAAGCGAATATTATTCGTCACGGAAGTATCGAATAGATGAGGGCTCTGGTTCAATACCGCGATAAGACTAGGAATATGTTCACCAAATTGACTAGAATTAGTCCCATGGATTGTTGCAGTACCCTGTTCAGGTACGATAGCTCCGAGGACCAGCTTCAACAAGGTTGACTTCCCTGCGCCACTCCGTCCTATAATAGCTACTTTCTTTCCTTGCGGAATATCTAGCGTAATGTCATGGAAAGACCATGCGCCTTCTGCATCATAACGATAGGACGCATGATCAATCATAATATGCGCGTCATTCTTTGCCTCATCCACAACCTCTTCACTAACCATTTCCACCTGGGAGGACTTAGCAGTCTCTCCGGATTTCCCCAACTCGCCAGACTCACCAGAGTTACCGGACTCACCGGACTTACCGGATTTCCCAGACTCACTAGACTTACCAGCACCAGCAGAGTCCCGTTTGCCTCTTCCCTCAACCTTTTCACCCGCATCCGTAATCTCGGCCAATCGGGCAAATGAACCTTGATAACGCGGGATTTTCTCAACAGCTTCAGAGATCGGCAGAAATGCATCCATTAACGGAAATACTACAAGTACAAAGGCAGCTATCATCGTCGAAGCGATCATACCATCTGCATATTGCTGTCCTGCCCAGTACAATACACCTACGACAACGATCCCCACCGTAGCTTGCCCGATCAAATTTCTCCATCTTGCCCAAGTGCTCAACTTACGATCAATATTCGCTACTTCTAATTCATCATTCTCATACAGATTGACGAATTGAGCCGGTCTACCACTGATCACCCAGTCACTCATACCCAGTACAGCATCCGTCAACGTCTGATACAACCGGCCACGCTTCTGCTGCGACTGTTTGTTCTTCTTCTTCGTAAGCCACAGGGAGATCCAAGGCAGCACGAGGATGAGAATGAGCAGATACAGTGCCATGAACAGTGCGAATTGTACATCAAATTGCCCTAAGGCCGTAATCGATATCGTATATAAGACCAAAGCTACTACGCTTGGAAAAATAGTACGCAGGTACACATCTTGTAGCTTCTCAATATCCTCTGCAAGAACACCGAGAATATCCCCCGCTCGGAAGCGTGATGAAATAAATAGCGCTTGTGGTTCTAGAATACGATATAACTGTACACGCATTTTCGATAAAATTCTGAGAATCGTATCATGCCCAACGAGTCGCTCTACATAATGAACGACTGATCTACTTGTTCCAAAGGTTCTCACAATGACGATCTGCACATACACCATCAAAATATTCTCTGGGCGTAATGCAGATTTAGAGATGAGATAACCTGATGAGAACATCAAACTACTAGCTGTGAATACCGTCAAGGCACCCAAAGCTACAATAATTATAAATCGCCAGAAGTAAGAAGTAATATAAGGTCTCAGCCATTGTTCGCGTCTCATAGTACACCCTCCAACTGGGTTCTAATTAATTCATAATACACACCCTTACAGGCTAGTAACTCCTCATGTGTACCGATCTCAGCTACCTTACCTTGATCCATAACGATAATCTGATCCATATCCGGCATCCAGTGTAGACGGTGCGTAGCAAGAAACACCAGCTTTCCTTCGAAAAGAGAACGCATCGTCTCCTTCAGCTCATATTCAGTCTCGATATCTAAATGTGCCGTTGGTTCGTCTAGTAGAATGACTGGCCGATCGCTAAGAAACGCACGCGCAAGCGCCACTCGTTGTGCTTGACCACCACTCAAAGCACGACCTCCACCACCAATAATCTCGTCGTACCCATCGTTTAAGTCATTCACAAGATCAGATAGACCTGCGTTCATAACCGCTTGCTCCACTTGAGATTGACTTGCCTCTGGCGTGTAGAATTTCACATTATCTGCAAGACTACTGCTGAACAAGTATGGATTCTGAGGGATATACGTCATCTGATTCTGCCACGCCACATCTGTTAGGGCAGGAAATTGTTGCCCATTCAGCATGATGTTGCCTGATGACGGTCGTAGAAATCCACTTAGAACATCAATTAACGTTGATTTACCAGCTCCACTCTCACCAATAATCCCTATCTTCTTCATTCCTTGAATATGCAGGGTTACATCGTGCAAGGAATGAGGACCCTCTGCTTCGTGCTGCACCTGAACATGAGATAGCGTCAATTGACTGTCAACATTCCAAGCATAAGAGAATCCAACGGGTAACGTTACATCTAACTTTTCTATTGGCATATCGATTATAGCTTGGATCGCTTCTCCCGCCTCTTTCCCATTCAAGGTTGCATGGTAATCTGATCCTACCATTCGGACTGGCAGGAAGTATTCTGGGGCTAGAATAAGGATCGTCAACGCTGTTACAAGCATCATATCTCCATTAATCAAACGAAGACCTAGACCCACGGCTACGGATGCTACGGATAACATCGTAAAGAAGTCTAAAGCGAATGAAGATAGAAAGGCGACTCGCAAAGTTCGCATCGTAGCTTTTCTGTACTTATCACTGACTGCGCCAATTGTACTGATATGTGATTTACTTCGCCCTAAGTATTTCAGCGTCTCCAATCCACGCAATGAATCCACGAAGTGATTGGCTAAATTACGGTAGGAATCCATCTGATTATCCACTTGTTTACGTGAAGAAAGACCGATAAGAATCATAAACACGATGAGTATCGGCATCGTAACTAAGAGTATAATCGCAGACTGAATATCCTGTGTGAATACATAAACAAAGATTACCGCTGGGATCACCGCCGTCGCGACGGTACGCGGAATAATCAGTTCCAAATAGAGTCTGAATTTGGATGTTCCGTCCAATACAAGCGTTACAAGCTTCCCTGTTCCTTCCGTCTTGGCAAACCGCGGCCCAAGCTGAAATAGCTTGTCCATTAATTGTTTGCGCAATAACGTACCGGTACGCTCGGCATATCGGTACGTTATTTTTTGTTGCAGGAAATTCACGACATGTCGAGCCATAAATGAAACCAGAAATATAGCTATTCCATTAGTCTGATCTTGTAGCGCATCCCCAGCAAATAAGGCAGAGACGACTTCCGACAACGCTCTTGCCATCCATAGTATAGACATGCTTTGCACTAAGGTCAGCAGTGCCACCGCTACCAGGATGGGTTTGATACCTTTAAATGCTAATAAATTTCGACCCATCAGTATTCCATATGATCTTTCGCATTTACTCGTTTATTAAAAATATAGTAACTCCACACTTGATACCCGAGTACAAACGGAAGCAAGGTAAGCGCAACGATGGACATGACCTTTAATGAATATTGTCCTGAAGCAGCGTTGGTAATTGTCAAACTAAAGGCATCACTAATCGAACTGACCATCACTCTTGGGAACAACCCAATAAATATAGATGCGAATGATATGATGATTACTGCGCCCGTCATACCAAAAGCCCAACCATCCCTTTTACGAGACATGAAATAACCGGCTAGGAAGTACGCGATTACTCCAATAATCGCAGTTACGCTTAGAATACCACCACGAACTTCAAATATATCTGTCACAAAATATGTCATCACAGAGAACCCGACTAATAATACTGCGAGTGGAATCAATAACTTCTTAGCCATCACACGTGCTCGGTCCTGTAAATCACCTAACACTCTTAAAGTAGTAAACATAAGGCCATGTACTAGACAAAGAACAACTACCGTGATCCCGCCAAGTAACGTATAGCCATTCACAATATCGGAGAATCCTGCATTCATATTCATATCTTCACCGATAGGAACGCCCTGTATAAGACAAGCGAATACAACTCCGAACAACAACGGTGGAAGTAAGCTACCGAAGAAAATAATGACATCCCATGTTTTTTTCCACGTTTCAGAAGCTACCTTACCTCTAAATTCGAAAGCTACACCACGACCAATCAAAGCTAATAACACAAATACGAGCGCAGTATAGAATCCACTAAATAATGTAGCATACCAATGTGGAAAGGCAGCGAACATCGCTCCCCCCGCTGTAATCAGCCACACTTCATTTGCATCCCAGAAAGGGCCAATTGAATTAATCAATACACGACGCTCCGAATCATTCTTCGCTAGAACCGCTGTTGACATGCCCACACCAAAGTCGAAACCTTCCAAGAAGAAAAAGCCAACGAATAATACGGCAATCAACAAGAACCACAACTCATTAAGAGACATGATTAACCTCCTTATCAAATGGGTCGTGAGATTCTTCCTCAGGGGTACCCGAATCATTCGGTCCCTTCTTAATCACACGAATGAACAGATATACTAAGATCACAGCTAATACAGTATAAGCAAGTGAGAACGTAATTAATGAGAATAGAATTTGCCCAGCCGATACGTTAGGAGAAATACTATCTTCCGTCTTGAATAATCCAAATACAGTCCACGGTTGGCGACCCATCTCCGTCATAATCCAACCTGCTGAGTTCGCGATAAAAGGTAATGAAATCGACCATATCATAATACGCATAAACCATTTGTTAGTCTGTTCTAGCTTCTTACGAGCTACCAAATAGACACCATACATACTTAGAAGTATGAGTACAGATCCACTTGCTACCATGATCCGGAAGCTCCAGAACGTCGTGCGTACAGGTGGAATATAGTCCCCCGGACCATATTTCTCTTCATACTCTGCTTGTAGCTGGTTCATCCCAACCACTTCACCAGAGAACTTACTATAAGACAAGAAGCTGAGTAAATATGGAATTTGTATAACCATACCATTCTCTTTCTTCTCCGGATCTATTGTCGCAAAGACCGTCCAAGGAGCCGGGTCAGAACTTGTATCCCATAGTCCTTCCGAAGCCGCCATCTTCATCGGTTGCGTCTCTACTAGGTATTGGGCTTGACTATGTCCTACAAGCGCGACACCAATCGATGAGACCATTCCTACGATAATAGCAATAATGAAAGACTTCTTGAAAAATTGAAAATCTTGACGTTTCAACATTTTATAGGCGCTGACACCTGTAACGAAGAAGGCCCCTGTCATGAATGCGGCTAGAATGGTATGTGGAATTTCCACTAATGCCTGTCCGTTCGTAATCAGAGCAAAGAAGTCATTCATCTCGGCTCGACCATTATTAATCTCAAATCCAACAGGTCTCTGCATAAAGGAATTCGCGATTAGAATCCAAACAGCGGACATCATAGTACCAAAAGATACTAACCAAATACACGCTAAGTGAAGCTTCTTAGACAAGCGGTCCCACCCAAAAATCCATATCCCAAGAAATGTGGACTCTAGGAAAAAAGCCAGTAATGCTTCGATTGCTAGCGGTGCTCCAAATACATCTCCTACAAATCTAGAATAATCCGACCAATTCATCCCAAACTGAAATTCTTGTAGTATTCCTGTTACGATACCTACAGCAAAGTTTATAAGAAACAAATGACCCCAGAATTTGGCCATCTTTTTGTACTCTTCTTTTCCTTCGATAACATACATTGTCTCCATAATGGCGATCAGTAATGCCAATCCTATGGACAATGGTACAAAAATAAAGTGAAACAGCGTTGTTGACGCAAATTGGATGCGTGCGAGCATGACCGGATCCATAATTATTATCCCTCTTCCCTTTTTATATCTTTATATTTTGTCAGACCCTCCTCCAAGAGCATGTGATATTTATCACACTTAAAGGAAAAAGTTATCCACATTGTGAAGTTTGTCACACAATATTAAAAATTGATCTGTTAATCTTATTTTATTTGCAATTTTATACTAACAACTTATACACATTAGATACTGGAGGCTACAACGTGAGATTAGCTACGAAGATTACATTAATGTTGATCGCCCTACTCTTTGCAGTAGGTGTATCGGTCAGCAGCTTTGCTTATAATATAACCTATCGCCAGATTGATGAAGCACTCGGAATCGAAACGGTTGGATGTGCAGACATCACTTCAGGGTTAGTTGATCCACAAGATATTATAGCACTCGTTCAAGGAGATACTACTTCACGTCACACAGTGGAGACTAACATTGATTGGATTATACATAAGAAGCCCTTGTTTAAAGAAGCTTTCGTCCTATCTTTGGATGGCACCATTCTAGCTGCTGATACCAGTCTGAAAAGCAGAGGATATCAAGCAGGCGACTCCTTCTACTTAGATCAAGATGCTCGTGAAATGATTATTAATATGAAGCATTCCAGCTATTCCAGCGTATACACATATGATGATATCCACCTAAAGACAGGATACGGGCCCATTTATAAAGACAATGACTCTACTCAAGAAATCATCGCTCTTCTCGCCATCAATGTTGACGCTTCGCTCATTCAACAACGCACGATTAACACGCTCTTATATCCTTTCATTGTAGGTGCTTCTTTATTTCTTGCCGCTGCACTAGTTATTTATCTGATCATTCAGAGAATGATCCGTCCAATAGCTCTTCTATCAGCGCATGTGCACCAAATTACTAAAGGTGATCTGACTGTGAAACCATTGATGTTTAAAAGCACAGATGAAATCGGACAGCTCTCCGCAGATTTCAATATGATGACTCGCAATCTACAAGAACTCATTCAAGAGGTCAACGATACTTCAATTCAAGTTGCAGCCTCTTCCCAACAATTATCTGCAAGCTCTAAGCAGACGGAAGAAGCCGGACGACAAACCGTCTTGATCATTGGCGAAATGGCTGATGGCGCAGAGAAGCAGCTACTGAACTTAGAAGTAAGCTCTGAGAAGATCGCAGAAATATCAACCTTTATTTCAAATATCTCGTTAAGCACTGAACAAGCGCTCGTATCCGCTGCTGATAATTTACATCAAGCCCGGGCGGGGAAGCTATCAATACATGAAACTGTTGATCAAATGACAAATATAAATCAAAGCATACAGGAATTATCATCTACGATTCAGAACTTAAAGGATCATTCGCAGGAAATAAGACATATGCTTGATGTTATGACAGGAATAGCAGCAGAAACTAACCTACTAGCTTTAAATGCAGCGATCGAGGCTGCCCGTGCCGGCGTGCATGGCCAAGGATTCTCCGTAGTAGCTAGTTCAGTAAGGAAATTGTCTGAGAGCTCATCCCAATCAGCTAAAGAAATTTCCGAAGTCGTAACAGCGACCTTAATACTAATAGAAACTGCTAGTCAAGGCATGTTAGATACAGCTATGCAAGTAACACAAGAAATGACACGTATCTCTGAGCTTGAAGCTTCCCTCGAACAAATTGAATGCTCAGCCGACAATATTACGGAGCAGAATAAACACGTCTCCTCAGCCATCCATCAACTGTCCAACAATGCTAATCTACTTGTTGAAACAGCACAAGTTATCGTTGAACTAGCCAATCAGACGTATGATGGAACGCAAAGTGTGTCTGCTGCCTCAGAGCAACAGCTTGCATCCATGGAGGAGGTCGATGCTTCCGCTACTCTCCTTGCAGAAATGTCCGAGAAGCTTCATCGTCTTATTGAACGATTCAAAGTACATTAATTAACTTCAAAAAAAAAGGAGCAGCTACCGGATCTTTCGTCGTAGCTGTTCCTTGTGTATTGTCGCAATGTATTTCTATGATTCCCGATCTACAAAATACTTATTCGTCATATACCAGGCCTCACCTTTGTCTGTGGGAACCTTACCTTTCTTCTTATCCATAAATACAATCTCTTTACACTTCGAGCAAAACCACTTCGTCGTATAGTATTGCGAATAGGTTGTATATGTCGTCCCACATTTGCAGTCCACCTTGAAGAATACAAGATTCTCTTCATAGGCTTGCGAGAGTTCATCATTCTTCTCTTGATCACCTATCGATATAGGTCTAATTATCTCCACGTAGTTGGAGAATCGATTCTGCACCTTAAAGTCTGCAACTAGATCTGGATTAAGGCCAAAGAACTCTTTGCCAATCGCTGTAATAAATTTCGTATTTGATCTGTAACTTTCCATCCATTCTTGAATCTGTTTATTCGATAAAGGAACAGTCCCTTTAATGCCACTGTTAAGTGTGTATGTCATGATAGTCAAATTCTCGCTGTCTTCGTAATACATTATATCCCGAACCTCCTAACTAGTATCTATCTAAATGTACTACTTCTTTCAAATATAATCAAAAGGTGGAAGGAGGGATTTACCCCTGTTTCTTCCTCACTTAATCTAGTGACGGTCTAGTTACGTTATCCCAAGTGGTTCTAAAAGCTCGACTCCAGCTAAGAAAATTCAACATTATTAGGAGGATCATATACATATATACGCCATAACTCACTAAGGTACTCAAGAGATGAGCACCTGCAAGAATAGCAAGAATAGCCATCAGTAGAAACAATCTCATGGTTTCTGATCCTCTCGCAACCCGATAAGGTTCCGAGAAGGGTAGTGCCTTTCTTAATATAAGAAACGAAATGACAGTGTAAATACATATACTCAATAGAAATACCACCAAGTCAGGTAGTATTCTTAGTCCAAATATCACTATAAACAGGATGCTTATTAATATAAATAACGGTAAGAACAACTTCACTAAGATGGCTTTAAGACTTCCTTTAAATATAGGAGATAGATTTGGGATAGGCATCATCCTATATATCCAGGCTCCCTTATAGCTTTCTGAGAATTTCATCATTATGATAACCGTTGGAATAAATAAAGCCGCGGCATACATCAGCAAATAACTTTTACTAGAAGATATATTATCCCATTCCTGAAACTGTACAAAATTAAATAGAAATATAAATGGAAGTACTAGAGAAAGACCCAAAGATGGGTATATTTTCAACTTGAAATTCCGGTCATTTCTTATCATGTCTGTGGTAAATCGGAAGAATATTCTTTCTTCATGAATCGAACACAACCATCTTGATATTCCCGCCCCTCTGGTGCGAGTTCCCCCTTTCTTCGTCCCGCTATTGTTCATGAGTTTCTGTAAATTCCTCTCAAATGTAGGCATATACCTAACATATATGTAGACAGCTACTATTGGCACCAGCACGGCCATAAGAGAAAAGATCAGAATAGTCTTGCTATGATCACTATGAATAAACAGTTCAAATGGTGCAGCGAACCATACAGGTACAATAAAATACTGCCACCACTTTCCATCAAACACATAATTAAAATCTACAATATGAAATAATCGTGAAATGAATTGATATCCAATGGCCATGGTTAGAGTTAAACCAATTTGCACATAGTTAATCATATCCTTCAACTTTTCTCCGTCAAAAAACTGAAGCACAACAAGGTACAATAGTGCCGTTAATACCACAATAAATATATCTATGAATACCAGCGCGATGAGGAAGAGAATTAGAAAGACAACTCCATGCCGGATGGTACCGCCAATAAGTGGAGCAACAGCAAGAGAACTTGTAACGAAGAATAGATATATACACACATGCATAATCTTAGCAGCATGAATGGTCCTTGCATTCACTGGTTTCGAGTCCAGTATATTGATATCACGAATATCTAAGAGAACCGATGAGAAGTCAGATATCAGGGAGGTCAGCACCATAAACATCAGCGCCCCAAATACGATACTCATTTGAAATATAAAGTTGTCCCCCATCATTACCAAGGGTGCTAAGGCTACTACACCCAATAAGAGGTACAACCACAAGGATCTCAAAAACTTATTCTTCCCTTCTTCCTCATCCTGAAGGGATGCTACATTTCCACTAATAGTAGGTACTCTTCTGCCATCCATCGTCAATTTGATTTGAAGTATTCTTCTCATAATCATATAATGAATACCCATTTTCTCGAAAATCACACGAAACCGATCTAATACCTTCAACGATTTGAAATCTTCCATAGTTTATACCTCTTGTACAATGGAGACCATTCGTTCTGCGACATCCTTATGGTCGTGAAATCCAGTAAGTTGATTGAATATTTGCTCCAGTGATCCTTCCTTGGATTGTTCCTGCAGCTCGTGAAAGCTTCCATCTGCTATAATCTTTCCGTCATCTAGTAGAATAATTCGATTGCTGATCTTCTCCACCACATCCATGATGTGTGAGGAATAGAATATCGTCTTCCCTTGAGCGGCTAAACAAGCTAATATCTCCTTCACAACCATGACGCTATTGGCATCTAGTCCGCTGAGTGGCTCGTCCAAGAACAAAATATCAGGATTATGTATCATGCTTGAAATCAACAGCACCTTCTGCTTCATCCCTTTGGAGAAGGAGGAGATGCGCGTACGGTACATCGATTTCAACTCGAAATTGGTCATCAACTGTTGTGCTTTATGATCTGCTTTATTATATTCCAATCCATATAGTTGTCCGATAAACGTTAGATACTCTTGTGCTGTGAGGCTATCATAAATATCAGCGACTTCGGGTACATATCCGATCTTTCTCTTATACTCAACATTTCCATCTGATATATCTTTACCAAAGATCTTCACTTCTCCCATATATCCTTCTATGAGTCCTAACAATATCTTCACCGTTGTACTCTTTCCTGCGCCGTTGGGTCCAATATATCCTATAATCTGTCCTTTAAATACATCTAAGTTGATATAGCGTAGAATCATCTTGTTTCCATAGCTCATCGTTAGATTACGAACGGAGATGATGGGTTCACCTAATTGCTCCAATTACAATCACTCCTCTCTAAGTAAATATACTTGTATAGTATAACATTTCTATACATGCTATAAATATCCTTTTATTATAAATAAAATATTTGCATTACCCGATACTTCATTTATACATTTCTCGCAAGAATAAGTATGCCGTCCTTACTTATAGGATGACATACTCATTTCTTGCTTCATTTATTTATTTCAGTCCTTCATTTACAGTTAAAGTGAGAAACCAAGAATAATGCTGGAGAATTCCAATAGATCGTCACTTCATTAGTAGAGTAGCTATCCTCATGATCTGCATAACACTGCGCGGCAGGCATGCCCAGTAAATGTTCTCTCACATAATCATCGTGAAGCCCTCGATCCGGACCTCCAATAACCATGCCAGGTACTGGATTAACCACATCATCCCCTACAGATGGTCGGTGGTGGGGATTCATAACAGATCGATCTCCAAATCCTGTGACATAGCTTGTATCTAGCACGTTACGGCCCATGAGATAATGAAGATGATCCAATGCACATGACTCAAACTTAGGATTCTCATGTATATGATAGGCAATGAGTAGGTGCATAGCATTGTTCATGACTAGCATGTTGCTTCCCCATATATAATCTTCAGTTCGTAGTGATATGTTATAACCATCCTGTTCGCTCTGATGGACAAGGCGTTCTGCTTCTTGTAGCCAATCCTTCTTCAACTCATTGTACAATGGGTCCGTTACTTGCTCCTCTCCTTGCAATAAGTATGCAATCGTACCATAGCCACCCATGTCGGCCCAACCCAGACTGGTCTTAGAGAAAGATTTCTTGGATAATGACTGAAATACACGATGGTAGGACTCGTCACCCGTTGAGCGGAACAATTCTGCAGCAGCCCAAAAACGCTCGTCTAGGTCCTGCTCATCACCGTATTCACCAGTCGTAATCTCCGATGGATTCTTGAAGCCAGGTACGTCTGGGTTCTGCCCCAGCCATTTCCAAGCGGCCATTGCCGCTTTCATGCAAGATACAGCAAACTCTGAATCAAATGGCATATAAATACGAGAAGCCATAGCCATCACTGCGGCGAAGCAACCTGTCGCAGTTGCCGAGATTGGCGAGAAATACAACTCAGCCGTATCATCCTCAGGCATGACATCTAAAGAAGGAAACTGTAATGTCGTCAGCTTATGGAATACGCCACCTGTTGTAGTGTCTTGCATTGTGAATAACCATTCCAATTCAACACGACACTCATGTAGTACATCCGGCGTTTCGTTATCACTTTCCGGGAGTGGAACAGGCTCGCTAAATGCATTGGGATATAACTCGTAAGCCAGTAGCAAATCAGCAACTGCTTTAGCACCTGGCCCTGCATACTTCCCATAATCACCAGCATCATGCCAACCACCATTACTATGTAGCAAGATATCCGGTTGACCATAGACTTTAACCTTCGTTAAATGACAAGCTTTATGCTTCCAAGGTCCTGCAAATTCCTCTACTAAATCTACACCACAACGATAGTAATAGAACGCTTTCAAGAGGCCCTTATGAAGCTGATGATATGGGCGATCCGAAATCAAGAAGGATGCTGATGGTTCTCTTCCCTCCTGTTCAATATGGTACTGCCCAGTCTTTACTATATCTGAGAAATTTCCAGAATAAACGGTGACTCCACTAGCCTCATCCTTCATTTGACCTTCGGTCTCACCCTGAAAGACGACCTCCTTCGTGTGATCATTTACAACCCGGTAAGTCCCTCCACGTCCTTTGAATAAAGCTATCTTCTCACTATTTGTCACATAGCCAATCTGATTAACCGTAATGCTGCGGATTCCACTGTTACTCATTCATTCTTCCTCCTCTTCCCTATTTCCAAATGACACGTCTAATATATCTTAAATACCAACAATTGTATATCATTTAGAAAGTCATCAAATCAAGAGGATATACCAAAGCCATTACAGTTGGCTAGATATACCCTCTTGATTGTACGCGAGCAAGATAGGTGTACATGAATCTAGGCTGAACTAGCGACTCAGACGTCTATACTTCATTACTTTTCGATACATTGATTTATCTGTAAGCTTGTTAAATATATATGGATTAGGGCTCGTGTTCACCTCTATAATCCATGGCTTCATAGACAGATCAAGCCCCACATCCACACCAATTTGATGAATATTAGGTTGCCTTTGTCTCAGCTTTTTAGCAATCATAACGCCTAACACACTCATTTTTTCAATTTGAGATTTCTGCTCATTCACTGTTAAATAAGGTGCTAACAGCTTCTCAATAGCTACTAGTTTACCACCACTATGATAGTTCGTTACTATTTTTCCAGGATGCGCTACTCTACCAATGATGCCCGTCGTCTCCCACATCCCTTTTGGACTTAACTGAACCATGACTCGAATGTCAAATCTACGCTTCTGATACTTCAATAGATGGATACCCATCTGTACTAAATAGCTCTTCTTCTTCGTGATCTTCCGCAAAGATTGATAGAAGGTATCATAATCCTTGAAGTTATTCGAACGGGTGCCCAACTGATATTGAAATGAGCCTATTCCCTCCCTAAGCATCTCAGCACGAATAACTCCATTTCCATGCATACCCTGTTCTGGCTTAATGTACACCATCCCATACGTAGCGAGCATGTTCGATAAACTTTCCCTCGTTAATCTACGAGTCTGGGGAATATAACGCTTAATCTCTCTGTTTCCCAGTAGCGCATTGGTCTTCGTCCATTTACTTGTTATTGTTCCCATTCGCTTCCCCTTCCTGTTCGATTTCTTCTGTACATCCTATTCACCCGCTCACTCATTTGCATAGGTCGTTTTTACTAGCGTTACTCTAAAAGTCATCTTTTGATCACGAAGTATTCCAAGAAGCTTAATCGACATGGTAAGCATACTTCTGTTCACTTAGTTATCGTAGGAAGAGGATCTGCGTCCTTGGTATAAGAGGTCATATGATAGCAAAAACTGCCGAGATCATGATCTCGGCAGTTTTTGCGAAATAAGCTATTAACGATAATAACGTCTTCTTCTTAGAGAAGATTACACGGGATGGAGAACGGTATTCGCGTTCCTTATTGGATCGCTGCACCGATTTCGTTGATCATCTCTGCCATAGATACAAGCCCACCACCAGATAGGTACCAGTAGTTCGGATCTAGATAGACGATATGTCCTTCTTTGAACGCGTTCGTATTCTTTACCAATTCATTCTCAATGGTATCCTTAGCAGATACTGACTCTGCACCATCAGCAGCTACTACACTGCTACGATCTACAACAAATAGATAGTCTGGATTCTTCTCCGCAATAAACTCAGGAGCAATTTTATCTCCATGTGTAGATACTTTAACAGTAGCGTCTACAGGTGCAAATCCTAGCACATCATGAATAATTCCAAATCTTGAACCGGCACCATAGGCACTCAGTTTACCTTCGTTAGCAAGCACGATAAGTCCATTCTTGCCATTTGCCGTTGCTTTGTCATGAATGTTTTTAATTGATGCCTCAATCTGAGCTACTTCCTCATCAATTTGAGCTTGTTTATCAAAGATTTGGCCTAGTGTATTCATATTTTCTTTGAAAGACTCTACTAATTTCGTATTGTCTACTCCTAAGAAAATCGTTGGAGCAATCTTTGATAACTCATCGTAAGCTTCACTTTGTCTTCCCGAGATGATGATAAGATCAGGACCAAGTGCATTAATTTTTTCGAAATCAGGCTCTTTCAAGCTACCAACGTTAGCATATTTAGCATCTTCGTATTTCGCAAGGTATGGAGGTATGTTCGCTTGCGGTACACCCGTCACTTCAACACCCAGCTTATCTAGCGAATCTAGAATACCGAAGTCAAACACAACTACTTTCTCAGGATTCGTCTTTACTGGTGTTGTACCCAATTGATGCGTAATCGTTAATTCTTTGCTCTCGACGGGCTCTGTAGGTGCTGCTGCGTTTGTTGTGTTCGTTGCAGTTCCAGCGTTTCCGTTACTTGCTTCTTTGTTCGTATTGTTGCCGCATGCAGCCACTAGTACAGCTAACATGACAGTCATTATGATCATGAGTACACTTTTCTTCAATCCAATCACTCCTAGACTTTTTTGGTGATGCTATTAAAATCATTGACGCTAATACCATACTGGCGCCTATACATATGGTATGTCACATCATAATTTCCTAAGGTTACGGGTCAATCATTAAGCAAAATAAACACATATCTTATTACACATGATGTTCTCAATATGGATATCCATTCCATACACATCTTTAAGGACGCCTGAATCGATAATGTCAGCTGTAGCACCCTCTTTAATGATTCGTCCATTCTTAAGGGCAACGATATAATCGGAATAGACGGAGGCGAAGTTAATATCATGAATGACGATAATGACCGTTTTACCCAGTTCTACGACCATTCGTCTTAACACCTTCATAATCTGCACAGAATGCTTCATATCTAAATTATTCAACGGTTCATCAAGCAGAATATAATCCGTATTCTGTGCAATGACCATGGCAATATAAGCCCGTTGGTTCTGCCCACCACTCAATTGATCTAAGTATTTATCTTGAATATCCCCCAGATCCATATACTCGATTGCCTCATTCACATACTTCCAATCTTCGGCGGTCAACTTCCCTTTAGAATAAGGGAATCTCCCGAAGCTCACGAGCTCCTTAATGGTCAAGCGAATATTAATGTGATTTGACTGTTTCAGAATGGAAATTTGCTTAGCTAGATCACTACTCTTAATTTTGCTAATATCCTGTCCATCAATCATCACATTCCCTTGATCCATCGTAATGAGCCGACTGATCATCGATAGCAGCGTACTTTTCCCTGCACCGTTTGGCCCGATAAAGGAAGTAATAGCCCCCTTGGGAATCTGAACTGAAACTTCATCAACAACAGGATTACCATCATATTTCTTAGATACATTTCTTACCTCTATCACGACTTATTCTCCTTTAGCAGAAGATATATAAAGTACGCCCCTCCAACAAAGTTAATAATGACACTTAGTGTGGTGGAGAATGTAAATACCTTCTCTACAATGAACTGTCCTCCGATTAATGCAATGATACTAATTAGAATGGAGCCAAAGATTAAATATTTATGTTTATATGTTTTGAGGAATTGATGAGCTACATTGGCAACCAAAAGTCCTAGAAAAGTAATTGGCCCGACTAAGGCTGTTGCAATAGACATCAAGATGGCTACGACCACGAGTAATCTTTTGACAACATAATCGTAATTCACACCTAGATTGACAGCCTGATCTCTTCCTAATGAGATGACATCAAGGTACTTAACGAATCTCAAAAAGTAAACACTCACTCCAGCAATCCCAATAATCGATATGATTAACAAGTCCGTATTCACATTGTTGAAGCTTGCGAACATCTTATCCTGCAACATCAAGAACTCATTAGGGTCAATAAGAACCTCCATAAATGAAGATACGCTACCAAAGAACGTCCCTAAGATCATCCCGATTAATAACAAAAAGTAGATATTGCTCTGACCTTCTTTGCGAAAAAGAATTTTGTAAAATACACCTGAGAATCCAATCATTAACGCAACAGAAATCAAGAAATTAACATTTCGATCCATCGATGTTAAATGTGTAGATCCAAAAGCATAAATAATAAAGGTCTGAAACAACATATATAGTGAATCTAATCCTAGAATACTAGGTGTCAATATACGATTGTTCGTAATGGTCTGGAACACAATCGTAGAGAATGCAATGGCGCTCCCTGTAAGAATCATAGCTAGAACCTTCTTACTTCTCCTTGGAAGAACATAATCCCAGTGACCACCCACATCATACAAAAGAAATAAAGCAATAAGTGCTAACACGATAACGAATAAGATACTAAGCTTAACCTTCATTATGCATATGCCTTTCTTCTAATAAGTAAGTAGATAAATATCCCGCTTCCTAACACGCCCACAGTGAGACCAATTGAAATTTCATAAGGATATATAATAAGTCGTCCTAGAATGTCACAGAACAGTAGAAATACAGCTCCTAATAATGCGGTATGTGAGAGGCTCTTCTTGAGATTATCCCCCTGATAGATCGTCACAATATTCGGAACAACGAGTCCTAGGAAGGGAATCATTCCGACCGTTAAAATCACGATAGAGGACACCGCTGCTACAATGACCAGCCCAATATTTACGACTTGCTTATAGTTCAAGCCTAAGTTCTTAGCGAATTCTTCACCCATACCAGCAATAGTGAACCGATTCGCAAATATGTACGCGATAATAACGAGCGGAATGCTAATATATAGCATCTCATATCGTCCTTTCAAGATGACTGAAAAGTCTCCTTGCAGCCATGAAGCCATATTCTGAATGAGATCGTTCTTATAGGCAAAGAATGTTGTGATTGAACCGACGACATTCCCGAACATAATCCCTACCAGCGGAATGAAAATGGCATCCTTATATTTCACCTTGTCTAAAATTCTCATAAAGATAAAGGTACCTATAAGTGCAAAAATGAATGCGACGAACATCTTCTCCAACGATGTAACATTGGGAAATACCATCATCGCAACAAGGATTCCGAATCTCGCTGAATCCATCGTTCCCGCCGTCGTTGGCGATACGAATTTATTACGTGTTAACTGTTGCATAATTAATCCCACGATGCTCATACTCATTCCAGCTATAATAATGCTGACTAGACGTGGAATACGACTCACAATTAGCGTTTGATATTGTTGATCTGTTAAGTGAAAGATATCCAATGGAGAGATGTCTTTCACTCCGATAAATATCGAAATAAATGAAAAAACAACTAGTGCTATGACCAAATATCTTTTCTTCATATCAGTTCCTTACTCTTCCCTTCATTACAAGGGGTTAATGTCTTTTGGCGATAATGATATTCATTATCATTGATAATGTTATTTTTAATTATACTGCTTTACTGGGGATTGTCAAACAGAAAATGATATTATATTTGAGCCTCATAAAATGAATCTACATTACACATTATACATAAAGCGATCTCAACTAAACTATATTCGTATTGGAGTGTACCTCGATGATGCAACAAACTAAAGTAATCCGTCACCTACTTATGCTATTAATAACCTGTATCACCTTAAGCACATGTATCTCCTGTAATAATCCGAAGAAAGATCATACCCAAGTTGCGGATAAACCCACTCATTTCACAGATCAGGATCTATACATTGATACTTTAGGAACGACCTGGGTGCCATTACAGTCCGTTGTGCAGTCACTCGGACTTCGTATGAAGGATTCTGAGAATTTGGTTCAAATAGGCTACACCGATCCTATGTATGAGGTTTATCCGGGACAGAAGCAAGCTCTTTCCTTGGGATCTTCCACGCTGTTACAAGAAGCTCCCATTCGTTGGAAGGGACAGCCCTATATGACTCTTGATTCCGTCTCACGTTTACTCCTCACGCCAGTGAATTGGAATCAACTACAACATAGGGTGGAGATCTCACCGCTCCATGATACTCAGGCACCCCCAACGGGTCAAATCCAAGAGAAATCTATACGGATGGCCAGCACATCCATCAATACGAACGAATTGATATCTTTTGCCAAAAAGTTCTTAGGTGTCCCTTATGAATTTGGAGCTGAGCCATATGCACAATCGAAGACCTTTGATTGCTCCTCCTATACCCAACACGTATTCAAAAAATTTAGTATCGATTTGCCTAGACTTGCCAGAACTCAAGGTAAAGAAGGGGTTAACGTCAGCCGAAATAACCTGAAGGCGGGGGATTTAATATTCTTCACCGTTCCCGACCGATTCGAGAGCAACGCCATTCCTGGCCATGTAGGAATCTATATTGGAGATGGAAAGTTCATTCATACTTGGGGAGAGCCGGGTGTACAAATAAGTAACGTCGACTCCGGTTATTGGAGTACAGTGATCCTGTACATGCGTAGTGTCCTTTGATCCGAAAATACTACTAGCTGTAATCACTCAATCATCATAAAATAGGCTGTTCTAGGAAATACTACGCGGAGTACAACTAAGGAGGGTGGAGCAGATGGATAACACGCATGAGTTTGTGAAGAAGTTACATGATACGCAAGCCAAGGATGAGCGCAATAAGGAGCATCAGGGAAAAGGAGCCCCTAGTAATAAATTACCTAACAAACAGCATAGTAAGACCAAATAGACATGCCAAAGACGGTTTCGTTTCTGTGAGTATATGGAGACGATGCCGTTATACAATGACCAAATCGAGATTAATGACAGATCCCTTCTTGTGCATGCCCAGTGCTTGTGTCTATCTTTCTATTCTGCATTATATTAAACTGCTGTCTTATCCTCTCTTGGGATCCCTTCTTCCGAATGTATACATTCAGAATACGATCAAGTCGGACCGACTTCTCAAGTACTCGCTGATCTCCAATGCCGTAGACATTAGCTAATGTATTTAATTCTGTCCGCCTACATTCTATTAATCTATAAACGGTTCTTATGTCCATTATACTCCCCTCCTATCTTTCTAATAGATTACTATAGGTTACCAAATTATTGATTTATTGTTATTACTATTATTTCTATTTACCCTTATTGATGTAAGTTAAACAGGTCATATAAAATATTCATGCTGGCGCATCAAAAAATCCCTTTGGAAGACTTCCCAAAGGGATTTAAGAAATCACTAAATTGTAAATAGTATCGATTATTAAGAGCCAATACCATGTGCTAATGGTTTCACAATATTAGAATCAATAGGTTGTCCAATCAGAATGAAGCTGCTTAAGCTAATAACTAGAATTAACGAAGCTACTATTTCCTTCATAATTGTATCCTCCTTTTATAATCTGATCATACTCTCCTAGTTCTTCTACAGAAGCGAAACTTCTATACCGCTCAAATAATGACATAGAATCTATAATTTCGCCTTTTTTATTTATTTTAGCATTAATTGTTAGACTTTGTAAAGTATTTCGCATTCCTTCTCTGTATCTCTTATTACTAAATTGGTATTTGGCAATCTCAAAACATAGATTCGCAAAACTTACCCTGTTAATGACATCCGAGTATCCATTATTAATATTGGAGAAGGGATCTTTCTGGTATTCTTGAAAAACATCACTAAACAACTCTAGAATGTCATCTACGGAAAAGCCATGTCGGTTCGCCGATCTCATAATGGTTAGAAGACCGGTAAGTATCTCCTTCGGATTATCTTTCAGAATCTGGGTGTAACCAGGAAGAATATCCACATTTCCCATAAGAATCTCTAATGAATACGTGTTAGCTATTGCCCACATACGGTATTGCTCTACTATTAAGAGACCTTCTTGATCTAGTCCTTCTATCCAGCTTAAATCCGCATATACAGCAACATACTTCATCGCTTCTTCGTAGCGTTCTAGTGATTCTAACGCTGATCCCTTCATTAAATAACCATAAGCGTAATAGACGAATAATGGCTTCTCGGTCACTAACGGCTCATAAGATCTCCTACCTAACCTTCTATGCTTCTCGTTTTCTAATACAATGTTAGAGAGAATAATCAATTCATCTGCATACTGCTCTACTCTCTCATACTTTCCCATCGTGTAGTAGATGTTCATTAGCTGATACAATGCATCCAAGTGATAATTCTCCGGTAGTCTCTTGCGATATGAAACAAACTGAAGCGTGGCCTCCATATTATGTTCCGAATCAAGCCCGAGTGAAGCTCTAAATATGCGATACTGGCTAATCGCTAATCTCTCAGAATGCTGATACTTCTCATGCTCAGCTACGCATTGGTAGAATATAATGGATTCCTTCTCCATCCCACTCATATATAATTTCTCAGCTATGGAGAATATCAACGTTACATAGATCAGGTTCTCCATCAACCTAGATAATACCTCCGCAATGCAGTCCTCTTTACCTAGCTCTGCACAGCGAATGAGAAATGCACTAATCCTTCTACCATTCGGCTTCTCATTGAAGAAGCATTCTTCCACATACAAGTCATATAGCTCTCCTTCAGCATAACCAAGCCCTTTTGTAATTAAATCGATCTGCCGCACGGAAATAGGCTTAGGCGGATTATTATTAAGAATGGCGCTAATCACACCCTTATTGATCCCTGAACTCTGCCCAAAACTACTATATGTATGTCCATTACCTTCCAGATAATTAATAATCTCCGCTCGAATCGTAGTTGCAGAACTCATTCCATCACCCCTATCACAAAAAGGATCATTCTAACCGCCGACACTATTTTAGTATCATCTACTATATAATTACAATTATACGAATATATTGATAGCTGGTCAATTAAAAATTTTCATCAATCGTTTCTATCATTTCTAGGGGTGATTAAACTTTCATTTCCTTGTACACTATAATGATAAAACCTAAGAGGTGATCTGTTGTGAGAATTGGAATCCCCAAAGAAATTAAGAAAAATGAAAATCGAGTAGCCCTTACACCCGCAGGCGTAACAGAATTCCTGCAGCATGGACATACCGTATATGTAGAGCGATCTGCTGGCGTGGAGAGTGGCTTCCCTGATCATGAATACGCCGCTGCTGGCGCTATCATCGTAGAAGAAGCTAAAGATCTGTGGGATCAATCTGATCTAATTATGAAAGTTAAAGAGCCTGTCTCAGATGAGTACGGCTATCTCCGCAAGGACCTTCTTCTTTTCACATATCTTCACCTAGCTAATGAGCCTGCACTTGCCCAAGCTTTGATAAGCTCCGGGGCAACTGCTATCGCCTATGAGACTGTTACTGCAGATGGTAGTCTTCCCTTACTAACTCCTATGAGTGAAGTAGCTGGACGCATGGCTATTCAGATTGGTGCACAACTTCTGGAAAGACATCGGGGAGGTAAAGGTATTCTATTATCTGGTGTTCCTGGGGTCAGACGGGGAAAAGTAATGATTATTGGTGGAGGTATCGTCGGAACGAATGCAGCCAAGATTGCTATTGGACTAGGTGCAGATGTGACCCTACTGGACCTAAGTGTAGGGAGATTACGGCAGTTGGATGACATATTTGGAAACCAAATTACGACATTAGTATCCAACTCATCTAACATTGCTAAGTCTGTAGCAGATGCGGATCTACTCATTGGGGCCGTTCTTATTCCTGGTGCGAAGGCACCTAAGTTAGTGACTGAACAAATGGTGAAATCGATGGCTACAGGATCCGTTATTGTAGATGTTGCCATTGATCAAGGTGGAATTGTGGAGACGATTGATCATATAACCACTCATGACAATCCAACCTATGTCAAACATGGTGTGATTCATTATGCTGTTGCTAACATGCCCGGTGCTGTACCTCAAACATCCACGATTGCGCTAACAAATGCCACGATGCCGTTCGCATTGCTACTTGCAAATCAAGATATTCGGGAACTCTGCATTCATCATTCTTCCATTGCAAGTGGTGCTAATGTCATTAATGGCTGCATCACTCATCAAGCTGTCGCTCGGGATTTAGGCTATGAATATGTTCCTGCTGACAAGGCATTTACCCGCGGAAATATCTAAGTTGCTATTGCTCCCTATCACCAAGCAGAAACGGCTATGCCGTCCTTTTTAAGGACGGCATAGCCGAAATATAAGAATTAGAGTATCAAGTAATACTAGTGACCTCATATTTCTACAGAATGATATACTTCCTATTTATTATGAAAAGAACGGGTTACAGCGCCATCACAACTGCCACACTGAAGACAAGAATACGCGCCATATTCGTAATAAGAAAATTCTGAACAGCCAATCCGAAAGTATGCTGTTTCGTTTGTTTCTTCATAAATGTGGCTATGTTCTTCTTTACAGGTATCAATGTGAGGAGAATAAGGAGAACGATAACTGGATTCACCTTCAAGAAGAGCAACACGATCAGATCTAAGAAGGAAGCATAGTAGATCCAACGAAACAGAATTAAAGCATAGTCTTTGCCGATGTACACCGGAAGGGTGTATCTTTTATTCTCAACATCCTCATCCATGTCACATATGTTGTTAGCTAGCATAATATTGGAGATGCCCAGGATAGCTGGTATTGAAATAAGGAAAATCAATAACAATTCTAGTATATTAATATGAACGTCCATAAATTGTTGGTCGAAAGTCAACAATATCAACTGATCTCCCACATGAATAAATATGGACACAAAAATAATAACAAATCCCATAAACAATCCAGAGAATAACTCTCCTAGTGGCATTCTAGAAATAGGAATCGGGCCGAACGAATATAATATCCCCACGCAGAATGACAAGCCTCCTACAAGGAAAACAACGACCCCCGTATTAAACACTAACCACATCCCCGTACCCACAGCCGTTATAAAGAGGGTAATAATCATTGCTACTACTGTTAACTCTTTCAACCCAAACTTCACAATCGCATTATGCTCTTGGTAACCGTAGCCTTCTTTTTTTTGTGCTTTTTTAAAATCATAATAATTATTCATCGCTGTTGTAAACATATCGAATGTGAGCAATGATACGAACATTAATATGAAATTCGCTATTTGAAATTCTTCGAATCGGAACACTACATAGACACTCCCTAGGAAAAAAGGGATCATACTTGCGAGCTTCGTCCTAATTTCGACTAGACTCAGAAAACTCTTCACTGTCATATCTATCATCCTTTAGTTAATTTCTGATGGTCTTGACCCTCCATCATCTCTAAAAACATGATATATTATTCTTTAAACTTTAGACAGCTATATATATCGTTGACGACAGCAGAATAGCAGGTATAAGCAACAATAACTACAACAGCGACAACATACCTATAATCCACTGCCGCCCCACCATTCACTTCTAGCTGCAATAAGTACATCTAAATTCAACTAAATCCCTCTGAAGCTAACTTTAGTTGCACGGAGTACATCTAAATGACTGGAAACTCTACTTTTCAGCGTTATCGCCATTATTAACTGTATTTTTACAGCTAATTCTCTCCTTTCCTACTTTTTCAGCTATTTAAATGTACTACATGCATCTATTCTGTTCTCACCTTCACTACCTCCATTACCTTCAGCCATCCAGGAAGTCTTCCAATAACTTATACTTTTTAGAAAGCAAAAAATAAACGGCAGCGCCATCCTCTTCCCGGGACAGCACTACCGTTTCTTATGTGTGCGAGTTCAAAAGGTCAGCCTTCCAGTACTAAAGCTAAACCGTATCACTTACGATCAAGGATTGCATCTCTACGCACGCCATAACGAACGCGCCCACACCATGTAGATCATTCTTACTTGTAGGACGAGTCACATAGTTCTCATAATCTCCTGCCGAAGTACCAATACAAATATCGGGCAGAATGATTCCGCCATTCTCGTCCCACTCCAATACTTGAATTAATCCTTCATAACCTTTCTTAGCTGCTTCCAAGTATTCCTTACCTACAATGCCATGCTTCACAGCCTTAGCAATCGTGTATACGAATAGGCAACTACCGGAGGTCTCTAGCCAATTATCAGCAAGATGACCTTTATCAACAACTTGATACCACAATCCACTGTCCTGATCTTGATAACGAACTATCGCTTCTACGAATTCCCCCAATTCCAATGATAGCTCTGTGTATCCCGGATCACTCTCAGGCAAATGATCTAGAAATTGTGATAATGCGAGACCATACCACCCCAATGATCTACCCCAGAATTCAGGGGAGCAACCTGTTTCGGGGTTAGCCCAAGGCATACGACGACTTTCATCCCATGCATGATACAGCAAGCCTGTTGCGTCATCCTTCATATGTTTACGCATCAACCGCTCCTGATGCAATACGGTCTCGCGCAGGCCCACTTCTCCATATACATTCGCATACTTCAAAGAGAATACCCCAGCCATATAAAGCCCATCCAACCACATTTGGTTAGGATACTTATCCTTGTGCCAGAAGCCACCCTCCGCCGTTAAGTTAAGGGTATTCAACAAGCTTCTCAGCTTCGTAGCCGCAATGCGATATTTGGGGTTACCTGTCCGCTCATGAAGTTGAAAGAGCAGAAGCCCTGCCTGAACAGCATCGAGCTCGTCTCGAGCGAAATATAAGTTTCCGTATTCATCCACGAGATCGTCCACGTATTGTTGAATATAATCAATATAGCGATCTTCTTGAACGGATTCCCACAAGAGTTCCATTCCACATAGAAATACCCCTTGATGGTAATGCCATCGATGCGTAGGAGGAAGCTCCCTAGCTTCGTAAGTATTCATTAAAGAATCGCAAGCCTTCTTCGCCCATTCAATCGGCGTTCTCGGTATACTACTAGTCATTTCAAACTTCCTCTCTAATGGATATATCCCTATCTTAGCTCTCTTTCTTAGCCTTTCATCGATCCCAACATAGCTCCTTTAGCAAAGTGCTTCTGCAAGAACGGATACACCATCAGAATAGGTAGCGTTGCTACAACAATAACAGCCATTTTAATCGTTTGATCTGGTGGTGGAACTGATGCGTCCAATGTCGAGCTATAATCCATACCGCTAGCAAGAACAACAATTTGTCTTAATAGTACCTGTATAGGCCATTTAGCACTATCATCCAAATATAGAATCGCCGTCATGTACGTATTCCAATAGGTTACAGCATAGAACAAAGAGATGGTTGCAATCGCTGGCAAAGATAAAGGTAATACTATTCTGAAAAATATGCCGAAGTCGCTACACCCATCAATTTTAGCTGATTCCTCTAACCCCTCAGGAATATTACGAAAAAAGTTTTTGAGAATAATCATATTAAATGCACTGATCGCTGACGGTAGAATAAGTGCTGCATAGGAATCGATGAGCCCCAATTCCTTCACGACTAGAAATGTTGGGATCATCCCACCATGGAACAGCATCGTGAACACAACCAGGAAGTTAATGACTGTACGCCCATCCAAATCCCTTCTGGAAAGACCATAAGCCATAAGAGCAGTCACAAACATACTAAACAGTGTACCTATGGCCGTAACCCCAATTGAAACTCCCATCGCTTTAAAGATCGTATTCGTAGAGAAAATAAACTTGTAAGCTTCTAGACTCCATACTTTTGGAATGAGAACAAATTTATTGGCCGCCATCTCCGCACTTGTTGTGAAGGAGCCTGCTACAACGTGCATGAATGGAAGCACCGTAACTAAAGCAATAATGGCTAGCAACGTAAAGTTTATCGCAGCAAAGAGTTTGCCGCTGAATGATCTATCTTCTACCATTTCAATTCCTCCCACGACATATCAATAGACGCCTTCTTCTCCCATTTTTTTGGATATTTTATTGACCGACATGACCATAATCAACCCAATAATCGATTTGAAAAATCCGATAGCAGTACTATAACTGAACTGGCCTTGTCTCAAACCAGCGGTATATACATACGTATCTATAATTTCAGCAACTTCTCGGTTCATGGAATTAAGCAGTAGATACACATGTTCAAATCCAAGATCGAGTACGGAACCAATTTTCAAAATAAACAATGTGATAATGACACCTCTAATGGAAGGTAGCGTAATATGCCAAATTTGTCTCATCCGACCGGCACCATCCATACGCGCTGCTTCATAGAGCCCAGGGTCTATTGCCGCAATAGAGGCTAGATAAATGATCGTCCCCCAACCTGCTTCTCTCCAGATCACCTGAATGATATACATTGGCCTGAACCAGCCTGGATTAAGTAGAAAGTTTACCTTTTCAAATCCAAAAAAAACAAGTAGTTCGTTGATAATTCCTCCATCCATCGTTACCATAACGAACGAGATCGAGACGACGATAACCCATGACATGAAATGGGGCAAATAGACGAGTGTCTGAAAGAATCTTTTGAAAAAGGTACCTCTAAGTTCATTCAACATGAGAGCAAGTATAATAGGTATCGGAAAATATATAAGAATGTTCAATCCGAATAAAATAAGGGTATTCATCAAAATATTAAAGAAATCTGGCTCTGTAAATAACCGATTGAAATGCTTCATCCCCACCCAATCACTACCCATAATTCCTTTATAGGGTTTGTAATCCTGAAATGAAATAATTAATCCGTACATCGGAAAATATTTAAAGATAATAAAATACAGTATTCCTGGTGTAACCATGACATAGAGCCATTTATTTCTCCACAGACGCTTTTTGAGCTCACTACTGCTCTTACCACTCACACGTTGCGGTTCAGTAGCATTGCTAGGTTGAACGGCCACTTCCTGCATGATACTCTTCCTTTCTCCATCATAATCCAATCATGATTTATCTATTAGTGGTAGTCCAAATGTTGACTTTTCAATAATGAACGAGGCTGTTGAAATCCATCAACAGCCTCTTCTGTTCTACCTTACAGTCATCCATTCAAGCTAGATTACTATTTCTTATATACAGCGTTATACTCTTCAATAATTTGTGCCCCGCCACGGCTCTTCCAGCTCTCAACCTCTTTTTCAAAACCAGCCTTGTCAAGCTGTCCATACATATACTTGTATGTTGCATCCGTAATAATCTGCTGAAGTTCAACTCCTTTTTCCGTAAAGGTAGCTGAATCTAGAGCAGCTGTTGGATCTGGCACACCCACCTTAACATTCGCAAGTACTAATTCTTCTGCATGAATTCTACCCGGAAGAAGGTTCAAGCTTTCATACATACCATTTGTTTCTGATTCACCGATGACGCTATCTTTGAAGCCTTTCACTTCACGTTCGATCAGTTCTTTATCATCTGCTGGTTTAGCTTTACCATCCTCAACAGTATAGTGTACGCCTTCAATTCCCCAGAACATCATATTAGAAACTTCAGGAGTCATCATTTTGTCAAAGAACGCTAGTATCTTTTTGAGCTCTGCCTCATCCTTCACTGCATCTTTCGGAAACAAGACCACGTTGTTATAACCTGGAATCATCCATTGAGCAAAGTTTCCGTCCGGACCTGCAACCATACTATGCGTATCCAGAACAGCATCTGGGAAGTTCTTAACTAAATCCTTGTTAAGTGAATCAATATCTTGCATGGATCCTCCGATATAGAGACCCGCTTTACCACTTTTGAACATATTCACAGCATCTGTTTTACTAGTCGCCGCGAAATCCTGATTCATGTAACCGGATTCACGTATCTTCTTGAAGAAGTCCATCGTGTCGATATACTGAGAGAACGTAAATTCCGGTGCTAGTTGACCGTCTATCTCACCCCATGTGTTTGGTGTTCCGAACCATGCTGATACTGTTTTGAAAGCACCATAGATCAATTCATTCCGATCAACAATACCCGTCGTATCCTTCTGACCATTACCATCTGGATCTTGCTCTGTGAACGCCTTCGCCATTTCGAACAACTCATCTACATTGGCCGGTGCACTGAGTCCAAGTTTATCTGCCCAGTCTTTACGATAGATAATTCCTTGACGCGCAAGCGGTCTACCGATATACAGTGTGTATAACTTATCATCCACCTTGGTGTTATTAAGTATTTCAGGTTTTAATTTGTTCAAGTTCGGGAATTCGCTTAAATAAGGACCTATTTCCCAGAATTGTCCGTCTTTGATTGCTTCTTTCATCTGAATGAATGTCGTCTGATTCTTCAGATAGGTTACTTGTGGTAAGGATCCGGTGGCAAATGACGAGTTCAATTTCTCTTCATACGTGTCTGCTGGGAAGAATTGATATGTCAGTTTCGTGTTCGTTAATTTCTCAAGTTCATTCTTTATCGTGTCTGGTGGTGCCTCTGAGGTGTTCAATGGGAGCATGATCTTAATCTCTGTCGGTTTCTCTGGTTCTGGCTCTTTCTCTACCACCGCTGTGGTGGTCCCCTCATTGTTAGATGCAGTTGGAGCATTTGTTCCACCGTTGTTTCCACCTGAACAAGCAGATAATACGGCACTGAACATGAACAGCGCAGTAAGCAACATGGAAAATGATTTTTTCTTCATACCCTCTTGACCTCCATTTAACTTGTAATGTTTACAAGTCCCACACTACAGGTCTTATCTGATTACGAAAACAATCATTTACTCATAAAGGGTCATAAATAGGCATTCCCACACTCATCTGTTCAAATGATTATCATGATAATCATTCATCCCACCTCAGTTATATATACCTATCTTCGCTAGGTATATAGTTGCATATGTACATCTAAATTCAGCCCTTTTCCTCTTTAGCCAACTTTAATTGCAAAACTGCATCTAAATTACTGGAAATTCCACTTTTCAGCGTTATCGCCATTTTTAAGTGTACTTTTACATCTACTCTAGCCGCACCTTCACTGCCTTCATGCGCGAAGCATTGTTCATCACTATTTCAACGCTTCCGTTCGTTCTTTATCCTCATAATATTGTTGCATTATAAGGTTCCCACCATTACGCTTCCATCTCTCAACCTCTTGTTGGAATCCATCCACTGTTAAATTGCCAAGGATATAATTATACGTAGCATCCGTAATGATCGTAGTCAGCTCAATATTTCTCTCATCATACGTTTGGGAGCTCAACTGAAGCGTTGGGTCATTAACTAAAAAGTGTTCATTATCTTCACTCAACTCATCTGCAAGAGCTGTCATCAATTCTTTCTCACCGACCTCCATAATGTTAGGATTACTAAGCCCGGCAATGATCATCGTATACAAAGGATTAACTTCCTTCACTCTCAGCTGCGAAGTTTCCTCTGGGAGAATAACTAAGTCATCCTTCATACTATAGTGTTTCCCCTCGAAACCATACATCATCAGATTAACAACATCACTATCCATCGTTCGATCGAAAAATCCAAGAATTGTTCTCAATTCAACTTCCGTTTTTATCGCCTTTTTAGAAAAGACATACAGTCCATTATAATTGGGAATAGACCATACTTTATATCCACTTGGTCCTTCAATCCGATTAATCAAACCTAATCTAGCCTCTGGGTTTATAGCCTTGACCTCATTGGATAGTCTTTGAACATCGGTCATACTTCCAATATATACGCCCGCTTTCCCTCGAATAAGTAGATCCCGCTGAACTTCCTTGCTCGTAAAGACGAAATCCTGATTCAGAATTTTTTCATCGTATAATTTCTTCATAAAATTCATTGTATTCATATATTCTACTGTTTCAAATTCAGGAATAAATTGATTATTATCTATTTTCCAATTGTTTGGTGTTCCGAAATAGGAACTAAGTGTCTTGAACACACCATATACTAGATCATTGCGATCAACCAAGCCAATCGTATCATTACTTCCATTCTGATCTGGATCATTAAACGTGAATTGTTTCATAACCTCATATAGCTCATCTAACGTCTGGGGCTTATTGAGGTGAAGGTTATCCAACCAATCCTCTCTAATGATAATTCCTTGCCTTGATGACGGACGTTCCGTGTATAATCCATAAATTTTGTTATCTACTGCAGCCTGCTCCAGAAAAACTGAGTTCAGCTCTTTTAGGTTAGGAAAGTCTTTCAAATACGGACCAATTTCCCAAAAGGCTTCAGATCTGATCTCATTCTTCACTAGGGTGTAATCTGTAAATTTCACAAAAGTGGCCTTTTTTAGGGAGTTCGTCGTTAATGCGGTATTCATTTTATCTGTATATATGCCCTCTGGTACCCAACCGATATCGAGCTTTGTGTCTGTTAGCTTCTCAATCTCTTGAATAATCTCATCTGTCGGTGGATGGGGAAAATGAAGTGGCGCCATAATAGAAATGCTCGGACGCTCATCATTCTTAGCCGATGTCCGGGCTCCCCCTCCTTCATTCGAACATGCGCTAATTAGAAAAATCGAAAGAATCATAAATATTAGATACGAAATGGCGGTACTTCTACTCCGATATGTATTAACCATTCTTATCCTCCCTTGATGAAACTAAATTATCTCGTCATAATAAGCTAAAGTAACTCTAATTCTAAGATAATGATTATCTTCATGGTAGATGATTATTGTCCTAACACTGCCTACTCTATAAAATTAAGATGTATCTATTTCCTCATGATGGGTGTTGAATCGTGTGAAGTCATTAAGCTTTTTGCGAAAACTAACAATGTTCACCTTTGTATTGAGCACTCTTCCTGTCATATTTATCGGCTCATTCTCCTATTTCACCTCCTCCAGTGAAATACAGAAAAATGTAAACAAAGGGAAAATGGAACTTATCTCTCAAATTAATTCCAATGTAGAGCATAAATTAACGACTGTCAACCATACTTTGAATCAAGTCGTTAACTCATCTATGTTGAAAAATGCTCTAACTAAACAACTAAATGTAAACGATTTCACATTATATAATGATTTAAGGAATGAGATGCGCAACATGCAATCCTTTGATACGAAATTAGAGGATGTCATCTTGATCAATAAACGCCAAAATTGGATGATCAAAAATTCAGGTCTATACCGATTCAATGAGTATAAATATGTTGATAACTTGACTGGATTGATGGGTAGCCCCAATAGCACATCATGGATAATCAATCCATCGATCTGGTTCTATAGCGAAGAGAATACCCGTGTAACAGATTGCAACTATAGCATCAGTCTTATTAAAAAATTGCCGACAGCCGATCTTGAGAAATATGGGCTTGCGATCGCGAATATCCCTGCCTGCGATTTACAAGATTTCATCACTTCGGATACAAGTCAATCAGATAGCATTATTATTGCGAATGAGCATAATATCATCCTACTTCATCCCGACCGTTCCTTGATTGGGCAATCCTTAAGCAAAAGTGGAATCGAGAATCTCACCTTATTGACGGACGAGACGAAACCTTCTGGGCAATTGACTGCAAAAATTCATAATAAAGCCCATTCTATCTCATATCTTCATTCAGAACTTAATGGATGGGTTTATTTATCAGTTACTTCCATCGAGAGTATGACGAGACAATCGAATACGATTGGTACACTAACTTTATATATATGTGCTCTCATGTTAGTTCTTTCTATTCTACTGGCTTGGCTCGGTTCTCGGCGCATGTATTCGCCGATCGAACGATTACTTAACCAAATGGGACAACGTGTAACGGATGTTCGAGCAAAACACACGAATGAATTCCAAGTGATTGGTGAACAGATCCACCACTTATTCCAGTCTAAATCTCAATTAGAGAAAGAGGTTCAACAGCATATTCAGCATGTCCGTACTTTTTTCTTAATCAGAGCATTCCAGGGAAATATTAAACAACGAGAGTTATTAGAGGAGCTGGAGCAATTCGGTTACCATACTCAGCTTCTAGATTGGAAGACTATGGCTGTTGTGACGCTTTCCATCGATTACGGTGAAGATTCCCGTTATGAGAAACGAGATCTAAATTTATTGCTCTTCGCCGCACATAACATGATCGAGGAAGTGATTCCCACCTCACAGCGGCTCGCACCTGTCATTATGGATCACACGGTCGTCACATTGATTGGGAGCACTATGGATGATCCAGAGGCCTTCCATCACTTTCTCTATGCATTGACTGAACGTCTTCAACAAGAGGTCAATAGCTATCTAGATCTAAGGGTGAGCATTGGATTAAGTCTTCCCTTCCATTCATTCCATAGAATAGCCATTGCCTACAAAGAAGGATTAGAAGCATTGAAGCATCGAATTAAACTCGGTAAAGGAATCATCATTCAATATGAGAACGTTAACTCTGGTAACCACTATTTGAATTTAACTTACCCTGTACATACTGAGAACGACTTAATTGATGCGATCAAACTGGCGGAGACAGATAAAGCGAAGGAACTTCTCCATCTTATTTTTAAAAACATCTTCTCTTTGGAGCTTTCACCACAAGAATATCAAGTTCCACTAACACGCCTGTTGAACAATCTACTGATTGTGATGCAAGAATCAGGCATTAGTCTAAATCAGATTTATCATGCCAATGGCTCATTATTTGAGGAATTGATTGACCTTCATATCGTAGCTGAGATTGAGGATTGGTTCTGGACCATGGTTATTCATCCCATCATTAAAATCTTCATGGATCGACAAGATGAACAATACCATAACATATCTGAGAAAATTATCGATCTGGTTCAGCATCATTATGATACGGATCTAACGTTAGAAGAGTGTGCTTCAAGGCTACATTATAATGCTAATTACTTGAGCAGCGTATTCCGTAAAGAAACCAACTATTCATTCAGCGAATATCTCACCATGTATCGGTTCAATATGGCGAAGAAATGGTTGGCAACGACGGATATGCCTATTAAGGATATTGCCGCAAAGTTAAGATACAACAATTCTCAGAACTTCATCCGTTCCTTCCGCAAGCAAGAAGACATGACTCCCGGTCAATACCGGGACAATAAGAAGCAAAGGGATTAAGGGATCCATCCCCTAATCCCTTAATGATTTATTAGCTTATTAACTTATTGACTTAGCCATGTATCGAAGAAGTTCCGATATCCCTCTTTCATCACTCGGCTGGAGAATTTCTCAAAGCCATAAGCTCGATTGTCGAACGAGAACTTCTGTGGTGAAGCCGCAGCCATATTAACTAGCTCGAACCAGTTCTTATCGTTACCGGAGAAGGCATGCGTCGAGCTGATATGGCCATAGCAAGGGTGTTCAGGCTTAACAATAATCTTCCCCATTGCCAAAGCTTCGGTAAGAGGCATAGCAAAGGTGTCGAACTTGGAGCAGCTCCAGTATACTTTCGATGAATTCATCAGGGTAAATATTTCCGCTTGCGATAATGCGAACTGTAACTTCACGTTAGAAGGAATGTTATATTTCTTCATACTTTCCTTATAACGTTCACCACCGAACACCATAATAACCTCCTTGTCTGGGTTCTGTCGTGCATATTCCAGAACTAGATCAGGTCGTCTATTCTCTTCATCCCTACCAATCCATAAGATACGATTATCGATGATTTGTGATGGGTCAAAGTGCTGCTCAGCTAAGCTCTCGCTGAATCCAATCGGGATCACATCCACATCTGTTACCCCATAATGACGGGCAAATTCTTGCTTCAAGAATTCGGTCTGAACGATAGCTTTATCTACCATTTGATAAAAAGGCTTCATCATCTCATAACCTGTCAGTGCCGGGTCTGGGAAACTATGTGGAAACAGTACGCTGTTCTTAATGAACATCTTCAAATATGTAAATCCCGAGACGGTATAAATCACATGATCAATTTGTTGTGCATGGATCTGATCGAGCACAATATCATAATTGACCAAATCACCCTTCTCATGCTCATATCCCGGAATCCAGTCGTGAGCACTAACATGACGCTCGGGGGATATAAATACAATATCCACACCCAATTCCTTGCCAATTTGCTGCAAGCGATCTGCAAACACACGAGGACCTTGAGACTCTGCAAATTGTATCTTTCTCATGACCAATCCGACTTTTGTCATCTATAGTTCATCCTATCTCTCATTAGTATTCGTATGACCAATATTACAGACGGTACATATCGTTATTGCTCACTTTAGCTCTACTGAAGTTCTTGTGAAATAACCTTCGATCTTCCTAATAATGACTAGCGATGCAGCGATAAATAACAGAACATACACCAGTTGAATAGGATGCTCAACAAAACTCTGCAAGTCATGTCCAATATAGGAAACATAGAATACCATAATACCTTTACCCAAAGTAACGGCTATCAGATAAGACCATATGCGCATACGCGCTATACCTGCTACTATATTAACAACTACAAATGGCCCCACTGGGAATATCCCTAATAAGAATACATAACTAAAGGCATTACGCTGAATCCAGATCATACTCTTAGCCACTTTAGGTTTCTGTGACCACTTTTGGAAATAAGGAAGTGTCGAGACCCTTCGTACGACTAGGAAAGTCACCAAGCAACCACTCACTAACCCTATCCATGAATATAGAAATCCAAGCCACAAGCCATACATTGCAGCATTTACACCCACGATGATCAATGTAGGTAATGGAGGTATAAATGATTTCATAAACGTCAAAAGAATGCCCGGTATTGGACCAAATTCACGGAACCTCTCCAGTGACTCCTTTATATTCTCCTCTGTCAACATAGACATAATATCTATTGCAGCTATCAACATGTACACCTACCTATCTCGCATCTATAGCTCATATTCCCTGACAATACCATCTTCGCATCATACCATATCCTTCTGTTATCTATATAATTGAAGGCAGATGCCTTTCTTCATGATAAAATAAAGATCATCTGATAGAATCAAACAACTTCATTATAGCTTAAAAAGGAGATCATCACTGTGAGTGAAATCAATTATCCCATTCTAGATCGTCTGATCATACTAGACCGAATGAATGAATTAACAGAGAGCGATCCACTTTATCCATTTGCATTAGATGAACTTCTCTGCAGACATACAGGGAAAGGTGGTCCTGCGATCTGTCATCTATGGCGCCAGCCAAGGTCTTTTATTATCGGGATGAGGGACAGTCGTCTAGACGATGCCGAGAATGGACGCCAATGGATATCTTCTCAGAATTATCAGGTTGCCATTAGAAATTCCGGTGGTGCCGCTGTACCGCTCGATCTTGGCGTCGTTAACATTTCTCTGATATTGCCTCAAGATCATGGACATAACAACTTCAATCTTGGTTTTGAATTCATGTATAACCTTATCCAAGATGCCTTATCAAATACAGGTCTGCGTGTAGATAAGGGAGAAATACAAGGTGCCTATTGCCCAGGTAATTACGATCTAAGTATTGGTGGACGCAAATTCTGCGGTATTGCTCAACGGAGGCAAGCTCATGCTTATATCATTCAGGCATTTGTTATTGCTGAGGGCTCAGGTCAGGAACGAGTCAAGCTCGTAAGAGGATTCTATGATCGAGCCGCGGGGGAATCACCAACCGACCATTATCCGTTAGTAACAGATGATAGTACAGCGAGTCTTGAGGAACTAACTTCGATTGGATCTGGGGCAGCTAGAACATTCGCCGAAGCTGTGAAATATGTCATCCGTGATGGACAGACCGCACAGAGTGTGTCCAATGTAGCTAAAGATCTATACTTACCAAAGGTAGGTGAGATTAACGAATTGGCCCAAGCTTTGCGCCACCGATATGAAGTAAACGTTACCTAGAGAGTCCCATCGAGAATAATCAGGACATTTATAGTTTAAGTTGGAAATACCCATAGAAAAGGGCTTCCTAATATTTCGGAAGCCCTTCTTACTGCGTTCATCAAGCCTTATATCAGCTCATCATGGTTTATCGAAATAGTTGACCGCGATAGCGTGTTCGATAAGTTGTTGGAAATATACATCATCTGGTTCCTGGCACTCTACTTGCAATTTCTGTAGATATTCCGTAGTTTGCGGGCAAGCAAATCTATAGATGGAATTCTTGGCGCCATCTCCTTCGAGCTGAGCCATAGCTAACTCTAATCCGACTCTCTCTTTCGGTTGACTGCTATCAAGTATCCATGATTCATACTGTTCCCAGTCTAGGAGAGTTATATCATATCCGTACTCACGGAACGCCTCGATCATATCTTCATAGGGAATCTGTACCGGATTACAAATATGAAATACTCGTCCAACCGTGTCGTTACTTAGAGCTAACGCAGTAATCGCTTGTCCCGCGTAATTAATCGGTGTCATATCAACCTGCCAGCTGACTTGCGGCGCTTTCTTCAAGAGTAACATCGCTTTAAGCATTCTATAGAATGCATTATTATCTATATTATTCTGAAATACACCTGTCTCAGAATGACAGGACAAGTTCCCGACACGATATACCGTTGCCGCTACGCCTTCTTCCTCGCAAGTTCTAACAACTAACTTCTCGGCTTCTAGCTTACTGTTCGTGTAGACATTCTCAATGCTTACAGAATAATCGTAGGTATTACCATCGATGAACTTATTCCATTGCCCACTGAGTGCCAAATCCTCTGGAATTCCCAAGGTGGATACGAAATGAAAGCGAACATGTTCTTTCCCCCTAGCGAATGAGAGCAAACGGTTCGTACTGTCCACATTGACTCTAGCAAAATACTCAGGGTCTCCAAAATGCTTCACCTCGGCCGCACAATGAATAATAGAATCTAGCTTGTCGTTCAATAACGCTGCTACTGTATCTATCATACCTAGATTATCCTGCTCCAAATCCCCCTGAACAGCAACGACCCTCCCCTCAAGCTTCCCTACAATATCATCTCCGAAATAATCCTTCATAATTTCTATGAGACGCAGATAGGGATCTTCACTCCCCGATGAACGTACCAAACAATACACGGTTGCCTCAGATCGTTGGATGATCTCATATAGCAAGTGTGAGCCTAGATATCCCGTCGCTCCAGTTAAGAGTATATGTCTGTTACTGTATTCCTTAACATTTGCAGGAGATTGTATTCCAAATGAGCTCGGAAATTCTGCTAAATCCTGAATCTGTGAACTAACTGCCCTATTGTTATTCATCACCAACGTATCCTTTAGCTCTACAACCCTTTCCGCTAATTTGGAGATCGTGGAGAAGGCAAAGAAATCATTGATTTTTAATCTCGGAAACTTAGGCTTCAGAATAACTAGAACTTCCAATATCTTCAGCGAATGCCCACCGACCTCAAAGAAATCGTCGTGAATGCCTATGTGAGTACGGTTCATCACTGTCTCCCAAGCTTCGGCTATTTCCTGCTCCAATTCATTACGGGGAGCTTCATAATTGGAATTGTCCGCTACGGTTACTTCTACTTCGTAAAGTGCAAGTTGTTTGCGGTCTATTTTGGCCGTGGGCGATAAAGGCATCTCTTCCAAAAAACAGAAGTGACTTGGAATCATATAGGATGGTACTTTTTTGCTTAAATATTGGACAAGCTCATTTCTGGAGATATCTTCTCCGTTCTTTGAAGTATAGAAGGCGACAAGGAACTTCGTTCCATCCGCTTCTGCCTTAGCAATGATCGCTATTTCTTTGATCTTCTCGTATTTAACTAAGTTTTCTTCAATCTCCCCGATCTCAATCCGATATCCTCTGATCTTAACCTGTAGATCCTTTCTACTCACGTACTGAATTCCGTTCTTCTGCAACATCACCATATCTCCAGATCGATAATATCGTTTGCCAGAGTTCGGATCCACTGGGTCAGGAATGAATACTTCATTCGTCTTTTCCTCTAGATTCAAATAACCTTTGGCTATACCCACAGAGCTGATGAGCAATTCACCCATAACATGTAACGGACAAGGTTGATTATTCTCGTTCACGATCAGAACCTCATAATTGGTGAGGGGTACTCCAATAGGAATGCTCGAGATATCATCTGGGACAACATAATCAATTACATGGCCCGTCGTTAAGGCTGTTACTTCTGTTGGACCATATACATTTATTATTCTAACGGCATGGCCGAACTTCCTCTGTAATACTCGGACGGATTCCCCGGATAAAGACTCGCCTCCAACGACAAGACTCTTGATCACATGATACTTCAGTGCATCTTCATCACTAAGATGAGCTGATAACTGATTAAAGAATACCGTCGGCAAGAGGCATAGTCGTGTCGCCTTGACTTCTTCAATTGCGGCTGTGAACGACTCTATTGAGAATCGTTGTTCATTATTTAAGATATGTAGTCTTGCGCCACTACATATTGAACTGTACATGTCATACACGGATGCATCGAAACTAAAAGTAGAATACTGTAACATAACATCTTCTTCATTAAATTGAAGATCTTCCTTGGTTCCCAAGGCAAGATTTACAACGCCTGCATGTGCGATCATCGCACCTTTGGGTTTACCAGTCGACCCAGATGTATAGATGACATACGCCATGTCATCGGGATGACTGATTACATCAACAGGATCCTTCGAATACTGATCGAGTTGCTTATCCAAACTAAATACTGCAACTTCTGATTCATTCCCACTTAACAGTTCTGCTACCTTAGCTGTATGTTGATCTTTTGTAATAATAATGTGAGATTGGGTATCCATAATGATGTAAAGATTTCGGTCATCGGGATGCTCCGGATCGAGTGGAATATAGGCTCCCCCCGCCTTTAATACACCCAACATACTTATAATCGCTTCAAGACCTCTCTCCATAAAGATAGAAACAAATTCCCCTTTGGAAAGTCCTTTATGCACCAGCATCTGAGCCACTTGATTCGATAAACCATCCATTTGGCTATAAGTTAAGCTACCCATATCAGAGGAAAGGGCTATCTTATCGGGAAAGCGACTTACTACGGATTCCAGCATTGCTGGAATCGTCAAAGTAAGTGGCCAATCCTTGGATGTGTTATTCAATTCAGCATATGCGTTCATATCTTCCTTGGTTAGAATGGGTACGTTTCCTATCAATGTGGCAGTATCGGCCAATCCAGCATTTACAAGATACTGATAGTACTGAACAAATCCATGAATGGTACTCTCCTTGAATAAGTTCATATGATATGAGATATGTACAGCCCATATATCTTCATCCTTACGGACTGACCAATTTAGAATGCTATCTTCCACCGTATGGTCTTCGCCATAAATCGTCTTAATAAGGGAAGACTGGCCCGTCATTAATTCTATCTCTGATATTGGTAGACTAGCAGCATATATGCTGCTTAATTTCTCCGATATAACATCGAATAGTTGTTGAAACGAAATATCTCCTTCCCACACCATCCGCAAAGGTAATATATTTCCGCTATGATCGTTGACACCAACAATCAAGTCCCTCTCACCAGTCATTCTATACAGAAATGCATAATAGCAACTTAGCATCCAACTATTCATATCCATAGGGTTAGTATGGTCTGGATTAACTTCTAGTACAAACCTTGCCTTCTGTAATACTCTGGGTGTAAGATGTTTCGGGAAATCCGTATATATATCCAATGCCGATAAAGGCGACTGCAGCTCTTTCACCCAATATTCGTTCGTAGTCCCCGTTATCAAAGTAGTAATCATTAACAATCGCTCCTTATTTATATCTCTAGAAGTAACGTATTTTGCGATAACAAACTAACCTTCGACATGCTATTTTAGACTTTCAATCCAAAGACTAATTCTTCAATCTTACTAGATACTTGATTTAAGTGCTCCGCAGTTTCAACCATTTTGTTCGAAGATGTTCGTTGCTCATGGGTACTAGACTTAATTTCCTCAGATACCTCAGCATTTCTCTCTGCTATAACCGCAAGATGCTTAATTGCAGCGGTGATTTGTTCTGTCTCAGCTACCATCTCTTCTGTTGCGGCAGAGACTTCCTGAATCTGACTTGTCACTGATTCTGTAGCTATTAACAGCCCATTAAATAAAATGCCTGTCTCCTTCACAATTCGTATTCCTACTTCTACATTACGTTCTCCTTCATTAGCCGCATTAACTGCAATCTGAGTTTCCTTTTGAATAAACTGAATTAATTCTGCAATTTGTTCAGCAGATTTCTTAGACTCTTCCGCCAGTTTTTTTACTTCATTGGCTACAACAGCAAATCCGCGTCCCTCTTCTCCAGCTCTTGCTGCTTCAATGCTAGCATTTAAAGATAGTAATTGCGTTTGCGTAGCAATTTGGGTAATCACGTGCACAATTTCACCTATTTGTCCAGAACGATTCTGTAATTGTTCGATGGAACTAACGGAGTTAAGTACCGATTTATGAATATTATCCATCTGTTGCATAACTTCGCCTACATTCTCGTTACCACGCTCTGATTGATCTTTCATTTCCATAGACGTATCAGATAACAGATTAGTACTGCTCGCAATAGTGCCCACGCCTGAGGATATTTCCTCTAATGAAATTACACTCTCTAAAATGGACTTACTTTGTTGAGATGCTTGTTCAGATATCTCCTCAATATTAGTAGTAATCTCCATTGAAATTTCTTGGTTATCTTCCAGATTGGAGAACAATTCTTTCGATTGTTCTGCCGATTGTAAAGATACGGATTTAATAGTCGTTACCAAGCGATTCATAGTGGTGACTGTCGCGTTAAATCTTTCCGCTACTTGACCGAATTCATCCTTGCCTATTGGTAGTTGAACGTTAAAGTCACCTTTACTTAGTGTCTCTAGAGCATTCATCAAGTGCTTCACAGGTGCAAAGGTCCGCTTCGTTATGAAATATTGCAGCGCCAACATAACAATTAAGGTAGCAAGTAGAGCTATCGACGTACTTTTTAGCAATGCCTGTTTCCCAGCCATAATTAAGCTCGCATCAACATCTATACCCATATAAGCGAATATATTGCCTTCGCTATCTTCATAGGGTGATAGAACGGTTACCCACGTACCGTAGTCATCATCATACGGATCAGTAAATGCCATTTCCTTCGTCTTCAACATTTCTCTGACACCATCAGCATGAATAGTAGGCTGAGGGTACAGCGCCCCGTAAGCTAGTCCGTCTGCAGCAAGCATATCCATCACTTCATCTGAAAAGGCGATAATAGATGTTTCATTGCCATTCACAAGTTCAGGCCCGAATATGTAACCTTGAGCAACGTTAGGATGCATCTCTGGCAATTCGGCAAATACCTCAGCCATTTTTCGATGAATCGGTGAATTACGGTCTGTATTAGCTTTCGCTTCAAGAGTCTCTTCCGCTGTTATCTTCCCTTTCCAAGACTCCATAATTTTCTGCGAATCAGACTCCAATTGATCTGTAAGAACTTCTCCTTGAATATAATAACTTGATATAATTAATATAACTCCTGTTAAAATAATGGATATACTAGTCCACATCATATTTTTAGTGACAATACTTCTGTTAGTGATCGATTTAAACATTTGTGGTAACTTCATGTCCTATCTCCTCTTTGTCTGTTTAATATGTGCGAAATCTAATGTCGTTGAAACTACAATTATAACGTCGTTCCCCCCTATCCTTTCAAGTTCAGTTTTGTCTATTCATAAAGACAAAAAAAAGGTGATCTACGGAAACTGTTATAACAGCCGCAAATCACCAATTTTTCATGTAACTGGCTGACTATCCCATGCGGATTTAGTCCCTTTAGCTTTGCGTCACTACTTTTCAGTAATTTTGCCGAATTTTTTTTATGAAATTAATAATCCATCCAAGTAAATCCTAGTTCATTATATCTATTTATTAAAATACAATAACGAGTCCTATCTTACTACGTATTTGTAATCATTTCCATTGAATTTTGCAATTTTCTGAAATTTTCTTTCTAAAAGTAGAACTTTATGGTTCTAACGACCTAAACTCAATGAAATGATGAAGATAGAAATGACTTCAACATCATTTGACGGTATACTGGAGATTCGGTCTTGTTGTGTAAGGGAGGGATTTATATGGCTAAGCCAAAGGTTGCGAAGAGGCCCACGCGTGATGAATTTGAATTAGAAGAATTAGGGAACCAATTAGTCGAAGCAAAGAACGAGGAAAGTGACATCGTATTAACCGTTTGGGGACGGCAAGAACAGGTGCGTGGTCAGATCGTGCTCTTGGACTCAAGAACCCGATTAGTTCATATTCAGTATGATATAGAACTAACGAAGATACCTTTTCTAGATATTATGAGAGTGGACTATCCAAGAGATTAATCACATTGAAATCATACGCCCGAGGAATATGAGATTTCCATGGGCGTGATATGAATAGATATCCTTATATTTCAAAATAACTCCATGCTCAAGTATCGTTCACCCGTATCAGGAGCTATACATACTACTCTCTTGCCGGTTCCTAACTTCTTGGCTACCTGTATCGCGGCATAAACAGATGCACCTGAGGAAGGTCCTACAAGAATGCCCTCAAGACGAGCTAGGTCCTTCATCATTCCAACAGCATCTACATCCGTTATCTGAATAATTTCATTATATACCGTTGTATTAAGAATTTTCGGAACAAAGCCTGGACTCGTGCCCACTAATTTATGCGGACCAGGTTGACCACCAGAAAGAACGGGAGATCCTTGAGGTTCCACAACAGCGATATGAATATTAGGCAAATGTTCACGTAACTTCTCGCCTGTACCTGTAATCGTACCTCCTGTACCTGCGGTAGCTACAAATGCATCCAAACGATAATCCATTTGCTCCAATATTTCCGGAGCGGTCGTGATACGATGAATATCAGGATTAGCAGGATTCTCAAACTGCTGAGGTATGAAGCTCCCGACAATTTCTCCACTGAGTTCCAGTGCCTTAGCAATAGCACCCGGCATTCTTTCATTACTTGGCGTTAGAACAACCTCTGCTCCGTATGCTTTTAGAATATTGATTCGTTCCTTGGACATATTATCAGGCATAATAAGAATAGCCTTATAACCTTTAGCCGCTGCAATCATAGCTAAGCCAATACCTGTATTGCCGCTAGTCGGTTCAATAATTGTCCCACCAGGGGTGAGTAAACCCATTCTTTCGGCTGTATCAATGAGATTAAAGGCCGCTCGATCTTTCACACTTCCTGAAGGATTGAACATTTCTAACTTCACGTATACCTCTGCTGCCCCTTCCGGAACGGTACGATTTAAACGAACCATCGGTGTCTGGCCTATAAGTTCTGTTATCTCATCTACGATTGTCATATACACTTCTCCTCTACTTATACAAGTATACATATTAGTTTATAGTGAAATATTTCGTTCTCGTTGAGAAGGCTCTTTCCAACTCCGAAAAAATAAGTGGAGTGAAATTCGGGCACAGGCAAGCGCAATAGCAAGAAATAATAACGCCCAAAATACGGTCGGTACATGTGTCCACCTAGCTAAATTAGATGCATCCCCTGCATTCTTTCCCAGTAGCGATTGCGTAACAAGAAATAACGGCCCCATCACAGACTCCTCTAATGTCAAGAATGCCAACAGTCCGAAATACACATTTCGTAACATTTGTGGTAAATATAGCATGATGATGTTCAGGACAATGAATCCTATAAGCCAGATCACCCCATAACCCTGATGTACAAAAAAGATAATCATCAACAGTGCAATCGTTGTTAATAGCACCAATCCCCACTTCTGCCGCTGCTTATGCAGCCAATAAAACAACAATACAGCCGTCAATGATGCTGTGATATAACCTGCAAGTCCAATGAATATAGCACTCCATAACGAGGTCATTGTCGAATATGTAACACCGCTGTGGTCTGCATTCAATTCAATGAACAATACGCGACCAGATGTGAACAACGTCATCACGGCATGAGCGAATTCATGAATCATCGTATCCAACGTCCGAAATAAATAGCTCATCGGAATGAATCGTGTCAATATAGCCGACCCAAGTAGTATAAGAATTGTCTTCAGCCATTTACTCATAGCATTCTCTCCTCGGCGCCAGCGCCTCAATCACAATGTTATTCTTTACTGTAATTATCATAGTTACATTAAACATCATATGCAAATATGTTTAAGAAAGGCGCCGACGGCGCCCAGCGGAATAGCTGCAAAAACTGCACTTAAAATAGCGGGAAAGGTACGGAAGCGGGAACTAGTTGCACAAGCTACAGTTAAAAGTGGCGATAACTATGTAAAGTGGGAATTTGAGTAATCTAGATGTACTCTATGCAGCTAAAATTAGTGTTAGAGGAAATTGGTCGGATTTAGATGTACTTTGTACATCTGTTGATTAACGAAAAGGTGGAATAGATCTAAATGTCTCCCAAAAACAAAAACTTATACTTTCTATTATGTTAAAAAAATAGGAGCGAATAAATTCGCCCCTACTATGTCACTCATTATTTACTCTATTCCAGCAACCCATTCATTTACCGTTGCTTCATTCGCAGCGATCCACTTCTGAGCAGCTTCTTGTTCAGTCATACCTTCAGATATATCGACCATAACAGTCTCCATATCAGCTGCTGTCCATTCGAATTGATCTAGAAATTGATACGCAGCTGGTTGATCTTCTTTTAACCCTAAACGAACGAGTGTATGGATTTGCTCGCTACCGCCATATACGGCTTTAGGATCTTCAAGGTATTTCAAATCCATGTCAGCGAACTTCCAATGTGGAGTCCACCCTGTAATAACAATCGGCTGTTCCTTTGCGTAAGCGTCTTGCAGTACTTTGACCATCGCGGCAGAAGAGCTCTCAAGAATGTTCCAATTCTTCAGGTCATATTCCTTAACAACATTCTCCGTTTGTGTCATAATACCCGCACCCGGTTCGATTCCCGTAATTGTGAAATTAACGGATTTCCCTACTTCTTCTTTATTCAAATCCTCAATTGTTGTAATATCCATGTAGCTTGGAACGACTAATCCACTTTTAGTTCCATCTAAATTAGCTCCGAGATCTTCGAATTTTTCTTTATTCGGCTCATAGTAGATCTCACCATGCGTGCTTGGTAACCATGCAGCCACCATGGCATCTGCACTACCGTCTGCAATACCTACGTACATTGGACCCGCATCAACCTGAAGCATTTCTACTTTATAATTCAATTTACTTTCCAGTACTTCCTTTACAACATTCGTACTGGCAATTTCGGAATCCCATGCCACATAAGCCATCGTGATCTTCTTATCCTTCTTGGCTCCTGTTGTATTGCCGTTCCCATTTCCATTAGTAGAACACCCTGCAAGCACCAACGTTATCGCCATAAAAGCCATCAAAAGTACACTCATTTTCTTCTTCATCATATCTTACAATCACTCCTTCTTATTTTTTTTAGCTAATTTCTGTGTCATTCGATCTAACATAATAGCAAGGACAACAACCGCTAATCCTGCTTCTGTACCAATACCTGTCTTCGCTTGCGTTACTGCTCTATACACATCTGCTCCAACACCTTGTGCTCCAATCATCGATGCAATAACAACCATCGATAGTGAAAGCATAATCGTCTGATTAATTCCTGCCATAATGGTTGGAATAGCAATCGGCAACTGAACCTTAACTAATTTCTGCATTGGAGTAGAACCGAAGGCATCCGCTGCTTCTACTAAATCCTCGGGAACTTGACGAATACCTAAGCTAGTTAACCGAATAGTAGGTGGAATAGAGAATATGACTGAGGCGATAACGCCAGGTACAACCCCAAGTGAAAAGAAAGCAACGGCTGGTAATAAGTAGACGAATGCCGGCATCGTTTGCATCAAATCCAGGATCGGAGTAAAAACGCTCTGTACTTTTTTATTTCCAGCACATAGAATACCAATCGGCACGCCTAGCACAATAGAGATGAATGATGCTGTCAGCACCAATGCAAGGGTGTCCATCGTATGTTCCCAGTAACCTAAATTAAGAACTAGTAATAAACCGAGAAGTGTAAACGCTCCTAATCTAACCTTACCAAGCCAGTAGGCCAGAATCGTAAATAGTGCGATCACAACAAGCGGAGGTAAGAAGTTAAATCCATCTGCCAAGCCATTGACTACACTACCAACAACAAATTTGATGCCATCGAAGAAAGGTTCAAAGTTCGTCTCCAGCCAGCCTTCTAGCGCTTCTACCCATTCTCCAATGGGGATCTTAGGTATACTCATTGAGGTTCACCTACTTCTTCCTCATTATTTCCACTCAATGCAGCAAGAACCGCTCCTCTAATTACAATACCTACTAAGCGTTTGCGTTCGTCAATGACCGCTACTGGAATTTTGGCACTACTCACAACATCAAATAACTCGACCAGAAGAACATCCGGAGATACAATCGGCGAATCTTTAATGATAATCTCCTCTAACGACTGACCCTCTCTAATAGCTGTTGCTGCATCTTCTGCCGTCACAACTCCAATAAGCTGACGAGTCTTGTCTACGACATAAAGATTGGATATTCCCCGCTCACGCATAAGCTGTAACGCTACTCTTGGCCCGCGATCCATCGTAATTGTCTCTGCACGAATCATCACATGAGCTGCTGTAAGTACTTTGGATAAATCTACATTCTCGACAAATCGCTCTACATAAGCATTCGCAGGGTTCATTAGAATCTCCTCAGGAGAACCAATCTGAACGATAGCTCCATCCCTCATTAATGCAATTCGGTCGCCAAGACGCAAAGCCTCATCCAAATCATGCGTAATAAAAATAATCGTCTTCTTCATATTTGCTTGGAGTTCTAATAATTCATCCTGCATATCTTTACGAATCAATGGATCTAGCGCACTAAAGGCTTCATCCATTAATAGAATTTCCGGATCATTAGCAAGACCACGTGCTAGTCCTACTCGTTGTTGCATCCCACCACTTAATTCATCTGGACGTTTATCTTCTAGACCACCCAGTCCGACCATTGCTAATGACTCTTTTGCTTTCTTTCGCCGTGCTTCTTTTTCTACCCCTTGTACCTCTAATCCATATTCAACATTCTCTAATATTGTTCGATGTGGAAATAAGGCAAACTTCTGAAATATCATACTCATTGTTTTACGTCTAACTTGACGTAACTCTTCTCGATTCATCTTAACAATATCCTTACCATTAATAAGAACCTGTCCTGCCGTTGGCTCGATAAGACGGTTTAACAATCTGACCACCGTTGATTTCCCGCTACCCGATAAGCCCATAATAACGAAAATCTCTCCAGGTTCGATTGAGAAATTGACGCGGTTGACCCCTACTGTCAGTTTTGTTTCCTTAGCAATACGCTCCTTGGACAAGCCTTGCTCTAGTAAAGGAAATGCCCTTTTCGGATCATTTCCAAACACCTTAGTTAACGATTTGACTTCTATAATTGCCATCTATCTTCCTCCATTCCAAATCATCCGTATCTGATTTATGCCACTTCTATAGTGTAGACTTCATAAAATATGGGGTCAAAATGCAAAATGGACCGTATAGAGTGTACAGTTTTAACTTTACGTACTTTACTAACCGTATACTCTGTTTAACTTACAATCCCTGTAACACCTCATCCTTTACTTTTTAGATACTTTTTCCTACAATAGGTGCTGTGGATATTGTTTCCGCTCATCGCAGGCGTTATTCAAGGGAGAATACAATATGGCAACATTTGATGGATTAAATGAGGAACAAGTAAAAGTGATCGAGAAATCCCGACAACGCGTCATGGATTCTGTTGGCACAAATATGGATCTGTATGGGGTCACGATGTCCATTGGTCATTTGTATGGCAATATGTACTTCCATGATGGTCCTGTCACGCTGGACGAGATGGGTCAAGAAATGGGAATGAGCAAGACGAGTATGAGTACTGGTATGCGTACTTTACTCGATCTAAAAATGATAAGTAAAGTTTGGGGTAAGGGCTCGCGGAAGGATCTATATGAGGTAGAAGGAGATTGGCATCAGAATTTCGTTGATTACTTCTCGATTAAATGGCGCAAATCTATGGAAATGAATATTCACTCTTTATATAAATCGTTAGCGGAACTCAGAAAGCTACGGGAAGAAAATTCGGATAGCTTGCAGGTGATTGCCCATCTTGATAAAGATATCGACAAAATGCTTCACGCTGTCCAATATTACAAATGGTTGGGTCGCTTCATCGACGCATTAGAGACTGGAAAGATATACGATTTAGTTCCAAAAGAAGAGGATTAGCTATCACAATATAAAGAGCCGCTAACAGAAGGATTACTCCCACGTTAACGGCTCTTTATGTTGTGATTAGAATTGGTTATAGCTTACAAACTCACCCACAGGTTTCCGGTACCCACGCGGTCTTTTACTCGATTCATCCTCTTTACCTATCGTGATCATCATAGCTGGCACATACGTATCTGGAATATTCAATATATCGCGAATCTCTTCCGGATCAAAAGCAATCATCGGGCACGTATCCCAACCCTTTTCTTTCGCAGTTAGCATGAATAACATAGCAGATAAGCTTGCACCTCGAATGGCTTCTTCTTGTATAAATGAAGACCCTCTATCTTCATAGAAAAAATTCACCTCTGCGGATGCCGCATCATATTCCTGCTTACTCATAATACCTAAGTTAAGCAGTCCCTCATTGATTCTCCCTATGTCTTTGTAGGCATCCTTCTTTCCGAGAACTAGAATGACAGCAGAAGCCGTCTTTATTTTATATTGTTTATTAGCAGCCATATATATTCTTTCCATGATCTCAGGATCTTTAACAACGACATAATGTGCATGTTGCAAGTTGAAGGCAGAAGGCGCAAATTTCACAAGACTGAATATTTCCTCCAACTCTTTATCTGGTATCTCCACACCTGTAATAAACTTATTCGCTGATCTACGTGCCTGTACTAATGTAGTGAAATCGTTCATGATTTATTCCTCCGTTTAATTTATCTTAATTTAAAGATACATTATTCAAGTGTATCGGTCAACCTATATTTATGAAGAATGTCACCGATTCATTCCTTTATGGTTAAACATCATAGGTCTTTGGGCAACCTCTAACTAATAGGGAAGGGGATCTATCTACATGCAGCGCAATCAAACGATGATGCAGTTTTTCGAATGGCATATCCATGCAGACGGAACGCATTGGAATACATTAAGAGATGCCGCACCAGAATTACAATCGAAGGGCATTACCGCTATCTGGATTCCGCCTGTCACCAAGGCTCTGTCCGTTAATGATACAGGTTATGGTGCGTATGATCTCTATGACCTAGGGGAATTCGACCAGAAGGGAACCGTTACAACCAAATATGGCACAAAGCAGGATCTAATGAATGCGATATCGGCCTGTCACGAACAAGGTCTTACTGTTTACGTGGATCTGGTTATGAATCATAAAGCTGGGGCAGATGAGACGGAGAAATTTCAGGTCATTGAAGTTGCTAGAAACGATCGAGTGAAAGAAATTTCGCAACCTTTTGAAATTGAAGGTTGGACGAAATTCACTTTTCCGGGACGAGGGGAACAATATTCTTCTTTCAAATGGAACTTCGAACATTTCAATGGAACAGATTATGACGCACGTGCCAATCGAGGTGGAGTATTCAGAATCTTAGGTGAGAATAAACGTTGGAATGAGCATGTAGACCATGAATTCGGGAATTATGATTACTTGATGTTCGCTGATATTGATTATAATCACCCACAGGTGAGAGAAGAAATGACCTCTTGGGGGAAGTGGCTTGCCACAACGTTAAGTTGTAATGGTTACCGTCTGGATGCGATCAAACATATTAACCACAATTTCATTAAGGATTTCGCAACACAGATGGTCAAGGAACGCGGAGAAGATTTCTATATGGTTGGCGAGTTCTGGAACCCAGATTTATCTGCATGCCAACAGTTCCTAGATACGATTGACTACACAATGGATCTGTTCGATGTATCCCTTCACTACAAATTGCAAGCCGCCTCACAAGCTGGGAAGGATTTCGATCTCACGACCATTTTTGAAAATACATTAATCCAATCCCACCCTATGAATGCTGTGACTTTCGTCGACAACCATGACTCACAGCCACATGAAGCGCTGGAATCATGGGTTCAAGATTGGTTCAAACAGAGTGCTTATGCGCTTATTTTGCTCCGCCAAGATGGCTTCCCAGTGGTCTTCTATGGTGACTATTATGGAATTGGTGGAAAAGAACCACTAGAGGGGAAGCGCTCGGCTATCGACCCACTACTTTATGCGCGTTACCATAAGGCTTACGGCGAGCAACAAGATTATTTCGATCATCCCAATACAATTGGCTGGGTTCGCCGCGGCATACCTGAAATTGTAGGTTCAGGCTGCGCTGTCGTTATATCTAACAGTGATCCTGGAGAGAAACGGATGTCACTTGGAGAGCAACATGTAGGGGAGGTATGGGTAGACTATACCCATAACAGAAAGGATACCATCACCATAGAACAGGATGGGTACGCAACATTCCCAGTCAATGGTGGTAGTGTGTCCGTATGGGCAAATACATAAGAGGATGTCCTGCAAGCCATATCATATGGCTGCCGGACATCCTCTTGATTAAACTTCACACCTCGGATATTTATTCATCGAAGTTATTGTCCTTTTCTAGTTACTTATTCCCCTTCTTAAGCAAAGAAACGGTAAAGTGGATCGCTTCTAGAACCTCTTTTACAAAAGGAATATTCTCCTTCTCCCACTCCTCCGGGCTATCCATACCGTATTCATCTATATATTCTAATAATTGTGCAGTGGCATCATGGAGTTGAGCCCCTTTTGCAGCTGATTTGCCTCGCAACACTTGAACGGAGAGCTTCATCGCTTTGGACGTATCCTTTATAAAAGGGTACTCATCCCGCTCCCAAGCTTTCGCATCGTCCATGTCATATACTGAAATCCACTTCTCTATTAGTTGTGCTGCACGTTTCGCATCCATTTGGCTCATATCATCGTTCTCCAATCTTGTTGTTTTTCTTATCTTACCACGTCAATTACATTCAGTTCATATTTTTTGCTATTATAAGCTTTTACGGATATGGTTGAAGATATAATGAAATAGGAAGAGAAATTAATTGCTAAAGGGATGGGAAGTTATTGATAACAAATCAACAAGCACCAACATTTATTTACACTTTTGCATGTAGTGATGATGAACGATCCTTGTGGGGATTGGAGATGCGCTCACTTTTTGCACAGGAAACAGAATCTTTTATAATGAAAAGTTCTATTAATATTGACCCTAGTCGCAGTCCATTTATTAAAGAACAGATCGAAGTTATGTACGAAGGACAGAACTTGGCGGATATCTTAAAGCAAGTAGAGGACATTGTATTACATAAAGATACTTTCAAGGTTATTTTCATTAAAATCAACGACCTTACGGAAGTCGACAAAATATCCTATGAAGATAGGCGTCTCATTGAGAGGGATTTAGGGTTGCATATCGAAGGTGAAGCTGATGTTCATAACCCAGATCATACATTTGGAATTGTCACCCTTGGGGGACGTTGGTACTTCGGAAAATATTGCAAGAATGATGCGGTATGGTTCCATCATATGAAGAAACCCCGTAATTATTCGATAGCACTCGGGACACGTCTTGCAAGAGCTGTAGTTAATATCGCCGTTCCGAATCCCATAGGAGTCCAAGCGATTGATCCTTGCTGTGGCATTGGAACCGTATTGGTTGAGGCCCTCTCCATAGGAATCAATATCGTGGGTCGCGATTTCAACCCTCAAATCGTCCAAGGTGCACGGGAGAACATTGCCCACTTTGGATACGATTGTGAAGTTACTTTCGGAGATATAGCCGACATCTCTGAGTCGTACGATGTAGCCATTATTGATATGCCGTATAATCTGTTCTCCTCAACAACGCCAGAGGAACAACTCTCGATCCTCCGGCATGCTCGTCGTATTGCAAGCAAGGTGGTTATTATCACCATTGAGACGATAGATGACATGATTACAGAGGCAGGGTTCGTTATCAACGACCGTTGTATCGCTAGAAAACGATCATTCTCTAGACAAGTTATCGTATGTGTATAGATTCTAGTTTATATCAAGAATAAGAGGGTTCGTCTTTAGTTCATTCTATATGCTTAACTTTTCCACCAAGTAGACTTAGGATAATTAGGGGAGCCAATCCAGACGGCCTCCCCTATTCTTGGTGTGGAAATGGCTACATTACTCTCTTTAGCAGCCTTCAATGCACGTTCTACGGGATCGGTCCAATCGTGTAATGCTAGGCTGAATGCACCCCAATGGATTGGAATCATTAGTTTCCCCTTTACATCCATCTGAGCTTGCACCGTTTGCTCAGGCATCATATGAATTCCGGCCCAGTGCTCATTATATTGGCCACATTCCATGAGTGTAATATCAAAAGGCCCATACAAATCGCCGATTTCTTTGAAATGAGGACCATAACCGGAGTCACCACTGAAGAATATTCTCGTCGATTGCCCAGCGATAACCCAAGAACACCATAGAGTAGTATCATTCCCCAGCAATCTTCTCCCAGAGAAATGTCTTGCTGGCGTGCTCACCAACGTAAGCCCCGCAAATTCAACCTTTTCCCACCAATTCAATTCGGTAATCTTCTCTGTCCCTATTCCCCATCTCTCTAAATGAGCACCCACGCCCAGTGGAACAAAGAAATGCTTCACTTTCTCCTTTAACTGCATAATGGTACCATAATCCAGATGATCATAATGGTCATGTGAGAGCAGAATAGCATCTATAATTGGTAATGCCTCAATCTCAATAGGTAGCTGCTTACTATATCGCTTGCCCCCAATCAGTGGAAATGGAGAGGGTGCTCTTCCCAACATAGGGTCTAATAGCAACGTCAGTCCTTCCACTTCCACTAACAATGCCGAATGACCAAACCATGTAATTTGGGCTTCCCGTCCCCCTTCTATACCCCAAGATTTTATAGAGTCCACAGGTAATGGCACATGGGGTCTTCCATTAGGATTTCCTTTGATAAAATCAATAAGCATAGAGACTGTTCCCTTGAAGCTTCTATCCATCGATGCTGGAATTTGATTGATAAACTTACCCTTAGAGTAATTCGTTGATTGGCTTACTTTATGACGTAACCGGTCAGACGACAACCCACCAAATGACGGATAAAATCTCATTAGACAGTAGGTAAAAACCACCAGTGCAACAATACTAAACAGAATGATTACAAAAACCTCCACATGGATTCACCCCAACTTTCATAATTCTACTCAACGGAATACCAAGTCTGTCACACTTAGCTTAATCATCCGTCTCTCCTATACTAATATAACGGATCATCTAGAGACTTGCGTCAATTCAGCTCAGTCTATATGTTAAATTTGAAGCTTGACTCTTCATACCATATACCTTTATGTGGCACGCGAAATATAAAAAAGGCGTCGACTGGACGCCTTGATGAATCTGTCTATTTAGTGGATGCTGAATTCGACATGCTATAGTATGTTTCGATATACATAAACCTTCGTTCGATAGAGATCGCCGCAAGTAATCACTCGTACGGGTTGCCAGTCAGGCAACGCAAAACATACACTTATAATGATCGCTTCAGGGGCTAGCTGATCATAAAAAATCTTACTTAATCTCTTCATCGCGCCTGGGTATAGATAACAAAGTACCACATTAGCATTGTTGTATGGATAATTGTAAATATCTCCACGAATAAATTTCATATCCCTACGTTGGTTTATTCTTAGCTTAAGGATCGATATCCACAAAGGAATGAAGGAATTCTCTATTCCAATAAACTGCCACCCCTTCGTATTCCCTGCTACATCGAAAGTTAGTGTTCCCCAACCTGAACCTGCTTCCACAATCAGTCCTCGTTCTCCTTGGCTTAATCTGTTCAGCTCTGCTATTACGGTCCGTCTGACAACTGCCGATGAAGGCATGGGTGAGATCCCATTCTTCCAGCTAACGTACACAATGGAGATTACTGCCCACAATACAGCCACCGCTAGAACGGCGGAACCTATTTGATAGAAAGTGCCTGTCATGAATGGTCCCCCCGTATGTTAATCGCTCTTGTTTTTATCTGTATTTATCATGATGTACTTTAGTGATTACCTTCATATCCAATGCGCTTTGTGGAGTAATTAGAAATACTGGACTTAGTACTAAGTAAGCATCATGATAAAAGCGTTTATGCTATTCAGCCCAATACCATTATGGCCAAATTGCCACCAGACCGCATACAGCAGAATACATAGGATAGGCACGGTTGCCACTGTACCTATAAACCACGTCAAATCTTCTGTCACCGCTCCAAATAGTATCGAGAATAGAACAGCAAGAGATATTACATTAGGAATATTTGTTGCAGAAATTGGCTTTCGGGTCATATCTGATATTCCTCCTTTTTTCATACTAAGAACTCTTAGAATATAAACTTTTTCAGATGGACGGAAACAATGTTGTTAAGTAAGCTCATTCCCCGCGTCCTCTCAGAACACCTAACTTTCGCCCACAAAAAAGAAAAGGGTGTCCCTAGCCATTTTTAATGACTCGGACAGCCCCTTTAAGTTTACTTCGGACGTTCAATCTCAAAGATCTCACCGATCTTCGCGTAGCTATCCCCTGCCAAACGGCTTACCGCGTTCAATCCACGGGGATCAATCCTACCATTCTCCATAAGATCATCCTCGATGTGATATTGAATGACTCTTCCGATAATAAGATCACATCCTGGGGAGCTCGTCCCACCCAATTCTAGGGCATGTTCTAATATACATTCCATGCGTATCTTTGCCTCTGCAATGCCTGGAACTTTAACCTTGTGGCTAGCTACAGCTGTGAGACCAGCCACAGTAATTTCACTTTGGTCCGAGGGAAGATTAGCCGCCGTCTCGTTGATCTTAGCAACATTTAGTTCATCAACGATATGAATGACAAATTCCTTCGATGCCATAATATTACGGGCTGTATCCTTTCGTTGACCCCCAGTACGCTGAATTGATAGCGAAATAAGTGGAGGATTGGAGGATACAATATTGAAATAGCTAAATGGAGCACCATTTAACGTCCCATCTTCAGATAAAGTTGTGACAAATGCAATTGGCCGTGGAATAATGCTACCAATTAACAACTTGTAATTATCTCTTTCTCCAATCATAGATGGATCTATAGAAAGCAATACCATCACCTCTTCAATCTAGAATTTAATGATGCCAGATGAATGTAGAAATACGAATACAACAAGAATCGGAGCTACAAATCGAAGCATAAACAACCATATTCGGAACCAACCTGCGGTTAGACCTGCTTCTTCTGCAACACCCTTATAGAAATATCCAGCAAATATAGTGACAATTAATCCTCCAAGTGGCAACAACACATTCGAGGCGAAGAAATCCATCCAATCAAAAATAATCATTCCCCCAAATGCTAGATCAGGAGCTGCACCTAATGACAATGCAGCAGGTACACCGAGTATGAAGCATCCAATCACAATGATCCATACAGACCGAGTTCTACTCCAACCAAAGCGATCCATTGTATAGGTGACAGGTACTTCTAACAAGGACACAGTGGAAGTCAGTGCAGCAATCGCAAGCAGGATGAAGAACAGCCCCCCAAAGAAAGCACCGAATGGCATGGCAGAGAATGCGGCTGGTAAAGCTACAAATACAAGTCCAGGACCTTCTGCCGGATTTATGCCAAAGGCAAAGGTCGTAGGAAAAATAATCAACCCTGCAATCAGTGCATAGAGTAGATCTCCACCACCAATAGCAAGTGTACCTGCTCCTAGTGACTGACGTTTCTCAACATATGAACCATACGTAATCATCGTTCCCATTCCAAGCGATAACGAGAAGAATGCATGACCCAGGGCAACAAGTGTAGACTCTGGGGTCAACTTAGAGAAATCAGGATTTAAAAAGAAGGATACCCCAGCACTTGCACCAGGTAACGTTAGAGCTCGTACCATTAATATAACTAAGAGGATCAACATCCCTGGAATAAGAATTTTGTTGAACTTCTCTATCCCTCCCGAGATCCCCTTCATGACAACGAATCCTACTAGTATTAACACGACACCCTGCCACGCAATTGGTGTATACCCCGACATGAACCCGCTAAACTGTGCTGAGAAATCTGTATTTGAGAATAATTCTCCACTAAATGATAACATAGCATAATGAAGCGTCCATCCCGCGACAATAGCATAGAAAGACATGATGATAAACGGTGCTATAACCGATATCATGCCTAGCCCACCCCATATTTTGCTTCCGCTTAATTTAACAAATGATGAAGAGGCACTCCCACGACCCCCTCGGCCGATGGCAAGTTCTGCTAGAAGTACTGGCAAACCTACAACCACTAGACATACAACGAATAGCAGGAAAAAGGCTGCACCACCATATTGCCCTGTAATATAGGGGAATTTCCACATATTACCTAGCCCAACTGCACTTCCAATAGCCGCAAATATAAATCCTGAGGATGAGAAACGTTCCTCTTTACTCAATGATTGATTCCGTTTATTTACTTGCAAATGTATGACTCCCTCCACTAATCTAGCCTGATTATAAGGCTAATATCTCTCTATCTGATCTCCAACATTATACTAGACGTTCATATATACGTATAGCTGAGTTATCACCTTATTCTTACCAAGAAGATCTACACTTGGATTATTTGGATTATCCCTTATTTAGAGGGATTCAGCTTCTTGATTAGCAAGACAATCAACACTAACGATACAACGATAATCATCCCGTTGAACCACAACTTTTGTTGTAACCACCATGCAGGATCTTCCTTTGTAGTTGCAGGAACTTCGGCTTTCACTTGTATACTTAGCTTTCCAAGCCCTACATCCTCTTGTTCGATATGACTCTTAAAATTTACAATATCATATTGTGGCTTGGTAGCAGAGGTATTCCCGTAAAGTAACTTATACGGTCCCTCTCCTTTATCCTCGAACACCAACTTGTCAACGATATAGGCTATGCCAATCCCTGCAATGTCTAATGGTAAGTCATCTCGATTATTTATTTCTATTGTTATATAAGGACTTCTGATCGGGTCAGCTGCTGTGATCATATCGTTCCTGATCTGCGCATCTTTGAAGTCCAATTGGTATATTTCTTGTTCCCCAACCGTGTTAATCCTGATCCCCTGATCATCATATAACTTATATGATCTTGTGTAATTATTGCTCTCCGCCATTAACTGCAATTCGTTAATTTGCAGACGGCTTTCATTATTTACGATGATTTGGGTGAACTCATCTTCCTGCTTAACTTCATAGGATGGTCTCCCCAACTTCTTATAGTCTATCCATTGTCGCTCTTGCGTATTATGAATCAGTTGTAAGCTTGGAAATGTCAGTTCCTCTACATTATTGAGAACACTCAATCGATAATATTCATATTTGTACTCGGAGCCTAGATCAATACTATTCTTCTCCAACTGGTCTGTTCGGTACAAATCACTCTGTTCTACGAGTTCCCACTGGTTGCCATCATAACTCCCGTACACCTTAACATGCTTCAGAAAGGCTCCTTCTGGCAACTCCACGGAAAGAAGATTTCCCTGAATATCCACATTGTCTGCCACTCGCGTAATCTTATAATCTAATAACGTATTACCATCTTTCATGGCTGTACGAAGCAATGAAGAGGAATAGACCTTCGCCTGCTCCTTAGCCTCTCCATACCCGCTATCGATATAATAAGGGACGAATTGCCCTTTCTGATTCACTATTCGTAAGCCTCCTAAATTCTCACCCGCTCCAAAGTACACTTCCTCATCTAGAAACAATGCATAATAAGGACCACTACTCTGCAATTCAATCCCCTTCGAGAAACGCCATTCCTGTTGTCCATCTTGTGAGACTGCAACAATAACATCTCTTCCAAAACATACACCCATTAAGAGCATTACCAAGAGGATCACGCTAGTTCTTCGAATCCACTTCAACCTTACCATTGTCATGAGTCTCCCCCATTCTGCTCGATACCCTCTGATAACCATAGGAAATACCCAGTAACACAAGTCCGAATGTGAAATACGCAAACATCTTACTTCCGGCCGATAAGAAACTCAGATCGTACAATATTAATTTCCCTGTGGCGACTAGTGTCAGCCCTAATCCGAGACGTCTAATGTACACATATCGGTAACGGAATCCGAACATGATATACACGATCGCAAGTAGTAAATACAGCACGCTAAAGATCAATCCTACCTCTGTTAATTGGAATTGAACGACTAGAAAAGAGGTTAGTATCCCGAGCAAGTATACCCCTAGAACAACCGGATACATCTCGAGGCTCTTATACTGCTGGCGAATAAATGCAATCAGCACGTCACGGATACTGAAGAACACTAATATGTTAAAGCCAACCAATATACCTAGTGCTATATATTCCGTTGCCGAATTATACATATAATTTGACTGGAGTGCTGGAATGCTTAATGTAATAATGAGACATAAGAAGTAACCGATCCCGTATAAAGCTAGACCGTAGTACTTCACCACGCGGTCATACAACACCGTAACTTTGGATAGTGCATAGGCGAGTCCAATGGTTACTGTCGCGATGAGCAACATTCGATAGAATCCGAAATGGCTGAACTCCCTTGGCACCCAAGTGTTATATAGATTCCCCATCTCGTACATTAAATAAAACCACACGTTCAGTAATGTAGCGTATTTAAACACCTTGATGAGCTGCGCCTCAATAGGTCGACTGTACAGCTGTGCTACCTTCTTATGTTGCTGAACAGCATAATAACATGTGACTAACAGCATGCCTGCAGTAATAAAGCTATATTTCATAACAAAGTGATTAGGATTATAGCCAACCAAGTTTGTTAACATGTCTACTATAAAGAATGATCCTAGACATAGCGTTAGAATACCCCAACCCGCTCTCTCCAACTGCCTAAATCGATTACGACTTCCGTAGATCGTTAACAGAACACCTTCTATAAGCCAACCGATCGATACCCACTCTGCACCGAACTGGAACGGAATCATGAGCACCGCAAATGTAAGCGAAGTGGCGTAGAATAACAGCATAGACTGTTTCTCCTGTTGCATGAACTTTTCGAGGAATCTGCCTAATCCGAAATACACCAGACAGAAGACCAATGCCAGCAATCCATGGAGATTCTCCCAATCTGCTGCGGTAAACAACATATATAATGCGGAGCAACTAATGAACGTGTTCAAGGCTAGTAACGTGAAGTCCCACCAAGATAACTTAGATAAATGCTTAAATGCATACCCCAGCGTAATGCCAAGATACATCGTAAACGTAATTACGACATACAGCATACTGACAGATTCACTATTAGATAACAGAATCAAAGCGACCATAGATGGGACATTGAATAAAAAGCTGATGTAATTGACAACGGCCCAACGCTTGCGAAATGAGACGAGCAGAATGGATACATTCAGTAGGAACAAATAACCCATAGCTACATAAACAGCATTACCCTCAAGACCAAAGGTCCCCATATATGAGAACAACGGCAGATAACCGCCCACAAGACCTAGTGAAATAATACTACGCGAATGATACCTCAAAGACAGTAACACTGCGGTTAACGATACTAGAACAGATAAAGATAAACCGACAGTCATATTGATTATTGCTAACAAAAAGTAACTATAAAAGATAGAACCATACAGCACAGAAATACCGCCACCTAATAACCCTAACGCGAATGTCTGCTTATTCTTACGGAATAACCATTCTCCACCTACTAGCATAAGTACTCCAAGTAAGAAAAAGGTCATACCCTTCATATACCCATTGAACCAACCCGAATACACCAATCTAAAACCAGCACCTACACCCAAAACTAGGAGCAGTATAGCGACCTTATTCAACCAGTTCAATCCGATTTTCATCTCAAATTGGTTCTGCTTTATTCTCTTCTGCATGATCTCTTCTGTCACTTCTTCCGAAGCGAGTTGATCTAGCCCATTCGTAACTTGTTCATGAAGTCTCCTCTCGTCTTCTATCAACCGCTCGCGGTGCAGCATGATCTTATGATTTAACTCGTTAGAGATTTGCGCAAGCTTCGCAGCCATCTCTTCCTTCTCCTCTTTCAGATGGTTGGATGCTCGTTCATACAGACGGTGAACCCCACTCTTTACTTGAACTTCAAATTCTCCTAGCCGATTCGAATGCTCAGCCGTTCTACTTGCAAAGTATGTATCCAATTTCTCTCGTGATACGTGTATAATATTTAATTTCTCATTAAGGATCTGCTCCGTCAGAGAAGTGCGAATTCTCCCATTCTCCTTCTCCAGATGCGCTACCTTAGCTTGCAAAGCCACTAAGCGAAGCTGATGTTCCTTAGCTTTCTCCCGAAGATTCTCATTCTCATGCATTAAGTCATGCGACTCATACTCACGAATTAAAGCTTGAACCTCTTTCGTCAATTTATTCTGACTATCTTGTATAAGAAATAGGCGATCTTTAAACTCGTTCATGCTTTCCCTCCAATACTTTTGACTGTTAATATTTACATTTTACTATAGATAGTCAGCGAAAAGATCATTATTTAGAAAATAAGAAAAACGCCTGCGGCGTCCTTGGTTGAGGAGTTTATGTCGTGGGTAGGAAGGGACTGATTATGGGCTACATCCGCTCTTAAAATCGTGTTCTTTGAATTGTTATTAGATGATGAAACACGACTTTAAAGGCGGACCGTGAACTTTTCGCTCCATACCCATTCCCTTCTTTTGTTCTACTTTCTAGGGTTCTGCTAATTTAAGTGTAGTTTAGGCCCTTATTCGCCAGCGGTAGATTCTCTAACCTTTCTAACGGAAGCCACAGACCTTATTCCACGAAAAATACCAACATGAAATTCTAACGGAAATACAGACCTCTATATGCACATTAACAGCTCAAATCAGAAGGAAATGGCCAAATAAGGTCGCTCACTTCCGCTAAAATTCCAAAAGTGACGATTTAGGCAAAATAGAGGATGCTATTTCCGTTAAAAAATGTACGTGGTTACCCTCCATGATGCCACTACACGCGGTGTCTCCATAGAAATTTATACAACATTAAAAAGTGGGACCCTTCGGTTCCCCAAAAAACTTATACTTTCTTATATTTTGATAAAAAAGACGCCCTCCCATCCGCAGAATGCTCTGCGTTTCGGATTGCGCCTTCTTGTATGCAAGCATCATTATCGACCTGCTTGTCTAAATCCGGAAGCAATAGCTTCCTGATCCGTGCAGAACATGACTTCTGCTTTCGTTTCGTTATATCCTTCCCCACCGGGGATGTGAAATATTTTATCGTTCCGGGAATTAATATTGCCTTTGATCTGCGGATTGTCACAAGATGGAGTTGAATCCGCCTCAGCCCATAATCCTATAACATCATTCTGTGCTTCACGCTTCAGTCCTGAGAATTTCTTAGTGAATAAGACATCAGGAGACAATGACATCGTATTCGCATAACCTTCCATAATCAATGTCTCGTTAAACATGATGGGATCATCCTCAACAAATACAAAACGTAACCATCGATCATATTTATCAGTGTCGCTTACATCCTTGAATAGGTAAACCGTCTGCCCCTCTAGCCGCTGCTTGCTGAAATCACTTGCTTCTTGCCCATAATGCTCCGCTTCGCCAAATACTTCAGGTGTGTTCATTCCAATCATTCGCACCTTCTCACCCGAGGCTGTCACGAAAGTATCCCCGTCTACGATGCGCTTGATGACTGTAATCTCGTACTCCTTATCTAACAGTTCAGGGTAGTCCTTCACAATTTGGGCAGCAAATGAATCCTGAGCCTCTGACACAACATTCCCCGGATCGATACAACCTGATATGAAAATAGAGAGCACTAGAACCATGTATAGATAGGTTCTCATCGTCATTCCTCACTTACCTCTTATTCGCCACATGAACTTTCAACAGTTTCCCTTTGATAGTCGTATCCTTCATCATCTGAAGAACTAGTGGACCCTTACCGTTCAATATTTCAACATAGGATACATTATCCTGGATCGTAATAATACCAATATCGTCAGCTGTTACACCTTCAATTTTGGCCAGGGTACCTACGAAATCTACAGCTCTAATCTTCTTTTTCTTACCACCATTGAAATATAACTTCGTAATTTCTTTGTTTAATTGTTTGTTCTTATCTTGTTTAAGAGTAGGCTCAATACCCATCTTCCCTTGAAAAGCCTCTCTATTCTGTTCAACTGCCTCTTTAGAAGGTGGATTCATTTTAGAAATCGTAAACCCAATATATCCTTCGATTTCACTTAGGAATTTCTCTTCATAAGGAGTTACAAATGTGATCGCTTTACCTGTCTTACCCGCACGACCCGTTCTTCCTGTACGATGTACATAACTTTCCTTCTCCATAGGCAGATCATAGTTGATGACATGGGTGATATTATCAATATCAATCCCTCTCGCTGCTACATCCGTAGCTACCAGATAGCGGAATTGGCCTCTTCTGAAATCATTCATCACTTCGAAACGATCCTCTTGAAGCATACCCCCATGAATTTTGGCACAGGTATAGTTGGCATTAGTTAATTGTTCCGTTACTTGATTCACATGCTCTTGCGTCCGGCAGAAAATAATACAGCTATCTGGATTCTCAACTACCGTTACATCTTTAAGCAAAGAGAATTTCTCTGATTCTCTCACTTCATATAATGAATGCTTGATCGTATCTGTTGTGATACCAGTAGCTTGAATTTCTATGACAGCAGGATTATTCATATACTTGTAGCATAGTTTCTCCACATCATGCGGTAACGTTGCTGAGAACAACATCGTCAATCGTTCTTTCGGAAGCTTCTCAATAATGGATTCTACCTGCTGAATGAATCCCATATTCAACATTTCATCCGCCTCATCAATCACAAGATACTCCAAACGATCAAGCGCAAACGTTCCCCTTTCGATATGATCTAATACACGCCCAGGCGTTCCAACAACGACATGACTCTTCTGTTTCAACTCCGCCGTTTGTTTCGCATAAGGTGTCTTTCCGTAAAGAGCCGTAGCCTTAATCCGTTTGTATCGTCCGATGTTCGTGATATCTTCATTCACTTGTACAGCCAACTCACGGGTAGGTGTTAGAATGAGCGCTTGCGGCTTGTTCTCTTTCCAATCAACCATGTCGCAGATCGGAATACCGAAGGCTGCCGTCTTTCCACTTCCGGTCTGTGATTTCACGACAAGATCCTGTCTATCTAGCGCCATCGGTATCACTTCACGTTGTACCTCTGTTGGATGGTTATAACCTAGGTTATTAAGTGCCCTTACAATTTCTTCACTAAGTGTATAGTCTGTAAATCCTTGATTGCTCATGTTTCGACCTCTTCTATTCCAGTTTATTTGCCTTATGGACATATGTTTCCACGAATCACCTATCACATATACTCTATTATACTCGAAAAGAGGAATTTATTTCAGTCTTACTGAACCAAGTAGAAACATAAGGATTAGAATATGAAGTGAAACTTATATTTTCTTATATTTCAAAAAAACCAGAGTATTATCCGTTAAGGAATACTCTGGCTTGATTTCTATTATTTAAATGGATCAATACTATTATTCGCATGAGGTGTAAATCCCCTCTTCGTTACTCTGAAATATGGTAATCGAAGTAGTGATAGTAAGCAGAAGTCTGACTGTCCACACCATTACCCGTTGCATAAAGACCCATTAGAGCTCCGGTAAATCCACCGTTTCGTTCTGGTGATACGATGTTCGCTGCCGCTGTAGCAAGTGTATTCCAAGTCGATCCATCCGTAGAATACGCTAGTTCATATTCACGCTCTTGCGAAATAATACGTAGCTCAATGATATCTTCTAACACAGATACCTCTCCCAGTAGCGTCGTCTCTCCGCGATCAACAGCAACTGCCATTAGCACTCGATCCCCATTTACTCTGCGAACCCCAAGGGTAAGATGTCCCTGTTCGTTCAACCTTACCGCTAACCCAGCTTCCTCTCCATCCACTTGTGGAGCGAATAGTAACTCTGATGATACAGTCATACAACGATGTTGTTGGCGTACGCCAACGAATAGCGATGGCTCGTTATCCTTAAGGCCGTGTCTATTCCCTTTAAGCGAAATGTACCCTGGCAACTCACTCAACGACAGCCGTTCTTCTGGCAACGTACGGATAAATGCCCACCGATGATCAAGTTGCTCGTCATCGAAGTCATCTCGCCAGCCTATGGAACCAGAAGTATCTGACCCGCCTATCTGAGATTCATTCGCTTCGTCTTCATCCGCATCGTTCATTTCTGGATTCTTCCCTAACCGATTCACGATCATCTCCTGTTGCACAGTACCGTCATTGTTATCAACTGTCGGCCAACCGTCCTCACTCCATGTTACTGGGGCAAGGAATGTCTCCCGACCAAGGACACTATATTGCCCATCAACGGGACGTACACCTAGAAATAACGTCCACCAATCTCCATTTGAATCCTCAACCAGCTCAGCATGCCCAAGGTTCTGGAAGGGATGATCAGCAAGTTGATTATGTGTTAACATCGGATGTGGCATCATTTCAAAAGGACCATACGGCGTGCGTGCTCGGTATACGAGTACTCGATGATCTGGACCCGTACCACCACATGCGCAAGTTATATAATAGAAACCATTGATTTTGTACAGATGAGGACCTTCCGTCCATACGCCACCATCACCCCTTGCAACGACAACAGGTTCGCTCAACGCCTTACCCGTACTAATATCTATCTCATATTGGATAATATGAGATTCTTGATCTGCGCCCTTCTGTATAGTCACATATACCTTGCCATCATCATCAAAGAACAAGGATGGGTCAATATTTCCGTAAAGAGGAATCAAGATGGGGTCAGACCACGGTCCCTCGGGCTTTTCTGCTGTAATAAAGAAGTTCCCGATACCATAAACATCTGTCGTAATTAGATAGAATACGCCCTCATGATAGCGAAGTGTAGGCGCATATATCCCTTCAGAGCTTTGTCTGCTGGACAAATCAAGCTGGCTCTTGCGGGTTAGCGCATGACCTATCTGTTGCCAATGGATAAGGTCCCGACTATGAAATATCGGCAGACCTGGGTAGTATTCAAAGGAACTAACAGCCATGTAGAAATCATCATTTACACGAATAACGCTCGGATCTGGATGGAACCCCGAGAGGACTGGGTTCTTATAACTTTTCAGTATACTCATTGTCTGTATTCCCTCCATTAGTAAATGGTTCTACCCTGCTCATCTTCTACGCCTGATTTACGATAAAAATACGTATTGATAACATCTCGCCAGTGATGAGCATGCTCCATCTGCTCTTGCAGACGTTCCGTCACCTGATTGAAACGATCACTATCTACTAGACCCTCCAGCTCAGACCATTCTCTCTGAAGTAGCTTCGTTGCCTCTGCTCCCTCGAAGTGATCATCATAAATATGTTGGATAACGGTCTTACCCGAATGAAGGCGATGACTATACGGAACATGGTGGAAGAACAACAGAAGTTCGTCTGGGCATGATTCTATAGACTCATATAAAGCCGCATTCTCAGCATAATATTGAGATGCATAACCCGTTCCCGTCGCTGATGTACGGTCTACGCCCATCCCATTTCGATCAGCAAAATGATACGTTCCCCAACGTGAATATTCATAGCCATCCACATCTGGTCCATAATGATAATGCGGTGTTACCATCCAGCCAACGCTTAGCGGTGCTGTATAGCTCTCATATATAGACCAAGATTTCATCAATATGCCACATACGATTCCCACTACTTGAGCATCATTCCCAAATGTGAGCTTCGCCCACTCTTCCGCAATGTCCTCAGAGGATAAGTCTGGATTCCAAATGAGTCTGCCATATCCATATAGATTTACTTGAGCTAATGTATGCCCCGTCCAGTTCTCGTCATCTCCGATATTCGAGACTGCAGCAATACCGCTGTATTTCATATTGAACACAGATCCCTCTACGACTCTCTTGACCTGTGCCCCTTGCTCATTAGCATGTGTCTCGAAATCAAGTACTGCCTTCCATTGTGGTACTAGATAGCATACATGCCGCTGTTGGCCGGTATACTCTTGTGTAATTTGGAATTCTAACATCTGATTCGTCTGCTTCATCGCACCGAATAACGGCGAGACAGGCTCCCGCACTTGGAAATCCATCGGTCCATTCTTAATTTGTAACATCACATTATTCCTGAACCTTCCATCCAATGGTTTGAAATGGTCATATGCCGCACGTGCTCGATCTGTTGATCGATCACGCCAATCCTGCATACAGTCGTATACGAAACAACGCCAGATCACAATTCCACCATGTGGTTCCAGCGCTTCGGCAAGCATGTTCGCCCCATCTGCGTGATCGCGATTATACGTAAACGGACCTGGACGATGCTCTGAATCCGCCTTAACGAGGAAACCACCGAAGTCTGGAATGCATTGGTACACAACATCTGCGGTATTACGCCACCATTGTCGAACACCTTCGTCCAATGGATCAGCCGTTGTCAGTCCACCGACTTCAATCGGTGCCGCAAAGTTCACACTGAGAAACAGACGAATGCCGTATTCACGAAATACTCCTGCAACTCTTGCCACATCAGGTAGCCGTTCGGGCGTGATGAAGCCTGTCTCTATCTCATGCACATTGACATTATTTATGGAAATACTATTAATCCCGACGGAGGCTAACATCCGTGCGTAATCTTTGACTCTAACTAAATGTTCCGTAATCTTCCCATTATAATAGAAGATAGACGAACCAGCATATCCCCGCTCAATAGAACCATCTACATTATCCCATTGATTAATCATCCGCATCTGATTGGTTGGTTGATCTATTATATATTGCCCTGTAAGCTGAACGCCGCTTGCGATAAGTCTCAACAAGTGAAATACACCGTATAAGATTCCAGTTGTAGAACCCCCAATCAACAACAAACAACTCCCGTGATTCGAAACGATATGCCGTAATATAAATCCTTCGATTGAGAGATTCTTAATATCTTGCAACACATCTAATGAGGAACCTTGATCGCCTTCAAGCTCTACCCAATCTTTTGCCTCTGTTGCTGTGCCTATACGAATATACGAAGATTCTGTGGACTCACTTGTCACATCAATTCTAATACCTAACATGGAAGAGACTGCTTCCTTCAGTTCATGTATCGCAGCATTCATGACGACATCCGTTGTTCTAATTCCCGTCACGACATTCCCAAGAATCTCAGTGTACACAGCTCGTAATGCTGGATCCTTCACCTCAGAATATTGTAGCCAGGCTTTATATAAAGTGCTTTCCATACGATATATTCCCTCCTTGGGTATCATAAGCTTGTATTTAAATGTAGGATTTATATTATATTATACAACAAATGCCGGTCACGAAGACCGGCATCACGGATAAATACGGCTATGCCGTTTCTTCTTGTCTAAAGCCTATTTCTCTTGTCCCACAAGTCTATTGAAGGCAGCCTTCGGCTGATGCAACTCATCAAACAGGAATGGCCAATTCTTCCGTCCTCGTACTGGGAAATCATCCAACCATGTGTAATCATCAGCCGCTCCCCAGAAGGTAACAGAAGTGATTTCACTTCGATACTCTTTCATTAGCTTGAACATCGCATCATATCGCTCTGCTTGCATCTCTAGCAAATCCTCTGGAGGAGCAGTCAGATCTGTACGCTTATCATCGAAACGGAATAAGGATACATCCAGTTCTGTAAAGTTCAGTTTCAGACCAAGGGAAGCATACTTCTCAATCGCACTACGAATATCATCTAGTGATGGATCATATAAATTCCAATGCGCTTGAAGACCTACACCGTGGATCGGCACTCCTTGATCAAGAAGTGACTTCACTAACTTATAAATCTTATCTCGCTTAAGCGGATGAGATTCATTGTAATCGTTATAGAATAACAACGCTTTCGGATCAGCCTCATGTGCATACTCGAATGCTTTGGCAATGAAATCAGGTCCAATAATATCTAGCCACTTCGACTTCCGGAGCAATTCTTCCCCTTCGTCCGCAATGACCTCATTCACTACATCCCAAGCATAAATGTCATTCGTATATCGACCTACTACCGTATCGATATGCGCCTTCATTCGCCCAAGTAATGTCTCGCGATCAATAGCCTTGCCATTCTTGTCTTCGAATAACCAATTCGTTGTTTGATTATGCCAGACTAACGTATGTCCTCGCATCGACATATCGTTACTCCGTGCGAAGTCTACCAGTTGGTCTGCCAACTCGAATGTATATGTGTCCTCCGTTGGGTGTAGACTCTCGAACTTCATTTCGTTCTCCGCTGTAATGCTATTGAAATGATAAGCTAGCAATTCCTTCTGAGTAATAATCGTCTTAGGGTTCACCGCTGCCCCAATCAGAAAGTCCTCAGCGAATACTTCCTTCAGCTTCGCTTCCTTACGCACTCCTGTAATCGTCATAAAGTATCTCCTCCTTATCCTTTTACGCCACCAATAGTCATCCCTTGAACAAAGTACTTCTGTAAGAATGGATACACCAACATAATCGGAACACTGGCAACTATTGTCATCGTAGCACGAATAGATGTTGGTGTAACTTGATTGGCTATACTCCCAGTAGAGAACATGGTTGAATAATCCTGAGAGTTCATAGATGCACCTGAGTTCTGCAATATCTTCATAAGCTCATATTGTAGCGTACTTAACTCAGGATAAGATGAGTTGTAGAGGAACACGTCAAACCACGAGTTCCATTGAGCCACTGCCGTAAAGAGTGAGACAGTTGCAAGTACAGGTACACATAATGGAACTACGATACGTAAGAACGTTGTGAATTCCCCTGCTCCATCGATCCGTGCTGATTCAAGGATTCCTTCAGGTAATCCCTCAATAAACGAACGGATAACGATAACGTTGAATACTCCGATCAATCCAGGAATGATATATACAGAGAAGCTACCAATCATACCTAGTTCACGAATAAGTAAGAAGTTAGGAATCAATCCACCACTGAAATACATGGTAAGGATAAAAGCAAGAGATACAAACTTACGTAGTACATATTCCGGACGACTGATCGTATAGGCTACCATAGAACAACATAATACGGAGGTTACCGTACCTATGATCGTTCTCATTGCTGAAATAAAGGTCGCTTGGTAGATCGATGATTCTTTTAGAATATATTTGTAGTTCTCTAACGTGAATTCTCTAGGCCATAAATAGATACCGCCTTTAATCGAGTCATTCGCCTGATTGAGTGAAACCGCTAATGTATTAATAAAGGGATATAGTGTCACTACGACTAGTAATAACATCATTAGAATATTGAAGGTGTCAAAAGCCCGATCCCCAGGGGATTTGAAACGCGCATATTTCTGTCCTGTCTTTGCCATTATAAATCCTCCTTAGAAAAGTCTATCTTCGCCCAATTTCTTCGCGATGTTGTTAGCACTGAATAACAAAATAAAACTGACGATAGTCTTGAACATTCCAGCTGCAATAGATAATGAGAAGTTACCCATTTGAATACCATATTTGAGTACGAAGATATCTAGGTTCTCAGAGAAGTCGATATTCATCCCGTTGCCGAGCAAGTATTGCGGTTCGAATCCAGACTCAAGTAAGTTACCAATATTCATAATCATTAGAATAACAATAACAGGCTTGATACCTGGTAGTGTAATATGCCAGATCCTCTTGAAACGCCCTGCTCCATCGATTTCTGCAGCCTCATATAGTGACGGATCTACCGATGTTATTGCCGTTAAATATATAATAGTGTTCCAGCCGACATTCTTCCAGACTTCTGAAGCACCGAGTATTCCCCAGAAATATTCACCTTTTCCAAGCCATAGGACCGGCTCATCGATAAAACCAACCCACATAAGCAATTCGTTAATAACTCCTCCGTCTGCTGATAGCACGGTAGTGATAATACTGGCAGCAACTACCCATGATATAAAGTGAGGTAGATAACTGATAGTCTGTACAACCCTTTTAAACATCACCTTACGTAGTTCATTAAGTAGTAACGCTAGAATAATTGCTGTACAAAATCCTAATACAAGGTTTATAAAGCTCATGGCTAATGTATTCCGAAGTACTAATAGGAAATGTTTATCTTGAAATAAGAAACTAAAATGCTTTAGACCAACCCATTTCTGATCCGTAAAGCCTTTAGCTGGTTTGAAATCCTGAAAAGCAATGGTCCAGCCCCAAAGAGGGACATATTTAAAAACAAATAACCAGATTAAAAAAGGAACGGACATGAATACCAATACCTTCTGCTGACGAATTCTCTTCAAGAAAAGTTTCCATCCTGTTGGTGTATCAACTATCGTTGGAAACTCATGTGGTACTATTGGAGTGCTATTGCTCACAGTATATTCTCCTCTCTATCCTCCGTAGAATCGATAAATGAGAAAGGAAGGGCCGTCGACCAAATCTAGACAACTCCCCTTCCCTTCTCCAACAATCGTTCTACTTACCTGTTAATATTTCTACTTTTTTAGCTACTCCAGCATTAATTACATCTTCAAATGACTTAACATCTAGTTTGTTAAATTCTGTGTAATATTCGGTCCAAATCTTCTCGAAACTAGCAGGAGCTGCAAGGACTAGTTGTGGGAAGTATTTGCGTTGTAAGTCACTTCTCTTCTGTTCGAAGACTTGCGCATCTGATCCTTGTGGAATCGCAATGCTCCATGCAGGATACCAAGGGCGTTCATCTGGTGCAGAGAAAAGTTGAGAGAAGGATTCAATATTGTAAGCCTCCAACAACTTCTTATCACCATCAGTATATGACATTTGTGCAACTTCTGGTTGAGTTCCTGGACTTACAGAGTTACCATCCGTATACGATGATCCCCCACCATACATTGGCCAGCTATAATTGAAATAGGTGAAACCAAATGATTGTTGAAACGCTTTCTCATTCGTTTGTACAATTTGTTCTGCTGTACGGTGGAAGCGTCCTTCCTCATTAACACCAAAGGTCTCACCCTCAATTCCCCATTGGTTGAGAACTTGGTTCTCATCAGTTAGCATATTATCGAAGAATTGAATAATACGAACTGGGTCCTTAGCACTAACTGTGATACCGATACCCCGATTGTTTACAAAGGATGGTGGCTCAATATATTGATCCTTTATGTCTTCGTCAAATACGATAGGAAGTGCCATATAATCTAGATCATCGTTACCCGTTGCTACTGCAGCTTCACGAAGACTATTCATGCCATCTGCCGCTTGCCATTTGTAGTCAAAGAATCCAAGAACTTTACCGGAAGCAAGCTTCGCAATATATTGATCTTTCGTATCCACGAAGGATGACTTATCGAAAAGTCCCTCAGCATTGAGCTTGTTCAATTCTTGAAGATAACGTTTAGTGCTATCTACATCGTCTCCATAATCACTTGCTTGGTGAGTCTCCATATCAATGATAGTGCCACCATCGTTCGGATAGCCTGCCAAATGCATTGGTGGATTAGTGAAAGCGAAGAACTGGTCTTGTGAAGTCAGTGCCAAGTAAGCAATCATATCTTCTTCAGGATGCTTAGCAACATAATCACGAATTAAGTTCAAATATTGATCATATGTCTTAATTGTTGGGTATCCAGCTTCTTTCAACACCCGACGTTGAATCCAGAATGCACCTTGTGTTATATTGGGTTCTGGCTGAAACTCGCCTACGGTTGCACTGAATGGTAGGAAGTTGATATTACCTTCCTCATCCTTCATTAAGTTGAAATAAGGTTCATATACTCGTTTAATGTTCGGACCATGTTCCTCGATCAAATCATTGAGAGGGATGAACGCACCTGCATCAACAATCTTATCAATAGACTCTCCTGGTACGATGACATCTGGAAAGTCATTACTGGCAATAAATGTACCAACCTTCGTATTCTCATCACCTACGAGATGCTCAATTTTCCAATTCACACCCGTCTGATCTTCGTAGATTTTTCCAATATTTGTGTCTTTCGTGTTAACATCTTTCCCTGCTGCTGCACTGAAATAACTGAAAGTAACCTTATCTACCTTTTGCTCTGTTGCTACCGGATCTTTCGCAGTACCCGTGTTACCCCCACTTGCTGTATTCCCATTATTACCGGAACAGCCCGCTAGAATAGTCCCCATCATAACTGCCGCTAGACAAATCAAGCCTATCTGTTTCTTTCCCATACTCATGACAATCCCCTTTCGAACTATGATTGTTTTGTAAGCACTTTCATATTCATTATAGATCAGCGACTTTATTACGTTTACCCACCATTCTAAAGTTGACACTTAGAAAACTATAGATACTTCATTATTCTTCTAATGGGATTGTGAGCATAATCTGAGTTCCCTCTCCAGGATGACTATCGATCACTAGCTCAAAGCGTGTACCGAAATATAGCTTAAGACGATAGATTACATTCTGTATACCTACCCTTTCGCCCATATCTTCCTCTTCCTTGATATAACTGTAAAGCCGCTCGATCTTCTCATGTTCCATCCCCACACCGTTGTCTTGGATAAGAAAAACAAGATCGTTTCGATCCCGCTTAATATCCACCACAATCTGTCCACCTGACTTCAGTGGTTCAATTCCATGAATACTCGCATTCTCCACGAATGTTAAGACAGACATCTTAGGAATAAGGAACTTATACAGACTCTCTTCGACTCGCACAGTATAATCAAGCTTATCTCCGAAACGATATCTTTGAATCTCAAGAAAACAGTGAATGAAATCAAGCTCTTCCTTGAGCGTAATCATATCCTTCTTCCAGATAAGCGAGTTGCGGAATATCTTTGCCATGTTCTGTATGATATGAGCCGTCTCCTTCTCATCCTTCATGACACTACGCATTCGGATAGTCTCTAGTGCATTAAAGAGGAAATGAGGATTGATCTGACTCTGCAAAGCATTAAGTTGAGCATGCCTACGTTGAATCTCGAGATCTTTCTTCTGAATATCTGCCACGTACACATCATTAATTAAATTGGCGATCTGGAGAGTCATTCGATTGAACTCTTCCGTCAATTGACCAATCTCATCTTGAGAATGATCTTCCTTAATGATATCAAAGTGTTGATTCTTAACCCTCTTCATATGTTTCAAAATACGGATAATCCGTACGTTCAGTGAGCGAGTGACCCAGATAATAATACAAGTAGGTAAAAGCGTATTCATGATTGTAATCAGAATGATGAAATTACGCGATTGATGTACTTCCTTGAATACTTCCTCCTTGGAAGCCCTTGTTACGATGCTCCATCCATTCAGATCATTCGTCATCGTATATTTCGTGCGAAATTCAATCTGATCATCAGAAGATTCTATCGTATTGAAAGCTACAGGCTCCTTGTCTATATCGATGCTCGGATCCGTTGTATACTGAATCTGACCGTTTCCGTCCAATAGATAAGTGCTACCTTGTAAATTCAAATTGCTAAATATCTGTTTTATAGACGACATTTTCATATCAATTTTTAGGATCTTCTGATAATTATTTTGCGAATAAAAGGAATCCATCCTGCGAATGACGCTGAACGTTCTCATCGACTCGCCACCACCTGTCCGCACGATGATCGGTTGAGACCAACGATTACTCACAATCTGCTCGTACCACTCGTTCTCCATCACTCGCTCATCAATCATATTAACCCCGCCAGAATATAATAACGTCGGATTATTCACATAGATCGTGATCTCCCCCACCGCATTATATACAGGGCTGTATGCATTTAGAATTCGGCGCAGATAGCCGTCATATGCTCCAATGTACGCAGCAGGATGAGTATATTCTGTATCAATAACTTCATTTAATAGATGATCCATATAGAACAAGGATGATATTTCCATCGTGCCTTCGACTTCCTTTGCGAACTCGTTCTTTATCTGCTCCATAGCGCGAGTGCTATCTTCAATAATTTGATCTTTCATATTATTGGTCGTCGTATAATAGAAAATATAACTAATAATTAAGAGTGGCACGAATACGCATAAAAAATAAATGATCAACATTTTACCACGCATGCGAATATTATTCAGACTAAGTCTCATTCAGCCGTCCTTTGGGACTTCCCCCCCTTTATTAAACTGTTACGATATTCACTTGGGGTAACGCCTTCAATCTTCTCAAATCGGGTTACAAAATAATCACTGTTTCCAAATCCTACCCGTTCAGCCACTTCGTAAATACGTAGATCAGTCTGCCGCAATAGCCTTTTCGCCTCATTAACCCTCAATTGTTGCAAGAAATCGTTAAAATACATCCCGTATGTCTTCTTAAAAACCTGACCTAGATATACTGGATTAATATAAAATACCGCCGCAATGGACTTAAGACTAATATTTTCCTGATAATTCGCTTCAATATATGACCTAATTTTCGGAATATCGCCACCTTGCTGTTTTTTCCGGAGATTAGCAATATACCGACCACTCTCCTCCGCGAACTTCATGAAGATTCTTCTTAACTCGCTAAGAGACAGATTCAAGTCATGCCAGTCCAATAGCATCTCTAATGTAGTGATTTCCTGCTTATCACCATCCATTTCATGAATGATTCTAACGATCATCGTCACGCATTGATGGATATTCGTTTTCACTGCTTCTGGTGCATAGCATTTGTCACGGAAGTTATCAAATATCTCATCAATCGTTTTGTTCAAATTTTCAAATGCCATCTCCTCAATCTGTTCAACCAGTTGGCTATACAGCTTATCGTCCAGACTCATATATTGCAGCGCCTGCATGGACCCTTCATCATGAATAACGATACCTGTATCATCATGCACATATTTGTATTGTAGCGCTTCCTTAGCACTTCGATATGATTCACGTATGTTCGTTAGGCACTCTACCTTGCAGCCTGCATACAAGAAAATTCTGAAACCACATTCATTCCTCAGCTGTTCCAACAGAACTTCTACGAATGGCCCAATCTTACCTTGGAAGGGCTGAAGCATACTGTCTGGAATGATGAAACCAATACGGTTACGATGCTCATGTAAATAGAAGGGCTGTCCGCCCCCTGTGATCCGTTGGAGAGTCCGTTGCAGAATTTCCCTGAATACTGAAAGGCTTGGAGACATCCCCTCTTCCGTTGCAAGATGAATATCATTTAACTCAGCAAACATATAATATAGTCCACTCACTTCTTTCAACATCAGCCGATCTTCCCATTCAGCCAAGAAAGCATCGTCTGGATGATCTAGAATAAGTGTCTCTATCATCGCACCGGTCAACAGGTTATCCTTAATACTACGATCCTCTTGATCTCGGGTTAGCTTCATCATTAGTGCTTGAAGCGTTTCAGTGAATTCAATCTCGTCTATGGGCTTAAGAATGAAATCATGCACACCATATCTCACTGCCTTCTGAGCATAATTAAAATCATCATATCCGCTAATGATAATAAACACGGGATCTGCAGCCTCTTCCTCAGTAACCCTTCTTATAAGTTCCAGTCCATCAAGAACAGGCATACGGATATCCGTAATGACTAGATCAGGCTCAATTCTTCCTATCAATTCTAATGCATCTTCTCCATTGTCAGCTTCCCCTACAACTTCGAACCCACAAGCTTCCCAGTCGATCAATTTAATTAACCCTTTACGGGTAAACATTTCATCATCTACTATAATAACTTTAAACATTATGTGCTCCCCTCTCTGCAGTCATGTAACTATTTCAAAAAGACTCTTAAAAACTCTCCATGTAAATATCACTTCTCAAAGTGAATACTATAGTTTATACGGTACTCTACTACTGTACAAATATGATAACATGATCAAATAGATGTTGTTCGGAAATTTACCAAAATAACTCTTTCACGAGGGGGGGTTCTCATGTTTAATCATAACTATATCTGTTCTCATATGGAGAAAGACTATTTCCAACTAGTTCATCAAGGCCAGGTTGCTAATCTCTATATTTCTTCAACTGAAGACCCAGGAGTCACGCGCGCAGCCAAAGACTTATGTAAAGATATTACTAGGGTTACCCTACACTCGGCTAAGCTAGTTAGTGAGATGTCCGAGTTATCCGGTCATGTCGTTCTGATAGGAACCATCGGTCAGAGTCCACTCATTGATCAACTCATTGCGGATGGAAAAATCGATACTCTCGGTGTGCAGGGCCAGTGGGAGTCCTTTGTGATCCAGACGGTAACCAACCCACTTCCGGGCATAGACTATGCGCTCGTCATCGTTGGAAGCGATAAGAGGGGTACGATCTTTGGCATGTATGATGTCTCTGAGAGCATCGGTGTGTCGCCTTGGCATTGGTGGGCAGACGTTCCGACCGTTCAACAAAGTGAATTGTATGTTAAACCAGGTCTGTACAAGCAGGGAGAACCGTCGGTGAAATATCGAGGTATTTTTCTTAACGATGAAGGCCCTTCACTCATGGCTTGGGCTCGCTCTAATTATGATGATATGAATCATGATTTCTACGAGAGTATATTCGAGTTACTTCTACGTCTTAAGGCGAATTATCTATGGCCAGCGATGTGGGATAACACCTTCCACGAGGATGATCCTCTTAATCCTAAGGTAGCTGATTACTACGGTATTGTCATTGGCACATCTCACCATGAACCGATGCTTCGTCCGCACGGAGATTGGAAGATACATAAACAAGGTCCATGGGATTATTCATTGAATCGTGACGTGCTGTACCGTTTCTGGAAAGAAGGGATCTCACGTAGTCGTGAATACGAGACCATTGTTACGCTTGGCATGCGTGGGGATGGGGATGAACCGATGGGCGGACACCTGAATTTTGAAGAAAAGGTAGATCTCCTGCAACATGTTGTGGAAGATCAGCGAGAAATTATCGCTACCGAGATGAATTCCGATGTTACACAGGTCCCTCAACTGTGGGCTCTCTATAAAGAAGTTCAGGATTACTATGAGAATGGGATGAGGGTGCCAGATGACATTACGTTACTCTGGTCAGATGATAACCATGGTAATCTGCGTAGAGTACCCACTGACGATGAACGTAGACGCTCTGGTGGAGCAGGCGTATACTACCATCTCGATTATGTTGGTGGTCCTCGTTCTTATAAATGGCTTAACACCGTACCGATTCAGAAAATATGGGAGCAAATGCACAAAGCATATGAATACGGTGCTGACCGAATATGGATTGTTAATGTCGGCGATTTGAAGCCTATGGAATTTCCAATGGAATATTTCCTACGTATGGCTTGGAATATTGAACTTTTCACGAAGGATAACTTCCATTCGTATACACTCCAATGGGTGAATCGTCAGTTCGGTGCTGAACATGCTGATGAAATTGCCCATCTACTGGAGAGTTATACGAAATATAATGGTCGATTAAAACCGGAGTTGTTAAATGCCGTTGATCTTTACAGCCTTATCAACTTCCAAGAAGCCGAAACCATTGTCGCGGAATTCCGTGATATTACCGTCCGAGCAGAACGATTATTTGATCAGCTTCCAGGGCATCTGCAAGATACGTTCTTCCAGTTAGTACTCTACCCTGTAAAGGCTTCAGCCCAAGTACTCGAGCTACATATTCGTGCCGAGAAAAGTAAGCTGTATGCTCAACAAGGCCGGGTCATCGCTAATATAGAGGCACGCGCTGCCGAGCTTCTATTCGAAGCAGATCAAGAACTCACATTCGACTATAACAAACGACTATCGTTGGGCAAGTGGGATCATATGATGGACCAGACGCATATCGGGTATACGTATTGGAACCAGCCACCTCATAACATCATGCCAGAGGTTGGGCGTATAGAAGAACAAGAAGGTGCGGAAATGGGCGTTGCCGTGGAAGGTTCCATACATGTATGGCCAAGCAATGGTAGTGATTCGTTGTGCGCATTGCCTGGATTCGATGTGTTCACGCAGGAGCAGCGATATTTCGAAATATTCAATAAACGCTCGTCTCCCTTTGACTACAGCGTTCATGTAGATGTCCCTTGGATTACGGTATCTTCATCAGAGGGTCAGGTTCTGAAACAGAAACGGATCTGGGTAGACATTGATTGGGAGGTAGCTCCTCAAGGTGAGGCTGTTACCGAAACAATCACCGTCATCGGAGCTGATGACGTTAAAATCAACATCCAGGTGAGTATCTTCCATCCCGTAAGTCCACAGCGTGAGACGCTAATTGGGCACATGGAGAGTAATGGATATGTATCTATTGAAGCAGAGAACTATACTCGAAAGATAGCCGCATCTAGTGCTGGGTGGGAGCGCATCGACGGCTACGGTCGAACTCTCTCCTCGATGGCCGTCTTCCCTGTCACAACTCCTTGCGCGAATCCACCGGTGCCAGAGCAATCTCCACGTCTGGAATATCAAGTCTATCTAGTTCAGCCAGGGGAAGTCACGGTGTCACTATTTCTTGCGCCATCAAATGACTTCGTTCCGGGAATGGGACTAAGACTAGGGGTCTCCTTCGATGATGGGCCAGTAGAAATATGCGATGCGGTGTTACGGATGACTGATGGCTCCTTCCATGAGAGGGACTGGGAAGTAAGTGTCATCCACAACATACGTACAGCTAAGAGTGTACATCATATTGCCGAGCTAGGTTATCACACCTTAACCGTTTGGATGGTCGATCCAATTGCGGTTCTACAGAAAATCGTTATAGATCATGGTGATTTAGAACCAAGCTACCTTGGACCTACAGAAAGTTACTATGGCGGAAAGGCCCTAGGTACGTCGGTGCAATTAAGTGATCATTCATACGATCCAGTATCTGTCCCGGGTGTCGTTACCATCCTGTCATCTGTAGAATCGGAACGTATAGATATATTCGTTGAACAAAGCGGAATATATGATATAGCACTGCCTTCTCAGGACGATACCACAGTCAATGGCAATCATAACGTTAAGTTTACTTTGAAGTGTAATGGACGTGATATATCTGGTCCAATCTCTTGTGATTCAGATAGAACTCGACAGGGTTCTGACACTCATTCGATGGGGCGTATTGTGCTTGAGTCCGGCGAACATGTGCTTGAGGTCGTGGCGGGGGATGGATTTACCGCTCCAATGGGGCTTGTTCTTACATTAGTCGCCCCTGATATGCTGAGCATACGACCGTCGTTACGCAGAGACAGCCTGCTCCCGACCAAGCCCCTTGTCGCGCAGATTGGGGTAATCAACAAAGATGTAGCCTCCAGTCACCAGTATGTGATGACGGTATCCCTGTATGCAGAAGATGGATCACTACTAGATCAAGCTACACTAACTAATACCCTTGCTGTGCGCGGTCAAGAAATGCACCAACTATGCCTTTCTAAGTCGGATATGAGTAACATATACAAGTTAAAGACTACCATAACGATGGATGGGCAGACACGAGAGTACGTTTCGGATTGGGTGCTTTAAGTTAATAGATCATCTATAAACACAGCAGGCATAGAATTGGTTATTCTATGCCTGCTGTTGTTCTGTATGTAGCATTTTAAATGCTTACAGTTTCTTTACAAACATAAATTCAGCTTTTTCTTTGAATTGGAATCCACACCTCGCATGCTGAGTTTACTTGCTGATCGTCCATCAAATATCGTTTCGCCCCATCCTCGCTAAAATCAAAATAATAACCATAAAGCAATCACTTAATGATCAATTACGTCGACAAAAGACCAACTGGCTCCCTCATCTATCGTCGTAAATTTTGCAAGCACTTTACCACCTTGATAATCTCCATTGGGTCCCTGATTCACAAGCAATGTACCTTGCAATCCATCAAAGGTAGGTACTTCTGCTATTGTAAAGATTCCTTTATATTCTGTAGGAATGGGTATCTCTATCTCATCCCAATTTTCCCCGCCATCCGTGGTTCGATAAAAATCTGGTCTTTCCGGTGTGAAATTCACTGATATGGAACCAAAAGAAATAAATCCAATATGGTCATTGATAAAGCTACCGCTAGTTATATGTCTATTTGTGTTGTTGACGGTGCCTACCTTCATCCAGTTTTGTCCACCATCATTGGATTTGTAAATAGTACTAACCTCGAAGCCCATAGTACGATCATAACTTATTATTAAATAGCCATTTTGCTCAGAAGTAAACCCAAGAAGTCGGGCTCTGACACCGGGAGAATTAGTGATATATGTCCTATTCCACGTCTTCCCTTTGTCTGTAGATTGTAGAACCATAAAGTTAGTTGATGAGTAATCACCATCAATTACAATTTCTTCACCAATTACAAATGCTGTCCTGTCTTGTGTAATCACATAGCTCCCGTCTATCAATGCCTTTTTAGAACCACTGTAATCACCCGCAAATAATTCATCTATAGAAACAGGTACGTAATTCCAATCATGTCCATTATCATAAGTCACTTGTAGCTTTCCCTCTTCAATCTGATAACGGTTGTTCTCATCATCCAGCTTCATAATACTCGTCATAGGCAACACCTTGCTTAAACTCTCTTTATGGAATTTCAGATAATACGTAGCTCCTATCGTAATGAATAGAAACAGCATAATCATACCCGGCACTGTCTTTAGTTTACGATATCTATTATTTAGTGACATTTCGAGAACCCCATTTCCCCCATACTTCCGCAAAACTCCGTTATCCAATTTAAAATAAACAGCCGTATTTCCATAACGAATATATCCATCTTTGAGAACCACCAATGTTATCTCCTTTCAATTCCTTTCGTAGCTTTCTTAAAGCCCAATATAAAGTCCCCCTTAACTTCTAGTAAGATGTATATATGACATATCAAGATAGGTTATAGTGGTATAATAAGTAAATGTATACTAAGGGAGATGAGTAACTTTATGAGCAGTGGTGTAGGAATTGTCGGATCGATTTTATTAATCATTATTTTTGGATTAATTACTTTATTCGTTGTTTCACTTGTTCTATTCATTAGAAGATTACTAACAAATTCTACTCAAACAATTCAAAGTCAATTAGATATTAAGAAAAGGCTGGATGCTATAGATAACAAAATGGATCTGATCATGCAAAAAAAAGACGAAAGTAAATGATTCATCTTTTACTTGGTAACTATAGAATGGATACCATCCATGTAATCCAAGAAGCTGCTGGTACCAATAATAGCTGTGCTAGAACCGTACCAACTAATCGAGATATCATTAATAATCCGAAGATCTTATTCAGTTCAGCGACCTCCTTCTCTCCTCTAAGTACTTTATCCGTCATTAGACCAATCTGTGGATCAATGAGTATGGTCAGTAAAATAGTCGCCATGCCATTAATTAGACCTGAAGACTGTGATGCTGCCATCGCGTATTCTGGTGTTAATGTTGATGCAAGTAGAGCAGCCAATACTCCTATTGTATAAATGGCAGTTACTAAACAATTAAGTAACACTAATCTTTTAGGAATACCTCCGATTCTTAATCGGGACAACATCGATAACTTCGGGAGAACCAAATGATATCGTACGTTATTCATCTTTTGAAAAGAAACCGATGATCGAATCATTTGTGGTATGGAACCGGATATTTCTAATTTGGATATTACCCTAGATGAAAGCAATACAGCGGATGGGAACAGGATTAAAGCCACCAATGTCCCCAAAGTGGATGCACCAATAATCATTCGTAACTGATAGATTAGATTATTATCCGCATTATGTTTGGCGAAGTCTATGATTTTACCGGTAAGCGGGGCTTGAACCATGTTAGCTGTTCTTGAAATTAAGAGTATTATTCCAGTTAACGATAAGGCAACTGCTAATTTCCCTAAACGTACTCCTGCTAAGCGAAGAGAATATGTCAATGTCTCTGATAGATGAATGATAAATGTAAACAGCGAAATAAGCATTATTTGCTCTAACAAACAATATCACCTCATGATCTAATTCCCTTCGGATAAATATTCCTTCAGCGCTCTCCCCGCCCGGTATACAGATAGATTAAGTGAAGGCCAATCATCATTTATCTCAGACAATTCCTTCCGTTGATAGGTTAAATGCTCATCCATAATGCCGAGTTCTTCACGACTAAAGTGAATAAGTGTAGGAATCGCATCTGTAGATAAACTATGCAAATACTCCTCATCGAGCATTCCACTTTCTTGGTAACGAGCCATATTATTCTCTGCTATGATGATGTCCATTCCCACATAGTTAAGGATTACATAAGATACTAAACCAAGAACGATATAGATCTTAGCCAATGGGATCGTTGAAAAGTGAATTCGAAGTGCTGCAATAATCAACAATACGGCTAGAAAAATCATGAACGCATGAACAAGAAATCGAATATATGTATAGCCATATGCCTGTTCATACAGGACCAGTCGGATAAAGGCGGAGTACAGCATCACACAAGAGCATGCAACCAGTATGTACAACATGATATTGTTTATTCTCTGTAATAGATTACGCTCTTTCTCACTAAAGATGAGAGTACCCATCAATAGGATAAAGTTGATTGTCGTTACGGCTACAAGCTCAAGGAACCCGCTTCTAGCATAGTCTGCATAGGAAGTTCCAGCCGGTAACGTCCCTTCCGATGCACCAAATAAATACGAGAATTGCACAACAACAAACAGGACATATACTATATTTATCGCTACTAATACGGTGACCGCGATGATAGGATCTAGCACCAGCTTGAATGGGTCGGATGAACGCTCGATGGCATCACCTGTCCTGTGATCAATCTCCACTTCATGTCCCCAATCGAACTTCTTGGAGTCAATAAATCCCCATAAGTAGCCAAATAGTAAAATACAAACGATACATACCCAGATAAATCGGAAGATGCCCTCACCTATGGAAAAGTTGTTCAACATGTCAGGAATTCCAGAGAGAATCTCATCGAATACGCCATCTGCGGACGATAATAAGCTGATGACAACGATTAATACTGGCGTCGCAATGGCAAGTCCCATCAATATTTTACCTATGACCGCTTTACGTCGCTCTCCCATGGTGCTAGTTGCTGATGTCTTCACCATTCTAAATGCGGTTGGAACATGTCGTAAGCTTTGCACAATAAGATGATCTAGTGATGTGGAAATGATCTGCGGCTTATGCCATAAAGGCCTTCTTACACTAAACGTATAGGCCATATGTACGAATATTAGTGAAGGAATCACCATAAAGTTGAGCCCTCGAAAGATTTGATTTTGAAATAAGGCATACGTCAAAGAAAGTAACAGAATGGCTCCAAATAACACCCATCCGAACCATGCTGGTTTAGCCATTTGATCCTTTGCATTGTAGAACATATACAAGTAAAAAAGCCCCACAAACATAGGATATGATACGCCAAACTGATGTCCATAGAATAAATAATGATGAGCCATAGCTAGAACGAGCGCACCCATAAGGGCAACTAAAGGTCGATCTATTCTCGATTTCATCTTATGAATCACAGGTAATCCCCCATTTCATACTTTCTAAACCTTATTCTAGATGATAAAATAAGAAGATAAAGAGAAGTAATTATTATAAAACTTCCTATTTTAGGAGTGAATCGAATTATGAAGCTACATAATCAGTTCCTACGCCTGTATTCCCACTATGGAAACTCTGAAGATATTCGGGTTACCTTAGACGAGTTAGCTATCACACTGAACTGCACTCACCGTAATGCATCTACGATCATTCGCAAAATGGTGGAACACGGTTGGGTTCTTTGGCTATCTCAGCGTGGACGAGGGAACAGATCTACCTTGCGATTCCTGATTGATCCTGAAGAAATAGCAGCGCAATCGATGATGAAAGCGATCAGTCGGCAAGATCTCAAACATGCTATTGATCAGATTCGAGTCCATGCCAGATCATCGACGATGCAAGATCGACTACAGGAGTGGCTGCTTACTTATTTCGGACATCATTCCGAGATGAAAAGCGAGAAACAGATTGATACTCTCCGTCTACCCATTCGTCAGCAACTTCATACGGTAGATCCCTTATATATGAATCTGTTAGCTGAATCTTTCGTTTCTAGCCATGTGTTTGATGGTCTCGTTAGGAGGTCGAGCAGCACGCATGAGATTCTTCCGAATATCGCTCATGCCTGGGAAGTGGATGCTAGTCGTACGCAGTGGACATTCTTTCTACGCAAAGAAGTCCTATTTCATAATGGCACTCTAATGACTGCGGAAGATGTTGTGTTTACATTTGAACGGTTAATGGAGACTTCGCAAAGAACGTTGTACAGCACTATTTTCAAACAAATACAATCTGTAAGAGCCGTCAACACCACCACAGTAAGCATGGAATTAAAACAACCGAATGAGCTATTCTTATCCTTTTTATGTACAAGCCGTGCTGCCATCGTTCCGCGGGGCTTAGATCAATTGGGGGAGAAGGGGTTTGGGGTTAAACCTATTGGCACGGGGCCTTTTAAGGTGACGGAATTTAATGACAGTGTCTGCGTATTGGAGGTATTCACTCATTATTTTCAGGAGAGAGCACATTTAGACCGTGTGGAAATTATCCAAATCCCTTGGCGTATGGGGAAGGAACAACGTGATCATACGGAATCTTTGTCTCCTTTTCACATTATTCATAATCCATCCTCAGCAGAAGGGCAATCGTGGAGTCAGATCCATTCCAAAGCTTCCGTGAGAAAATTCATTACCTGTAACACAAAAAAAACCGGACCTTTAAATGATCCAGCCATTAGAGCTCATATGCTATCTTGTCTACGCGGTGAACCGATTCATCTAGTACATGATGCCGTGATGGAGCAACCGATTACTCTACAAATTTCCACCATTCCACAATATCGACAGGATGCCCATTCCATAGCGGATAGACTAGCCAACTTCGGTTATGTGTGCAACATCGTCTCTACTTCCCCAGAGGAGTTCAAAGGTTCCGTCCGTTTGGAATCAGATCTTATTGTCTTCTCTTTCATTCGTGATCAGGATGAGCAGCTTCGTCTACTCGATCTCTATGTAACGATGTCCGAACACGTCGAGCCTCATACAAGGGTAGATATTGAAACAGCACTTCTTCACGTAACACGAGAATCTGATCCTCTAGTTCGTGCTCAATTGTTCCAAGCGATTGAAACTCGTCTCATCCAGGAGCATCAATTGCATATTTTATATGAAAAACCAGTTCAGACCGCCTATCTTCCCTCCGTACGTGGTGTGACTTTTAATAGTCAGGGTTGGGTGGATCTCAGGCATATCTGGTTTCCACCGCTATAAGACCGTCATTTACAATACATTTAACAGCGGCTTAATATCTCTCTAACAAATTCCTGTTATGATCGTATTAAATATGGAACTCAAGGAGGGCTATATGCGACTTGCACTATTTACCGACACTTTTGTTCCGCAGCTGAATGGCGTGGCTAACACGCTTCAGCGACTGACCGATTATTTGCAGCGCCGGAGTATAGAGCATCTCATATTTGCACCTAAATGCTCCCCAAAGGATATTTATGCTAATCCAATCCGCCCCATCGCCAGTATTCCGTTATTTCTCTATCCTGAGTGTAGACTTGCACTACCGAATCTATTGGCCATACGCGCTGAACTCGATCGCTTCCGCCCTAATTTAATCCATTTAGCTACACCATTCAACCTCGGTCTCTGCGGTCTCCGTTACGCCCAAAGTCATCATTTACCCTATGTCACTTCCTATCACACCCATTTCGACCGTTACCTCGAGTACTACCGGATGAAAGCACTCATCCCCTTTTACTGGTCTTATATCAAATGGTTCCATCGATCATGCGACGCCACATTCGCTCCATCTCTCGATACCATCGAAACACTTCAATCCCAAGGGGTTGATCGATTGAAGCTGTGGTCTAGAGGAGTCGATTGTCAACTATTCACACCCAAGAAGCGCAACTCAAGTATTAGAGAACGATACCAAATTACTGAACCTATCTTACTACTCTATGTCGGAAGAATCGCCCCGGAAAAGGATATCGATACTTTATCTACTATCATGCGAACATTACCTCAATCATTAATGGAACGTGTCCACTGGCTCGTTGTGGGGGATGGTCCGCTTCTTCCTGAACTGCGTGGACAAGTGCCCTCCAATGTAACTTTTACCGGATACAAACAAGGTGAAGAACTTGCGCAGCTCTATGCCTCAGCAGACATATTCGTATTTCCATCGAGCACCGAGACATTCGGCAACGTCGTGCTCGAGGCCATGGCTTCAGGATTACCCGTCATTGCTGCAAATGCTGGTGGAGTTCGAGAGATAGTTGTACCCGGGCGTACAGGAGTCTTATGTGAGCCTGGCCACTCAGGATCGTTTATTCGAGAGATTAGGAATTATGTAGACAATCCAGAACAGTTATCTACACTGAGCAACGAAGCGCGTCGAGTAGCGCTTACTCGCTCATGGGACTCCATCTTCGAGGAACTTCTAGGAAACTACACTCAAATTATTAATTCTCACCATCACGATAGCCATGCTAATATTTACTCCGCTTGATTAGAAGATTTCATTTGCAATCATTATTTGTGAACACAAAAGTAGAAACGGCTTCGCCGTCCCTTTTAAGGACGGCACCCGTTTCATTGGAAATATAAGAAATATATCATCAAAAGTCGAGATGTTAAAATTCTGCCTGAATGGTAGAACCATTGTCCACGACAAATAAAGCCTATACCTCTAATGAGTTAGGCCTTATCCATATCACTTAGTACCTCTTCATAATGAAATTACAACCAGATTGGGAAACATCGACTTAGTAGACATACAACGAGCCTAGAATAAACTGGAGCATCTGAAGAGAATGAGTCATAGTCATCGCATCTTTGTTACAAAACTTTGATTTCAAGTAATTCATATTTAATAATTCCCATAGGTGCAGTTACATGAATCACTTCGCCAATCTTTTTACCCATGAGTTCCTTACCTAGAGGACTTTCATAGGAAATCTTATTGTTCAGAACATCTGCCTCAGCTGGACCTACAATTTGATAGTCGATTTTTTCGGAGAATTCAATATCATTCAAGATGACCGTAGTACCCACATTGACAATGGATAAATCTAAGCTGCCTGCATCGACAACAACAGCCTTAGTTAGCATCTTTTCCAATATTTTTATTCTAGTTTCCATGAAGGATTGATCGTTTTTGGCAGAATGGTATTCACTATTTTCTTTCAAATCGCCATAACTAATCGCTAGTTTAAGACGCTCTGCTAACTCTTTACGTTTCACGGTTTTGAGATCCCTAAGTTCAAACTCTAATTTATCTAATCCATCTTGTGTTAAAATCACTTCTTCTTTGGCCATGTTTACAACTCCTATTTTGCTTTCTTTATTCAATTCTAACCTATATCCAGTTAACATTGTTAGTAAACTTACAAAATGGAGTGCATAAAACACTCGGATAATCCTTTTATTGGGCATGCCATTGATGGAAGTTACAAAAAACAGTAAACCAAAGTTATTCATTCTCTTTGGCTTACTGTTTTCTTGTGTAGTATACAGAGGACTCCTGTTTAAACTTCCTCTTTAATATGCCAAACTGTAAAGTGCTTTAATATGTGACAAGTAACGAATATTACTTGCTTCTTTCATAAGAGAAGCTGGCATCCCTTTAAGAGGAGTTGAGTTAGCCCCAATCGTTGCAACAGCGTCTTTACGACCCAAGCTTGCAAGGGTTCCGGAGTCAATTGGACTAAAGGACTCCATAGACTTGTCATTAAGCTTAGCGAATAAGTTGTAACCAATCAATTCTCCCATTTGCCAAGCAATCTGAGCAGTAGGTGGATATGGACGTCCTTCTGGTCCAAAGTAGACGGCACTATCCCCTGCAACAAATACGTCTGGGTGAGAAATAGATTGAAGATATTCATTCACACTTGCACGTCCGCGATTCACTTCAAGTCCTGATTCGCCCACTAGAGGATTGCCTTGTACTCCACCCGTCCATACAAATGTATTGGCAACAATCTTCTGACCATCTTTCAGGTCAATCACATTTCCTTCAACATTCGTGACAGGAAGACCTGTCAAGAATTGAACACCACGCGATTCCAGACTCTTCGTTGCGCGCTCAATTAAGTGGTCTGGCAACACAGGAAGAATTTTAGGACCCGCTTCGACGAGTAATAACTTGATAGATTTAGGATCTACACCAAATTTTTTGGCAAGTGCAGGCATACCATCAGCAAGTTCGCCAACTAGCTCAACACCCGATAGACCGCCCCCACCAATAACAATCGTTCCATCAGCTTCATTCTTACTTTTGGCAAATTCACGTATACGATCTTCAACATGCTTATGAATGTTGTTCGCATCTGCTGCAGATTTCAAGACCATACTATTCTGCTCAAGCCCTGGAATACCGAAAAAGGCCGTTTGGCTTCCTAATCCGACAACTAGTGCATCATAAGTTAACGTCGTTCCGTCTGAAAGTTTAACTTCTTTATTGTCTACTGAGAAGGACTGAACCTTGCTGATTTTCAAATTGATATCTTTCCCTTTGAAAAGTTTCTCCAATGGCATAGAAATCGCCTCTTGTGCAACATTCCCAGCAGCAAGCCGATGTAATTCTGTAATAATCTGGTGTGTTGAAGTCTGGTTTACGACCGTCACTTTGGCTTCAGCCTTACTTAAATACTTGCGAAGACTCAAAGCCGTTAAAAGTCCACCATAACCCGCACCTAATATAACAATATGTTGTGACATCTTGTGTCCTCCGCTCTTATTAAGTTATTGTACAAGGATTTACTTCTTACTACGTTCTTCACTAACTTGAAGATAAGCGTTGACAAAGCGAAATAGCTTTTGCGCTTGTGGATCTTTAAGCATTTTTAACAGACCAAAAACGCCGATGGCTTCTTGACTTACCTCGGCACGGTCCTTCGCTTCTATCACGTTTACCGCTATATTCTTCACGGAGTCCTTCACAGGTCCAACGATTTCTTGGATTGCACCTACGGTGTCACTCTTTAACACATCATCGGTAGCGACGGAATGAGCGAAATCATACGACTTCGTCAATACATTGACTATCTCAGTCAATTTAGGCAACTGCTCAATTAAAGCAGTTAGGGATTGCTGAACCTCAGGTTTCAATAATTGCTCCATTACATCATTAGGTTCACGGCTTGTAGATAAGGTTTGAGATTCTGTTGCTTCAGACGTTGTCTGAGTAATCGCTTCTGACATAACTAATTCTCCTTTACGTTAACAATATTTACTTCACATATAGAACTGGCTCTGCCGTCCTTAATAGGGTGGCTAACGATACTTCGTATCGCTAGCAGGTATCTGCTTCTGCGAGAAATATAAGAATACATGCACTATTATTCACAAATGATACTATCGATACTTCGTATCACTTTATGGTATCCGTCTCCGCCGAAATATAATCACTGCTTAGCTTAAATTATAACCTATATTGTATACCTGTACATTATAATTTGGATGTACAGGTATACATAGGTGCTATTCATTCATTATTTGGCCGTTACGCCACCATCAACTGGTAGTTCAATGCCCGTAATATAGGATGAAGCGTCAGAAGCAAGGAATAGTACAGCTTGAGCTACTTCCGATGCTTGTCCTACTCTTGGTAATGCTGTTTGGGACAAGAACCACGCTAGCATTCTATCATCAGCAACCATATCTGTTGTCATTGGAGTTTCAATAAATCCAGGGTGAACAGAGTTCACGCGAACATGATCTTTCCCGTAATCGACTGCTGCTGCCTTAGACAGCATACGTACCGCACCTTTGGATGCCGTGTAGGCTCCCGCACCACTGCCACCCGTTAATCCAGCAATCGATGAAATATTGATGACTGAACCCCCTTGGTTACTTTGCATATGTGGAATAACATGCTTCATCCCCAAGAATACACTTGTAACATTGATATTCATGACTCTGTTCCATTGATCCATAGTGGTATCAAGCAAATTGACTGCTAAAGAAATACCCGCATTGTTAACCAATACATCGATTTTGCTATATTTCTGAATAGTATCTTCTACAACCTTAATCCACTCTTCTTCTGATGCCACATTATGCGCAAATGCTATTGCTTCTCCGCCATTCGTTGTAATTTCTTGAGCGACAACTTGAACAGCAGCCTCGTTAATATCAGTTAATACAACGGTAGCTCCTTCTTTGGCAAGTAGAATTGCCTCTTCACGTCCCATACCGCTTCCGGCTCCCGTAATCATGGCTACTTTTCCATTTAATGTTCCCATATTTACTCCTCCTAGTAATAAAATGATGTTAAACAATTCTGGAGTTCCTCTAACTATCATAGTATTTCCTAAGTATTATTAAAGTATGACGGAATCGCTGTGATACAACATATCACAAATTTGAACAAATAAGTAGAATCGGCATGCCAAATTGAAATCTGTGTTAAACTGTCCCTGGAAAATATATTGCACAAGTGGCAATGATCGGTGTCATCAGCGGGAATATAATACGCCAGAAGGTACCCCAAGTGGTTGCCCCATCTCTCGAAAAATATTTGACCTGACTGACGACAATACCCGGATGAGACTACGTAAGAATCGTTGTGTAACGGAATAAGTTAAGAGCAAACACTTGGTATGAAGACAAAAAGAGCCTCATATATATCTATATATGAGGTGTTCAGTAATTCAGTTAAATGCTTCATGCAAGTGTAAAAACCCCATTTGAGTTGCACCATATTCGTAAGGAAATAATACGATGTATGATGACCAAGACATTAGCCCTGAAAGGTGTGAAGCATATGAATGGAATCGTCCGGAATTATTATGCAAACGGAAATACGGCTCGTGGATATACAAGTTTGTTGGATTCATCACTACAAGGATTGGAGCATCTGTTTATTGTGCAAGGTCCTCCAGGAACCGGAAAATCTAGCTTGATTAGAGCCATTAGCGATCAGATGGTGTTAAACGGATACGACATCTGGTTAATGCATTGCCCTTCGGACAATGAATCGTTGGACGGATTGATCATCCCACGTTCTAATATTGGCATCGTCATTGAAACAACATCAGATTCCATCGCACCCACATCTCCAGAGACGGTCCTACATTACGTAGATTTAGGAAGAGCTTGTGACTCAACTCAACTGAGCATGCACAACATTGAAATCAAAAGTCTGAACGAGCAAATCTCTCAAGCCAATATCCGTGCATATGCCGGCTTCGCAGAAGCCCTTCGCATTCATGATGAGTGGGAAGTTCTATATATCGAGAATATGGATTTTCAAAGTGCAAATGAGTTGACGAATGAGTATGTTCAGATTCTATTCGGTGATGGAAAGCTCAATAAGCAGAGCCGCGTGGATCATCGGTTCTTGGGTGCCGCCACACCTAACGGCGCGGTTGATTTCGTCTCTAATCTAACAGAAGGCTTGAATAGGTATCTTATCAAAGGTCGTCCTGGTTCCGGTAAATCCACGATGCTGAAGAAATGGGCTGCCGTTGGGATCGAACGGGGTTTCGATGTTGAGATTTACCATTGTGGCTTCGATCCCAATAGCTTGGATATGCTCATTGTCCGAGAGCTTGGGTTCGCCATATTTGACAGCACGGCACCACATGAGTATTTCCCTGATCGCGACACCGATGAAATTGTCGATGTATACCCCCGCTGCATAAAGCCGGGAACCGATGAAAGACTAGCAGAAGAACTCCTTCATGTCAGCCAGCGATATAGCGCAGCAATGAAACAATCGATTCAGCATTTGGCAGAAGCTAAATCCTTTCAGGATGAACTTTCGAATATCTATACACAGTCGATGGATTTCAGTCTAGTGGATCGGATGAGGAATGAGCTTCAAGATGAGATCCAAAACGAACTTAATCGTGCATAAAAGAAAATAGATATACTAGGTCTAATTGAACTAAGCCCCTTCGATTACGAAGGGGCTTAATCCTTACCCGACCGATCCTTCCTCAGTTAGATGTACCTAGCTTCGCTAGGCAAGCAGTTGCATTATGTACAGCTAAATTCAGCCTTTTTCCTCTTTAGCCAACTTTAATTGCAAACCTACATCTAAATTACTGGAAATTCCACTTTTTATCATTATTATCACTTTTAAGTGTAGTTTTGCAACTATCTCCTGTGACTTCAACTTTTCCTGATTATTAAATCTCCTCTTTACATAGTCTTTAACCTAATGCAAATCGATCTTGATCAGAAATATCCTCTTCCGATTGTTTCATTTGTTTACTTCTTAATTGTCCACAAGCGGCATCAATATCTGCTCCATGCTCAAGTCGAACTGTACAGTTAATATCTTGCTTCTTCAACGTATCATAGAATGCTAGAATCGCTTCTTGATCACTTCTCTGATATTGACTATGTTCATCCACTGGATTATATGGAATCAAGTTAACACTTGCGAAATCCTTTTTATCGCGAATCAATTCAGCAAGCTCTAAAGCATGTTCCTTACGGTCATTTACATCCTTGAGCAAAATATATTCGAACATAATTCTTCGATTTGTCTTAGATAAATAGTACTCTACAGCCTGCATTAATTTCTCTATTGGATAAGCACGATTGATCTTCATAATCCGCGTCCGAAGTTCGTTATTCGGCGCATGTAAAGAGATCGCTAAGTTAACTTGCAAATCAGCATCTGTGAATTCAATAATTTTATCCGGTAGCCCACTGGTTGAGACAGTAATTCGTTTCGCACCAATAGCTAACCCTTTCTGGTCCTTAATCACCTGTAGGAAGTTTACTAGATGAACGAAATTATCGAATGGCTCGCCAATCCCCATAACTACAACATGACTCACCTTCTCATCTTGTTGCGCTTGATCCAAATGGTGCTGGGCCTTCATAATTTGCTCGACAATCTCACCGCTGGTTAGATCGCGACTTTTCTTTATTAAGCCACTCGCACAGAAGCTGCATCCAATGTTACAGCCCACTTGAGTTGTGACACAAACCGCTAAACCATATTTCTGTCTCATTAATACCGTTTCAATCAGATTGCCATCCTCTAATTTGAACAGAAACTTAATCGTTCCGTCACTTGATTCTTGCTTCACATGTTCAGATAAGGTTTGGATGATGAAATGGTCTGCCAATAAATGAATACACTCTTTATTCACGTCGATCATTTCTGAGAAATCCGTTACTCTCTTCCGATACAGCCAATCCCAGACTTGTGATGCCCGAAACTTTCGATGTCCATATTGTATAAGCCATTCTGTCAGTTGTTCAAATGTTAATCCATAAATGGATTGTTTATTCATTTCATTTCCTCTTTTCAAAACTTAAAAGTAAAAGTTCAGTCTTATGATAGTTACGGTGCCGAAGCTAGCCATTTAGTCTTGATTGTCTCAAATTTTTATTATTAACACAAGAGGGGTAAACAGTCATTTCCTTGCAACCTTATTTAGCCAATTTCGTCTAGGTAAGTATAGCAAGGTCAAATAAACCTATATGAGGTGACTGACATAAAAACCAAATTTAGATTATTCACGCTTACAGCTGCGGCTGCGCTCTCACTAACCCTTGCAGGACAAAGCTTTGCAGCAACGCAACCTTTCACAGACTTAGTAAATGTAGCTGCACAAGATAAGATTATCGCGTTACATGAAAGAGGTATTGTACACGGGGTTACAAGTAATCTATTCATTCCACAAGCTAGCATTACAGCGGCTCAAGGCGTTCAACTAATGGTTAATGCTTTTGACCTAAACCTTGATTTCGTAAGTTTCGCTAAAGAACCGAAAGCTACGAATTATTATGTATTAGCTAATAATGATGCATGGTATGCAAACACTCTCATTATATCTGCTGTGAACAAAATTGAATTGCCCGTAGATTTAGATCCCAATGATCCATGGACACGCGAACAGTTTACTCATCAACTCACTCAAGCTATGGAGAAACACGGCAACCTTCCTATGATCAACATTCTTCCCACTAAAATGAATGATGAGAGCGAGTTGACCATTGATTATAGTGGATCCATTCAACGCGCAATCACATATGGTCTTGTGCAGTTGGATGCAGAGCGGAATTTCCATCCACAAGCTGTTATCTCTCGTGCTGAGGCGGCAGAACAGATCTACAACGCACTTGATTATATCAATGCACATCCAGCACCATCCATAAAGTAAACACATACCTAGTATCTAGACCCTAATTCATTTTAATCCCCTCCATATAACCCATGGAGGGGATCTCTTTCATACTGAATAAGGTATGGGGTCATTTCAACTTTTTCGGGAACTGCTTGATGATTCCATCTGCCAGAACGTCGGCAAACATCGCTATATGCGCTTCTCCCCTATCATAGGTCGTAATATCCGCATCCCAATCCTTCTTGATCCTTGCGGTGACTTCATCCGCCCCTTAAACGCATTACCTATAGCCTGCTGATTCTTTAAAAGTCTTGCACTTACTTTCTCTTGATCTTCCATCCCTGCAAGTGCGCTCACAGTATAGTTCCTCGTCCATATCATATGATCGGTCCAAAGCTTCCTTAAGTCAGCCTTTAGCTGTACCTTCGACGGGCTCAAACATTCCTTTGGCGTACGAGCATGCACGTTCCCCGTGCCTTCCACATGTAGTGGTATCGACGTCATCACAAGAACCATACAGAACGATAAAGCTTTCAAACATAATCTCTTCAATATACTCTTCTCCTTTTGTGCACAAATGACATGTCTAGCTTTATTCTAGACTGTATCGCTCATTTCATGCACCAGGGAGTATATTGTCATTCATCCAAATAGATTCTACTTCCATATAGGAGTGAATCAGGTTGCATCCACAGATCCATTGTATTATTATATATGTGAAAATCATTTTCCACTCATACTACATATACACTGAAATCATTTTAGCGAGGGAGGTGTTCAACGCCAGTGATCCTTCATACCATCCAACGTCAGTTGACAAAACTGTCCCCTTTGGAACGCAAATTAGCGGAACGAATTCTGTCTGCTCCGGGTGAAGTGATTCATATCGGCATTACGGAATTAGCAAAACAATGCGGTATCAGTCCAGCTACGATCACACGGTTTTGCAAGGTTTTTCATTTCAAAGGATTTCCCGATTTCAAGGTGCATTTAGCATCAGAAATAGCGAAACTGGGCGCAGAAGGACAATCTCACTCTTCTGCCTATCAAGATATTGTGGCTGGTAATCCTCTATCTCTCATCGTCGAAGCCATGCAAGCTAATCATCTAGCGTCTATTCGAGATACTACCACCTTACTGGATCTAACAAAACTTGCGAAAGTCGTGGATTGGCTATGTGGAGCACGCAGGATCGATCTCTACGGGATGGCAACATCTTCTATTATTGCTCAGGATTTCTACCAAAAGCTGATTCGCATTGGTGTTAACTGTACTGCCTTTTCCGATTCCCATATGCAGATTACGTCAGCATCTACGCTAGGTGAGGACGACGTCGCTTTTGCTATATCCTATTCGGGAGAGACTACGGAGACCATCGATGCCTTGACCTGTGCCAGCAATAGCGGAGCCACCACGATATCCCTTACTTCTTACGGAAGCAACACGTTGGCTTCTTTAGCCGATCTCCCTCTGTTCTCCTCTTCATTAGAAAAAGGGATGCGGCGGGGAGATATGGCATCACGTATCGCGCAACTTCATATTATAGATATTCTATTCACTGGCATGATCAGCAATCAATTCAAAGACTTTGTTCCTAAGTTGGAACAATCCTATAACAATATCCAACATTATCGCAAAAAACGAGGAGGTCAATAAAATGAATATATTCACATTTAATAAAGAAGAAGATTTCGTACAGACTGGAGCGAATCTCATTGTTAGTCTATTACAAAGTAATCCGCAGGCAGTTCTCGGTCTCGCTACAGGCAGTTCCCCACTAGGTATATACGCGCGATTGGCTGACATGTATAAAAGAGGTCTAGTAAGCTTCGCAAAATCCTCTGTTTTTAACCTTGATGAGTATGTGGGCTTAGCTAACGATCACCCGCAAAGCTACAGTACCTTTATGAAGGAACAACTCTTTAACCATATTGATATTGACCCGAAACGAACCTTTATACCTAATGGCAGTGCTCATGATTTGGAAGCTGAATGTCAGGCATATGACCAACTGCTTGAACAGAATGGGCCAGTCGATCTACAACTACTGGGAATCGGTAGCAATGGGCATATCGGCTTCAATGAACCAAATGATCATCTCATTGGGGGTACACAAGTTGTGGATTTACAAGAGGAGACCATTCAAGCCAATGCCCGCTTCTTCACTTCTCTTGACGAAGTACCTAAGCAGGCTGTAACGATGGGCGTAGGTAGCATTATGAAAGCCCGGCAAATTGTCCTCATCGCACGCGGTGCCGAGAAGGCCGAAGCCATTAAGAATGCTTTTCAGGGACCGATCACAACGCAATGTCCGGCTTCTTTCCTACAATGCCATTCAAACGTCATCGTACTGCTGGATCATGAGGCGGCGAGTCTACTCTAATGAGTAGCATTGACGTTGTAGAACAACTTCTTTTCGGGAAAGTACTGACACCACAAGGTTTGATTGAGAATGGCGTTATCGCCATCTCTGGAGATACTATTTCCTATGTTGGCGATAAACAATATCTACCACATGACTATACAGAATGGACCACTGTCGCTCCGCAAGCTGAAGGATTACTTATCCCAGGATTCGTAGATGTTCACGTTCATGGTGGAGCAGGACATGATTTCATGAACAGTACCCACAAAACCTTGGACGCGATTACGCAATTCCATAGTTCTCAAGGAACGACTACGATGCTCGCTACAACGATGACCGCTCCAAAGGATGATATTGATAACGTGCTACGAGAAGTGAACGCTTATCGTTCCAACAACATGCCCTATGCTCAATTGGCAGGGGTTCATCTGGAGGGACCCTTCATCAGTCCTCAGTGGCCTGGTGCACAGAATCCCCAACATATCGTTCTCCCTAACGTAAGTTGGCTTGAGGCATGGGAGAAACAGTACCCTGGTCTCATTCGGCAAGTCACACTCGCTCCTGAGCGTGAGGGAGCTCTTGAAGTCATTTCATGGCTGAGAGATCATGGAATTACTGCGGCTCTCGGACATACCGATGCGACATATGAGCAAGTACTGGCTGCTGTTGACGCAGGGCTCAAGCAGGCTGTTCATACCTTTAATGCCATGACACCTCTACATCACCGTAAGCCGGGCGTAGCCGGAGCCGTTATGGGTGAATCACAGATTGCAGCAGAGGTTATTGCCGATGGCATTCATGTTCATCCCGCTGTCATATCTATTCTGGCACGTCTAAAGACATCAGCCAATCTTCTTCTCATCACCGACGCCATGTCCGCTGCTGGACTTGGTGACGGCGAGTACACATTGGGTGACCAGCCCGTGAACGTATCTGGAGGAATCGCGACATTGAAGAATAACGAGGGGGCTCTTGCTGGAAGTACATTGACCATGATCCGTGGTTTTCAATTTCTCGTATCAGAGGTTGGATTCTCCCTGCAAGAAGCTTCCCAAGCCGCCAGTCTGAATCCAGCCATTTCACTTGGGTTGGAGCAACAGATCGGGACTCTAGAATCCGGCAAACAAGCTGATATTCTCCTGTTAGATGGTAACCTAAACCTTTCTAGCGTATGGGTGCGAGGACGAAATATCGTTTAAAAGCCAATGAATAGTACGTATGAACATAATAACGCAGTAGTCCCTACCTTTAAGTGAAGGGGATTACTGCGTTTTTTGCGTATCAAAAATGAACAACTCATAAAAAATAAAGGGGTTTTCATCCTTCCTTACATATATTATTCTTACCTATTCATAATGAGAATAAACTTCTAAAAAATCTGAATAGAACACAAATAACCCGTAAGATAGTCACTTCATCCAAAGTGCTATCTTACGGGTCTGCCGTTCAGTTTACGATTTACTTATATAACACCTTGTCCACATTGTATTTAGCCTTAAGCTCATTCACAATATAGGTTTCATAGATTTCTCTATGAACAGGATCGCCGATAAGACAAACATCAATTCTAGTTACTTCGTCTCTATAAGCTTTCATCGGTGATGTCGTATCTTCGAAATGTTTCTTTATTCTTGGTCTTAGCTTCCTCGCTTTGCCAACGAACAATAATTCCTCATTGTCGTTGTAGAACATAAAGATTCCCCCCATATCTCTAGGGATCAGGTGAAAATCCGTAAACCCGTAAATATTACTTAGCACTGGAGCAACCTGTTTGTCAATGGTAACGTCCGGTGTTGGTATGGTTATATTAATCATTTTAGCTCACGTCCTCTATCTATCTATATAAGTGTACATTTTATCACAAATCTCAATGTTACACCATTTCAATCTAAATAAAAGTACGAATTATACATAAAAAAACTCATTTTTCTAAATACAGTATTTCCAAATGTCCTTAGAATACACTCATGGATAATAAAGGGGCTTACGTAAAGGACTCCGATCTTATAATAAGAGTGGAGGCGTAGAAAAATAAGAGCGCGAGCACCTAAGAACTTCTAGGACGATCGCGCTCTTATTGTTATCCTTTAATCCCTGAACTAGATATCCCTTCAATATACTGTTTCTGGAACATGAAGAAGAAGATCAAGATCGGCAAAGTGGATAGGACAACCCCTGCCATAATCAGTGGTGTATTCTCAAACACAGCATCCTTCACACTATTTAAACCAACTACCAGTACATACATCTTAGGTGTATTAGCCAATGTACTTGGAATGAGGTAACTATTCCATGTTCCTGCAAAAGCCAAGATGGACATGGTGATCAATGGCGAGCGAGCTAATGGGTACACGATCTTCCAGAATGACCCCATCTTGGACATGCCGTCCATCCGAGCTGCTTCCATGAACTCATTCGGCACGGTAACAAAGAATTGTCTGAGCATGAATATATATAAACTTTGATACAGAAATGGAACGGTTAATGCCTTAAATGAGTTTAACCACCTAAGTTCGGCCATGTTTACATAGACGGGTATCAAAATCATATGATAGGGGACCATCATCGTTGCAAGCACGATCCAGAAGATAACCTTCTTCCCTCTGAAATTTAACTTGGCAAGGGCGAAGGCTACTAATGGATTCACAATTAAGTTACCGATAATGACAACCCCCGTCATGATGATCGTATTGAAGAGCCACCTCTTGACGTTATATGCCTTTCCCTTTCATCTTCTGATTGACAAGTACAGCCATCAAGAGCCCTAGAATCGTTTGGATTGGCACAGCAATGATAACAATTTCCAATGAATGAAGGACTGCCTTAAAGAATTCAGAATCCTGTAATATTTGCGCATGATTCGTCCTTATCGTCTTGTATTTTCAGCATTATGGCTTCTAAAGTGGGGTACGCAGACAAAGCGTATAATTATTTCACCGAAACAGCGCGCCTTGACCTGGATAATACCCACGGAAATACGAAAGATGGTCTACATCTAGCTAATATGGGCGGGACTTGGATGGCAATCGTATACGGTTTTGCAGGGGTGAGACTTAAAGAGTCGGGGCTGTCATTATCGCCAACGATCCCAACCAGTTGGGATCGTTATGCATTCCGTATTCGTTACCGTGGACGTCTCATTCAGTTCCAAATCCATACAAGAGGCTTCCAGATTGAACTCCTTGAAGGGGAAGACTTGCAAATTCAAGTATATGGTAAGCGAGTGAGTTTAGGACTACATCAGTCTGTTAAGCAATCGCTCTTATAAAGATTCGCTACCATCGCAATAAGAAGCAACAACAGCAGCCATCGCTTTTGCACAAATAATAAGACTTTTTTCATTGATATCGAATTTAGGGTGATGATGCGGGTATGCTTCTCCCGACTCCGGCATCGCACCTACATAGAAGAAACACCCGGGTACTTGTTGAAGGTAGTAAGCGAAGTCTTCTGATGGCGGTTGTGGAGCTGTCTCCAATACAGCTTCTACCTCTGGAATAGCCGCTTCTACTAAAGCTTGATGCACATGTTCTGTCACTTCAGGATCATTATATAGAACAGGATAATCATTAGCATATTCAAGAACGGTTGTTACACCAAATGATTTCTCTAATCCTTCTGTAAAAGCACGAACTTGAGATTCGACGATGTCTCGTGTCTCATTAGACATCGTTCGAACATCTCCCTCAAGCGTTACAGCATCTTTAATTACATTGAATGTACCTTTACCATCGAAACTACCAATGGTAATGGAAGCTGTATCAAATGGGTTGATCCGGCGGCTAACAATCGTTTGCAAACTCATAACGAAGGAACTCGCTGCAACAATAGCATCATTCGCCATATGAGGCGATGAACCATGCCCACCTTTACCTTGAACACGTAATTTGAAGTAAGATCTTCCCGTTTGTGTGTTCCCACTTCTGTAATAAATATGTCCTGTTTGCATGGTAGACATGACATGGATCCCGATGATAGCGTCTACGCCGTCTAACACTCCCGCTTTAATCATTCCGAGTGCGCCACCTGGAGGTGCTTCCTCCCCTGGTTGATGAATGACTCTAATCGTACCTTTCAACTGATCTTTCATCTCCGCTAATGTCTCTGCTAATACCAACATATAAGCCGTATGCCCATCATGCCCACAAGCATGCATGACGCCTTCGTTTTTTGACGCAAACGGTAAGCCTGTTTCTTCCTTGATAGGCAGTGCATCGAAATCCGCCCGAATAGCGATCGTTTTTCCTGGCTTAGTCCCTTTAATAGTTACAACGACCCCGCGTTGACCACCGAAGTTCGTTTCCACGGAGTCCACGGGGATTTCTTTATAGAAATCGGCGATATAGGCTGCCGTTTGATCTTCATGGAAAGAAAGCTCTGGATGCTCATGAAGATGTCGACGAATTTCGATTATACGCTCCTGTTTGGCATCTAACTTCTCCATTAAATCATTCAATAACATGTAATGGCCCCCTTCATTTATTTCATAATAACTACAAAATAATCTTTGTTATTCTATCACAGGCTTAGCTAACGGGGACGGGGATGGCGTCTATTTGCCAGCACTTCTTGGAACAAATAGAACAATAGAAATGATTGAAAGTACACCGAATATAACGTTCGTGATAATCCCGGCTGTTGCAGCCACTTCCAGACTTGCCACTGCTTCAATTGAACTATATACCGTTGCTGAAATGGCAACACCGAACGCTCCACCAAGGGAGCTTGCCATTTTGTAGATCCCTGCAGCTTCACCAACTTTGTTGGAAGGTGCATTAGATACCGCTGTATCTGTTGATGGCGTTGCATATATTCCAAGTCCAAGACCAAATAAGGCAAAGCCAATAAACACAGCAACTGTATAGGTAAAGCCTTGTAAGAATGTTAAACCCATAACTGCTACACCAACAGAAGTTATGACTGCACCCCATATCATGGGTGATCTTGCGCCTACCTTCTGCAGAATTTTCTCACCGACACGGATCATAGCCAACACGGCTACTAAATAACCAATGGATAACATCCCTGATTGAAACGAAGTAAATCCTCGACCTACTTGAACATACGTGTTGGCAACAACGAGTGTACCTGCTACTGCGTTTAACAAGAAATTTGAGTATGTGGCACCCGCGTACGGTTTATTTTTAAATAAGGAGAAATCAATTAATACAACAGCTTTTCCCTTTTCAACTTTAACAAATACGATAGCTCCTATGATCGTAACAACAGCCAAACCAAGCGTAAGTGGACTTGTCCAGCCGAAATCTGCACCTTGAGTAATAAAGATATTTAATGCAAGCATCGTTACTATAAAAATAGCTAAGCCCGTGTAATCGAATTTAAATGCGCCTGTTGATTGTCCTCTACTTTCGGGCGTGTCTTTAATAAGCCACATCGCAAGCAGTGAGAATACAATTGAAAAGATGAATATCCATCTCCATCCCAAATACGTCGCAATCGCACCTCCAGCAAGAGAACACACACCTGAACCACCCCAAGATCCGATGGACCAATAACTAAGTGCACGTTGTCGATCTGCACCTTCGAAATACGTCTTCATCAATGCGATGGTTGCTGGCATGATACATGCAGCGGATAAACCTTGAACGACACGACCCATAATTAACATGACGGACCCATGAGCAAATACCAGGAGTAGAGAACCAACAACACTTAATATTAGCCCGATATATGTCATCTTTTTGCGTCCAACCTTATCTGCTAATCCACCAGCAGCAACGATAAACATCCCTGAGAATAACGAAGTTAAACTAATGGCTACATTCAGTGTTCCCATTGAAATACCTAAATCTGATTGAACTGCTGGAACAACATTGACCATCGCCTGTGCAAAAAGCCAGAACGTTAAGACGCCAAACACAATTCCTGCAATCATTTTGTTTGTTCCTTTATAGCTGCTTTCCATGAGTTTTATCCTCCTTATGTGCATGGAGGTATTATTAGCAATAGTACCGATATTTATAAAACTAATTGTCAAACCGTCATCATAGGGATGCTTCATTCTTTGCTAGGGCACATTTAAGATGAATAAAAATCCTCTTCCTTGGACAAAGGCCATTGGTGCTGGGATATGTTCTGGTATGCCTCCGCTGCGAAAGAAAGATTTGTAGCAGCTCGCAAGTATGTTATCGCTCGAACCCAACATAGGAACACTCTAAGTACGTATTGAAAACACCTATAGCCTGAATGCCATAGGTGTTGTGAACAACTTCTCTAATTCAACTTATATCGATCCTAATATAAAATACAGTAGGAAGAAGAATGCGATGACGTACATCGTCACAGACACTTCTGCTCTCCGACGCGTAACTACCTTCACAAGCGGGTAAGCGATGAAACCAAATGCAATCCCATTAGCGATACTAAAGGATAGTGGCATAATCACCATCATTAAATAGGCTGGAAAAGCCTCTGTAAAATCACTCATGTTTATTTCCTTGATACTTTGGAACATAAGACAACCGACAATGATGAGCACAGGAGCAATCGCACTGCTCGGGATCACTTTGAATACGGGAATAAGAAATAATGCAGGAACAAACAGAAGTCCCGTTGTAAAAGAGGTTAGACCCGTTCTTCCTCCCGAGGCAATACCTGTCGCAGCCTCAGCGGCTGTTGTCATGGGGCTACAACCCAGAAGTCCCGCACTGATCACCGAAAAGGAATTCGCCTGAAATGACTTCCGAAACTTTGATTTATCAGGTAGCATTCCAAGCTGCGCGCCCATATTCGAGAAAATAATGACCATCGATAACGAGAATACCGCGGTCCAGAAATTAAGCGTACCTATCGCGCTAAAATCCAGAGCGAAAAATAACTCCCCATATCCAGCAAAGGAGATGCTGAAATCACTTAAGGTCGAAAAATCGACAATACCCAGTAATGCACCAATACATGTCCCTATGACAATGACAATTAAGAAGCTTCCTGTGACATTCCGTAAGAAAAGCGGAATCGCAATAAGTAAGGTTAGTATTGTCGTCAATGCATAGGGGTCACTAAAATCCGCTAAGGTAACGAATGTCCCTTCACTCGCAACGATCAGTCCGCCATTCTTCAATCCTAGAAAGGCAATAAAAAGACCAATGCCGGCGGTCATTGCGTTAATCATAGACTTTGGAATCGATCGAGATAAATAGTCGACCCCTTTTGTTATCGAAGTTAGCATAAATACGATACCTGCTAGAAATACAGCTGCAAGTGCTTGCTGCCATGTAAGTCCTAGCGAGAATACCAATGTAAAAACAAAAAATGCGTTATCGCCCATACCAGGGGCCATAATTAATGGTGAATTCGCCCATAATGCCATCAGCATACAACCAATAAAAGAACAAATGACTGTAACAATCATTGCAGCTTCATACGGCATGCCAGCTTTACTTAAAATAGCCCCATTCACCGCAATGATATAGGCAATCGTCATAAAGGAGGTTGCTCCCGCAACAACTTCCGTACGTATAGTTGATTTCTCCTCATGAATATGGAACAGCTTCTGTAATCGACTCTTCAATATCAGGAACACCCCTTATCGTTTTCCTACCTCATAGGGTTCTCCCAATGCTTTCGGTGCACGTGCCTACCTACCGCTCCAATTAAAACAAAGGGCAATAAAGTTAAACATAATACTTGTAATAACTTCATTAATACCTCTTTTAGCTTTAATATATCCTACAAGCGCGCCCCATATCCCACCTAGTAAAGCACCTATTGAACCCATCCTAATCATCTATATTCAGACCTGACAGACCCGTTCGAGCATTAATCACATCGATAAAAGATCCCAAGGTGCTCGTCAAATACGCATCTTTACGTCTAATGAAGACCGTCGTGATATTCTGATATGGCTCAGGGATATGATGACAATAGATCGTACCTCTCGCTGCTAGATCAGTAACGGAGGACTCAGGTATAATGGTTATCCCTATGCCAGCCGCAACGCTCCCTATAATCGTTCCGAATGTACCAAACTCCATAATCTGCTTCGGAATGATTCCTTCGATCTTCATCCAACTCTCTAGTCGCCCACGATAACCGCAACCTTTCTTATAGAGCAATAAGGGTTTCCTCGTGATGTCCTCCATAGATAAGGATTTACTCCTAGAGACAATCACTAGCTTCTCACTTATGACCTCTACCTGTTCGATTAACGGATGCTTTATCGGCCCTGTCACAAACGCTCCATCCAGCTTCATATCGAGTACTTCCTGCACTAGGTGTTCCGTTACCCCGGCTTGTAACGATAATTCCACATTCGGATACTTGCTGTAATAGGCTGATAGAATCTCAGGAAGGGCATTCACTGTCTCCACAATGCCAATATCGAGAACCCCAGAAGGTGCAGTAGATTGGCTAAATACATCCTTCATTTCTTCAACCTTCGATAAAATTTCCCGTGAATATTCAAGAAGTCGCTTTCCTTCGGTATTCAAGACCATCCCACGTTTATGTCGATAGAACAATAGCGTCTGAAGCTCCTTCTCTAATATTTTGATTCTCGCTGTTACATTAGATTGCCCGTAACTTAGCTGTACCGCTGCCTTACTCACACTCCCGAGAGTTGCCACCGTCTGGAATATTCTTAAATCATTGAATTCCAATCCGCTTTACCCTCCATTCATCGATGACTATCGTTATATCATCATTATAAATGATGATATAACGCATTTACAATCATTTTACGAACAAACCCTACTCTCCTATTATGATTTATAGATACTAACAATTTTAAATATTAATTTCCTATACATTACATACGAAAAGGCAGTGGAATAAACCATCATGTTCAAAAACAAACTTATTCTAGGGTCCATACTATGCTTAATCGCAAGCATGTCATGGGGAGCTATGTTCCCTGTTGCGCACGTTGCGTTGCAGCATGTCAATCCGTTCTATTTTTCACTTATCCGATATTTCATCGTTAGCCTCATCCTCGTCGTGATTCTATGGGCTAAAGAGGGAAAATCAGCATTTCGCTTGGAAGGAAGGGGTAAAGCGCTCCTGTTCTATGGAACGATGGCCTTTACAGTCTACAATCTGTTGGTCTTCATTGGACAACATCTTATGGGCGAATCAGGCACCGTCGCTGCTTCGATCATGGAAGTACTTATGCCGATGATATCCATTCTGGTCTTGTGGATTACCACTCGCAATAAACCGAAGAGATATATGCTCACGAGTATCGTAATCGCGCTATTCGGCGCATTACTTGTCATTACGAATGGGAAACTCACCTTCTTCACGATGGCTGGGCAGCATTTATTTCCGCTACTACTTATTTTTATAGGGGTTGTGGGATGGGTAGTATATTCAATGGGAGGAGAGACATTCAAAGACTGGTCGCCTCTTCGTTATTCAACGTTAACCTGCTTGCTTGGAACAGCCGTATCCTTGGTCGTCGTAGGTTCTGGTACGGCCTTCCAACTGATTTCGGTACCCACATGGCATGATGTATACGCGGTCAAATATGAGATGTCATTCATGATTCTGTTACCAGGTCTTGCCGCCTTACTCAGCTGGAATGCCGGAATCAAGATGATATCTCCACTCAATGGTATTCTCTTTATTAATTTCGTACCGATCACCACCTTCATTGTGATGGCTTTTCAAGGGTATCAGATTAGTATGTATGAGCTCTTTGGTACTTTACTGGTCATCTTTGCCCTTCTGCGCAGTAATGCGTACGAGCGCAAAGCCGCCGCAATCGATAATAAAACCGCCAAGAAACGTATATCTCTTCAATCGAAAATGGATAAATTGAAAGAGAAGGGCGCACATTAATGCGATCCCTCCTTCTGCAATTGAGAAGAGCCAACTGCTAGTTGCAGTCGACTCTTCTTCCGTCTATTTGATGGCTATGTAAATCTGCAATTCCGTATTTGTAGGATCAAAGCTTCGAGAATCGTATAGTTCAAAGTCTCCTGTGTAGGATCTTGCATCGGGTCTTTCCTTGAAATACTCCCAGATTTCCCCCCACGCTTGCGCAACTACTTCATGTACCAAGCCCTTCTTAGTTGTAAATACAATATATTTGCTCTCTGGTATAACCATTTGAGGGTAGTTGCTATCGGATTGAACCGCATCATCACCCGCTTCGTGCCCAATAAGAACCGTATAGGCCCCTGTCGCATCACTCTCATAATCAGTATATAACGCATAGATAAGATGGGGATTATTTGCACCCGTCTGCAACAACGTGTTACTCCCAAAGTAGGTTTCCCACAGTTGTGGTAACCTGCCGTTCGGGCTCGCTTCTTCAGCATTTGTCGTACGTACACTTACACCAAATAGTGTCACTTTCGGTTTTTGAACAGGTTCGCTAATCATTGTTCATCCTCTTTTCTTTGTATTTCATTTGATTATACAATTGAAAAGTGGACACCTATCTGTCTTAGTTAGAATATCGCCCAATAATATTGTGTGCCCGGATCACGATTTCCTCCGCCACACTAGCTGGCTGCTCCACTTTGACCTGATCACCATAGCTCAGAAGCATGCTATATAACCATTCGTCATCCGCGAATTGCCCTTTCACTTGGATCGAGCCATCATCTAACACGGTAATCTGATCAGGATGAAAGGCATCTACGAGCCGATAATGAACTTTCGGATCAAAGTTAAGAATGACTTCCCGTTTGGACTCCTTCAACCACTCCGAATTCCACACATAACTCTCTAACGACGGCGTCTCACGACGTACATAGTGTTCCATCAGCATCCGTAATTCCTGTATACGGGATAATCGGAACACTCGGAAGTCGTCCCGCAGCTCACAGTATGCATGCATATACCATAAGTACCCTTTTAGAATTAAGGCAGAGGGTTCAACGATTCTCTCACTCGCTATTCCGTTCATATTCAGGTATTGGATATTCACCTTGCGTGTCTCCTCAATAGCCTGTCTTAACGTATTAACTTTATCCCGCGCTATAGAGTTCTGTCCCCAAGGGTTAAAATCAAAGATCATCCCCGTTCCTCGTTGCTCAACATCTATTCGGTCTACTTTATTAAGTAGCGCTTTAACTTTTTCAAGAAGGGTAGCGAACAACCTATCATCCATCACCGAGGTGATGCCCTTCACAGCAGCGACCATCGCGGTTATTTCATTTAACGTAAGAAATTGCCGTGCAATCGTGTATTCTTCCATCATTTCGAACCCGCCCGATACTCCTTGATGTGCCACAATGGGGATGCCCGATTGGCTCAATGTATCCATATCTCGATAAATCGTCTTGGTGGATACTTCAAAGCGTTCAGCTAACTCTTTTGCGCTGACACGCTCACGATTAAGTAGTAGTATCGTCATCGCTAGCAAGCGGTCAATTTTCATTGGATCTCTCCTAAATATGTTCTGTTTCCTTGTTATTTATTGAATTATTTTCTAATACAGCTAATTCGAATCATCAAAAATACGGATGCATTTGATTTTGTGCTCTCCAAAGACAATTTCAAAAATGACGCCACTTCTTTCAACTACGAAAGGAATGGCGTCTCTATTTTTCAAACATCTACATTTGCTATTTAATTAAACCCTATTCCAACATTGTCATGACAGCAACGTCCAATACACCGACAATTTTGTCACACCAAATATCGAATTCTTCATCCTCTGTTTGATGTTCAGGATGCGCTAGAATGTACTCTACCGTCTGCTTAATACCTTGATCAAGTCGAGTGGTTGCCACAAATTCAGGAACAAGTCGTTTCAGTTTGGAATTATCAAATACAACCGAATTAGCCTTATCTCCTAACAATCCGCCCCTGTAATCCTCTGTGCTGCTACATGCAGCCAATAGTGATGATGATACATGAAGCGCATTCAATTTCACGCCTAAAGCATCGGCAATGATCTCATATATTTGATTCCAAGTTACTGTCTCATCAGAAGTGATCTGAACAGACTCACCAATAGCATGAATATTGCCCATTAATCCAATAAAACCTTTAGCAAAATCACTATTATGCGTCATCGTCCACAAGGAAGTACCATCTCCATGAATGATCACCGGTTTATTCGCAAGCATACGCCTAGCAACCTGCCAGCTTCCTTTACTTCCATGTACACCAAGTGGAATGGAACGTTCATCATATGTGTGACTCGGTCTTATAATTGTAATTGGAAAATCATTCTCACGATACTGCTTCATTAAGTACTCTTCACAGGCAATCTTGTTTCTAGAATACTCCCAGTATGGATTCGATAAAGGCGTACCCTCTGTAATTCTATAATCGGATAAAGGTGTTTGGTAAGCAGAAGCAGAGCTAATAAATATAAACTGTTTCGTTTTACCTTTAAATAATCGATAATCCCTTTCCAATTGAGTCGGTTCGAATGCTATAAAGTCAGCAACGACATCAAACTGCATGTTCTCTATTAACTTAGCTACATGGACTTCATCATTAATATCAGCTTTAATGATATTTACACCAACGGGTAAGGCTTCATTTCTGGTGCCCCTATTTAAAAGATAAAGCTCACATCCTTGTTCTACCAATTTGTTGGTAATTGCAGAACTAATCGTCCCGGTTCCTCCAATAAATAGTACTTTCATGTTGCACCTCCGTAAAGTAATGTTCCAAGCTGAAACGGCTTTGCCATCCTGTTTAAGGAGTTTATGCTTCCGATGCTAGCGATACTTCGTATCACTTTGAAGTATCCGTCTTTGCGGAAATATAACTAGCTATCCATTCATTTCCTACGATAGCATGCGTTCGCCATTAAGACAATCCTTCTATGCACATGCCATAGGAAATCGATAACAACAATTATATTATTAGTTACGAAAGTATAGTTGACAAACAAAGCATAGTGAGACATAATAATCTTATATTTGAAATATACTAACTAGAGATACCTGAGTATATGCTTCTTGGGAATTGACATAATATTGGAGTGGTACAGTACATGAAGTGGTTAAACAAATTATTTGGTATATCTACCAATAAGGAGGAAATAACAATGACAAAGTTAAACATAGGTATTATTCTAGGAAGCACTCGTCAAGGACGCGTCAGCCCACAAGTTGGGGAATGGGTAAAAGAGATTGCTGACAAACGTGGAGATGCCAACTATGAAATCGTCGATATTGCAGATTTCAAATTGCCACTATTAGGTGAAGCTGATCCGGGGGCAGGAGCTGCAGCTTGGTCAACCAAACTTGCTAGTCTAGATGGATTCGTATTTATCGTTCAAGAGTACAATCACAGCCTTACAGGAGCATTGAAGAATGCACTTGATTATGCGCGTGACGAGTGGAACAACAAATCAGCAGGTATTGTAAGTTACGGTTCTGCAGGTGGAGTTCGTGCAGCTGAACATTTACGTGGAATTCTAGGAGAATTACAAGTAGCTGATGTTCGTGTGAATCCTCTACTATCTCTATTCACTGATTTCGAGAACGGATCGGTATTCAAGCCAGCTGATCTACATCTTGCTAATGTTAATGCTATGCTTGATCAAGTTCTTGCTTGGAGCGGTGCATTGAAGACTTTAAGATAATACAAGAGTATTTATAATAAAGCCAATCTCCAGTCTTCTGGGGATTGGCTTTCTCTATTTCGGTATGAATAACGATCTTAATTTCTGTTAAATTGGGAAAAAACAGCGATTGATAACTACGTTTAATGACTATATATTCTAGCTTTAGATATTTTATTGCTGGTATATTACTTGGCAATGACTTGAACTATAAAATTTGTTCAAACGAATAGTTCAACATTTGAATGAACCCTTTCTGCAACGAAACACGTTATTTCCTTATCCGTATGTGGAAGTAAAATAAAATAGATACTTTTACCTATGTATTTATTATCATTGGAGATCCATTTATGATAATATAAGTCTTTGTCCTCAACCGAGCATCGTCATACATCAACTAGTAGATAACACTTAAAAATAACTTTTATTGGAAACCCCATTTACTCAATACTGGAGGTAGAATATGACGCAAGTCTATGGAATAAAGTTAATGAATGATATCGATCCGTTACAGATGCAGACCCTCATGGCTACCCTTCCGATAGAGAAACAAGACCGAATACATCGATTTATTCATAGAGACGATGCTGTAAGAACATTAACAGCCGATATTCTCTCCAGGCTTAAGATCTGCAATAAACTTAACATTAAGAATAGGGATATACAGTTCATTCACAATAAGTATGGGAAACCACTTCTACATAGAAATAACGAACTACATTTCAACAACTCTCACTCTGGCCAATGGGTCTTATGCGCCTTATCGGACTCACAAGTTGGGATAGATGTAGAGCTTATTAGTGACATCGACTTCGACATAGCTGAACATTGCTTCTCTGAACAGGAATGCCACGATCTATACGCACATAGGGAGGATAATAGGCAAGACTATTTTTTTGATCTTTGGACGCTTAAGGAAAGCTATATCAAGGCAGTAGGTGTAGGTCTATCCCTTCCCCTCTCTTCATATACGATTAGGAAAGATGATCAACACATTCTCCTAGATACGCAACATGCATTTAATAATTGTTACTTTAAACAATACCCTATCGACCCCGCATATAAAGTATCCGTATGCTCACAGCAAGATACCTTTCAAGAACAGGTTGTGCAGCTTACCTTCACTGAGATGTTCCATCAATTTATGGACTGTGTATAAGAAGGACTAGAGTATCGACACAGATCGTCAGGAGGTCACGGCCAGGACCCATTAAGAGTACTCTCAAACAACCTATCATTCTATGATCTCCTCGTACCCGATGGGGTCACGCCCATATACCTTTTGTACAGTTTGGTAAAATAGTTCGGATTCTCACACCCTACCTTGGATGCGATCTCTGTTATTGAATCATTACTCTCAAGGAGCAACCGCTTCGCCTCATTCATTTTACAGATATTCACATATTCAATAAAGGTTCGGCCAGTTAATCGCTTGAATAGTTTACAGAAGTAGTACGGATTAAGGCTAACCTCCTTTGCAGCCTGTTCGACCGTTATCTTCTCAGACAAATTAGACTCCAATCGTTGGATCAGTAACTTAAACCGCTCATAATTCGGAAAATACCCCTCTACAGGTTTGTCATCCAACTGGTGTGGCATAAACGTACGTGCTAATAACGTAAATAGTACATGTAGTTTCGACTTGACTACAAGTTGATAAGCGGGAGCCTTTGCTGCAAGCTCCGCTATGGCCTCATCCAATATAGGATAATAATTTACACATACCTCATCATGATCAGCTGGTTTGACTGGAAATCGCTGCTGCCCCTCTAAATAGGGGGAAACATACTGTACATGTACCGGATCATGCATCCAATCATTGAATAGCGAAGCATTCAAGACAACACAGTCATAATTCATATCTCCATCGTCTAGTGAATATCCAACATGCAGACTACCACCTGGAATAATGACAACGTCTCCTGCCGTAACCGTATAGGGGCGGCTGTCGATATGGAATAGGGCTCTACCTTTACGCATGACGATGATCTCGAAATGCTCATGCCAGTGTAAATAGAGAATGCAGTCATTCTTTTTAGCGGAATGATGATTACGAAAGAGTTGAAATGGATATATTGAATGCTCGAGACGAGTATTCTCCCAAAGTTCCTTGGGATAGGTCATATTCTTCTTCACCACCACAAGATTAGACTAGTATTGCACAAGATTGAGTAGAGTAATTATGAACTCCCCTGACTATAATGAAGATGTTACGAAAACTATATAACAATATTGGAGTGATATACAAGGATGCATAATAAATTACGTATTGGAACGCTAGTTCAGGGTGGAACCGCAGTTCAGGTTATTCCACAAATCGTCTCACATGGATTCGAATCATTCAACCCAACCTTTTGGCAGACGACAGGAGATACGGATCTTGCAGAAATGGCAAAGCGTCTACGTGAACTTGCAGACGAGCATGATTTTGTAATCTCAGCGATTAGTGTATTTGGGAATCCTTTGACAGGCGAAGGGGATAATGCCGATACGCTTGCAAGTTGGGAACGTCTTATCGATCATGCACATTTATTCGGAACGAATATTGTATCCGGTTTCACCGGTCGCCTAACTGGGCAATCGATTGACGAGTCCATTCCGAAATTCAAGGAAGTGTTCGGCGAATTGACGCGCAGAGCGGCGGATAAAGGTGTCCGCATTGCTTTTGAGAACTGCGATATGGGCGGCACTTGGACAACTGGTGATTGGAATATTGCACATAACCCGGCAGCTTGGGAGCTGATGTTCGATGCGGTTCCTGAAGATAATATTGGACTAGAGTGGGAGCCATGTCATCAAATGGTGAGCTTAATCGATCCCATTCCACAGCTACGTAAATGGGTGAACAAGGTATTCCACGTACATGGCAAAGACGCAACAATTGCATGGGATGTTGTTAAAGAGCAAGGGGTGCATGGAAAGGAACCATTCGTTTGGCATCGGACACCGGGCTTCGGTGATACTAACTGGTCTGATATTATTACGATTCTAAGACAAAGTGGTTATCAAGGAACGATTGATATTGAGGGCTGGCATGATCCAGTCTATAGGGATGAATTAGAGATGACTGGGCAAGTTCATGCCTTGAATTATTTGAAACGCTCCCGTGGCGGAGACTTTGTTCCAAATCCGATATAACTAGAGAGAGGTTGATCACTGTGACATCAAAACATCGAGTAGTCTTAGTTGGCTGTGGTGCGATGGCCAATACATGGGTTGATTATGCAAAGAGCAGATTAGATACGGAGATTGTCGGATTAGTCGACATTAAGGAAGAATTCGCAGTCGCGATGGCAGAGCGTAAAGAGCTAACCTGTCCGACATTCACAGATGTCAGCCAAGCTATTGTGGATACGCAGGCCAATATCGTATTTGATGTTACGATTCCGTCCAGTCATTATGCAGTGAGTAAGTCTGCACTTGCACTGGGATGTCATGTCTTTGCTGAGAAACCATTAGCAGAGTCTATGAATGATTGCATTGATATTGTGCGTATTTCTGGGGAGGTCGGCAAGACTCATGCCGTCATGCAGAACCGCCGCTTTGATCCGCGTATACGCGCCTTACGTAATCTGATTACAGAAGATACCATTGGCAAGCTCGGCTTCATGGGGGCAGACTTCTTCATCGGTGCTCATTTCGGTGGCTTTCGTGATGCTATGGAGAGTCCGTTGCTACTCGATATGGCGATCCATACGTTCGATCAAGCGCGTTTCATTGGTGGCGCAAATCCGGTATCCGTCTACTGCCATGAATTCAATCCTCCTGGTTCTTGGTATGCAGGTCATGCAATGGCTATCTGTATCTATGAAATGTCTGATGGCTCTGTATTTAACTACCGTGGTTCATGGTGTGCTGAGGGCGTACCAACATCATGGGAAGCATCCTGGCGAGTGACGGGTGAACATGGTACAGCAATCTGGGATGGTCTTGGAGAGCCGTATGCGGAGGTTGTTACTGCTGGCGATCAATCTAGCAATTTCATTCGTAATTACGAGCGAGTGGAAGGTAGCCCTGTTGACATGAAGCACACGTTCCATCAAGGCTGTCTCGACGAGATGTTCGCCTCGCTTGAAGAAGACCGTGCGCCAGAGACAGACTGTAGCGATAATATATACAGTATGGCGATGGTCCTGGCTGCTCTAGAAAGTGCTAAGACCGGTCGCAAAGTGCTGATCGCTGACTTTATGGATGTCTCTTGAGGTACTCCTCGATCTCCGTGCCCGTGCCCCGCGTTTAGCGAAACAGCTGCAAAACTGCATCTAATTCAGCGTGAAAGGTACAGAAGCAAGGAATAGTTGCAGAACCTACAGTTAAAAGTGCCGATCACGATGAAAAGTGGGGATTTGTGTAATCTAGATGTACTCTGTGCAACTAAAATTAGCGTTAGGGAAAATAGGCGGGATTTAAGTGCACTTTTGCAACTATAGGCGTGTAGGCCATAGTCTCACATCTTCTTTAATGACAGGACTTACCGATACGGTTCTACACACCTTGGGATGATTATTTCCTTGAATGGCCCAAGTCCCGCCTGAGCTTGATCCAAATAAATAGAGGGGAAGTCCCACATATTGTGTTGCCGTGAAGTCGATCACTTCGTTCACAAAGAGGTTCCAGCTTAAATATGTTGCTATGTACTGATCCATTACATAGGTCTGTCCCTGTCCCGGCCCATCAAAGCTTACTGTGATGAAACCCATTCTTGAGAAATTAGCTTCATAGGTGATTGATTCTTCTTTTGAGGAATCGATGGGATTTAGGATAATGACGCAACCCTTTGGCAGATCAGGAACACGTATTCTTCCGTAACAGGCGTTGCCCTCTACTTGGATCACGTAGGTAACAATCTCATCTTCGTTAAGTATATCTGCTTCTCGATGCATATGTTTACAGCTTAGGTATCATCCCCGCTACTCCTCGCCTGTCTCAGGGAACATCCACTGAATGAGATGATAATGCATTCCTGCAAGTCGATAGAATTGCTCTTCCTCACCGAACAGTTTGCATAACGTCATCCGATATTCTTTTTTACATAGATTAGAATGGATCACATAGAACCGCGCTCCCCCTAATATCATACTCGGGAGAGATTTTTAATCCTCTTTTTCAGCTAATTTGGGTAAATTGTACCATAAGGCGAATGAGCCAACACCACATTTAATGCTTAGAAGAAAAGATTACCCTTGAAAATACTTTCAGAAAACGAAATAATAAGAAACATGACTTGTTTCACAAATTTACATGATAATAAGATGACGCTTCATCACATCAGTCAGAAAGGTTGAAATCCACACCATGAATTTGACTCAACGTATCAACAAGAAACAAACGATCAAAGAACCATTTCCCATCTCTATACTATCTCTTACGGTAGGTGCCTTTGCGATTGGAATGACTGAATTTGTCATTATGGGTCTTCTGCCCAATGTTGCCGAGGATCTACATGTCAGCATTCCAACTGCCGGACAACTCATTACTATGTACGCCCTTGGGGTCGCCATCGGTGCTCCAATACTGACGATCCTTACCCAACGCATCCCACAAAAGAAGCTACTCTGTCTGCTGATGATTCTATTCATACTCGGCAACGGAATTTCCGTATTTGCTCCAACCTATGAGATTCTGATGGCTGCTCGTATTATCACTGCATTAACTCATGGAACTTTCTTCGGGGTAGGGGCCGTTATCGCATCCAATCTTGTACCAGCAAATAGGCGTGCCGCTGCCGTGTCCATTATGATGGCTGGCCTAACGATAGCGAACATTATCGGTGTTCCTCTAGGTACATTTATCGGGCAACGCATGGGGTGGCGAGCTTCATTTGCTATGATTGCAATTATCGGGGTTGTAGCATTAATCGGCATACTTATCTTCATTCCCCGAATCCGACAAGATCAACCTGCTAGTCTATCACAGCAGATCTCCTCCTTGATTCAACCTAAGCTACTTCTATACCTATTGATCGGAGCGCTAGGTAACGCCGGCTTATTTGCCGTGTTCACATATATTGCGCCGCTACTTGTACAAGTCAGCGGTTTCGCCGAGTATAGTGTTACCTGGATTCTAGTTCTCTTCGGTTGTGGCGTGACGATCGGTAATATCGTGGGTGGGAAGCTTGCGGACTGGAAGCTAACGCCCTCCTTACTAGGACTTTATTTCGCTATATGTATAATCCTTACCATCTTTACCTTTACGGTTCATCATCCAATAGCTGCTGTATTAACTATCTTCCTGTGGGGTGTCGCTTCCTTCGCGGTGATGCCAGGGCTACAGGTACGAATTATGAGCTTAGCAAAGACCGCCCCAGCACTTGCATCTACCTCTAATCATTCAGCCGGTAATCTGGGTAATGCAGGTGGTGCTTTCATTGGTGGGTGGGTCATTACACATCTAGGCATTACATCCCTACCTTGGGTCGGTGCACTGCTTGTTGGGATGGGTCTAACCATCGCGATAGCTTGTTATATCTCGGAACGCAAACACGCTGCTGCATAATCCTTTAGATATACTCTTCATCTGAAGATAGTACGATTGCGTTAGACAACAGAAACGACATATAGTCGGTGAAGTTCCTATCGAGTGAATGGGATCTCATTATGCTTAAGTCTATCGATATGCAAAAAGCCTGAAGAACTTCACCGGATTGGTGAGGCCTTCAGGCTTTTTTAAAATATAAGAACGTATAAGTAAAACTAGTCTTATTTATTGCGTTTTGTTAAGTAGTCCAATAATGAGCGTTACCGCCTCGGCTCTCGTCGCCACTTGTTGTGGAGCGAACTTGTTCTGTCCGACACCGCTAACGAGTCCCGCATCGACTGCTGCAACGATATACGGAATGGCCCATGCTGGAATGTCTTTCGTATCTGCAAAAGATAACTTTGAGTTCGGATCGATCTTTATTCCACTTGCTCGAACAATCATCGCAACCATCTCTGCACGATTTAGCTTATTATCTGGACCGAATGTTCCATCCTCATATCCGCTAATAATTCCTGATGCTACCGCTTGCGCTACGAACGATTGCGCCCATGAAGGTATCTTATCTGAGTCTTTGAATCCTTTGTTCTTGTCGGTATCGGGCAGTTTCAGCGCGCGAGCTAGCATCGTAATAAACTCAGCACGATTAATGGATTTATCCGGACGGAATTGATCATTCCCATAACCCTTCACAAAACCTGCTGCTACCGCATTCTCAATAGCTGATATAGCCCAATGACCCGCTATATCCTTCAACACAACCTGAGGTTCACTTCCCCCACCTATACCCGCACCTGGATTTGTTACTGGCTTTGTACTTGGGTTGGTTACTGGTGTTGTACTTGGATTTGGTGTTGAACCTGGGTTCGAACCTGGGTTCGATCCTGAGCCCGTTTCCGGTGTTGGGTCTGGTGTTGGACTTGGGTTCGTTGTTGACTTCTTTACCATGCCGAACTGATCGACAATAAATGGCTCTGCGTTGTTGATATTCTGGTCGATCTCATACGTTACAGCTGTCAGTTTATCCCCATCGATCGTAATGCCGACGAAATTCTGAACTTGCCCACGCACAGGACGTTTGCTGTCACTTGGATCTGCGCCATATTTAGCCGCATGGTTCTCTTCTGCAAGCTCGAAAAGGTTATAATATGCTTCACCAAGCTCACTTTTTACATTCTTATAATATACCTTCGGACCTGCCGTGGCAGGAATCAAATAGATTGATCCGTCAGGATTAACAGTATACTCTATCTTTTGCCCATTCAGTGTTTCCACGATCTTCTCTGGCTCCGATGCCGTTCCATCTTTCTTGATCGGCTTCGTACGTGCATAGATATGGTCATGACCTTGTACGACAAAGTCGATTCCCAACTCCGCCATTAACGGGGCAATTTTGTTCCTTACACCGTTCTCCCCCATAATATCTTTATCTGTTGCGTGATTCGAGGTCGTGTAAGGTCCTTTGTGAATATTGACTATAATCCACTTTGCCCCTGCAGCTTTAGCTGCTTGCGCATCTTTCTTCAACCATTCAACCTGATCCACAGAAAAGTTCGCATACTCTGTTGAATTCTCATTGGAGTTCAATACGATAAAATGAGCATTGCTGTAATCGTACGAATAATAAGCGCCCGTTACAGTAGCTGAGTTCTCAGCCTGTAAAATGTTGAAATGCTCGAAGAATGCATTGTTCTTATCTTCATGATTACCTGCAGATGGTGCAATAGTCGTATTTAGTAGGCTCTCCTGAGAGTGACCTAAGAGCCAATTCCATTGCGCTTCTTTGGTACCCGTATCTACAATATCGCCATTATGAACGACAAATTGTGCATTTGGCACCGTCACTAGCGCCTTAGCTAGCGTCTCAGATGAAAGCTTGGCCTCATCCTCATCCTTCGCTTGCGTATCCGCTAAGTCAATAAAGGTAAACGCACCGTTCTCGGGTGCAGTGCGGAACGTCCCTGTATCACTCCATATGTCTAGGGCTGCGTCACCGACACGGAAATAGTAAGACGTATCCGCCTTCAGACCCGTCGCTTCAACCTTGTGAACGAGCTCATTCGGAGAATTCGACGACACGGCCGAACGACCTGCGAAGGAACTAGCATTCATAAAGTCAGGTGTAACATCCGACTTCTCTACCACCTGTAAATCACTTTTACTTGAAGCAAGTGGTGTATACCATGTGAAGCCCTTTGAGCTCATTGAATCGCCATTGAACGCTACCGTCACTTTGCTCACTTCCACACTAGGTAATGCTAGATTAGCAATAAGTTCCATATCGAAGTAGAGATCTGAGCTACCATTACTTTGTTGATGAACTTCAACTGCAATGACATTATCACCGTCATGAAGATGGGATTTCAATAGTGTCGTAAGATCAACATCTTCATAAATAACAGGGGCACTTTTATTCGATACAGCTTTCGTCGTATACGTAATTTCGCCCTTTGGCATTCCAAAACGTTGGATTTCGATATCATTCACATAGATAACTGCACCATCATCTATTGCGAAGGTACCTAGTATCTGAGCGTACTCATCTATTTTACTTTTATCTACATTCAGATTCGTACGGAAATATGTAGTAGGATACTTTGCCGCATCGACTCCGCCATACTCCACAACCGTGGTCAAGGGACCAAACTGAGAAGTGCTTACTCCCGATCCGTCATCCTTGTAACCAAACGGTGCTTTTCCAAAGTCCCATGCACTGTCATCATAAGTGGCCCGCCATACTGTATCTTGATCCAAACCTTTATCATAGAATTTCCACTCCGAATTTCCTGGCAATAGAATAATTGGCTCCTCGGCCGATGCTGCGGATGCTGCGGATACCGAGGACGGGATCGCTGTACCAAACAGGCCAAGCAATAATGCCATTGATAATAGAAGGGATAATGTCCTTTTGTAAACTATGTTCATAATAATCTCCTTTATACATAAGTTTGGTCGTCTAACTTTATTAGATAGACCCATCTTAACCAAGGAATGTTATCGTTCTATTTTCTCTGTGTAGGGACTATGTAAAGTTTTAGGACGAAGTAAGACGATAAGAATCTCTACATATCAATTTAAATACACCATATCCAATGATTCCGCCGCTTGTATTTAGAATGAGGTCATCCACATCGAATGTTCCAATATACAACACGAGTTGTGTAACTTCGAAACATAAACTTAAGAGTAGAGATAGCACGAATACGCCTATAAATGACGCACACCTTTTGCTGACAATCATAGGTATGAATATGCCTAACGGGATAAATGCTATAATATTCCCTACGACATTAGTCATTGAGAATGGATCATAGATGGACATACTCTGAATCCCTCTTGAGATTTCCTTAAACGGAGTGTAGTTCCCATGTCGATTGAAGATCATGTCGGGGTTCTGTAATGTTCGCTGAAGTTGATAGAACAGCGATGATATACTTACAGGGCCCATCTTAAATAGAATTAACTTGATTAATAGATACAGATAAACGACAAATGCTAGCACTAGCACAACTTTCATCATTAATTTCATAGGTTTCAATTTGATATCATCACCCCGTTATTATTCAAATATGTATTTCACTCGTATACAGTTACAATGACGCCATCTATGTTGTTTCCTGATATCTCATAGTGACGATTCGCAGGGACTTCAATAGATGTATTGCGAGAAACAGGTTGATAAGAAACATCATATTCCTTACCCTCTATCATCATCGAGATACTCCCTCGTTCTTTCAAAGAATCTAAATATTCTTCCAACGTATCATTATTCTTCTGCATAATGGCACTGTGAGGCAGACCGACATAGCGAAAGTGCCACGGTTCATATTGAATACCTGTAACAGCGGTTTTATCCTTGGGATAACGTAAAATAAATCCGTACTTCCAAGCATTCTCTTGCAACCATTTCCCCTCAGGTGCTTTACTCATCTCCATTTGTGTAGATCCAATATCAAGGGATAATCCTAAATTGTGTTCACTATAGCCCGCAGGCAAAGCATAATCAGAGCCCTTTTCTTGATACAGCAACTCTTGTTCTTCAAAACCTCGATAACCACTACTGATCAGGAAATGATTGACTCCTTCCTTGCGAGCAGCCTCTACCATCTTCAGAAACTTTTGTGTCACACGCTTTGACAGTTCAATATTTGAATGTAGCAAGCCATAACCCTGTACCAAATCTTTTTGCCCAGATAAACGTACGATATCCGATTTCACGCTATCTTGGTGAACAGGATACTCCTTGTTAACCAACAATAAGTCCCCTTGATACATCTGATCTTGTGTAACGTCTATCGTAATATGCTCTTCATTAGCAACCTCGTTAGTCCCTTGAGTGCTTGGTGCTATATTTATAGCTTTGATCCCTAATAACAATATAATAATCACCAAAAAGACCCACTTCTTCATCCACAATTTCCTCCTTAACCCCTTATCTACTCTTAAGGATAAAGAAAACTGTTTAAATAAAAGTGGGACAATAATTAAGTTTTTCTTAAATATATGAACACGACATTGTTCTGTATCTCGTCATTGTGCACTTTCTTGTGGCAAATGTACTTCAAATATTGTGCGTACCACATTACTTTCAACAGAAATGGTTCCGTTATGCTGCTCTACAATATTCTTCGCAATGAACAAGCCAAGACCTGTACTGCCTTCTTGATGTGTCCGCGCTCTGTCACTTGTATAATACATCTCGAAGATATGAGGTAATTCTTCTGGAGAGATATTCCCACCGTAGTTGACCACCTGAATCACCACTTGTCCCCCATCAAGATAGCAGTTGATATCTACAAACTGACCATCCCTTCCATAACGAGTAGCATTGGTCAGAAGATTCTCGAACACACGGGCCAATAGTTCCCCGTCGCCATCAATGCACAAGTTAGGTGTAATATTCAATCTGGCTACAACGCCACTTTTCTCAAATACAGGATACAATTCCTCATTTAACTGCAGAAGAAGTTCACTTATATCTATCTTTTCTTTTTCCACGGGTAACATGCCGTAGTTCATTCTAGTGATATCGAATAATCCATCAATAAGCTTTTCTAAACGCTGGGACTTGGTAAAGGCAATGGTTGTATAATGCCTGATTTGTTCCTCTGTTAGATGTTCATCTTTAAGAATCCAATCTAAATAACCCAACACGGAAGTTAGTGGTGTCCGCAAATCATGAGCCAGATTGACGACCAATTGATCCTTACTGCTCTCTGCGAATTCTCCTCTTTCTACAGCCTCTTGCAGTTTTTCACTAGCTATATTAAGCTCCTCTGCAATTTCCCTGAACTCATCATTAGAGGGGATATGAACACGATTCTTAAAATCTCCATTGGCAAGATGATGAATCCCCTTGGAGATTTCATTGAAATAGGCCGCATAAGGTTTGGTCAACAAAAAGAAGAAAAGAATAGCTAACGGGATAAATATAATTAGAAAAAAGTAAATATCCCCAACATTGTACATCATCAGGCGATAACGAGCCAGTGGATCTTCCGCCCGAACCCCAGCATAATAAAGTTGTAGCATTTTATAGACCGCATAGGTGATGATCCCTGACAAAAGCATGCTTAATCCCAATAACACAATCATTCTAGTCCGAAAGCTTCGCTTCTTTTTATCCATTGAATGTATACCCCACACCCCAAATGGTTTTGATGAATTTACTTTTACTTTTATCTTCACCAAGCTTTTTTCGTAAAGTGCGAATATGCACCATAACCGTATTATTACCACTTTCATAATAGGCTTCGCCCCACACTTGTTGGAAAATACTTTCCACACTAAAGACGATCTTCGGATGACCCGCAAGTAGATACAAAATATCAAACTCTTTGGGTGTTAACTCAATAGGTTCACCATAAAGGGTAACGGTATGTTGATCAGGACTAATGGTTAATCCACCCGCTTCCAATACAGATTTATTCGTGTGAATCGGTTGATTAAATTCCATAGAACGTCTTAATTGAGAATTAACACGCGCAACCAGTTCCATAGGATTGAACGGTTTGGTCATGTAATCATCTGCCCCCATCACTAGACCTGTGATCTTATCGAGGTCAGAGGTCTTGGCACTTAGAAAGATGATCGGCATATGATGTTGCTCTCGAATTTGACGGGTGACTTCATAACCATCTAGTTCAGGCATCATAATATCTAATATAGCTAAGTCTACCGATTGAGATTGAATCGCTTGAAGCGCTTCTTTCCCATCCGATGCGGTGATGATATCGTACCCCTCTTTTTTTAAATGTAAAGCTATTAGGTCCGCAATCTCTGCCTCATCATCAGCTACCAAAATTGTGATGCGCCTCATTCTTATTCAACTCCTACATCGTAATCTGAATAATAACTTTATCTTTTTCATAATGACAATCGATATCGCCCTTGTATAACTCAACTGTTCTCATAATAATCATTAATCCATTACCTCTTGGAATTCCGGTACTTTCCTTGGTTGTATATCCATATTGAAATAGATTTTTTTGTTCTTTGGTCGTAAGTTCGGCTGGGTTCTCTACGGTGAATATATATTTCGCTTCAACTATTTTGCATGTGACATGAATTTGTTTAGGTTGGTCCCCAAAGTACGACTCCGTTGCTTCGATCGCATTATCCAGAAGATTAGAATAGATTCTCGCCAAGTCCATAGACGCTACCCTAGTATAATTATCTTGATCGACTTCAAAGTTCATTTGTATGTTTTTAGTCTGTGCAAGTTCCCACTTACTTTGGAATAATACCATTAGAATCGGATTCTTAATTCGTAACGACATCTCTGAAACTTTGGATTCTTTCGTCAGCTGTTTTAAATAATCGTTCACTTTGTCGTACAACTTCAAGTGCATTAATCCACTTAGTACTTGGAGATGATTCATCATGTCATGTCTGCTTGATTTGATCGTATCTATCACTTTTCCAAGTTCAGAGATGTACATCTCTTCTGTTTGTTCCAGGTCTCTTCTGAACCGTGCCTTATACCATTTGTTCAATATAAATACTACCATCAACAATACGATAGCAAACAATATATCAATAACATAGATAAAAAGATTGCTCTTCACAACTTGTTTACTTACTTGTTCTAATTCCTTGGCATCAATATCAATTCCAATCACGCCAAGTATTGCCCCATTATCACTATAAAATGGTACCCCAATAGATAAGTAAGAGCCGTTATGATCATCCTTAATGATATCCGTATAATAACTTTTACCATCCTTAGCCTGCCTCACTTGTTCAGAAGGAACCGTGCAAGGAATACCTATTGGAAAATCCACTGTTGTTGAATTTAATCCAGTAATCATAACTTTGGAGACATCCGTCTCGTCTAACATTAAAACATAGATGTAAGTCGCATTCATTCTATAACGATATTGTTCTAAATATAGGCTTATTCCCTGACGATCTTCACCATCTTGTTTGGTTAATAGAAACCTTTCGTAGGCAACCTTATCCAGTCCAGCTGCGATATTCTCAGCCATTCCAATATACTGCTTGGCGAGTGCAACTTGCGCGGATTTATTAGTAGTATAGTAAGAGCTATATAGCTTAACACTTGTTAGGATACTCAGTGCAACAATAGAGACAATAATAAGATATATCGTTCTTTTATTGACAAGAAGTTTGTTAAGTTTCATTATCTAGTCCCTTTTCCTTATAAATTTAATATAATTTTCTAAATATATAGGACATATTACTGCCAGCTTGTCCATTTCGATCATATATATAGATCAAATTAATTACTTCTATAGTGTAACGCATTTCAATAGAAATGGTTTGCCGTTTTATGAAGTATTTCATTTATTTATTGTGATACTAATCTAGAAATCTCATTATAAAGAAAGAAATCGATATACTCAAACTATTCATTGAGAACAAAAAAAGGGACCGTTTCAGCGGAAATATAAGGATTAGAGTATCATGTGGCCAGTCGGTCTCTTTTGTTATAAGCTATCCTTTTCAATATGACAACTTCATTTGTTATAATGACTTTGCGGCCTCATTGTACATCCTCTTATTTATAATAGGTATGCCTACGCATACCTAAGTAACATTTACTGTGAAGGGCAGGTGAAATCATTTGTTTAAACTCTTATTAATTGAAGATGACACAACACTATTTCATGAGATCAAGGATCGATTAGCTCATTGGTCTTATGATGTATATGGGATTACTGATTTCAGTAACGTCATTCGAGAATTTACAGACATTAAGCCTGATTTAGTCATTATTGACATTCAATTACCTAAATTCGATGGGTTTCATTGGTGCAGAATGATTCGATCCCATTCTAACATTCCGATCATATTCTTATCCTCTCGTGATCACCCAACGGATATCGTGATGTCTATGCAGCTTGGGGCGGATGACTATATCCAGAAGCCTTTTCACTTCGATGTGCTCATTGCCAAAGTTCAAGCCATTCTTCGCCGGGTATACAATTACAATACGGATACCATCGAACTCAAAACATGGTGCGGAGCAACGGTGGATTATGAGAAAAATACAGTCACCCATGATGCGAAATCCATTGAACTAACAAAGAATGAAATCTATGTGTTGAAGCTACTCATTGAGAACAAAAATAAAATTGTAACTCGCGAGGTCCTCATTAATAGCCTATGGGATGATAAACGTTTCGTAAGCGACAACACCTTGACGGTTAATGTGAATCGGCTACGAAAAAGATTGGACGAGCTTGGGTTAGGACGATTTATTGAGACGAAGATTGGACAAGGTTATATGGCTACTGAAGAGGCAAATGGATATGATTAAAAAGTATCTCGTGGAAAGACGTAGCTGGATCATGCTCTTTATACTTCTGCAACTACTTATCCTCTTTGTCTCTTTTTACGATTCAACGATCCCATTCCAATCCACACTCTATCTTGTTTTTCTATCCATGATTCTTTTTTCGAGTTTCTTCATTGTGCGCTACAACAAAGAAACCCGATTCTATAAGAGCTTAGAAGAACGAGACAACAATCTAGATTTAACGAGCATAGCTAGTCCAGACAGTCCCTTCGAGCATATGATTGAACAAAGCATGACGGATCAAGCTGAACTATTGAAACAGGCTGCCTCGCACAATCTTATGACCTTAGAACAGGAGAAAGATGACATCCTAGCTTGGATCCATGAAGTGAAGACACCGCTGACAGCTATGCACTTAATGATTGACCGTATAGACGATGAAACGATGAAGACTCATTTAACCTATGAATGGCTGCGAATTCATCTATTGCTTGATCAACAGCTCCATCAACGACGTATCCCATTTATTGAGAATGATTTGTATATTGAACATACCGATTTAGAAACTATTATTTTCGATGAGATCAAAACATTACAATCCTGGTGTATTCACAAAGGAATCGGCCTTGACCTCAATTTAGAAGTACTGGAAGTGCTTAGTGATGCGAAATGGCTGGCCTTTATCCTCAGACAGCTCTTAACAAATGCGGTGAAATATAGCTCAGCATCTGACATCATCATTAACAGTTATAGACGAGGTGATCAGACAATTCTTGAGGTGAAAGACAGTGGTCGCGGCATTGACCCTAGAGATATTTCTCGCATATTCGATAAAGGATTCACATCAACGGCCCTACATCAAGACAATACGGCAACAGGCATGGGGTTATATTTAGCACACAAAGCTGCGAAGTCATTACTCATCCAAATCCATGTACAATCAGAACTTGGCGTTGGAACGACGTTCACATGCACTTTTCCACAAAAGAATGAATTCGTTCATATCACAGGCGTGTGACAACAATGTCACATGCTTATGTGTTTTGTTACATCAATCGAAGGATAAGAAAGACGAACCCTTTTATAATAAGGATATTGAGTACAAAGAAAAGGGAGTTGTTCGATATCGTTATTCTAGAAGCAAATAAAATTCATAAGAGTTATGGCAATAAGTTCAATAAACAAGAAGTGTTAAGTGGTCTAGATCTTGTTATTGAAGAGGGTGAATTCGTTAGTATTATGGGCGCATCAGGTTCCGGGAAGACAACATTGCTTAACGTTCTCTCTTCGATTGATAAGATTAGTAACGGTACGATCAAGATCGAAGGAAGAGAGATCTCTAGTATGAAGGAGAAGCAATTAGCTGAATTTCGTAAGAACCATTTAGGTTTTATTTTTCAAGAATATAACTTACTAGATACGCTGACAGTCAAAGAAAACATCCTTCTACCGTTATCCATTACAAAGACGCCGAGGAAAGAAGCTGAACGGAAGTTTGATGCGGTTGCGACCGAATTGGGCATTGCTGATATACGAAATAAGTATCCCAATGAAATCTCCGGAGGGCAAAAGCAGCGTACTTCCGCCGCACGGGCTTTCATTCATGAACCGAGTATCATTTTTGCTGACGAACCGACCGGTGCTCTTGATTCCAAATCTGCTTCTGATTTATTAAACAAGATGAGCGATTTAAATCAGAAACGAAAAGCAACGATTATTATGGTAACTCATGATTCTGTAGCCGCTAGTTATTGTAGTAGAGTCATCTTCATTAAAGACGGACAAATTTATACACAATTAAATAAAGGCGAGGAAACAAGGCAAGCCTTCTTTAAAGACATCATGAAAACACAAAGTGTATTAGGCGGGGTGCAGAATGAGCATTAACGAACTCATCTTTCGCAATCTGCGGAAGAATCTGAAGAATTATTACCTCTATGTATTCGCCTTAATCTTTAGCGCTGCCCTTTATTTCGCATTTGTCACGTTGCAGTACGACCCATCCATGGATGAAACCGCAGGATCAATTAAAGGAGGTGCTGCGATTAAAGCGGCCTCTGTCCTACTTGTGGCTATCGTTTCTATTTTTCTTTTATACGCCAACAATATTTTCATCAAACGACGTAGCAAGGAAATTGGCCTATTTCAATTAATAGGGATGACCAAGAACAAGATCTTCCGTATCCTTACGGCTGAGAATTTCATCCTTTATTTCGGCTCCATCACTGTGGGAATCTTTGTCGGTTTTTCCGTTTCAAAGTTAATCATCATGATTTTATTTAAAATTGTAGGGGTCGAAGCTATCGCAACGCTTCAGTTCTCTACCCAAGCGCTCATTCAGACACTGATTGTCTTTGGTGTGATCTACCTCTTGATTATGTTGATGAATATGGTGTTTATCAAAAGGCAAAGTATTCTTTCCTTATTTAGAGTGAGATCTGTAACAGAAGGAAAAGTAAAAAGGGTCTCCTTCCTTGAAATGATCATTGGAATTGTTGGCATTGTATTCATCCTTCTGGGCTATTATATATCATCGAAATTGTTTAGCGGAGACTTCATAACGATGAATGAACTATTAGGTGCAATGATCTTTATTCTAGCGTCTGTCATCATCGGGACTTATCTTTTCTATAAAGGATCTGTCACTTTTATATTTAATATCATCCGCAAGAAGAAAAACGGTTACTTAAATATTAATGAAGTATTGTCCCTGTCATCCATTATGTTCCGCATGAAATCCAATGCCGTATTATTAACCATTATTACGACGGTATCTGCCCTTGCAATTGGTTTGTTGTCTTTAAGTTATATCTCGTACTACTCTGCTGAGAAGTCGGCGAAGACTTATGTTCCAGCAGATTTCTCAATTACCGATACCCTAGATGCCCAAGCATTTAAAGATGCCTTGGACATCAATGGAATACAGTATACCGATCAAATGATTGATGTCATTCAAGTAGATGTCAATGTAGAGAACATATTAGAGATGAATGCGGAAGGCATGCTCTTTGATCCGAATATCATGACTATGCCAGTGATTAGTGAACATTCGCTCCAAAGTATCGAACTGTCTGCGGATGAGACTGCTTTTACTGGATCTAGTGGAATGCTACAGCAAATGATGTCTATGAAGGATTCTGGATTCATTGAATTAAAGGGTCAGCATGACGTTATTCCGCAACAGTATAAAAGTATCAATATAGCTTCCCCTGTTTCAGGGTATTTCACGGGTGGTGGCTTGCCTGTTGCTATTGTGGACGAAGCCATATTTGAACGTTTGAAAATGGATATCGATCTAGCCATTCAAAAGGACTCTACCGTATATATCGGAATTGATATTAAAGATAAAGGTCATATTAAAGAGGCAAATGAACTTTTTAAAGGACTAGGATTCGATACTAAGCGCGCCTATGATTCTCAATTAGGAATGAGTAACAACCAGAAACAAACGATGGGACTCATTATGTTTATCGTGGGATTCCTAGGTCTAACCTTTCTGATTACATCCGGATGTATTCTGTATTTCAAACAAATGGATGAGAGTGAAGATGAAAAGGCCAGTTATACCATTCTAAGAAAACTCGGATTCACACAGGGTGATTTGTTAAAAGGAATTCAAATGAAACAACTCTTTAATTTCGGAATTCCACTAGTCGTCGGGCTACTCCATAGCTATTTCGCCGTCCAATCAGGATGGTTCATGTTCGGCACAGAGCTTTGGACACCGATGATTATGGTGATGGTGCTATATACTGCACTGTATTCGATCTTTGGCATATTATCCGTGTTTCATTATAAGAAGGTGATCAAAGAAGCGCTATAGAAGGAGTAGGAGACTTCCGATCCTTATTGAATTGCACTTTCAAGCGTACGAAGGGACCGTTTCAGCACCAATTATGGTGACGAAACGGTCCTTCTTTGATTCATGATGTCACCTTGTCATTCATTTGAAACGCTTATGTATAAATAGCTCAGAATTGCAAACGATAAGCCATGCTTTCAATCATAAAGCTTATGCTTGAATACCAATAAGCTTACGAAGGAGGAACGATCATGACAAAACCCGATGGTCAAGATCCCAAGGGACATTACAGAAACGACAATAATAATCAAAGTCCTGCTAAGGTCCATGGTGGTGAATTAAAAAGCGGCCGATTGAGTCAAATCAAGAATAATAATCCGACAGACGATGATACACCAAATGAATACATCAATAAATCAGAAGACTAAGGAATGGAGTAGTACGATATATTATTCCCGATGATCTTATATGCATCGGGAATTGAAGTGAATTGGACGTAGGTATTTTTAAAATAAGAGATCTGGGTTCTAGTATATCTATCGTTTGATCGCCTTCGTCCAAAATCCCCCGTGGATTTGATTCGGTTCATGGAAGATAACAAATGCTTTCGGATCGAGACTAATAATCAAATCGTTCAGATGCTTTTGATTTTTGCGTCTAGCCAATATCTCCATAATAAGTCGATCTCCATCTCGTCCTTGTCCGAGCCAAGAAGTTACCCCATAGCCCGCTTCACGTATTACTTGCGCCATTTGCTCATCCGGTTTGTTGCTGATTACCTTTAATGTGATATATCCAAGCGCAAGCTTCTCCTCGATCCATGATCCTACCAGCACACCCAAGGCATAACCAATCGCATAAACAGCTAAACTTGCAAAGTGATCTAAATATGACAGAACTAGATTCAAACCTAACACATAAATCGTTACTTCCAATGTACTAATTAAAGCAGCTATATACTTCTGGCCTTTCAAGGTCAATATCATACGTAAGGTGAAAGCCGATACGTACACAATCTGAATAACAAATATTAGGATCAAAATCTTAAACACTCATAGTTCCCCCTTTGATGTAGGTCTTGCACGATGAAAATTTTTGGTTTTCATAAAATTCTGTTATAGCCTATGCGTTATGTTAACACAGATCATGATTACATATTCATCTTATATCTCGCCTGTTCTACCTCAGCCGATTTCACCTTCGAATGAAGATGTTGCGAAATGTGATAGTCATAAGCCCCTAACCGTATGGCATTACGCAACTGATCAATCGTGTCACAACTTTGTTCAATTTGATTATACACACTTCCGAATTGCAATGGCTGATGTGTATCACTGCCCGCGATGACCGGTAATCCGATAAGCTCTGCCAGAGCGTTTACCTTTCCCTCCATATTCAGTCCATAATGATGTAAATCCCTACCGTTCAAATCGAAGGCATCCAATCGCTCCAGCACTTCCCGCTTCATATGGTACAGAGGATTCAAATCGCGAAACGGGTGAGCCCCAATACTAACACAACCGTGCTCATCACTCAGATCCAGCAATGGATCCATTCCAATATACTTACCTTCCGTTGTATGTCCTTCCAGTCTCGAGCGGACCCTAACGATACTCTCCCTCGTTCCGATCAACAGAATATGCCCCTTCTCGGCCACATCAACTTCCATTCCGGGAAATACCTTTATCCCTTCAACAATATAATAATCCTCAACATATCGGCAATGACGGTCTAACATATCGTAAATATCGTAGAACCGATGTGTGTTGAAATGCTCCGTTAATGCTATGGCATCCAACTGATTTTCACTAGCCTCCTTCATCATAGTTCGAAAATATTCATAGGAAAATTCAATATTTTTTGACCATTTAGCATGTGTATGCAAATCAATTCTCACTTCATAACCGCCCCTTTATCGACATCATTAAAACGTTATATGTTTATTATAATGAAAGTTTATTTTCATATGCAACAACATGAAAAAATTTAACGCATAAATAACATTGTCTTAACAGTCTGATAACAAACTTACCCTATTCTATAAAGAGAAGACGTAAACAACATATATCCTAACTTACAATGCAGTCTTTTGGACCACTAGTTGGCCATCTAAAACTTTTAGGGGGAACGAAAATGAACGCTGGATCCATGAAGAAGCGCTGGGAGTTAACGTCACAGCAAAAACTTATGATTTTCATTTTATCCATGTCTTTGTACGGTATTTCGAACATGATTACGGAGCTTTTACCGGAATTAAAGATTGGTCCTATTGAACTTAAAGTTGAATACTTCATTTTCATTCCACTTTTATTCGCTATTCTGTTTAACCCTCTATATGCAGCTTTAGGGGCTTGTGTTGGAGAAATTATTTTCGGAGAACTACTACTAGGTCAGTTCGGAGGGTTAGGAGAGTTAGAGAAATTTATCGAATTCTCACTTGCCATATTTATCGCTGGGATGCTTGTGACGAATCCGTCCAACAAACGTCAACTGGCCATTGCCGCCTATGTCGCTATAGGGATCGACCAACTGCTCGGTACCATCGTCGATATCGCTAAAGTATATTTTGGAATCGAAGAACTCGAAGCCGTTCCTGGACTTCCTGAGAGCATATTAGCTATCGAAGGTTTCGCTTTTCTAAATGCCATGGTGATCTCTGGAACATTATTCGCATTACTCCCGACGCTATACCTGGTCCCGCGTCTGTACGGTAAGGTTGAACCCCTACTCGGTATGAAGCCTCGCGATGGACGTGCGACTACATCTATTAGCGATTTCGTCACACCAAGATTACTCATTCTAGGTATTCTATTGTTCGTCGTAGCAGGTGCAGCAGAGTTTATGGCAGAATCGGACATTAACTTTATTGACTGGGAATCGGATTTCATTGCTGGTATGGGTAATGGCGCGATATGGATCAGCATGGGCGTCGCAGCCGTTATTTTCATTACAACGTTACTATGGGCCTCCAATAAAAGGTCAAATAAACGGAAGGGTGAAGCAGCTTAATGATGAATTCATCAACGGAAGAACAACCGATTATTCAACTCAACAATGTGACCTTCCGTTATCCTGGTGCACAATCCAATTCCCTAGAACAAGTTAGTCTAACGATTAACCGTGGTGATTTCATAGCTATCGCAGGAAGTAATGGAAGTGGGAAATCGACGCTTTGCAAATGCTTTAACGGTCTAATTCCCACTTATTATTCCGGTGATATGGAAGGAACGGTGATGATTGGTGAGCATCTTACATCGGAACGAAGCGTTGCCGAGCTCTCTAAGGATGTCGCCTACGTATTCCAGGACTTCGAGAATCAATTGGTACGTCCCACTGTTTACGATGAAGTCTGCTTCGCACCACTTAACTTCGGGTTCGAGGACTATAAGGAAAAAGGTATGCTTGCACTACAAATGCTCGAAATTGAACACTTGCAGAAAGAGTGGATATGGCAACTAAGTGGTGGGCAGAAACATATGGCTGCACTAGCTGCAGCCTTATCTCTGAATCCCGATATTATCATCGTGGATGAACCGGTAGCGCAGCTTGATCCTGCTCATGCACGTATTATTTATGAGAAGCTTAAACTGTTGAATGAAAAGTACGGAAAAACCATTATCGTCATTGAGCATCACACCGAATTTATCGCCGATTACTGCCGCAAGATCGTTCTTATGGAAGCCGGCGGTAGAATCCGGTGGGTGAAACCTGTCTCCGAAGGATTGTCTGCGGTCACGGAGCTTAACGAGATGAATATTCAGCCTCCACAAGTGACTCAAGCGTTCCATGCTCTTTGTAGCGAACAAGATAAGAAACCAGGAACCGTGTACCCTATAACGATTGAAGAAGCGGTTGCCCATTGGGCACCGCTCGGAATAAGTACTTCACGGGATTTGACCCAGGCTAAGCAGGACCTGCCTACAGGAGTAACTTCCCTCGAACCGCTTGTCCGTCTCGAGGGAGTAACCAGTGGTTATCAAGGCATCGACCGTAAGCAGAAACCCGTAATTCGCGGCATCGATCTGGACATTTACGAAGGGGAGCGAATCGCACTGATTGGCAACAACGGCGCAGGTAAATCTACTTTATTACGACTGATCTCAGGGATACGTCGTCCTTGGGAAGGCAAGGTAACCGTCTGTGGTACAGACACCCGTAAAACAACACCAGAACAATTATCCGACCAAGTAGCCTTCCTCTTCCAGAATCCCGAGGAAATGTTCATTGCCGATAACATTCGCCAAGATGTATCTTACTTCCTAGATGCTAGAAAACAAGAGGGAATCGATTCATTCGTGGACGAGGTGCTAGAAAAATTTAAATTAACCGATTTGCAAGAGCGAGATGGACGGTTACTCAGTGGCGGACAACAACGACGTGCGACGCTCGCGATCGGAATGGCTATGCGCCCGACCATCATGCTACTCGACGAACCAACCGCGAGTCTCGACATTGCCAGCCGTAAGGAAATGACCCTATTGTTCGATACTCTCCATGATCATATCAAGGCCGTCGTCGTAGCTACACATGACATGCAACTTGTGGCGGATTGGGCCACTCGGGTTATTGTCATGAATGAAGGCCAGATCTTACTCGACACAGATAGCCGTACTGTATTTCAACATACGGATATTCTCGAACAAGCGGCATTGATTGCTCCACAGATCGTTCAATTAAGTGGGTGTCTTGGTATCGTGCCCGCCTGTTTATCTGTGGATGAATTCGTAGCTCATATGCAGCGAACACCAAGAAAGGAGCCTTCATATGGAATTAGTTGAGCAGCCCCACAAATCGACGCTCTGGGAAAAAATAAGTGTAGAAAGAATCAAGATTGAGCTGCTAAGAACAGCTTTCGGGCATTCTTTGACGTTCCTCTCAAAGTTTGACCCACGCATCCTCATCGGTTGGTATTCCTTCTTTGCGATTGCCCCTTGGTTTATTCATGACAAGACCGTACTCATCGGTATGTTACTAGCTATCGCTATCCTTACCTACACTTCGAAACCTAGCGTTCTTGTACTCATTGTTCTGGCCTTCGGACTACTCACCGACACCGCTTATATGCTGATCGTATCGCTGGCATTCGGTGGTGGACTCTCTGCCGCATGGGCACTGTCCACGCTAACACTGAAACTTCTGGTCATCGCGCTTGCGAGCATTGCTGTCTTCTCCAGTATGGATCCTGAGAAACTTAGCGATGCCCTACTCAGTCTCGGTATGCCAGCCCAATTCAGCTTCGGTGTAGCGTACGGCTATCGGATGTTACCGATCCTAATTGAAGAATATAACAATCTACTTTACTCTTTCAGGCTTCGTGGACGCGCACCACTACGCAAGGGATTTCTAGGCTATCGATCACTCATTCATATCGGAAAAATATCCGTTCTAGCCTTTTATCCACTCATTCTCAATACGGCAAAGCGTACGCGAACAACTGTTGAAGCTTTGGAAGTGAAAGGCTTTACTTATGCCATCAAGGATCCGAAAGTCAAACGTATCAAACTAGCCTATTTAAAAGTACTTCCACGGGATTATGTATTCATTACTATATCTGCTATTTACGTAGCTCTTTTATTCTGGATAGGTAGTATCATCAATTTATAATGATAGGAGCATTACCAATGAAAATCGATCTTCACTCCCATATCAAATTGACTAAAAAAACAACATTTTCTATTGAATATTTCCAAGAATCAATTCAAGAGGCTGTATTCAATGGTCTCAACGCTATTGCCATGACAGAACACTTTAACACCTACCATTTCCATGATATCTATGATGCGTTGGATCGCCATTATACATATATAGAAGATTATTACGACGTAGATGGGTTCAAAGTGTTCCCAGGCATGGAAATCGACGTCAAATTCGGAGGTCACATCCTCGTTATCGGTACGAGAGGCGCTATCTTGGAACTGCGTTCAAGACTCGAACCCCATACCGAAGCTGACAAATTCATAGGTTTCGAAAAGCTACTTGATTGGTGCGATGAATTATCGTTACTGAGAATCGGAGCTCATCCTTACCGGGAGAGTAACTCCCTAACCCAACATGATCCTGCATTACTCCGTCGACTTGATGGTTTCGATCTCAATGCCAAGGATCTATTCTCCTACGGCCCAACCATGAGAGATACTGTACAGGCGTTGGCTCATAGTATCGGTATTCCGATGGTTGCAGGTAGCGATACGCATCATCCTCTTCAATTCGGAAGTGTCCTCAACGAACTAGATGGCGACTATAACAAAGTCTCTGATCTATCCGCTTGTATCAAGCAGGGACGTTATCAGATCATAGTATCTCCATGTCTTGAGGAAAAAGTGAAGGGTGCAAACTTGATTAAGAAGCTTTTGAAACAGCACGGGAAATTGATTGTATAATCATACAGTTTGGAAAATCGGACTGAAGAAGATACAATGTGGATATTACTTTCTCAGTCATCATGGCTGGTTACTTACTCTATGGGAGGATGCCCATGAACAAGCTCGAATTCGAGATTCCATTTAATCAAATGTCCAAAAGCCAACAGAAAATTGCCGATTTCATCGTTAAATCACCCGAACGGATTCCTTTCTATACGGAAGAAGATATTGCGACCAAGACAGGCGTCAGCATTGCAACAGTATCTCGATTCTGGAAAGCCATTGGGTATGATAATTTGAAATCATTCAAGAAATATTTGCAGGAAATACAGCATTCAACCCCAGCACGCAAAATGAAACATGTCTTGGACAAAACCGAAGGTGAAGTCGTCGTTCAGATGATTACCTCGGCGACGGTTAATTTGGAAGAAACGGCAAAGCGAATTTCTCGTCAAGCGTTCGACCAAGCTGTAGAGGTGCTAAGCGTTGCGGATAAAGTATATGTTCACGGGCCGGGCTCCACTTCATGTCTAAGTGATTTATTACGATTCCGACTGAATCGGATTGGCATGGAAGTTCGGATTATGGCTCAAAGTGGACATGAATTGCTGGAAAGTCTCGTCCATGCAGGTCACAATGACGTCGTTCTTTTCTTCGGCTTCGTCCGTAAATCCCCTGAAGCGACAGTCATTTTGGATCAAGCCTCCGAGTCTGGTTATACAACGATTCTGGTTACGGATCTTCTACTCTCGGATATGATTAATGACAGCGACATCGTCCTCCAAGTGGACCGTGGTGACAGGGATGCCTTTCATTCCCTTGTGGCTCCAATGACCATTGTTGAGAGTCTTTCTATATCACTGGCTGGACATCGGGGTGAGTCGGCGATGGAGAAACTACAGCAGCTTCATGCAATGCGTAAGAATTACGCCTCGCTATTACCCAAGTAGAAAAATCCCATACAGAGGATAATGAAGCTCTTTAAGCGCAAAAAAACAACAAGCTCCAGACGCATAGGTACTGGAGCTTGTTGTTTATATCATTATCCTGGCAACATTCCTATTGACTCACTACTTCCTTACCAACCACTTTCTCTTGTTGCGGTTCTTCCGTTGGTTTGTATCTCTTGATAAAGAATGCCAGGATTAATGCCACAGCAGCTACTCCTGCTGACACTAGAAATGCATCATTAATTCCTTCAATAGTAGCTTGTGAAAGAATCTGTTGTTGTATTTCTTCTAACTCGCCGGGAGTAGGTGGTGTAGCTAGTTTGCTAACCGCTGCTCCCACCATTTCTTTTGCATGTGTGACGGTACGAGTGGACATAATGGTTACAAGTAACGCTCCACCAATAGCCCCTGATACTTGTGAAATGGTGCTGTTCATGGCTGTACCATGCGGTATAGCTTTTCCTGGTATGGAATTTAAGCCGTTAGTCATTACTGGCATCATAACCATCGAGATACCGAACATTCTCACGGTGTACAACATCATCAATGCCATATACTCCGTAGTATCTGTCAATTGACTGAAATAATAAGTAGAAATAATAACGATGGCTAGACCCGTAATTGATAATACCTTCGCTCCGAATTTATCAAATATTTTTCCTGTAATCGGTGACATTATCCCCATAACGATCGCTCCAGGTAACATAAGCAATCCGGAATCTAGAGGTGAGATTTCTCGAATGTTCTGAAGGTAGATAGGCATGAGCATCATAGCCGAGAACATCGCCATATTTAATGTAACCGAAATCGCGGAAGATAAGGCGAACATAGGATATTTATAGACTCTGAAGTCAAGCATAGGCTGTTTCATTTTCAATTGTTGTATAATGAAGACCGCTAAGGATATGACCCCGATAATAATTGTCGAGTATACAATTGGGGCATCCCATCCTTCATTTCCAGCTGAACTAAATCCGTATAATATCCCCCCAAACCCAATAGCTGATAAAACAATAGAGGGAACATTGATCTTAATATCCACTTTTTCTTTCACATCATGTAATTTAAAGAAGGCGAGAATGAATACTAATATGGCGATCGGTGAGATGATATGGAATAGTACTGGCCATGCATAGTGCTGAATAATCCATCCTGACAACGTTGGCCCGATAGCGGGTGCAAAGATCATAACTAACCCGAACATCCCCATGGCTGATCCGCGTTTCTCAGGTGGAAATGTCGTGAATAACACATTCATTAATAATGGCATCATAATCGCTGCCCCTGAGGCTTGAATCATTCTAGCCATCAATAGTATGGAGAAATTCGGTGAGAATCCTCCAATGAGAGTACCCACTGCAAATAACCCAATAGCGATTAAGAATAGTCGTCTCGCTGTATACTTTTGAATTAAAAAGGCCGTTGACGGAATCATAATACCATTCACTAACATATAGCCAGTCATTAACCACTGTACGGTTGGAGCCGACACAGCGAACTCTTTCATGATCGATGGTAAAGCTATATTGAGCAATGTATTACTTAACAATGCTACGAATGCACCAATCATTAGAATGGCTATGACCCCATATGATGGTTTTATTTGTTTTTCTTTTTCCTGCAATTTGAAATCCTCCTAATTATTCTAATTTAGTAACCGTATTATTATAGTAACACCCTCCAGGAGACTGGCGGTACAATTTTGGACTGTAGTTACAGCAGAATACATATTACACTCTTATCTTTTATTTGACAAGGGAAATTTACTGCAAACGATGTCATAGACAGACCCTATTTCGTTTAGCTTATTAACGGTGTCTAATTCAATTGTAATATGCGTCGAAATGGGCTAGTCTATTCTAGAATAAGAGTCCAGCTTAAAGGGGCATTGAAATTATTATGAATAAACGCAAAGAACATGTCATTCATAAAGCACATGAGTTATTTATCGAAAAAGGATACCATGCCACGTCTATTCAAGATATATTGAATCATAGTGGAATTTCCAAAGGATCCTTTTATAATTATTTTGATTCTAAGGGGGAGCTGTTTAAAGCTGTCTTTACCTCCATTCACAACCAACTTGAGGAAGAACGTAATGCTCTGCTCATTGGCGAAGATCTGTCTGATATACACATATTTACCGAACAAATTTATCTGACGATGATATTAAATAAAGAAAACAAAATATTACAACTCATAGATGATGTCATGGCTTCCAATGATCCAGAATTAATTAAGTTTATCAAACAATCCAAATTCCTCTTTTTAAAATGGGTACATAGCCGTTTCGTTCATATATTCCCTGAAGATAAAAAGCCTTATTTATTAGATAACGCTATTCTTTTTACAGGGATTCTGCAACATATGATTCAAACATGTCGTGCTATGAACGCATCTATCTCTCTGAAACAAATGATCGATTACTGTATGGAGCGTATTAAGGCCATTGTAGAAGAAGTAAGTACAAAGGGTATTCAAATGCTCTCACCAGATAAAATACACAAATTGAGTCCTAGCTCAGTTTGCACTGATTTTTTTAATAATGAACTTTCTATCGCAACACTAAGTTTGAAAAAAAGGATCGAAAAAGTACTGGGTGCCGATGTTCCGAAAAAGTCCACGCATCTAAAGCTGTTATACTTTATCCAAGAGGAAATGGTGAACAACAAGGAACCACGGATCTTCTTAATTGAAAGTGCTCTATTATCTTTGAATATGTGTCCCCAGATTAATGAAACGACGGAATTCGAAAAATATCATAACGTGTTATCTAAAATGATATGAAAAGACAAACCACTCCTAATCTGAACTGCACCCCGATTGTTAGACACAACTAACAATTGGAGATGCAGTTCAATCATGGGGTGGTTTCTTTAATTTAATCGGAAAGTTAAAACTTTTTAGGATTGCCCACACGTCCTACATATATAAACTATCACACACCCTATGAAAACTCAGCTTAGCACGTTCAAACAGGGATTTTCAAAGAAAGGAGAAGAAGCTCCATCATGCATAACAGGAAAACAGAGAAATTGCTTATACGTTGTATAACGGATCACAAAGAGAACGTCTATCGGTTAGCGTTCAGCTACGTTAAGAATAAAGAGAATGCACTCGATATTGTGCAGGACTCGATCTGTAAAGCGATCGCATCCATAGATTCACTCCATAATCCTGAAGTCGTCAAGAGCTGGTTCTATAGAATTGTAGTCAATACATCTTTAGATTTCTTGAGGAGGCAAAAAAAGATTCAGTTCGTAGATGATAACATATTAGAAGCTTATAGTCCTGGGCAGGTTGACGTTTATCCAGATATCGACTTAGAACGAACGTTGGACGATCTGCCCCATAAATATCGGAGTATTATTGTGCTTAGATATTTCGAAGATTTAAAGATTGAGGAAGTCGCAGAAGTATTACATGAGAATGTGAATACGATCAAGACAAGGTTGTATCAAGCTCTCCAATTATTAAGAATCCAAATGAATGATGAAACTTCCAAGGAGGCAAAATAACATGGACCCTAAATTAAAACAACTACAAGATGAATATAATGACGTGCCTATTCCCGACGAATTAGATTTCATAGTAAAGAAAGCCTTAAACACTAGGAAGAAGAGAAAAGTCGGCTCTAAGTGGCTAGCTGGGGTTAGTGCGGCAGCACTCGTGTTCGTTATCGGAATAAACGCCAGTACAACCATTGCGAATGCCCTGTCATCCATACCGGGTGTGGATAGTATCGTGAAGGTACTTACTTTTAAAGAATATACAATCGATGATGGAACCTATAATGCTGACTTAAAGGTACCCGCCATTACGAATCTAGGGAATGAGACATTGGAACAGAGTCTAAATGAGAAATACCTCAATGAAAACAAAAAGCTATATGATGAGTTCCAGACTGATGTGGCAGCTTTAAAAGAAAATGGTGGTGGTCATTTAGGGATAGATACGGGGTACGAAATTCTAACGGATAATGAACAAATACTTTCCATCAGCAGATATGAAGTAAATACCGTAGGTTCATCTTCAACAACGATGCAATATGACACGATCGATAAGGTGAATCAAATATTATTGAGCCTGCCTATGCTATTTAAGGATGTTCAATATCTCACAGTCATTAGCGACAATATCAAAGAACAGATGAGTACACAAATGAAAGCAGATCCTGATAAAATATATTGGCTTGCAACTGAGACTAATAAAATCGAAAGTATGGTAGATCCGTTCGATAGTATCACGAAAGATACCCATTTCTATATTAATAATGAAGGTAAATTAGTCATTTCTTTTAATAAGTATGATGTCGCTCCAGGTTATATGGGTATTGTGGAATTTATCATTCCAACAGACGTCCTCTCTGATGTTCTAATCGACCCACTGTATATTCACTAATAATGAACTAATCTTGTGATATTGTTTCTCATCTTCTACAATGCATGATAGGATAGTTAGATAATTCATAATCATTGTAGAAGGAAGAGAGTGATAGCAGTTGTTACGTCGTTTTTTCACCTATTATCGTCCATATAAAGGTCTTTTTATATTGGATTTCGCCTGTGCTATTATCGCAGGATTGCTAGAACTAGTTTTTCCACTTGCTGTTAGCAAGTTCATTGATGACTTATTACCTAGTGGGGATTGGTCGCTGATCGTGTGGGCATGTATCGCCTTACTGGCTATCTATGTAGTGAATACGATTCTGAACTATATCGTTACGTACTGGGGTCATATGTTGGGGATCAATATTGAGACAGATATGCGTCGCAAAATGTTCAGTCATATCCAAAAACTCTCATTCCGTTTCTTCGACAATAATAAGACTGGCCATCTAATGGGTAGAATCACAAATGACCTGAATGATGTTGGCGAGTTAGCGCATCATGGACCAGAGGATGTATTCATTGCCGTAATGACGCTCGTTGGTTCTTTCTCATTAATGGCTTACATCAATCTAGAACTTGCGTTGATCACATTCATCATCGTGCCGCTAATGGCATGGCTTGTCATCTACTTCGGTAAAAAGATGACATCCACATATAGCAGCCTATTCGGGAAAGTCGGTAATTTCAATGCTCGAATCGAAGATAATGTCGGTGGTATCCGTGTCGTACAATCATTCGCTAACGAGAGCCACGAAGAGGAGCTATTCGCAGTCGATAATCAGAATTATCGCAAGACCAAACTACTAGCCTATAAGACAATGGCCAAGAGTATCTCCATTAGTTATATGATGATGCGTCTGATTACGATCTTCGTCATGATCTGTGGTGCTTGGTTCTTCATACAAGGCGACCTCGATCTGGGCGAATTCATGGCCTTCATCTTATTATCTAACATCTTCTTCCGTCCGATTGAGAAGATTAATGCCGTTGTTGAGAGTTACCCTAAGGGAATTGCCGGATTCAAACGATACACAGAAATACTCGATACCGATCCCGACGTTGCTGATTCTTCTAATGCTGTTACAGTAGATAGCGTACAAGGAAATATTCACTTCGAGAATATCACCTTCGGTTATGAAGCGGATAGAACCATTCTCCGTAATCTTGATCTGACGATCCAGGCTGGAGAGACCATCGCCTTCGTGGGTCCATCGGGAGCAGGTAAGACGACAATCTGTAGCCTTCTGCCTCGATTCTATGATGTCGATGCTGGGCGAATCACCATTGACGGCATGGATATCAAACAATTCAAGATACAATCCCTTCGCAAGCATATCGGGATTGTCCAGCAAGATGTCTTCCTATTCTCAGGTACCATCCGAGAGAATATTGCGTATGGAGATCTGAAAGCATCCGATGAACAGATTTGGGAAGCAGCGCGTAGAGCGTCTCTTGCTGAACTTATTCGCAGTCTACCGGAAGGATTGGATACCATTATCGGTGAACGGGGAGTAAAAATGTCTGGCGGCCAGAAGCAACGCTTATCCATTGCTCGTATGTTTCTTAAGAATCCACCGATTCTTATTCTCGATGAGGCAACCTCAGCGCTGGATACGGAGACAGAAGCAGCGATTCAACAATCACTCGCGGAACTGTCTGTGGGCCGCACAACATTAGTTATTGCGCATCGCTTATCGACCATCCGTCATGCTGACCGTATCGTCGTCGTTAATGAGCACGGCATAGCTGAACAAGGCAAACACGAAGAACTGATTACCTCTGACGGAGCCTACAGTCGCCTGCATCAGATGCAACCAAGCTAATAAGATATAAAGAAGACGCCCAAAGGCGTCTTCTTTGTCATGGGGGAGGGATATCCATATTACGTTATTTATTAAGTGCCTTCCATACAGCAGGTGCTACCTCTGTCGCTAACCGCTCCATGTGATCATCTCCGACTTATTCTCAAATAACTAATCGTATCCGGTTGCCTGCTGGGTCACTCGTTACATATCCATCCGAGTCTTTCGTGACGGTCGCACCGATTTGTTTCAGCTTAGTCACTGCGCTCTGTCTCACTTCTTCATTAGGATACACTAGAGTGTACCAATTCAATCCAACCATATTCTTCGGTGGCGTCGGTACGCCTGTACCTTGCCAAGTATTTATCGCAATATGATGGTGATATTCCCCAGTAGACATGAATGCAGCTTGCGGATAATATAATACGGTCTTGAATCCAAGAGCATCATGATAGAATTGCTCTGTTTGCTTAATGTTCGCTACATGAAGGTGCATATGTCCCATAATGGCTCCCGATGATAGCTTGCTCCATAGCTCATTACTTTCCGCAAGGATCCCCTGAGCATCGATCTGGAGCGTGGCCATTTCCACCAAGCCATTGTCCCATTTCCATTCCGAAGAAGGACGATCCCAATATACCTCAATCCCATTCCCATCAGGATCTGTAACATATAAGGCCTCACTCACAACATGATCTCCAGCCCCAAATGGATACTTGGTCTGAATCAAATGCCGTAGGAATACAGCAAGATCCCTGCGCTCCGGAAGCAATATTGCAAAATGATACAACCCCGAATAGCGCCCGGCAAGAGGAATAACATCTGAGGGTTGCTCAAGAGTAACTAACGCTGTCTTTCCATTGACTGTCAGAACAGCTCGACTAGCCGTTCTTTCCAATACGCTTAGACCAATAATATTCTCATAAAATGTTACTGCACGATCTAACTCTTGGACCTTAATATGAACCTCTCCAACATAGATATTCGGTTCTTGATGAAATTTACTCATATGTCACATACCCTTCATGTTTATTTTATAGCAGCATTAATTAAGTTAGTAACTATATTTATATAATACAATGTGATGGCTATAAAGTAAAGCACCTTATTATATAAAAAGGGCCACATCCTATAAGAATGTGGCCGAAGTTACTTAAGGGAGACGATACACAGCGAATGGTTCACCATAACGGGATGGATTACTAATCTCATCCAACTGCTGGGTTACTGTTGAATCAAGGTTTATCTCAACACTTTTCAAGTTATCCTCTAGTTGTTCAATACGTGTCGCACCCACAATCACTGTTGAGACAGCAGGTCGATCCATAAGCCATGCTAGCGATAATACACTAGGAGTATAGCCGTGCTCTACTGCAAGCTTGCTCACATTCTGTCCAAGTGTTACCGTACTCTCATTAAGGAATCTATTGAAGTTCGGATCCGTAACAGCTCTTGAGGTTGGAGGTGCCTTATCTATTGAAGTGTACTTCCCGCTTAGTATGCCACCTGCCAGTGGAAAATATGGGATGATACCTACCCCCTGATCTAAACAGAAAGGAACAAGCTCCTGTTCCGGTGTACGATCTGCAAGAGAATAACTAATCTGCGTTGAGACATAGCGCAGATACCCTTTGTTCTCACTAATACCTATCGCCTTCATTAATTCCCAGGCCGCATAATTAGATGCACCAATATAACGAACCTTCCCCGAGCGAACCATATCATCCAAAGTTCGTAATGTTTCTTCTAACGGGGTATTAGGATCAAATGTATGAATTTGATACACATCAATATAATCTGTTTGCAAACGTCTAAGACTATTCTCTAACTCATGTTGCAAATGATAGCGGGATGAGCCCCTCTTATTCGGGCCCTTCCCGTTCACTAAACCAGCTTTTGTTGCTAATACGACATTGTCGCGTCTTCCGCCCAATGCTTGTCCAATAATCCTCTCCGATTCAGAGCCCGCATAAATATTAGCTGTATCAATAAAGTTAATGCCACTATCTAAAGCATGATGAATAATCTTGGTAGATGTTTCTTGATCCGCCCGTTTTCCAAACGCATTTGTCCCCAATCCCAATGCCGATACCTCTAGTCCACTATTTCCGAGACGACGATATTTCAAGTTAATCTTCTCCTTTATTAATTACATTTATCATGCTCATATATGCTTCCATCTTACCCTCCTACTTAAATCTCCTCAATAGCTCCTGTAGGAGACAACAGAAAGACAGCTACGATCGTGCTGTAGCTGTCTTCATCCAACCTTATTAATCTACTCTTAGGGTGTCCATTGATCATGGATAATACCTACTAGCGCACGATCCACGCCTATCTTCTCGAACACAAGACGTAGACTGCGCCAATCTATCACATCAACAGATTGATCAATACCAGCAATATGGTATTCAACGAAGTCATACTGCTCCTCCGAATATACTTCCTTCAGATTATAGATCATGGCGCCTTCTCCCAATCCCTCATTCACAGCAATCTGCGCATCTTTCATGAAGTCTGCATCGTAGACGAACCGATTGTAGTACTCTGCGAACGTCAACTTGATCTCCTCGCCAGAACCAGGGAATGTCCGCCACATCCACTCCTTAGGTTCCTGCATTACAGTCCCTAACTCATCTCTTGTAAATATGAGATCCTTATCAGTATCAATATGACCATACGGTGTGAAGCGGATGCCCTTCTCTGGGTGTGCCCATGCAGCAACCGTGCTCATGTCACTATCCTTAAGAGCTCTCATAATTGTTGTTGCAGCTTCTAACACGGTCGGTGGCATGCCCTCCTCTGGAGATGGGGCTGTTTGCTCCTGCGGTAGTTCCTCTTGTAGTTGTTCCCCTATTTGATCCTGTGGCTGCAATTCCGGTGCTTGTTCTTGTATCTGTTCCTTCGTATCTGGCACCACATTCGTTGTGTCATTACACCCAAAAAGCATGAATATTGCAATTCCCGCAACCATCCATCCTAAATTTCTCATTCTGAACATTTATTTATCCCCTTTCTCCTATACGTTCTCTTACACGCTTATGTCTTTACTTTCTAAGACGCATATGATCTTAAAAGGTTGCAAAAAAAACAAAACCGACTATGCCTTCCAGTCAATTATCAGAGTTCCAACAATGGAGTGGTTTTCTTGTTAATTCAGATAACTTCATCTTGACTATTCAATCTATTAATATTACTATTAATATTAGATGATAGTGATAGATTCAATTCCTAATTTAATATATTGATAAAGGCAAACCCATTGAAAAATGGCGACGCAAAACTATAGGGGCTACCGCGATACTTCGCTATGCCAGCCAGTTACCGATATAGAAGTGCAACGTTAATCGTTGTTATCCAACCCTTCTTACTTCGGTAAGAGGGGTTTTTGCGTACTTATATATCAATTTCATATGTCAACCCCGTATTGACAAAGGCAAACCCATTGAAAGATGGTGGCGCAAAACTAAAGGAGCTACCGCGACATTGTCGCTATGCTAGCCAGTTACCGATATTGAAGCTCAACGTCCTCTATTCATAGATTCGTTGGCTCTAGGAGGAACATTTATAATGAAATGGACAAAACGTATATTAACTATACTTATCATATTCACTTTAATTGGGGCACTACCTACACAAACTGTTCAAGCTAAAAATGTATTACTTGATCAATTAGTTATTTTGCCAACAGGTAATTATAACGTGAAAGAGGCAGACGCAATGATTGGGCGGCTCGAGAAAATCCCAGCTCCTATCTTGAAGTCGTTGTCCGATAAAGGTGTAAAAATTAAATTAACCAATGATATCATTACCAACGTTCCTGAATTACTCTACTTAAAAGGTGTAACCCCAAGAGGTTGGGAAGGTACTGGATTAACATGGGATGATGTCCCTGGTGTCAGCGAGAAGGTTGTCGTTGTCCGCATCGGTTATAGCAAAAAAGGAAAAGGCCACAGCTCCTTCAACCTAGAGATCCATGAAACAATGCATGCTGTAGATCGTTTCGTATTTAACGGAGCAAGTAGTAAGGAAGATTTCAAGAACATATTTAACAAAGAAGCAAATATTAACTATAACAAAGATGGCTACGTATCTGTTTATCCAGAGGAATATTTCGCTGAAGCAGCTAGCCTATACTTATATAATGATACAACACGTGAAGAATTGAAGAAGAGCACGCCGTTAACTTATAATTATATGGACAAGCTGTTCAATAGTTAATCTTATATAAACAAAAACTCCCCTCTGATTGAACAGAGAGGAGTTTTTGTTTATTACTTAAGGATACACGCGATCAGGGTTCACTTGATCCCAAGTCTCGGATCCATCTTCGTTTCTACTGTAATCATGATAGTTAGTTGCTTCGATCACGTCCGTGTAATACCACTTATCTGTTGCATTGTCCGGCCAAGCCTTAGCATCTTCATGAATACCATCTACGTTAACTTTACGATTCAATACACTGTTGATGAAAGCCATTGCTTCCGCTCGCGTAATGTATTGATTAGGCTTGAATTGTCCATCTGGGTAACCTTTAATCCAGCCTTTATTCGCTGCAGATACAATATATTTTGCCGCCCAATGATCTTTAATGTCCGAGAACAACGTGTTCTCTTGCTCATTGAGATTATCAAATCTTGATGCAATTGCAGCAAATTCTGCTCTTGTAATTTGTTGACCAGGTTTAAATGTCCCATCCTGATATCCAGTGATGATGCCTGCATTCTCCATCGTAGCAATGTGTTTGTTCGACCAACGACTACTCTCGACATCTCCATATGAGCTAATCTTCTTCAAGTAATCGCTGCGTGTCGCATCATCCATCAATCTATAGAAGATCACTGCAACTTCTTCACGGCTAATCAAGTTCTCCGGTTTAATCGTTCCATCTGGATAACCATTAATGTAATTAAAGTGATCATCCATCTCCAACCTTGGTGGTGCTGGAGGTAATGGTGCAATTACTGGAGGTGCCGGAGGCAACGGTGTTACACCTGATGGACCTGGTGTTGATGTACCCGGATTACTCGGATTCGGGTTCGGACTTGGGTTCGGTTCTGGATCAACTGGCGGAGTTGTAGGCGTATTCTTCACATAATAGAAGATATATTCCTGTCCTTCTGTATCCTTAAATTCGTACTCAGCTGTAGCCTCATCAGGAGTATATCCTTCAACTGCTCCTGCCGTTAATGTAACGGTTGTACCCACAATTCCTGTCACGATCTGTTGACCAAGCTCTGCCTTTGTATCTTTATCCACATATCTCACGATTAACTGCTGTACATCTTCAACATCATCTGTCATGTACTCGAAGGTATATTGCTGTTCGAGTGCATCTGTGATTAGATAATCAATGTTGAAAATGGTTGGCATGTATACCGCATCAGACACTGTAATCGGCTCTGCCTGTAATGAAAGTATATCCCCTACATTGCCGCTAATCACAACAGGGTCAATCAACGATAGTTGAGTTAATTGATCTACATAATTCACGGTTACATCTCGTTCTTCGATAATTGGAGCATTCTTCGTGTAGTAGAAAGTATGCTGCTGCCCTTCTGTATCCTTGATTAGATAGTCAAAGTTAGGATTAACCGGTGTATATACACCATCAGACAATACAATCGGCCCTGCCTGTAGTGGTAGCATACGTCCAATCTCACCACTATGCATAGTAGGATCTTGCAGAACTATTTCAGTTCCTTCTGAATCCACATATACATAATTCACTGTAACATAGCCTTCATTAACAATTGGAGCATCCTTTGTGTAATAGAAGATATGCTCTTGATTCAGGTCTGCAGTGAAAGTGTAAGTGTGACTTGGCACCTCGGCTGTGTAGCCAGTCACTGGAGCTGCTGTAAGTGTAACAGTCCCACCCAATACACCCACTTCAGTTGTTGCAACAGACAATTCTGCATTCGTTCCTTTTTCCAAGTACTTCACAGTAGCCGTTTGTTGGTCTGCTGTGTAATAGAAAGTATAGGATTGATCTGCTCCTGCTGTAAAGGTGTAGGTGTCACTTCCCTTCACCGCTGTGTAGCCAGCCACTGTCACCGCTGTAAGTGTAACAGATTTTCCTGTTTCACCTGCTGTAGTAGTTGCCGCTTCTAATACCGTATCCGTTCCTTCTTCCAAGTACTTCACAGTAACCGTTTGTTCGTTTGCTGTGTAGTAGAAAATATGCTCTTGATCTGCTCCTGCAGCAAAGGTATAGCTGTGAGTTAATGCTTTGGCTGTGTAGCCAGGAATTGTTACCGCTGTAAGTACAACAGTTTCTCCGGTTACACCCGTTTCAGTTGTTGCAACAGATAATTCCGCATTCGTTCCTTCTTCCAAATACTTCACAGTAACTGTTTGTTCATTTGCTGTGTAGTAGAAGGTATACTCTTGGCTTGCATCAGCTGCGAAGGCATAGCTGTGGCTTGCCTCTTTAGCTGTGTAGCCAGTCACTGCTGCCGCTGTAAGTGTAATGGTTCCCCCGGTTACACCTGGCTTAGTGATTGGAGCCTCCAATACATTGTTCGTTCCTTCTTCTAAATACTTCACAGTCACCGTTTGTTCGTTTGCTGTGTAATAGAAGATATACTCTTGGATTGCGTCAGCTGTAAAAGTATAGCTTTCGCTTGCCTTTTCTGCTGTGTAGCCAGCAATTGTTGCCGCTGTAAGTTCAACGTTTCCTCCGGTTACACCCGTTTTAGTGATTGAAGCCTCCAATACATTGTTCGTGCCTTCTTCCAAATACTTCACAGTCACCGTTTGTGCGCCTGCTGTGTAGTAGAAGGTATGCTCTTGACCCGAAGTTGCCTTAAAGGTATAGCTGTGACTTGCTGCTTTGGGTGTGTAGCCAGGAATTTTTTCCGCTGTAAGTGTAACGGTCTTTCCTGTTTCACCTGCTGTAGTCGTAGCTTCCTTCAATACTTTGTTCGTGCCTTCTTCCAAATACTTCACAGTCACCGCTTGTGCGCCTGCTGTGTAGTAGAAAATATACTCTTGGCTTGCATCAGCTGTAAAAGTATAGCTTTCGCTTGCCTTTTCTGCTGTGTAGCCAGCAATTGTCGTCGCTGCAAGTGTAACGATTTCCCCTGTTACTCCCGCTGTCGTGGTTGCAGCAGATAGTTCCTTATTCGTACCTTTTTCCAAATACTTCACAGTCACCGCTTGCTCGTCTGCTGTGTAGTAGAAGATATGCTCTTGATCCAAAGTTCCCGTCAAGGTATAGCTGTGACTTAGTGCCTTCGCTGTGTAGCCAGGAATTGTTGCCGCTGTAAGCTCAACAGTTTCTCCTGTTACACCTGATTTAGTGATTGCAGCTTCCAATACCTTGTTCGTTCCTTCTTCCAAATACTTCACAGTGACCGTTTGTGCATCTGCTGTATAGTAGAAGATATGCTCTTGGCCCGGAGTTGCTTTAAAAGTATAGCTGTGGCTTGCAGCTTTCGCTGTGTAGCCAGTCACTGGCACTGCTGTAAGAGTAACATTCTCCCCCGTTACACCCGCTTTAGTCGTTGCAGCCTCTAATACCTTGTTCGTTCCTTCTTCCAAGTACTTCACAGTGACCGCTTGTGCGTCTGCTGTGTAGTTCACTGTGATCGTTACTTCCTTATTAGGCATCGTTCCCGTTACGTGTCCACCATTTACGGTTAACCCACTACCTGTACTAAGGGTTACGTTCTTGAAAGTATAGCCTGGAATTAATTTGCTGCTGTAATCGTAATTTACTGATTCACCTTGAAGTTTCTTAATGACTTCAGCTGGGCTTAGCTCGATATTTCCAGCCTTATACTCTACATTGAGATTATAAGGTGCTTTCACATACCCGAACCAGATGGTTGGATTAGGATCAGCAGTAGTCAATTTCTTACTTGTTGGATTATCACCCTTTTTGAGCAAATAACCATCAACATCTTTGGCTGATACCGAATAGGTCTTGTTGATATCAAGCGCTGACTTTCCAGATACAGTAAACGGTTCATCGTATAGCTGTTCTGCTTTATCTTCGCTATCTACAACAACTCCGGCTGTATTGATTGGATCGCCTTGCGCATTAACATAATACCCTCTAACGGTGATGGAACCTTTACCGAAGCTCACTTCTGGAACCTTAAAGTCCTTCGATGCCGGCTTGCCATTGGCATCAGTATAGGTCAATGTTGTTTTTTTGTTCGTTGGATGTAACACTTCCGGATCTGCGTTCGCATCCATCTTAACGGTATAGCTCATCGTTGCTGGAGAACCCTCGGCAATGTTACCGATATTCCAGTCGATCGTTTCTGTCCCACTGTTCCATTTTGTCGTTCCTTGAGAAACGGTGATATCACCGATCTTATCGAACTCGACTCCCATCGGGTCGATAACTTTTGCGTTCTCCGCTGCAAAGGAAATCTTACTGGACAAATCAGTAAAGACGTTGTTCAACTCATTACTGGTTGAAGCAAAATACCCCTTGTTTTGACTCTTATTCAATACATCTTTGGCATTGTTATTATTCCCAACATCGAGTCCTATGGAATAAATACTAATTCCCTTATCCATGGCTAGTTTGGCCTCTGATATGGTTGCAATACCATTATCTTTTACATCAAATTTATTCACCTTATAAGTTTCATCTTTAGAAAAGGGCCATGACCCATACTTTAATCCATAGTCCGAACCTGAACCAAGGGTGCTCCCATACTTAAACTCTGAAAGTGCAAACCCTGCCTTTGTATCTCCTGGCCAGGTATAAGCTGTCGCCTTATCTGCCTTATAGCTGTAAGTCGGTTCGCCATCACTTAAGAGAATAATGACCTTGTTCTGTGCTTGGCTTCCCGCCAATAACTCATCAGCACGATGAATCCCTGCCTGAATGTTGGTACCACCACTAGCAGAAATCTTGCCAATAGCAGTCTTCAGAGCTGCTTTACCACTAACCCCTGTAAATCCAGCTACATCTGTTATACCCTCAGAAAAGGACACCACCGCAATTCTTGTTGTCGAATCTTTAATTAGTAAATTATCGACGAATTTATTTGCGGCTGCTCTGGCGTTCTTCATTCGATTCGAATCATCCATACTGCCTGACCGGTCGATGACCATTACAACGTCTGTGGTACTATTACTCTGGATATTCTTACCCTCAACGGTCAACGTTACCTTCCATTGACCCGATGTCCCTGTAGGCACAGCCACCTTTGTTAGATTGACTGCACCCGGATTGGGCCATTCTGGCTGATTCGTTGCATCAGCAGAGCTTGTTAGCAAGGTCCCTGGTATAAGTCCTATGAACACCGAAAATACGAGCACCCACATCGCTATACGTCTTAAGCTCCGTTTCATTGTTTCCTCCTTGATATTTATGGATTTAGTTCCCCGGAACACAAAAAGGTCCAGCTGCATTAACGAGGTTAATTGCAGCTGGACGATCATAAGTCTATTAACATAGACTGGTAGATTCCGAGGCTTTGCGAGCTAATCTTTCGATTAGTGTGCCAAAATATACAATTGTCGTTAGCGCAGATGTACTTTCGTGACTTACATCATATTTTTTGCTCCGTAAATAGTATAAAGGAACTATTGTAGTCCAATATATTCCACGTATCGAAAATTGTCAATCATTAATATATTACTATTCGCCATCAATAGACAAATCAAAAGGCACCCCCTCGGGTGCCTTTATGTTCACTTTATTACTTTTGAAAGTTCTGTAAAAATAACCCCTAATGCATGTGCTCCTGCGTCGGGATAACCGATACTTCTCTCACCAACGGTACCCGCTCTTCCCATACGAGCAACGATCGCCTCCGTTTGTTTCGCTCCTTCGACAGCCGCATCAGCCGCTTTCGTTGAGGCAACTTTAATGTCATCGCCATCAAGTGCACTATTTCCCCAAGATTCAGCATAAGGAACAAGCGCGTCAATCAATGTTTTGTCCCCAACGACAGCGCCACGGCCAAAGGCTCTCTCACCTGTATCCTGAATGCCTTTCACAACGGCGGCCATCATTTGAGCGAACTCATCAATGGATAGCTCTTGTTTGTTTCCAACATGTTTACTAGCTGCTCGAAATGCAGAACCCCAGATTGGACCCGAGGCCCCTCCACAATGCTCCATAATAATGAGAGAGCACGCATCTAGGAAACTTCCAATATCCATGGTGTGGTTCGTTACGAGATCATTCCACTCTGTCTTTAATTGCTTGAACCCCTTCGCAACACTCATGCCAAAATCACCATCACCCGCATGGGCATCTAGCTCACAGAATGGAATCTCATTCTCAATGATGATTTCACTCATTGTATCAAGAAGATAAATCATATTATTTAAAGAAAAAGTATCATTCTCAACCTTCGCAAAGTCTTCATTCGTCTCACATGTGTAGGATACAGATGTATTCTCATCTTCCTCCAATACGACCTCGGTATAGTTCACTTGTTCGAAAGGTTCATGAATGAATAGCGCTGGCGTATCACACGCTTCACTCAATAGCTCCTTCAACTGGTCGTCCAGTTTCATAATTGAAACTGACGCCCCAACCATATCTATACTCGTCATGTAATTTCCAACAAACACTTTGTAGACCTTCTTGTTGCGGGATACTAATTCACGGATAACGGAGTTATTCAACAGATATAATTCTTGGAGCGGCGTTCCACCGAATCCATTGATCAATACAGTAACTTCCTGATCAGCATCCTGATCAATCTCCAGACTCTCCAATAACGCAGTCACCATTCTGTCTGCCAATTCATCCGCTGACACCATAGCTTCTCTTCTAATTCCTGGTTCGCCGTGAATGCCCACACCATACTCCATTTCATTGTCCGCAAGGGTAAAGGTCGGTGTTCCCTTAGCAGGAACAGTACATGAGGTATACGCGAATCCTATACTTTTCGTATGGTCGATCGCCTTCTGAGCCACTTCCTTCACTTGGCTCAAAGACATTCCTTGCTCAGCAGCTGCACCTGCTATTTTGTGAACAAAAACAGTTCCTGCAACGCCTCTTTTTCCAACGGTATAGAGACTATCTTCAACGGCAATATCATCATCCACTTTAACATAATCGACCTGTATTCCGTCTTCACTTGCAAGATGGGCCGCATTCTTGAAATTCATAATATCGCCGCTGTAATTTTTAATAATTAATAGCGTTCCTTTATTGGACGCAGACGAGCGAATCCCTTGGTATACTTGGATTTGAGAAGGGGAAGCAAACACATCGCCACAGACAGCAACGTCCAGCATCCCTTTTCCAACAAATCCAGCATGTGCGGGTTCATGCCCACTGCCGCCACCACTGATCAGCGTTACTTTATCTTTGTTTATTTCTTTTTTCTGAATGATCTTATATTTACTATTAAACGCTAAGTTAGGATGTGCTAGAACTAGACCATTACACATCTCTCTAACTAGTGTCTCTGGCTTATTCATTATTTTTTTCATACTATTCACCCTTACTTAATTTGTATTGTCGACCGAGTTGATCAGCTACCATAATGGCCGCTGCCACAGCATCCTCCGTAATTGGAAATGGCATTGAATGAATAGACTCTGCCGGAATACAAGCGATTCGAGCTACAGCCAACGCTTCCTCGTATGAAACACTATCTACGCCAATGTCTGCTAGACATACTGGAAGACCAACCGATACGCAAAATGCGAATACTTCATTCAACTCATCTTTATCCGCATTTTCCAGAACTAATTGGGCGATTGTACTGAAAGCTACCTTTTCCCCATGATAATAATGATGAGTTCCTTCAAGTGAAGTTAAGCCATTATGAATAGCATGAGCAGCGGCTAAACCACCACTTTCAAAACCAAGCCCTGACAAAAGGATATTCGCTTCAATAATATTCTCAAGTGCAGGAGTTACCCTATTACAATCAGAAGCTACCTTCGCTTGAACGCCATCTCTCAATATCGTTTCGTAACAATACTTAGCTAGTACCAAGGCTGTATTGGTTCCTATCGCCGGACCACAGACCCCTTCACGAACACCACATGGCATTCCCGCATTGACGTTAGAGTAAGATCTTGAGGTTGCCCTAGCTTCGAAATAAGTAGAGAGCGCATCTCCCATCCCTGACACAAGAAATCTTGTAGGTGCGTTGGCAATGACCGTCGTATCAATCATAACTACACTAGGGCTTTGTTTAAAATACGCATAATCATCAAACTCCCCTTCTGGGGTATACAGTACAGCTGAATGACTCGTTGGTGCATCGGTTGCTGCGATCGTTGGCACAATAATTAAAGCTTCACCTTCTGCTACGCACTTCGCTGTATCAATTGCCTTGCCTCCACCTAATCCAATCGTACAAGAGCAGGAATGTTCTTTAGCCAATTGTTGCAATCTCTGAACTTCTTCGCGTGAGCACTCCCCTTGGAAGTTACTTTCGATCAGTGTGATATTAAATTTATTTATAGTAGATTCTAGTTTGTCTTTCACTCGCTTTACATCATCTGCATGCGCAATGAGTAGTGCTGAATCTCCGAATGTTTTTACAAAGTACCCCAAATTTAGTAATTCATCTTCTCCCTGAACATACTTAGATGGGCTAATAAAGGCTTTTCTCATCTTAAATTCCTCCTTTGATTACTATGATTCTATTATAGTCCGACTATGGTTAGTAATCATCGAACTATACCTGCAATTTTAAGCGCTTCCAGATGGTGTTTTTATGTTATCTAGCTCCCAAATAGTATAATCTTGTCCACTTATCAGGTTAATACAGTATAATCAAAGTGTAATACTCATACTTTCATCTTTATATTCTATTCCCATTTCCATATTTCTATTCAACTATAGGGAGTGTACACTAATGAACCATTCTTTGTTTAGGTTAGACAAGATTATCGATTTAGAGAAATGGCATAAGTTACAAGACTCTCTTGCGCTGGTCACCAAAATGGCGATCATTACAGTTGATTACAAAGGTACTCCTGTTACAGAGCATAGTTACTGCCAACCCTTTTGCCAGGGTGTAAGACAAGATTCCACACTATCACCGTATTGTCAGACATGTGATGCCAGAGGCGGATTGGAAGCCGTACGGCTGAATAAACCCTATATCTATATGTGCCATTTCAATATTATTGATATTGCCATTCCTATTATTATTGATGATCAATATATTGGGGCTATCATGGCTGGACAAATTAAGCTACGCGATACAGATACGCCACTTGAACAGATTGTAACTCGTCCTGCTAGCCTAGAAACAAATGATAAGTTCAAAGCTTTAGAAAAAGACTATCTTTCTTTACCCGCCTTATCATACGAAGAAGTCTCTACCATCGCGGATATGTTATTTCACCTATGCAACTACATTGTGGAAGAAGCTATTCATAAAAATTCAACGATAGATATGTATAAAAAGGCTCTGTCCACGGATGAAGTCAACCCATCTTTAGATTCAATTAGCACTTCTGATCGTAATTATCGAAATATACAAGCTATACAAACGGAGCTTTCCAGTACTCTTCTTGATAATAAAATAAAAAAGTTTACATCCAATGAAATCCGTTCATCTAACCCATTGCTTCAACCGGCTTTTGATTACATCTACCACCATAAGAACGATAGTATTTCATTGAGTGACATGGCGAAACGATGTCACATTAGCTCGAGTTATTTCAGCCGCATATTTATAAAAGAAACCGGCGAAAATTTCTCAGTCTTTATTCCACGCTTAAAAATAGAGTGGGCCAAGCAGCTTCTAGAGACAACGGATCAACCCATTCATCAAATAAGTGATGAATTGGGATTTTGCGATGCTGGATATTTCATCAAAACATTTAAAAAGTTCGCAACGCTAACCCCTGCCGTTTATCGAAATAGGTATCAGAACAAACCTTAAACCACTACTACCCAAATTTGCTGCTATACGCATCATGATTTACCCCTCATAGACTTCTAAACATGAATGGATTGTTCAATTTATTCATCATTTCATCAGCATCAGCCTTTATTTATGGGCATATATTGTAGATATTTGTGAAATAATGTTATCAAATAGAGGAATCCGAATAAATATGTTGAATTTTCTAAAAGCGAGATGATTGATCAGGTTTGAAATGGAGGGGCACTATGCTACAAAAAGATAAAGACAAAAGAACCCCCTATGCGGGAAAACCTTTACATAAGAAGACAACATTGAAGTCGACAACTAAACAAACCTTCAGTCCCCTACGAAGTTCTACTAGAATTTCCGGAATATATTTCGTCGTAGGTTGCCTATGGATTCTATTAACGGATAAGGCAATTTCCACTTTCGTATCGAATAGTGAATGGGTCACACTGATTCATATGATTAAAGGTTGGCTATTCATGAGTATGACGGCAGCATTTATCTTTTTTCTCATTCTGGGAACGGTCAATCGCATCAAAAGGATAGAGAATAAGCTCGGAGTCGCATACATTGACAAGGTCTACGCCCATGAAAGTCTCGAATCTGCATACGAGGAGATCATAGCAACTGAAGATGAACTTAGACAACAATACGATAAACTTATTGAGAATCAGCGCAAGCTTACGGAAAGTGAAGAGAAAATGTATTATCTTGCCTATCATGATGTATTGACTGGATTGCCCAACAAGATGGCCTTATACGAGAATGGAACTCAAAGCATCCTTGCGGATTCCGATAAGAATGCGGTACTGATGTTTGTGGACATTGATAACTTTAAATATATTAACGATACGATGGGTCATGGATTCGGGGACCGTCTGATTGCTAAGGTAAGCGAAAGGCTACTCTCCATTGTAGCGAATAAAGGAGACGTTTATCGGTTTGGTGGTGATGAATTTATCATTCTTCATCCCATCGAGAATACAGATGGCTCATCTAAGATTGCCGGTAGCATCCTCACCAGTTTCAAGGAGCCCATCGAGATGGACAATAGTCTTCTGCACATCAGCATCAGTATTGGAATAAGTATCTATCCAGAGCATGGCAATGATATTATGGAATTAATTAAACGTGCAGACATTGCCATGCACAGGGCTAAGGAGGCAGGGAAAGGCCAGTTTGTTACCTTTGATCATCCAATGAATGATACCTTCGCCGAAAGAATGAACATTGAGAAACAGTTATATTCGGCCATGGCACGAAATGAGTTTGAACTCTTTTATCAGCCTCAGGTAGATTTAACGCTGAACAAGGTAACCGGACTGGAGGCCCTTTTACGCTGGAATAGCCCAGATTTGGGCATTGTCTCTCCTCTTAAATTTATCAAAATAGCAGAGGACTCACATCTCATTATTCCATTGGGAGCATGGGTTTTACGCACAGCCTGCTCTTTCTTGAAAAGTCTTCATGAGCAGGGATTACAGCATTTAACGATATCCGTCAATATTTCAATGCTGCAGCTACTACAGACCGATTTTAATGAGCTTGTTCTAGATACACTGCGAAGTTGTGGGCTGGAACCGGAGTATCTGGAGCTCGAAATCACGGAGTCCATTCTGGTTGAATCTTACGATCATGTGAGTGGTAGGCTAAATGAACTACGAGAACACAATATCAGAATTGCCTTGGACGATTTCGGGACTGGCTATTCTTCTTTAAGTTACCTTACCCATTTGCCGATCTCCACTTTAAAAATAGACAAGTCCTTTATTGACTCGATCCATGCAGGGACACATCAAACTGCTCTGATCGAGCAAATCATAATCATTGGCAAAAAAATGAATATGTGCGTCGTTGCGGAGGGAGTAGAGCAGAATAACCAGCTGAAGTACTTACAAGAACAGAACTGTGATAAAATTCAGGGCTATTTGTTTAGCAAGCCGAAATCAGCGCAAGACGTGAAACAATTGCTCACCAGATGGGAGAATACTGGAATCGATATACCAGGCGATGTCCATTATAGCTCTTAAATTATAAATTCATAATAAGCCTGTTGAAGCTATCGTCTCAACTGACTTATTATCTTATAACATATTAAATCTACCTATTTGTATTGTATTATTTTCCCTATGCTTATATATTAGAGTTATAATATAAGACTTTCGACCTAAGTCAGTCTGCTGAATAACTACTATATAATAAGAGGGTGTAACCTATTTGGGGCTCGTAATGTGGCTTGATTTCATATTGTTTCTAGTTTTATTTGTTCTGTTCGTATATGTATTTGTTACTGTTACAATAACCACACTACATAAAGTATATTTAGTATTCCACATTACTATGATGTTGTGGCCTTTCTGCCAGTTTGCTATGAAAACAACAGAGAATTCCGAGTTTCAATTGTTATATGTGAAGCTCGCATTTGTTAACTCCATGCTACTCACAACGGGTTGGCTTTTTTTCACGATTTTCCTCACTGGACAATCCCATTTTATACATAAAAAGACGTCTTGGATCCTATTAATTTCAACGCTGTTCATCACACTTGGTGTCATCGCCAACCCGAACGGTATGTTTGTCCAGCCTGCATATGGCGGCTACGTTCAAAGGATCTATGGTCCGATCTTTTGGATTATGATTACATTCATAATTATCTGTGTCATTATTTCACTATATATCATCTATTTAGGTCTAGCCTCAAATCATTCGCCCCGTATCAAAATGCAGGTTGCACATGTCCTCAGAGGGGTTGTAGTGCTAACTGTATGTGTATTATTCGACGTGTTCCTTAATGTTGTCTTAGCGCTATCTCCGGTCATTCCGGGAATAACATCTCTCGGAATATTACTATCTGCTATCTTTTTCGTTATTGCCATTCATCGTGATAAAGTATTAGATCTTGTAACTATTGCTCATCAAGATATTATTGACACCATAGATCATGGCATTCTGGTGCTTGATGATAATCAGCATGTTGTAGAAGTAAACCAGTCGTTGCTTCCCTACGTTAACTTCATACATATAGGAGATCGCTTCAATATCGAGACGATCCTGCCACGAGAACAATCTACTAGCGAATTTGATTCGTTCCTTCTTACTTATCATGAACAACCTTTGGAACGGGCAGAGATTGAAGCTTTCTATCCACAATTCAATATGTATACCAAGATTCATGTTGCGCCTATTCTAGTTGATGATATCATCATTGGAAGAATTGTCACATTTCAAGATATGACCGAAATTCACCAACTCATTGATGAGGCCCATCTTCAGAACGAGATCCTACAGGAGCGTAATCTAGCACTAATTAGAATACAGAATGAATTGTTTCAAACGAACCGTAAACTCAAACAGATGGCCCTAACCGACAGTTTAACAGGCTGTTATAACCGTCACTACTTGACGCAACAGTTAGAGCAAGAAGTAGCGAAAAATATGAAATATCAATCACCGTTTGCGATCCTTTTATTAGATATTGACCTTTTCAAATCAATCAATGATGATTATGGCCATTTGGTCGGCGATATCGTGCTGTGTAAGACTGTCGAAGTCATCAAAAAAACACTACGGAAAGCTGACATATTGGCCCGCTATGGCGGAGAGGAGTTCATTATCTATTTACCAAATACGAATCAATTCCAAGCTACTATTCTGGCTGAACGTGTCCAATCAACCATTGAGATGAATAAAGTGGCTATCGATAATGGTGCTTCATCTGTATCCATCACGATAAGTATGGGGTTGCTATCCATTAATAATTCAATGAATCCACATACCAACAACCCCATAATGAATTTGAATGATTTATTTGAGTCCGTGGACAAAGCCTTATATCAAGCCAAAAATGAAGGACGCAACCGAATTGTTAGTGTCGCAAGATAAATCTACAACACTCTTATCATGCGTGTTCAAAAAGTTAGATTTTCAGCACCGAGAAGATTGAATGAAGATAGGGAGTGAGGAGCGGAGCGTAGGCAGTACCTACGTGAGCACCGGAAAGACCGGCTGAATTCAATCTTCGATGTCGAATACGCTCCTTGCTTACCTTCGTGATCAAAAGATGACTTTTTGAACTTCCTCTTAGATCTTTTTAACAAATTCGGATTTCAACTTCATAGCTCCAAATCCATCAATTTTACAATCAATATCATGATCTCCATCAACCAAGCGTATATTTTTTACTTTTGTACCTATTTTTACAACAGATGAACTTCCTTTGACTTTGAGATCTTTAATTACCGTGATAGAATCCCCATCGTTTAAGACGTTACCATTCGCATCTTTGACAACCTTTTTGTCTTCATTATTCTCGGTCTCTGATTCTAAAGTCCACTCATGGGCACATTCTGGACAAACTAACAGACTTCCATCCTCATAAGTGTATTCTGAATGACACTTTGGACAATTTGGTAAATTAGACATGATGTAATGCCCTCCATTCGTTATAGTTAATGCTTCTATATTGCCATAGTCCTCTCATATTGACAAACCCGACTGTTAATAGGATTGATCTTTGCGAGATGCGGTGTGCCAAATTGTTATCCACATGTGCATAACATGGGCTCAATCAAGTGAAACTTATCCTTTCTAATATTTCCGCTGCAACGACACTAGACCAGATGAAGTCGAAGACTTCTCTGGTCTAGTATTGTCCCCTTTTAAGAACACCCTCAACTCATGCTCATCATCATTCTACAAATTAGTTATTATCAATCAGATAAATGAGTTGCACAAGGTTACCTTCAACTTGATAAGTCATTACCAAGAAGTAGAGCCCCTTTTCTTCATTCGAAAGGTCTATTGTAAACGTATCAGCGTTCTCCGCCCACGCATTTACATCAAACACGATCTCGTTCATCGTTTTATTGTTTCTAACACCCGCTAAATTAGGCATCACTTTATATCCATCTAATCCTGTAACCAGGTTTTCCAATTCCACGATAGGTCCTTGTAGAGTTCCTACTTCAACCACCTGAGGATCAGCCAACAAGTTGTCCAGTTTCGTTAAACCTTGTAATGGAGAGAAATCGGTGATTTCGTTCCCCGTGATATCTAGCGTCACTAAGTTCTTCGCATATTGTAACCCATCAAGGGATCTAGCTCTTCTTGTTTCACTTGTTAACGTCGTAAGTTGATACATATCCCCAAGCGTGAGATCCCCCGTTACTCCTAAGGTTTGCTTAATCGAGGCACTTAAATACTGATCTTCTACAGTAATCACTTGAGTGAAATCTATTTCTACTAAACCGTCAGTTGCTACTTGCAATGCTGCTAACGCCTCATCCACTTCACCTTGAGTAGCGTCCTGATTAGCTAGAACTTCTTCTGCCCTTGCTATGCTAGCTGTTAATGCTGCAATGCTCTCTGAAGTGTATCCCTCTAGGTTCATTGCATTAACATCAGCAATCGCTTGTTCCAGTTCACCCGTAAATAGTTGATCCGCATTGGCAAAATGTAATTTAGTATCTCCCCATGTGGCATGATCAGATCCATTACCATTTCCACCATCAATCACTACTAATCTCAATTCTTTCGCTCCGTTGATATCGACTTCAATGAACTTCTGTGGGTCTCTTGAAATCATGACTCCACTATCAAATCTCTTCTCTCCATCAACAATAACCTCGAAGCTCACTGAACCAATTGTACCGTACATTTGACGATCTACACCAACAAATGATGTGAAGTAATCATAGTTCTTGTCGCTCAGATCATATACAATCGTGGAGTTAGAATGCGCTCCGATTCCTCTTTCATAGACCACTTCTTGATTGTTAGCATCCGTTAATCTCAACGCTTTAGCACTTATCGAGATATCTTTCACCGGAGCCGTATAACTATTCTGTGTAGAATTCCAGTCATAATCCGTCAAATACTTGAAATCTTCCATGTTCACAACGGCTATCGTTCTAGTCTTCGTGGTCGTATTCCCATCACTATCGGTTACAGTGTACGTCATTGGATATTCTCCAGCTCTGTTGAAGTTTACTCGATCTTCCCCAGTAACGGTTACTTGAGAAGTTAAGTCCCCATCTTCCGAATCCATCGCTGAATAGTCTTCTCTCAACAATATTTCCTGACCGACTTTGGTGGATACGGATTTAGGTATCGTAAGCTCAGGCGTATTGTTAAGGATGATGAACTTCGCATCTCCGAAATCACCATGATCTGAAGCATTTCCGTTACTTGCATTATCTACAACCAGTTGTAATTCATTTACACCTTTAACAGGTATTCGAACATATTTGGCTTCAGTACCAAATTTCATAAGTCCGCTGTTATACACTTCATTACCATCAGCTAGTATTTTAAATATTATGCTTGAGCTGTTCTGCTCTGCTATATTGCGGTCAACCCCAACAAACGTTTCGAAATATTCGTAGTTCGTATTAGCAAGGTTATACACGATTTCCGAGTTTGCGTGCGTTCCTAACCCTTTGGCGAACTCTTTTGTTTCACCGTTTACGAGTAGCTTAATCGTATTGTTGGAACTGGATTTGTCCTTTCTAACGACACTATAATCTGTTCTTGCCGATTCCCAGTTCACATCACTCAAATATATACTAGCACTATATACAACGATTTCTCTCGTCTTCGTCGTTGTATTGCCATCACGGTCGCTCACCGTAAGTTCTACTTGGTACGTACCGGTCTTGTTTGTAGTGAAACCGTTCGTATTCACTTGAACTTGGTCGATTAAGTTTCCATCTTCTGTATCAAATACAGTAACGTCTTTTAAAACATCAAACTCACTGTTTAGCATAACGAATGCCGTTTGTTCAGGAACAATGATGGTTGGGTTGCTTGAATTGTTCGTAAACTTCGCATCTGCCCATACGGTATGATCTGCCGTATTCCCATTACTGATAGCATCGGTTGTAACAAGCTTAATTTCCCGTGCACCTGTAACAGGTATCTTTACAAATTCATGTTCCGTACCCGATCCGAACACATCGCTATCCAACAACTTCTCCCCGTCTACATACACTTCAAAGGTAGCTGAGGATGCCTGTCCTTTGACAGCTTGATCGATCCCGATATAACTTTCAAAGAAGTCATACCCTTTACCTTCAATATGATATACAACCTCAGAATTGGCATGTACGCCGATCCCTTTCGCATAGGTTGCAGCAAGACCTTGTCTTACGAGTGTTATCGTTCCACCCGCAGGTGCTTTATCTTTCTTTAGTCCCGCCCAGCCAACATTGACTAATATAGCCTCCATATCCGACACATACGCGTAATCACTTGTTACCGTTACACTTGTCGTTTTGGACTCTGTTACTCCTGCATTCTTTATCTCATAGCTAATCTCATAATTTCCTTTTTGCGTGATATCCACGTTATTCGATGTAATAACGACTTCACTTGTTATATCAATCCCTTGATAGTCCGTCGCTGTTACATAATTCATAGGATCGAACGTTTGATTGAGCTTTAATGTGACATGGTCTTCAACCGATAACGTCGGCTTGAATGCCTGAACCTCAACTGGCTTCAATGTATTCAATTTCTTATCGTAACCCACGATCTTATACGTATAATTCTGAGTTGTGTCTACAGCTAAATCCACAAACCGATCTGTTGCTGTAAACCCTATCAGCATATCGTTCCGATAAATTTCATAACCTAAGAGATCCTTCTTATAGGCTTTATCCATATTGATGTTTAACGTATTCGATTTAGCAGTCGTATTCGAAATAATACCCACGTTGATCGCAGTCGTCTTGTCTTCAATTCCATTTTCCTCATAGTTAACTAACGTATTGTTCAGATACCACAGTTTGTCGGAAGCCGGATATTTCGCCAATTTCTCTCTTGTCTCAGGATTAACTGTGAAGCCGTGTCTAGCAAAGAAGCTACTTAAATCCAGACCTAGCACTTCAGAAGAGAACTCAACCAGATACTGCTGCTTCGAATTATCTCCATTGGCTAGGATTACCTTCCGCTCTCGATACATCCTAGTCAATTCTGTCCAGTACCCCGGATGAGCCAACTCCAACTGCCAATAGGCTCCCAGTTGTGCAAATAGTCCCTGTTGGTTCATAACGACTTTATTTTCTTCTAAGGTATATTTATAAATTTCTTCGTAGGGGATGCGAGTATCCATCGAATTAGAAGCGACAGACATCAACATAGACACCATGTTATTGGTTACTTCGCCATATTCCCGTTCCCCCATGGCCAAGCGATGTCCGATTTCGTGATTCAATCCCCAGCCTGGATAAGCCACATTGAAATCACTTAACATCAAACCAACGGTTCCACCTTGAATTCCTGTATGGTCACCTGCTGCGTACATCGCACCATAGGGCTGCATCAATCTAATATTTTCACGGATTAGTTGAGGGTCATGGAGCTCACTGCTGCCATCCAAACCATAGAAATCAAAGATTGTCTTCATCCAAGAATCATAACCCGTTACGGTATCCATTGGGTTGTTTCCTTGAGTAATAAATTTGTTGTATGCTTCAGTAGCCGTTCCTGTAAAAATAACGTGATCGCTAGCCATTTCTACGACGTCGATTAATTGTCGATCTAACACATTAGGATGTAGCGCTTTATCTTCATCTAATCTTTGTTTATATGTGGTTAGGAAAGCCTTAAATTGCTCCGGATCTGTTGTCTTCGTCATAAAAGGAATTTTCTCTAACCCTTCAAAACGGATAGTAGGAGCTTTGCCTTGCTCTTCAGAAGTATATGGATTGACAATATATACCGTGCCACCTTTAGTTACTTCACGTGCGTAGTAGCTATTGGTTGCAAATTCAGGCACGGTTATTGTGTTTTTACCTGGACGCAGTTGCACGCTTCTACCCCAAACGTTCCAAGCAGCCTCTTGCTGAGACAATACTATTGACGGTAATTTATCGCCCGACTCTACATCCACATACACGTTGATGGTATCACCAGGCATTGCAACGAGTCCGGTAGGTTGGTTATTCGTGCCGAAGTTAATTCTTAAGTTTTGCTGAGCATGCTTTCTCATATCTCCACGTTGCTCTGCTGTGATGATCGTACCTTCAATTTGCACTTTGCCATTCACAATTCTCTTAGCTAAGTCCAATTGATCTTTGAGGATCGGATATAGCGGATGTACTCTCGCTAATTCCTCTAAAGAATGGATTGCAGCTACACTATTGTACTCTGGTACTACTGCACTCATCGTTCCATCCGTAAATATGCCATTCACTTTATCACTGACTGGATCTTCTTTATAGAATCTAAATTCTGCAACAAAAGGTCTGTTGATATTCGCTTGGGTGAACTTGAACTTCACTCTTTTAAACGTCGTTGGTTTGAATTTGAATTCTAGAAAGTCGTTCGTACTACTTGCAGTTCCACTAGAAACGAGTTGGAATGTATCTCCCTTACTTGTTTCAGATGCATAGATTTCGAAAGCTTCCGGGAATCCCTTTCTATTATCTCTAGCCAGAAAAGCCACTCGATCAAGCACCTCTGCTGTATCTAATTCAAATACGACTTCATTCGTAAAATTAGCATCATTGTTTCTATTCGTTTCCCAATGCGTATTAGGTTGATCATCCAGCATATATTCCGGTTTCGTACCTGGGTAGCTTCCCCCATTTGTCGTTACTTTTAACACATTCGAATTTGGCATTCTATATGCTTCGCTATAAGCAGCTTCATATTCTGTACCATAACCTTTTAATTTAGAGACCTTTGCAGTTGTTGCTTCTATTTGATGGTTTTCTAGCAGTATTTGTGCATTCTCAATATCTGCTTTGAATTGAGCGTATAGTGGGTGTGACTTCACTTCATTCTCTAAAGCTGTTAATTGATTTGCGGCAGCAAATTCTGCACTAACTTGACTATATGTATCATCCGTAAATAAACGTTTCATCTTAAGTGACACAGCATCTTCTTTATAAAATGAAAATTCTGCTGCACTTGCCCAATCTTGATTCGCTTTTTTGTATACAAATTTAATTCGCTTAAATACTATTGATGGAAATTGAATTTCAACGACATCCCCTGTTGAGCCTGTATATTCTCCAGAAGAGACTAACATAAAGTTATCTCCCTCATCGGTAGTTGAGCTATAGATGTCAAACTCTTGGGCAAATCCTTTTCCTTTAGCACCGGATTGTCTAGCTGCGTACACGATTCTATTTAATTCAATGGACTCATTTAATGAAACTACGATCTCATTCGTGAATGCTGAAGTATTGGGTTTACCTGTTTCCCAATGTGTACCCATGTTTCCGTCTATAGCTTTATCTATAGAAGAACCTGAATAGTTCCCACCATTATTACTTATTGATTTAATATTTGCAGTATTCATTTTGAAAACTTCATTATAAGCATTCAAAATATCCTTCCCGTATAAATCAAACGGAGCAACTGATGCTTTACTAATTGTACTCATGCGGCTTTCCAATACCGTCTTAACTGTATTTGTCTGTTGTAATTCACTTGCTAGAACGTAGCCTGTCTCACCTGCAAAACTAACTAACATCGCTGCCGATGTCGCAATTGCAATCATTTTTTTCATGCTTTCTACCTCCTGATGAATGATAATGATGACCAATGACTGAAAATGACGCAAAAAAAACTAACCCATAAGAGTAGTCTGATTGCGTATAAAGTTCGTATACAAATGTAGACGCCATTTCTATAGGTTTGCCTATGAAGTTTTAAATACTTCCAAAGAATAACATGACTATACATTTATTTACATGGTCATATGGTACTATTCATCAAATAGGTCATTAGATATTTGCTTTTGTAAAATGATTGATCCATTGTATTACCTAACTCCTATACGGATTATAGAGGATACTCTGCAAAAACTGTTCGACATATACCTATTTATTCCCTATAATCTCAACAAACTTGGTGGATGCAGGTGATAACGGTACACTTTTCAAGAAACATACACCTATACTTCTCTTCGGTATTTCTTCATTAAGTTGCACTTCATATAATAATCCTTTATTTAGATACTCTTGGGAGAACTCCTTTGTCACACAGGCAATTCCTAAATTGATTTTGGCGAACTCTAGCAACAAATCATGTGAACCTAATTCAAATTCTGGTGAAATCCTTACACCCTTAGAGCTCATATAATCCTCGACATATTTTCTTGAATTGGATTTCGGTTCAAGTAATATTAACGGCAGTTTCACTATTTCATCCAAGCTTAATGCTTTAGATAATATCGACTTATATTTCTCCCCACACACAAATATATCGTGAATATCAATACATGATCGTAATTCTAATGTAGGATCATCCAGCGGAAAATTACAAATCCCAATATCAACTTCACCCGATTTCAATATAGAACAGATCTCTAATGTTGTGCCATTAACGATCTTAAACTTGATGTTGGGATATCTATTATGAAAGGCTTCTAAGTAGGGGAGTAAATAATACCTTGAAATCGTATCACCCACACCGATCTTTAATTCACCTGTCGTTAAATTTTTAAACTCCAAAATCTTTTCTTCTCCAACATCAATTAAATTAATAGCCGAGTTAGCATATTCGAATAAAAGACTGCCTTCATTTGTTAAAGATACCCCTTTAGGTGTTCTATTAAAAAGACGTGTATCTAATTCTCTTTCTAATTGCATAATCGCTTGACTAACGGCAGGTTGTGTCATGTAAAGATCTCTTGCTGCCTGAGAGAAACTTTCGCTTTTTCCTACCTTGCAGAATACTTTATACAAATCTAATTTGCTAACCACATAAGCACCCCTTATACCTATCATTCAATATATTCATTTTACTTATACCATTGAATTCATGTATATTACAAGTAAGGTACATACTCAAGTAGAAACGGTTAAATCGTCCTTTTTCAAAGACGCATCCGTTTCAGCGGAAATATAAGGAGCGATTATATTGGAAAGAGTCGTTGGAACAGTTGTTAGAGGTCTCCGTTGCCCCATCATAAATCGAGGAGACAATATCGAAGAAATCGTTGTAGCTAGTGTGTTACACGCTTCGGAAGTTGAAGGATTTACCATTCAAGATAAAGATATCGTGACTATAACAGAATCCATCGTTGCTCGTGCTCAAGGTAACTATGCTACGATTGATCATATTGCGAAAGATGTTAGTTCAAAGTTTGGTGAAGATACGATTGGAGTCATTTTCCCAATTCTAAGTCGTAATCGTTTCGCCATCTGTCTGCGTGGTATTGCCAAAGGGGCTAAGAAAATTGTCTTGATGCTCAGCTATCCATCCGATGAAGTGGGCAATCACCTAGTCGATTTAGATATGCTCGATGAAAAAGGAGTTAATCCTTGGACAGATGTTCTAACAGAGAAGCAATTCCGCGATTATTTCGGATACGGTAAACATACGTTTACAGGTGTTGATTATATTGATTATTATAAATCTTTAGTTGAAGAATATGGTGTTGAATGTGAAGTGATATTCTCCAATAATCCAAGAACCATTCTAGATTACACTAAGAATGTTCTTACTTGTGATATACACACGAGATTCAGAACGAAGAAAATATTGCTAGCTAATGGCGCTGAGAAAGTGTACAGCCTCGATAACATATTGTCAGAATCTATTGACGGCAGTGGATATAATGAGAATTATGGTCTGCTAGGTTCCAATAAATCAACAGAAGACGAAGTTAAATTATTCCCACGTCATTGCCAACCTGTTGTTGATACAATACAACAAATGCTCAAAGAAAAAACGGGCAAAGATGTTGAAGTGATGATCTATGGAGACGGAGCTTTCAAAGACCCAGTAGGTAAAATATGGGAGCTCGCTGATCCCGTTGTATCACCAGCTTACACAGCTGGGCTCGATGGTACTCCTAATGAAGTAAAGTTGAAATATCTTGCGGATAATAACTTCGCTGATTTACGAGGCGAAGAGCTTAAACAGGCGATCTCGCAATTCATTAACAATAAAGATGCTGATCTTGTCGGATCGATGGAAACACAAGGTACGACACCTAGAAAACTTACTGACCTCATCGGTTCCCTATCCGATCTAACTTCAGGTAGCGGAGATAAAGGTACACCTATTGTCTTCATCCAAGGTTATTTCGATAACTATACGAACTAACATTCATTTGTTCTCACGCAAACTAGCCCCTTCTCATAGAGAAGGGGCTAGTTTGTATTATGTTATATCGAAACCGATATGCACTAGCAACGGGACGTCCGCCTCCCCAAGTGACTAGTTACTTTTCATTAAAAATGAGTGTATTAGTTATATCTTGATACACTGGTTTTTTATCGCCAAAGTACTGTTTAAGCGTCCATAAGATGACCTGCGTAAAGTGAGTTGGATGATCAACAACCGTAATCAAATATGCGATCTTGACCTTATTGACTTCGCCGGAAATCTCGAATTGCAGAGCATCCCTTCCGCCTACTTGCGTCTTGACCGGATCAGTAATCTTCAGGTCTTCCATTGAACCGTTCATTTGATCCACTATCAGTTTATGATAATCTTCCAATACTGCTCCATCACCGAATAGTTCCTTTTCCTCCGATATGACGCCCACATAATCTTCCGTATCTATTTTGGCAGCCTGTATATTCGCATCTGGCATCAGATTCGATTGTTCAACCCAACTAGCAGGAAGGGCGATAGTCAACATACCATCCTCGCTATTGAATTCTGAAGTTTCGCCTTGGTCCGATTGAATTATGGGGGACAGGCTTATGCTGTCATCTTCCTTCAGAACCTGAAATGACTGTATAATCTTTAAAAATTCGTCCTTGTCGCTTGAATACTTGCTCTCTGATGACCAGCTAATGATTTGGTAAAAGCGATTTCCTTTTTCTATCATTGCCGCCAAGTAATGAACCTTAAACGTTTGAACCTCACCCGTAAATTCAATTAATTTTGCTGAGGCACCTGCGATTTCTGTATCTTCTGTACTCACTATTTCCATATCGTTCACGCTAATTTTAGTATTTTCTTTGAATGTATTCACAAAATCATCCAAACTCATATCTTCAGAGAAATCCGTTTTCTGGTTCGCAATAACCATAATATATTTCTCCTTCGACTCATTAGAGGCCAAGATGATAACAGAATCGTTCAATTCCTTATCTTCCTTCCAACCCTCCGGAAAGGTTAGTTGGATATCTTCATTTGCACTTTTAATGGCCGTCCCTTTAAATTCTGGTGTTGGGCTATCTTTCGTTGTGTCGACAGTTTGTTGGGACTCTGGACTGACTGGTGTAGTAGATGCTTCCTCTTCTTTTTCGGCGCACCCCGCTAGAACTCCAGTTACTAAGATGGCCGTGAGTACCATCCACTTCAATCGTTTGTTAATCATAATCATTTTCTCCTCTTCCTGTTGAACATTAGTTATTGTAAGGTAATATTTACCTTTACCCAATAGACTGTCTCTTGAAACAGGATGAACTAGTTTAGTTTCAGTTGCTCATACTCGCTTAATTTCCCTTCATAGATCAAATGCAGCCGGTCACTTTTCCGAAAGTCATCTGGAGTCACGAGCGCGGGTAGCTTATTCCATATTTTAATGCCAGACCGCTCCAGAATTTCCGCGACGAATTGCGAACAAAAATAGGAGTTACTGAACTCGACGGGTTCCTTCAATGCGATGCCAATGACACCTAGAATGTTATAGAGATACTTTTGGTGCTTTTGGATAAAGACTTGCAATACCCGTTTCATCTTCTCAATCTCACGCTCGGTAACTTGAAGCTCATAGATCACGCACGTCGTATTCGGATACCTGCTGTACGTGCCCGTCTGAATATCTTCCTTCACGAATCCTCCATTCAGGGGATTATTCGGGTGCTTCCTTCCAAAGCTGTACAACTCCGAAAGTTCACGATTAAAGGAGATCGAAGCGTGATTATATGGAGCCTTCGTGTAGGTTTGAATGACTCTTGTAAAAAGAGTGCCGGTATTCGTAAGCAAAATAAAGACTGATCGATCAGCTTCCATTTACAAAATTTCCCCTTATCATTTGTATACGTTTCCTTCATAATAACATATGATCCCTTTTAAGGGTTCATATCTCGTGATAAGTTGGTGATTGGCAGTGGACAGTTCGCTATTTACGTTAGCTCTTATTTTTACAGCTTTACTTGTCTTCCATTTGATTTATGTGGTAATAAAGAGAATGCAGCCTGACAAAGATTATGCGGCCATTGGCGTCCGCTTCAAAACCTGGTGGGGTATGTTCTTCATCTTTTGCCTAGCCACCCTGTTTAATCCGATCGTTTCACTGCTCTCCCTTATGGCACTTACCTTCTTCGCACTGAAAGAATACTTCTCTATGATCAAAACGAGAAAAGCCGACCGCCGACTCTTTCTGTGGGCGTACCTAGCGATTCCCGTACAGTTCTATTGGATTTATATCAAGTGGTACGGCATGTTTATCGTCTTTATTCCGCTCTATGTATTCTTGTTCCTGCCGCTCCCACGAATAATAAATAAAGGAACGGTCGGCTTCCTCCGCAGCGTCAGTTCGACCCAATGGGGACTTATGCTAATGGTTTTCGGACTTAGCCACTTGGCCTATTTCCAATTTGCGACACCGCAGTATGGAGCAGGGCTCGTGCTGTTTCTAGTCGTATTGACGCAGCTTAATGATGTAATACATCATCTAGCATCAGTTTATTTCGGCAAGCGAAAAGTCGTCCCGACGGCCAATCCACACTTAACCTGGGAAGGGTTCGCATGCGCTTTTGTCGTAACGACAGTCGTGTCGTACCTGATATACCCCTATCTGACTCCGCTTACCCCCACCTTTGGGCTCGTATCCGGCATGCTGATCAGCTTGAGCGGATTCTTCGGTAGCTTAACCGTTTCCGTGCTAAAACGGGATTTGTTAATCGCCGATGACGATAAGTTTGATGCTCTGAAGAAAAGCTACTTAAGCCGGATCGATAGCTTAGCCTACACCTCGCCGGTCTTTTTCCACTTGATTCGTTATTATTTCGATTTTATGTAGCGAAAGGACACCTAATTTAGGTGTCCTTGTTTGTTAAGGTCTTTGAATAAACAGTTGTGTACAATAATGTTGATATCGACTCGTTGCTGTTCCTGCCACATAACCAACACCAATGTCTGTAAAATTGGGATTCAAAATATTGGCTCGATGGCCTGGACTATTCATCCAACCTCTCATAACCCCTGCTCGATGAAATTCTTTTTCTCATATTGCTGGCCTCCTACAATATATTTACTGACTATATATATTGTTGGGAGAGTCATAACGCTTGTATGCTAGTCTATGATTCTACTATTCACTACTCTTCGCTAGTTGCTCTTGAGCAAGACGAACCATTTCCCGAACCATGGCACCACCAATTTTGCCTCCAACATGGCCTACCGATTCTGAAGTCAGACCGCCATTGTCACCTGGCTGCAAGGGTACACCAAGCTCCTTAGCCACTTCGTATTTCACGTCGTCCGGTCGATTCGGATCAACAGCATATCCCTCTTGCTTCATTACATTTGCTTTGAAAGTCTGCATCCCCTGTTCAACCCCTGGTACCACATATCTTCTTTTTCCTCTGGCCATCATGATGCACTCCTTCGATCTCGTTTCCTCTAACATACCCAGAGGCATATGGTTTGATCCCGATTGGAGTGTGGCAGCATCATATTTAGAATGCTTTTACTAGCTCTTAGAGCATCTGAAACAACTGCTCCCCATGGATCCGAAGATATCTATACATAACACCACATAGCACTAGCATCGCTATCCCTATACCTAACAAAATAAGATTTCCATTTACAGGAGATAGAAAAAGGAATATACCTAGTGGAATCACTAGACTAATGAACCCAAGAAGCATAGATACAAGGACTGCCGCACTCTGCTTAATGACCGTAACTTCACTTGTCCACTCTAGCTTTGGAAGCTTCAAGTTAACAATCACGCCCATCAATGCGGAATACAAGGCATATATCAGTGGAATTATAAGTAGCAGTAAACTTTCCATCCATCCCGTGCCAAGCGATACCATTAACATCACAGAACTAATAACTAGGGCGGGTATGGTAACGGTAAGATTCACAGCAACTTTGCTAAGCAGGATAGTATGTTTGGGTACAGGTGAGCTTGTTACAATCCACAGATGATTACCTTCAAGAGAAATGGAACTCGACGTTGTACAACTCAGAACGACAAACAAAGAAACGACCAGTGGAGCCAATGTACTCAAATAATTAGACAATTGTGGGATATCTATAAGTTCTCCCAACTTTTCCGGACTAGTAAATAATAATGAAATTGACATTACAAGTAATAGAATCATGCCCATCGCTGTATTCAACACATATACGGAAGAACTAATATAGCGGCGCAGCTCCTTCTTATACAATGCACGAAATGGCGAGGATACCCCCAAAGGCTGCATCGTATATTTACTACTTGCATGCGAGGTCGTTAAGCCAGTATGAATAGCTTTATATCTTGTACTGAGCACAGTAGAGAATAACATAAAGGCAAGTAGTGATATTACAATAAATTGAAAAAGTGAACCAAGTTGATACGAACACACGGCATCTACATACATGCCCGCAAGAGGATAGAGCATAAATATCATATCTGCCAGCTCCCGGCCCATATCAGCAAGTATTTGCTCGTCACCATTCATCCGAAATGAACCAAGTATAAATACAATAATTACTGCGAAGGTCAATACGAGACTAATCATTCGACTAGCTCTGAAACGGGATGCAATCCAGCTAATGAGTGAGCCAATAACCGTTGCAGCAATGATGGGTAGTAACGGAATAAAGAAAAGTGTCATGAGAAAAAATAGATAGTATAATGCCCCGGGATTTACCTTTATAGCATAAACTGCTCCTGCTGGTAACATCACTATCAGAACAAAAAATAGATTCAGTACATAAAGCTGAAGAACACGGCTGGCTATAACATCACTTGTCCGGATGGGCAGTGACATAAGTAGGTCGTAGTCCTTATAGCTAAACAATACACTGCTAGCCTTATAGATCGTTGTGAAGAATCCAATCACAGACGTGACAGCCATCATAATAGCAAGCAACAGATCCATCCTACCCAATTGTTCGAAGGTTAATGCCATTGCATAGCTATATCCAAACGAAACTACTCCCACCATCACAATACCTATCAAAATGCCGATGGTCAATACAATCAATTTGCGTTTTTCCTTAACATCACTCGTATGCAACGCTTTATTCACACCGAATGAAGATAGCAACTGTATCTTCGTTAATCTCCATATATTAATCATTGGCTATCAGCTCCAAGAATACATCTTCAAGACTATGATCACCTTTAACGTCCCCCGTCTTGCCATGGGTAACCAACTGACCCGCTTTGATAATCGCAATCTTATTGCAGATCTTCTCCGCCACATCCAACACATGCGTTGAGAAGAAAATGGCACTCCCACTGTTGCACAGATCGGCCATGATTGTCTTTAATGTGTGGGCAGCCTTCGGATCAAGTCCAACAAAGGGCTCATCTAGTACTAACAGCTTCGGTTTATGAATAAGTGCAGAGATGATGGCAAGCTTCTGCTTCATACCATGAGAATAAGATGAGATCATATCACCCAAATTCGCTGTAATCTGAAAGGCATCACCGTACTGTTGAATAAGTGACTCCCGATCTGCTAAGGATACTTTGAAAAGATCGCCAATAAAGTTCAAGTACTGTATGCCCGTAAGATGATCATACAGATCTGGGTTATCAGGAATGTAAGCGATATTCGCTTTGCAAGCTACAGGGTCCTTCTTAATTGAGATGCCGTCAATTTCAATATCCCCCTCTTCGAAATCAAGGACACCAACCACTGCTCGGATAGTCGTTGTCTTCCCTGCACCATTATGTCCGATAAATCCATAAATATCACCGCGCTCGACTACTAGATTCAAATCGTTTACTGCCTTTTTACCACCCTTATAACTCTTGGAAAAATGTCTAATTGTAAGCATTCTCCTCCACCTCTCCATTCGTCTATGTATAACTCTTAAATAACGCTATCTATAATACGTATATCCTACGCAGATCGTTCACTTACCATATCCATCATTTAAAAAGACAAAGCGACCTCACTCCGTTAGAACACCGAGTAATGGTCGCTTCTTCATCATACTTTTTGATAATTATTTAACTTAATTTCAGTTAGTGGCTATTACCTATTTCACTATCATGTCCCACAATAGGTTCGGTAAGGACGAGTTGACTCCGCAGGTAAAGTAGCGTAAACCGCCTGTTCTGGCGAATGTGCATAGGGATTAGAAAGAGCCTCTAGTAGTTTCCCCATGACACTGTAATCTCCATCTTCCACTGCCGCTTCTAACGCTTCTTCTACCCGATGATTTCGAGGAATGATGGCAGGGTTGCTGTTTCGCATCAACTCATGTGCTGCGTCTTTCGATTCCGGCTGTCTGTCCAGTCTCTCCTGCCACAACACATGCCACCCCGTAAATTCTGGCGCACTAGACAGATCTATATCCTCTACCTTATTAAAGGTCAGAGCAACAAATGTATTCGTATAGTCCGCATGATACGTATCCATCATACTGAGGAGATCTTTGATGAGCGCTTCATCCTCTAACTCTTCATTAAATATGCCTAGCTTCGCTCTCATTCCTGCAATCCAAGTATCATAATATAGCGTAGTATATTCTGATAGCGCACCCTGAGCCAGTTCGACTGCTTCAGATTGATTGTCATGAAGTAATGGCAATATAGCTTCGGCAAAGCGTGCAAGATTCCAACTACCTATATTCGGCTGATTCCCATAAGCATAGCGTCCTTGCCTATCAATGGAACTAAACACCGTGGCAGGATCGTACGTATCCATAAATGCACACGGGCCATAATCAATCGTTTCTCCACTAAGAGCCATATTATCGGTATTCATTACCCCATGAATAAAGCCAACCAATTGCCACTTCGCAATCAGCATCGCCTGACGCTTGATGATCTCCTGAAATAAACGAAGATAACGGCTCTCAGCCTCTTCAATCCTGCCGACATCTGGAAAATGCCGTTGTAATGTATACTCCGCAAGAACCCGAAGATCTTCAACATTTCCCCACTGTGAAGCATATTCAAACGTACCTACGCGCAAATGACTGGCAGCTACGCGAGTCATAATGGCGCCTGGCAAATCATTCTCGCGGATGACCGCTTCACCCGTCGTTACCACAGCTAAGCTACGAGTAGTAGGAATTCCAAGACCATGCATCGCTTCACTAATGATATATTCGCGCAGCATCGGCCCAAGTGAGGCTCGACCATCCCCACCGCGGGAGTATGGTGTTCGACCTGAACCCTTTAGTTGTATATCCAACCGTTCACCTTGGGAAGTCATATGCTCACCAAGTAACACAGCCCGGCCATCCCCTAACATCGTGAAATTCCCAAATTGGTGACCTGCATAAGCTTGAGCAAGGGGATCAGCATCTTCAGGGATTCTGTTGCCAGCAAGTACTGCTACGCCTTCTTCACTTTGTAGTGCCTCAATGCTTAACCCTAAAGATGTTGCCAACTTCTCATTGAGAATAACAAGCTGTGGCAAACTTACAGGCGTTAGGTTAATACGGCTACTGAATAATTGTGGCAGACGAGCATAACTATGTTCAAAGTTCCAACCCGCTTCTGATCTTTCATTCCACTTTGTCATTGCCATCACCTTCTTTTCGCTTTTTTGAATGCTATGTATTTATCTAATCTCATATTTACATATAGAAAGAAGCCCTTTTAGGGTCTACTTCTTCCCATTTATTATACCCTACTATACAAAAGATGAACTAAAACAGTGCGCACCGATTGAGAATCGACACGCACTCGCTATAGCCTTATTCTATTTTTAAAAAGTCAGCATCTCCCCAGGACAGAGCGAATGAAGCGTATCATGACCTTCATGCCGTAGCACATGGAGCAAACGATCCGTGCGCGTCTTGGAGGCATGTGCAAGAACTGTGGCTTTGCTCGGAACCCACTCCAGCATGTTGCGGACATCCGGCAAGCCTTGATGGACCTTATACCGGACATGATGTACCTGCGCGCCGGTGCTAATAGTCCTCAATAGCAACTCACCATGCGAGCCAGCAGCCAGATGACCTGTCAGAATAACAGCATTATTCGTCGAGCAGGATAGCCGCTTATAGTACCATTGCGCGGTTTCAGATTGCATCATACCGTCATCGGTAAAGATAATCGCCCCTTTCGTTCGGGAAAGCGCCTGCTTGCGTGCCTCTTTATCACCTACAATGTTCAGTCTGTCGCAGGCAAGCAGCGTCTCAATACGTGCAAGCGCATTGTCATGTAGCCAATCTGGCATCTCAGCAAGTTGGAAAAGCTTCTCCATAAGCACTCGCTCCACAATAAGATCCGCTTCAGGAAAGGTCTCGCTCGCCCACACGAGTAATTCCTGACCCCTACCATAGGTCGGCACAGGATAGAGCACAGTGCCGTTCTGCTGCAATTTCTCTTGGGTTACTCTTTCAAGCTCCTCTAGCCCGATCGCCTGAGAATCTGGGTCAGCACCATAAGCTGCATCTATAATTGCCAAATCTGCATGGGCTTGCTGTCCTGGCAAAAGCACAGGTCGATCAGCAGCAAGTAGGCCGGACTCTTCCGTGTAATCCCCCGAAAAGTAAACCAGCTTGCCAGCCCAATCCAGTACAAACCACACCGATCCAGGAAGATGCCCGCTACGGCCCCATTTCATCCGTAATCCAGGGAATACCTTGACCCAATGACCCGAAACACATTGATCCTCTAGGAACACATAATCAATAGCTGCAATATGTCGATCATTATAAGGCAGATCGATAGACTGAGATCGGGCGTAACGCCCCCATGCTTCAAAATACACTGGGAGCTGTTGTGCAGTCGTACGCGTTGTCCATACCTGCCCCTTAAATCCATGCTTATATAATAACGGGATAGCCATCGAATGATCCTCATGAGCATGGGATAGAAACACTGCCTTAAGGCGAGGTAGAACTTCTTCACCTATGAGTGGATACTGTCCGCCACGTTCCTTTTTTCCGCCGCAATCCAGTAGTATGACTTGATCTTCATGCTGTAATAAATAACAGGAGCGGCCGTGTTCTCCGGCCCCTCCCCAAACGGTTAAATGAGTCATAGGCTATTCCACTTTCTGTTTTGAACTAAAATAAGTTATGACAAGCAATAGCGCAGTCGTTATGCCCACCGAAATAACCGCCATCGCCATTCCCATCGATACCGCCCCCTGCTCGAACTGGGCGAAGATATATGTCGCTGAAGTCTTCATTCCGGGCGGCAATATCAGCAAGGACGCAACCAACTCACGATTGGATATCGTAAAGGTCATCATCCACCCGGCTAACATTCCAGGCAACAGAAGTGGAATCAGAATTCTTCGCAGGACATACAACTTGCGTCCGCCAAATACATGGCCTGCCTGCATTAGCATAGGATCGATCTGTCCATAACTGGACTTCACGTATTGAACGGTGTAGGGAAGGAATAGAATGACATAGGTTAGCACCACCATGCCGTACGTATTATACAGCGGAATCGGCATCCATTTGGCATTCCACAACAGAATCAATCCTACAACAATGACGATGCCCGGCACTGTATTAGGTAGTAAGCTGAACAGGTCAACCAGCTTCTGTCCCGGTGTGCGGGAGCGCTTTACAGTTAACGCGAACCAAGTGCCTAGCACGACCGCAATCGTCGATGCAACGATCGACAATCCAAAACTGTTCAACAGCGCATTCAGACTTTCCGACCCAGGAGTTAATAAATCAGCGTAATGTTGCCATGTTAGATTGCCCCAAGAAAGTCTTTCGCCACGCAGCTTGAGTAGCGATGCTGTAATAATTGAAAAGTATGGAACCCCAATCGAAGCCAATAATAGTAGACCTATATAGAGCCAGCACAAAAAACCTCTCCAACTCTTAACGGAAGCATATTTGTTAACAGTCCCCTTGCCACCAACCAATCGATAAGAATAACGGCTACTAATAACACTTTGGATGTACCACATGACCAAACAAGAAGCCAGAAGGACAGAAGCAAGTGACGTTGCCTTCCCGAAGTCAATCGGCCAACTCGAAATATATTTATGAATTTCCGATGTCATGACATAGAAGCCAATCTTACGGCCAAAGGTCGCGGGCGTGCCAAATTCCGCTATAGTTTTGACGAAGATTAACAAGGCACCCATGACATAACTCGATAGGAGCAAGGGAAGAATGATCCGTCTAATACGGTAGAAGAGTCCGCCCCCATGCACAGCTGCTGCTTCCTCCATATTCCCACTGATTTGGAGAAGCGAATTGCGAAGCAACAAATACAAGAACGGAAACAGATGCAAGCCCATAATGGTAACCATCCCCCCGAAGCTAAAGAACGCAGGGGTCAGAGCTGAAGCCGCTGGGATGAATTGTTCCATATAACCGTTGGTCTGCATAAATAACATCCAGCCCATCGAACCAATGTAGGGAGGCGTCATGAACGGAATGAGTAGTACAATATCAAGCCATTTATGACGACGCAGTTCCGTCTTCGCCATAATCCACGCCAGCGGAAATGCTAGCACCGTTGTTAAGGCAATGACACATAACCCCAACCAGATGGAATTGAACAGTACCTCGCTTAGATCGCTCTGCATGATATTACGTAGCGGTGCCTGTAAATCAAAAGTCTGGTTAGGATACAGACTCGTCCAAAAGATCATCATCAGCGGTGCTAGCACCAACATGCCAAGTAACAGCAGTGCCAGCACTATCCCGATCCATCTATATGATTTGAAAGTATTGGTTTGCATTGTCGTACCACCCATCTAAGCCCGAACCACCGAGCTGCTCATCCTACTTAAACAATTGTGTGAATCTCGTTGCAACACTATCACTGTTGTCATTCATCCATTGCCAGTTCACATTGAAAGTGGATATCTCACTAGCATTCGTGCGATCTTTCGCCTCAACATCCGAGCGACCTGGTAGTAAGTATGCGTTGGCTACCATCTTTTGTGCCTCATCTGAAATCAGATAATCAATAAATGCTTTGGCATTGTCGGTGTTTGTGCTCGTCTTCATAATAGCTGCTGGGCGCGGACTGATGACACTTCCCTCCTTAGGATAAACAATATCAATAGGCTCTCCTGCAGCTTTCGCTTTATAAGCCATATAGTCAACACCAGCTGCAACAACAGATTTAGCACCTGTAATCACCGGGTCAAGCGCTTCCTGATTCGCTCCCGCCATCGCTACACCGTTCTGCTTATAGCTGTCAAAGAGTGTCCAGCCGTTCTCCCCTGCATCACTCAAATAACCTGAGATGAAATCCAACGCAGAGCCAGATAAGGATGGATCGGGGATGTTCACTTTTCCCTTCCATTCTGGTTGGCCCAAATCCGCCCATGAAACAGGAGGTGTCTGAACAAGCTTCGTATTATAGACGATGCCAAGTGCTGATGCGCTATAGCTGAAATAATGTCCATCTTTATCAGACCAATCCGCAATTAGCTTGTCTGCGTTGGCAGCCTCTGGGTATCCCAAGAGCATGTCATCCTGATTAAGCCCTTGCATCGCCGGTAGTGAAGCAAGTACAACGACATCTACGGCTGGATTTGATTTCTCAGCCTCCATACGAGCGAGTATTTTCCCCGTTGTCCCTTGAAACATCTCTACCTTGACACCTGTTTGAGCTTCAAAACCTTCCTTGATCTTGTTAGCCAAGCCTTCCGGACCTGCGCTGTAGACAGTTAGAGTGCCGCTCAGCTTCTTTTCTACATCTTGCTGCTCAACCGGTGCTGATACTGATTTTACCGGAGCTGTTTCCGCAGGTTTTGCATTGTTGTCCGCTGCTCCACAGCCCACTAGACTTATTCCCATACATACTGTTAAAGCAAGCATCATACCCTGTTTGGCTATTTTCATTTGTATTGCCTCCTATTCATAATGGAAAAACCTATAATGCGTGATCAAAAGGTGACTTTTTGAACTACCTCTTATTGTGCGACATCATGTACATGTTCTGGAGATACATACACTTGCATCGTCTCACCGATTGATAACCGAGAAGGAGAGTACGCTGTCCATCTTCCTAGATCCTGATGCATATCCAGCTCAACTTCGTAGCGGTCTCCCATGTAGCTCGCATGACGTAATGTACCCTCAAAGCGATAATCAGCAGCGTTCTCCTCCCTCCAGCGGATATGCTCCGGTCGAACCATTTGTTTATCCTTCATCAGCCAATTTGACTTGCCTATAAACTGGGCGACGAAGGGATGTGCTGGGGTGCTATAAATACGCTCAGGCGTCCCTCGTTGTAATATTTCTCCCTCTTTCATCACCACAACCTCATCCGACATACTCATCGCTTCTGTCTGGTCATGTGTGACATAGAGTGCTGTAACACCAGTCTCCTTGACTAAATGCAATAACTCAGCCCGCATCTCATCGCGCAGCATAGCATCAAGGGCGCTGAGCGGCTCATCGAACAGCACGAGCTGTGGCTTCATGATGATCGCCCTAGCAAATGCGACCCGCTGTTGCTGACCACCAGAGAGTTGATGTGGGAAGCGCATCTCTTTACCTTCCAGTCGTACGGTTTTCAGCGCATGTAGTACGGACTCCTTTAAGCCTTTTTTCCTTTTGGCTGCACGTAGACCAAAGGCGACATTTTCAAAAACAGTCATATGCGGCCAAAGTGCAAAATCTTGAAATACCATCCCGAAATTACGCTGGTGAGCTGGCTTATTAATTCGTTGATTCCTCGAATAATAGCACTCTCCATCCACATCAATCTCACCTGCATCGGGAGTTTCAAGTCCAGCCAGCATCCGTAGCAACGTTGTCTTGCCGCAGCCTGAAGGACCAAGTAGCGTAGTGAAGCTGCCTTTGGCAATAGTCAGGTTTGAAGGCCGTAGCGCCTGAACTGAACCAAAGGACTTCTCTAAAAGCCGGATAGTGATATCTCCCATTTTTGTTAACCTGCCTATTCTTTTAACTTATATCAGTCTTGTTATCAGTATAATGTTGGATTATTCTCCCTTTGTCTTAGCTATGTAAAGGAAAGATTAACTTTTTAGTGGATTTGTTTTAACATTCATCGAATTTTTCTATGCTACAGTGAGGGGATAAAGCGGAATTGGAGGCGTTAGCATATGAACTTGCTGAAATATCAAATTGTTGAGCTTCTGGAAAAGCATAAGAAAATCACAACAGTTGCCAACGCACTAGAGCTAAAGCAGCCGACCATCACCTATCATATGAAAAAATTGGAGCAGCATATGGGTGTCAAACTGTTTGAGTCGCGTTCGGACAAGACCCTACTCACTGCACCTGGAAGAGCTCTACTCCATTATGCTTCCCGCATCAATAAGTTGACGCGTGAAGCAGAGCGTGTCGTGATGGAATATGGCAGTCTCGTAAGAGGAAATCTCACCATTGGTGCTAGCTATGTTCCGGCCACCTACGTGTTACCGGAGATATTGAGCAATTTCTCCAAGGCGAATCCCGGCATTGAATTATCGGTACTGGTTAAGCCAGCACCTATTATTAAAGAGAAGCTTTGGAATCATGAGATCGATTTGGGGATCATCTCCTCTGAGCCTTTTGAGATGTCTTTCTTATCTACTCAGAGCCTCTGCGAGGATGAGCTAGTTGTCATTTTTTCACCTGATCATCATTTGGCTTCCTATGAAGTGCTCAATCCAGGCTTGATAGCGACGGCTAACTTTGTTCTTCACGGTAAAGACTCAAGTACGAGGGAAATGACAACGAGGTGGCTGAACGATCACCGGGTTGGCCTCATTGGTCCGATCGAGCTAGATTCGATCGAAGCCATCAAGCAGACCGTGCAACGGGGCGGACATATTGCCTTTATTTCAGGTCTAGCTGTACAAGACGAGCTTAAGCGAGGACACTTGCTCATGCGACAAATACCTAATGCTCATTTCCAGCGTTCCATCTATTGCTGCTATAACAAGGATCGCTATGAATCCCGATTAACCGAGAAGTTTATTGATGAACTCCATCTAGGTTTTAAAAATTCTTATCTCCCATCTATTAATTACCAGCATTAACCGTACAGCACTCATTAACAGCTTAAATGATAAGGGCTGGCTCATTCCGGCAGACGGGCTAAAAACCCAATTGATGCTGAGTCGTTACTAGACCCAGTTCCATCCTCTACCGACCTATAGACAGGCGGATTAAGTTCCTTAGTTGAATATGTCATTTTATAGATCAAATAGCATGGTTTCGACACACCTTTACCCTTCGAGTCCTGAATAATAAAAACGGAGTGATGGGATAATAATAATCACTTTAATTTTAGGAGGAAGCATGTGTTAAATATAAAAAGCGAATTCAATATGCCTACTGTCAATTTATTTGGACAAGGAGCCATCAATGAAGTTGGTGAACAATTAAAAAATTTAGGTTATAAAAAGCCTTTGATCGTTACAGATGATGGTCTGCATAAATTAGGGCTTTCAGAACAAATAGCGGGAATCATTCGTAAGGCTGGCTTAGAGGTCGCAATTTATCCTAAAGCAGAACCAAACCCGACAGACATAAACGTAGAACACGGCTTAGAAGCATATCAAACTGAAAACTGCGATTCCATTATTTCTTTAGGTGGTGGAAGCGCACATGACGCTGCAAAGGGGATTGGTCTTGTCGCTTCTAACGGCGGGAGAATACATGACTATGAAGGTGTAAATAAATCTAAAAAGCCATTAGTTCCCTTAATTTCAATTAACACAACTGCAGGTACGGCTAGTGAGATGACTAAGTTCACCATTATTACGGATACGAGCAGAAAAGTAAAAATGGCTATAATCGACACACATGTTACACCACTTGTTTCTATTAATGACCCTGAATTAATGGTCGGTATGCCACCTAGTTTAACAGCAGCTACTGGTTTAGATGCATTAACACATGCGATCGAAGCTTATGTTTCTACAAATGCGACACCGATCACTGATGCTTGTGCAGTGAAAACAATGGAACTCATCCCTAAATATTTGCCACGTGCCGTTGCTAATGGACAAGATATGGAAGCTCGTGAACAAATGATCTATGCGCAATTTCTAGCAGGTATGGCCTTCAATAACGCATCACTCGGTTATGTGCACGCAATTGCCCACCAGTTCGGTGGTTTCTACAACCTTCCACACGGTGTGTGTAATGCCATTCTACTCCCGCATGTCTGCCGCTTTAACTTAATTGCCCGCATAGAACGCTTCGCTGAGATTGCTAAGTATCTAGGTGAGAACATAGAAGGTTTAAGTACACGTGATGCAGCTGAATTAGCAATTACGGCAATTGAACAACTTGCTCATGATCTTGGTATTCCAACAGGATTTACGCAATTAGGTGCAAAAGAAGAAGACATCGAAACATTAGCTACAAATGCAATGAAAGACGTTACTGCAGCAACGAATCCGCGCAAACCAACATTAGAAGAAGTAATGGAAATTATCCGTAGCGCAATGTAAAATTCCCTTAATACAGGGAGATAGTAAAGAACAGGGACCCCTTCGCGGTTACTCCTGTTCTTTGATTGTCCAGCCCGCCCCCCTCTGCTATTCTTAGTATTACAAACAAGTACCAAGACCAGAGGAGACAAGGCGGCCATGAAATCCAAACGAGCAATGATTGAACGAAGAAACACCGAGCGCCGCGTACGCCGGGAACAGAAAAAGAACCCACCTGGGCTACTATCCAAACTGTTCGACCGGATATTGAAGCCGGTACAGGTGTTGTTTATTGTCTCCCTTTTCGTCGCTGCTATCTACCCTTGGTTCATGGATCTCGTCCCCGGTCTAGAAGGCACAGAGTTAATCGCTTACGCAGCTGAACGGGTTGCTACCTTTCTACTTTTTGGTATCCTGGGCACCGGCTCCGTAGTAGGAACATGGATCCTATTTAAGCGACCGGACGGCTTACCCAGCAAAGTTCGCAAGAAACCAGACAGCAAACGGACGCAAATCATGAAAGCCGTTGTGCTTTTATTCTTTGCTCTAGTATTTGTTGTATCCTCCATGATCTGCTGGGCCCAGTTAAAGGCTATGGCGAGAATATGGCAGTTCCTGTTTGACTATGATAGCTTTGCTAGATAAGTATGGCCTTTAATGCAATACTAGTGTCATTAACCAAATAAAAAAGGTTGCTCCGCAAATGATAATTTCAAAAAACACCCCTCAATATATGAGGAGGTGATCACTGATATTGTTCATACAGTTGGTGGAAATTCGATGAAGGCCGCAGGCCAAGTTCTTGAAACATCAATTGCGTATAGTGCTCATAATAGTTATGTAAGGACTGCCGATCTCCCATCGCTCCGAATATATTCAGCAGCAGTAAATTTGACTCTTCTTCATATTCATTACGGGCTACTATTCTTCTCGCAATTTGCTCCGCTTCTCTAAACCGCTTCTGAACTAATAGCCAATTTGCAAGACGTTTAGCAAAAGCTTGATAAACCATCACTAACCGCTCATGTTCTACAATGGCCCACACATAAAGTTTATCCTCGAACAACTCGCCAAAAAACTGTCTCTCCAACTCTATGGCCTTCGTTTCATTGGCTGCATTGATTTCGGATAACCCCTTCACCATTTGCTCGAATTGAATAAAGTCGACATCCGTTTGATCCAAGTCTACACGGTACTGTTCTTGCGATGAAATGACCATTTCCTTAAATCCATGCATCGATAACACTTTCCTAAGCTGATAGACGACGGTATTGAGATACGCTTCCGCATTCTTAAGGGGCATCCCCGGAAAGATATCTTCCACAATTCGCATTTTGGCCACACTTCGGCCTCGGTAAACGAGCAGATAGCCGAATAGCTCCATGCTTTTCTTAGACATCCATTTCACTGCACCCGCTTGCTTACTACTAGCCTCGAAGCAACCCATTCCCCGAACAATCAGCCTATTAAGTGTAAGGTTGGTAGCCGTATCGGATGATGAGACACTCCGTCTATTAGCTGCTCTAGTTATCGTCTCCGTCAGACGCCTTCTCGAAATCGGCTTAACCATATAGTCCAATGGATACACATCGTAGGCTTCAATAGCAAAATCCGTATGGGAGGTTGTAAACACAATGTCGAGATCACTTCGAAGCGAACGCAAGCTACGTGCCAACTCCAATCCATCGTCCGCAGCAATCTGAATGTCCAAGAATGCGAGATCCACATCGCTGTCTCGTACGAAGGCTAGAACATCTGCCGCATTTTGGAAGCTTCCGACAAGTTCCACGTCTTCGATATTCGACAACAATCGTTTCATAGCCAACAACATGGCAGGCTCATCATCAACGATGAGAACTTTCATCACTCTGTCCCGCCTCTCATAGTGAAGTGAAATACGCTTCCTTGCCCTGGTCTGCTCTCCGCCCATAGACTTCCACCGCTTAGCTGCACGAACTGCCGAGTGACGATCAGTCCAAGTCCCGCTCCTTTTTCTCCCATAGTGCCGGCCAGTGAGTTGAGCTGCTTCTCAGCAAATAGCTGGCGAACCTGCTCCTCTTCCATTCCCACTCCGTTATCGCTGATGGAAATAGTAATCATATCCCCTGATACCCGGGTATACACATGAACTGAACCACCCAATCCGGTAAATTTGATGGCATTGGATAATAAATTACGGATAATTAAGCCAAGTGCTTCACGGTCAGCATATACTCGAGTGCCTGAGGCAATCGTGTGATTCACGCTTATCTGTTTAGCCTCACTTTTAATATGTAGCATATGACAACAATCCTCCACAACCTCAGACAACTCCAATAACTGTGGACGAAGTGCCATGTCTTCTCTCTGACTGCGGAACCATTCTAACAAATTATTAGCCATTCCAAGTGTATTGCGAATCTGGTCACCTAACGTCTCAATGATTTCCCGATGTTCAGAATCGAAACGCTCTCTATCTTCTTCCAACAACTCCACGAGTTGAAATTGCAAAGCCAATGGACTGCGAATATCATGTGACACAATCGTAAACAACTGATCCTTCAACTGGTTGAGCTGTGCAACCTGCTCTAGATGCCGCTCTTTCTCCGTAATATCAACCATAAGGGAAATACTACCCTGCCCCTGCTTACCTAATATACGTAGCGGATATACGTTCACGCTGTAAACCTTTCTTTCTCCATCCACCCAGGTAGCGATCTCTACACGCCCCTGTTGCATGGACTTGCATAGCTTATACCATTCCGGCCAAGGCGCCAATAGCTCCACCATATTCCGACCGTAAATAGTATCACACCCCATCTCTGAGAACCATTGGGAAGCCTGTTTATTACTATCGATAATCTTACCCGAAGCATTCGCTATCACAATACTTTCCTGCAGCGTATCAAGCACAATATTTCTAGCAATCGGAACGGTAGAGAAGAACTTAATCCGCAATGTAATGACCAGCATAATCGTTCCGATAATTCCACAGTAAACCGACAGCGAAAGTAACCAGGATGACCACGCAGGATTCGTGAATTTGAGTATCTCAAGCACAAGTGGAAATGAACTTAGAAACAGAATCAACATCCCTGGTCTACGAAAGTCGCTACGGATATTCCGTACATACTGTAATAGAATATAAAGACATATAGCCAGAACACAGTAACAAGTGACTGAGAAAGCGACTGAATAGATCGTCCTCGTCGTGGCTAAATGACCGTTATACATTTCAATCGTACGATAGATCACATGAAGCGCGGGATCAAACCACGACAGTAACGACCAGAGTGCGAATACCGAGAACAGTATGATCTTCCATCGAGGCTTTAATATTTTGTCGCGACCAATCAAGTGATACACGAATAGGATAAAGAAAGGTACGATAAAATTAAGTGCTGTATTCTGAATATTGCGAAAAAGAAGCTTTTCCATTAATTCATAGCTGCTTTTCTCCATAATGATACCAATGGAGTATATAATTCGGCATACGATCAAGCCCATGAGGTAAGTTACTCCGCGTTCTCTTCTAAACCTATACATAAAGAATAAAATGATGCCCATCATGATCAACGAAGCAATCATCAAAACAAGCTCTATAGTAGGATCCATGGGGTAGTTCCCCTTAATTTTGACATAAGAAGACGAATAAATTCATCCGCGATTCTCTCAATATAGTATACGAAACTATCACGTGCAATGTAAGACCCTTCAAATTTCAAATAAAATAAAACCGAAACAAGCACCATCACAGCGCTCATTTCGGCTTTATTTAGTTCGATCTCTTTTACAGCGGATAGCTCTACTACCGATCGATATCAGTCAACCATCTGTAGAAGATCGCAGCCATTTCCGCACGGGTCATCCAGGCATCAGGAGATAACTTAGCTTTACCGCGCCCCTCTATGATACCAAGCGCAAGTGCCATATTAATATCCGCCTTCGCCCATTCAGATACCACATCTGCATCCTCGTACTCTTGAAGGTGATCTATCGATGCTTCTGTTCGCAACTCCATCATCTTCGTGATCCGAGTCAGCATAGCAATCGCCTGCTCCCGTGTGATCAAATCCTCACCTCGGAATGTACGATCCCCATAGCCTTGGATGATTCCGTATTGTACAGCTGTTTCAACAGCATCTGCATACCAATCCGTTGATGCAACATCATCGAATCGACGATCATAAGACATCACTCCAAAGCCAAACGTCCGTACAGCAAACGCGGCAAACTGGGCTCTGGTCACCCAAGTGTTCGGCTGATAGCTACCGTCCTCAAAGCCGCTGGCAATGACACGAGAAGCCATATCTTCCAAAATCCGTTGCGACCAATTTCCTCCTACATCATGAAAAGAGTCCTTGTACTGTACAAGTGTGAATATACCATTGGTTGTGTTGCTAATCTCAGCAAACCATTGATTTCCTTGTTGCACTTTTCTCGTTGGAATATGTGCTAAGCCATTGGGTCTCCATTCCACAGCGGTCGTAAAGTTAGCATCCTTCACCGGAAGCCGAAGCTTCGCGAACTTAGCGAGTCGTTCAATCGAAGCAGACCGATTCTCATACTTCACTTGGAGAGCTAAGGATATCGGGGTATTCACCACTTCCATCCCATCCAAAGGTACGATTTCCCCAAGCTTATCCTTCTCCCATTTCATCGAGAGTACAAACAATAGATTCGATTGCTCCGTTGCCTGAAGCTGCTTCAATACCGAATCAGTAGTGATTTCTGTAATCGGAAAGCGATAGACAACCTCTTGATGCTCCACCTGGACGAATCCTTGGGGAACAAACAATTGATCCCATGCTCGCTTCTCAATCTCAACGACAATGCTTTCCTCAGTAGCTGTTGAAGCGATGATCCATTCGTCACTGACTAATGTGGCTTTATGACCGACACCATTCACTCGAATGTCATATTCCTGCTTTACCGATTGCTGTGCATTGACTGAAGTATTTGTTGGCCCGCCTGACGGTCCAATCGGTGGGACCACATTAGGTCGCGCTGGCTCTCTAGTGACGTTGATCGTATAAATCTGAGGTGTTCCATCCAGCAACATTTCAGCCCGGAATGTATTCAAGCCTACTTGAAGCGGTATATTATCTTCCCACATAAGCTCGGTCTGATTCATATACAATCTCGCATCCGTGATATTTAACGTTTGGTCGTATGTTGCTTGGGTACTCGATATCTCATACGGTATAGTCGCATGATATACATTCTCTACAACAGTCAGAGAGAAAGAAATCCCTGCTAATGAAACAGGATGAACGAAAGGAAGTGTTGTGAAGCTTATGTTGCCGCTGTAGCGCGTGTCCCATTCGGTTACTGCATACGAGCGAGCATAGTATGTTGTATCTGGTTGCAGCCCCGTTAGTTCGATACGCTGCTGCCCCGGACTCTGCAATGCGGTGGAATAGACTGCATCTGTAACCGATGGATTCGGTGACGTACTGACCGCAATTCCGCTTTCAATAAATTGATCCAAATCACTGGATAACACTTCATACGTTCCATATGCTGATGTCGCTTCCTCATCATCTATGGCTAGAGAGACGGACCAGTTCTCTATACTGAAGGCTCCATTCGCTGAATAGTCAAAGACTACATCGCCCGTCTTCGCAGCTACTACCTTCCAGTAATAAGGAATCCCAGCATATAAATGACTCGTATCCATCGTAAATGACGTTTCATTTGTTAATTCCTTTGTTTCCACTACATTTTTAAATTTCGGATCCGTTGCCACTAATACGATCGTTCGGTCATAATCCGCATCCGCATTTGGGTTATCCCAGGTGAAGGTAACCTCTGGCGTGTCCTCAGGAAATACCGTACCGAAGGCTGGTGTCTGTAAATCCGGTGCCAAAGGTCTTCCCAGAGTGGATTCTAGGACAACAGGTACGTATTCTCCTCCAGTGAGTATAATAAACTCCGCTCGCTTCGGTATGAAGCGCATCGTCTCTCCTGATCTTAGATGTATTGGCCAAGTCCTGGTTTCACTCCAATCAATCGTTTCTCTTAAATTGATTTCTTCCCCATCACTTGGCTGATGCTTCTCAAACTGAGCTTGAATCTCGCCTGTTTCTTCGAAGAAGATAAATTGAACAGTACCTTCTTTCCAATCATTATTTATATTGTTAAATTGGAGAATAGCTTGGCGTTTACCCACTTGCCCACCGACCACAGCATGATAGATCTGACCGGGAGACTTTGCGAAATTGATTCCAATAAGCGGGTATTCCTCGAAGTATATATCTGTTTTGGAGGATCGATCTATTTTTAACCTTCGCACTATTTCTCCATTCATTGGAAAGTCGATGCCCAAGTCCAGCGTATTCCCTACAACTGATGTTCCTGTTATGACCTGACGCTCATCCTGCACATTGGAGAACACAGGGACATCTTCCAGATTAGGAGCAACGATCCGCAGACCAACTAGCTCTGTCCGTATTTCCTGTTTGACTTCATCATAATAGGTTTTCGGAAACATCATTTGCCGATCGCCAATATATAGTGGACTATCCCCGTAACTAACTTCTGAAGCCTTATAAAGTACCCCAGAGTCTGGATGGGTAATTTGCCAACCACCATTATAGTCTTTCTGAGCCATCAGCCCTGAGGAGTCCAGCCAAATCATTGAATAGGTATAATCCTTCTTCAACTGGCTCGATTGATACGTTTTATAATTAATAATATGAATCCAGCCGCTGTGTGCATCAGCAATCGTCACATGCTCACCGTCCGTATGCATAGAAAGACTGTAGCCTATGAATGGATAGGTATGTATCAGAGTCAGCTCATTATTAGAAGGATTGACCGAATATTGCTGAATCTCATTCTCCAGTGCGACTAATAACTGCCCATCAGGGGTAAATATAATATCATAAACCTCTTCCCACATCGTATCAATGATGCTTAAATCATTCGTAGAGATAACGACAACAGCCCCATTCTGATTCAAATCAACGGCATACAAATGCCCATTATAATAGGCTAAATTGTATAGCTGATGACCCAAGTTGCGAGGCATACTCCGAACATATAAACCTGATGCATCGTATTCATCCAGCCTTCCTTCATAATAATCCAAAATAAAAACATGACCGTTCTCAGCTAGGGCGATTTTCAAATCAGCATCTGTATAGCTAGTCTCTCGCTCACTCCCAATGGATCCGGTTAGTTTATACGTATTGCTGGACGAATCATACTCATAGACTAAGATATCACTACCATATGTCGTATTAACATATAGGGTACCTTGATTATCGACTTCAATAATAGCACTTTCAGCGGAATACTCATGCAAGTCGATACCATATTGCTGCGTCCCATTCAAATACACATTAGCCTGATTATTATGTACGGCTACCCCCATCACATGCGAGCCGTCCGCTGAAACGGACAATGATGAAAAGTCCCATCCGTCGAGCTGGATGCAGCCTACATCGCAAGAAAATGCTGGATTGTAATTGCCCATTACATAAGCATTTTGCTTAACCACAAAGCTTCCCGCGGGCTCCTTCACAATGCTGTTAATAGATTTACCCCAGGTCGTCGTATTTGTCGTGATGCTAGGATTCGCGTCTGTAGGGTCAATGGTATAATACTTATCCATTTGATTTGCTGCTGCGTACATCAATCCATCGTATACTTTCTGAATGGATGTGATCTCTTCAGAGAATATAACGACTTCATCATCCACGATCGTCTTTGCGTCCAAATCATACTTCAACATCGGACGGACCGTATCGCTTTGTTTGTGAATGATATATAAATAATTTCCGTCTGCTTCCTCTGAGAATACAATCTGCTCAGGATAGAAGTCCAATGCGCCACCGGCCAGCCAAGAAGCCCCAGCCACCTCCCTAGCAAGTTGATCTCGATCGACTAGTAAGCCATGATACGTGCCATCCGTTCCGAAATGGAAGATGTCTCTTTTGTTCCCCATAGGTAGCTGGGCAATGACGAATAGATCATCCGTCGAGCTCGACTCCATCTGCTGAACTTTCTCCATGCCTCCCCGATTAGGAAAGGTGAACGCATCCTCGGCCCACCCCATATCAATCTCCTCGAACTTCACTGACGTATCTGCTGCTGCTGCATTCGCAACAGGCGAAGCCGCCAAATTCCCTCCTAAAGTTGACAGCACTAGCGCTGTAACAAGAAAAAACTTCATAAATCGTCTCATTTCATTCCCCCATCATTTCAATATTGATATTCTCTTGTTATGAATGGTAACAGAGTGCAATGAAAGAATAATGAAAGAAACTAGGGATTTGCTGGATGGGGCCAACATGATGACATTCATACTTTTCACTTATGGCGATTCATACACCGCCTATTTCAAGACTACATATATAGTCCAAATTTATTCTTAATGTATTATTTACAATAGTGTGTGGCATACAGTATACTAATAACAGGAGCTGATGTTTCATGGATATTAAAGAGACAATCAATGGATTGACACAGGAGATGCGGCGCGGAACGATCATTATCGGCGTGCTCAGTCAATTATCCGAACCGCAATACGGTTACTCTCTCGTCTCTATTTTAGAGGAAAAGGGGATTACCATCGATCCAGGCACCATGTACCCTCTATTACGCAGGTTGGAGAAGCAAGAATTGCTTGAAAGCAAGTGGGATACCAATGAATCTAGACCTCGAAAGTACTACTTGTTAAGTCCTACTGGTAAGGAGGTTTACCGTCAGTTATGCCAGGAATGGGAAGTCATGACGGTCAGCCTTGAAAGCTTAATTCGAGGAGGAAGCGACGATGGAAGTAGTTAAAAGGTATATTCATGCCGTAACGCAAAAATTACCTGAACAGCAGAGAGCAGACATAGAGAAAGAACTACAAGGATTAATTGAGGATATGGTTGAAGAGCGGATTCAAGGTGGAGAAGCTACCCAGGTAGACGTCGAAGAAGTGCTTCTGGAGCTTGGAGACCCAAGCGACTTGGCGGATAAATATAGGGAAAGTAAGAGGTATCTGGTCAGTCCGGAACTCTTCCCGACTTATCTATTCGTTCTCAAGATAACGCTCGCAGCGATCGCAATTGCTATAACAGTTGCCTTTGTGATTGAGACTGTTCTAAATCCCGCTCAGATACCAGATCAGTTCACAAGCTATCTAAGTTCAATCATATCGGGTTGCTTCCAAGGATTTGCCTGGGTGACGATCATCTTCTTCTTAGTAGAATATAAGGGCGCTAACAAAATAAAACTCAGTAGAAATACATGGACACCATCCGATTTACCTCCCCTACCCGATCAGCGGGTCAGAATTAAATTGTCCGATCCCATTGTAAGTATCGCCTTTACCATTATTTTTCTAGTTCTGTTGACCTTCTCGATCAATCTTTTTGGTGTATGGTTTTCTCGAGATGCTAGTATTCGAACGATTATACCCATTTTTGATGAACAAGTATTCCTAGAGTTTCTTCCGTTCATTTGGATCGTATTTGCTATAAGCATACTCAGTGATATCATGAAGATCATTTGGGGAAAATGGACTATCAAACTCATTGCATTTGATATTGTGGTGATCTTACTCCATTTCGTACTGGCAGTGTTCATGTTTTCGGATATATCCATATGGAATCCTCATTTCCTGCAACAAATAGCACAAACCGATCTGACACTGAATAATAGCGATGCATTGCAAACAGTCCAAACGGTTTGGCCACATGCTACAAAAGGAATGCTCTCTATTATAGGAATAGTTCTGGGCATCCAACTCATCACTACCGTTGTTAAATACTTTAAGATTAAAGACTTCACTTAGAAGCAAAGGCTGCCGATGATCGGTAGCCTTTGCTTCTATAATGCTCTTACATTAGTAAACTGCGACCATTCGACCATTCCTAACGTATTAAAAAATAGTGTTACATCGTTATGAATCTAATTAGGGGGGGGAACACACTTGCAGCTGAGTCTAAACAACATCAATAAACAATTTGATGACAAAAAGGTGCTTCAGGGCATCGAATACACCTTTCAAAAAGGTAAGATTTATGGATTGCTTGGTCGAAATGGCGCGGGGAAAACGACGCTGTTTCATTGTTTGAGTGGGGAAACAAAGATCGACGACGGACACGCCATGATTGAGGATAATGGGGTCTTTAGAAAACTGCGTGAAGAAGATGTCGGGTTTGTCTACTCGCTACCGATACTGCCTGAATTTCTGACCGGTTATGAATTTGTTAAATTCTTCATGGATATCAATCGCGACAAACTGCACCCTGGTCAAAGCATAGATAACTACTTTGATATGATGAGCATTTCAGAAGAAGATCGACATCGATTAATCAAAAACTATTCCCATGGGATGAAGAACAAAACTCAGATGCTGCTATTTCTAATCACGAAACCGCCGATCATTTTGCTTGATGAGCCGCTCACGTCCTTCGACGTCATCGTGGCGCTGGAAATGAAAAACTTGCTACGTGAAATGAAGCATGATCACATCCTTATTTTTTCAACCCATATATTGCAGCTTGCTTCCGATTTATGCGATGAGCTTGTCGTGCTGAACAACGGACGTTTGTCCTCTGTACCTTCTGACCTGCTACACAGTCCGGAATTTGAACAAAGCATAATCCATTTGCTAAAGGATGAAGATCAATATGAGAACACTTAATACGCTTCTGGCGCTCCGGACGTTCTCCACTGCCAATCGCTTCATCTATTTCGCTCAGAGGTTACCGCTGATCGGCAAGCATATAAAGGACAGTGCCTATGCTAACCTAGGCGGCAAAAAGATCGTTAACATCATAGCAATATTACTAGGTGTATTATGGGGACTTATTTCCAAACTAGCTTACATTGGGCTTCTCGTTTATCTTCCAGCTGTAGCTCTAAGTGGTGTAACGAATCAGGAAGAACAACTCCAGCTTTTTTTGCATCTATTTATGATAGTAATCTTTATCGTGGCGAGTGTATCCAGTGCCTCCATATTGGAACCGAAAAGGGAAAAGTATATTGCCGTAAAATTAATGCGAATGCAGCCGACTACCTATATGCGCGTTTCTCTTAGCTACAAATACTGCACTTATTTGATCTATTACATACCTGCGTTGCTGATCTTCACTTCATTGCTGGGAGCAACCATCCTTCAAGCGCTGTCGCTTGCCGTGTCTATCACAATGTGGCGAGTACTCAGCGAATATTTACATCTAAAATGGTTTGAGAAGACCGGTAAGGTGCTGATCAAGAATAATTTGATTGTTTGGTTAACGATTGGAATTGGTTACTCGGTCGCCTATGCTCCACTTTTTCTGGATTGGATTCCCGTGAGCGGAACGCTGTTACTTTCTGTACCGGTTATGCTCGTCATAGCAGCATTGGGTATTTACGCAGCCATACAGCTGTACCGATATCAGGATTACCGAACGGTGGTTGACGCCGCAACGAAACGGGATGATCCACTACTTGATCTTGGACGCATGATTTCAGAAGCCCAGCAGACCGCTGCGCGATCCAAAGACAGCGACTTTACATCCGTAGCTCAACAATCTGATAAATTCAAGAACAAGGAAGGTTATGTCTATCTGAATGCACTTTTTTTCGCAAGACATCGCAGTCTAATTGTACAACCGGTGTACAAAAGATTGATGATCATCGGTGCTCTGGGTGTTATTGGCATACTTCTTGCACTTACGGGCAATCCGTTGATTGCTATTATGACTTCGAACCTAGACAGAGTTCTACCCTTCTTAGTATTTACTCTAAGCTTAATTTCTGTAGGAGAGGCAATGTGCCGCGTCATCTTCTTCAATTGCGATCTCAGCCTGTTACGTTATAGCTTTTATCGAAACGCAGTGAATAGTCACTTTCGCATCCGGCTATACCGCATCACAGGGCTTAACCTAACAATCTCCGCTGCGCTTGGAACAGCGTTGACGCTCATTGTGCTAGTGGGAGGCGGAGCACCTGTCCTTGAGTTACTTCTGATTTGGGTATGCGTACTGACACTAGCCGTCTTTTTCTCAGTCCATCACCTGTTGATGTACTATATATTTCAGCCTTATTCAACCGAATTGAATATGAAAAATCCTTTCTTCTTCATTGTTACTATGGTGGTGTCGGCCGCCACCGGATTATGTATTATCGTACAGGCACCTGCTCTTACTTTTACGTTAATCGTATTGATTCTAACCCTTGTGTACTTACCGACTGCACTGATTCTCGTTCAGAAGTTCGGTCAGCGTACATTTAGAGTAAAGTAATTGGACATCAGCGCACATTAGGAAATGAATAGCTTCAGTCAGCCAATAAAGGTACTTGAAGAAACGAAAGGAAGCATACATTTGCCACAACGGCAATTTATGCTTCCTTATAATATACAGGCTATTCAGATGTGCTTGTTTCTTTACCCGCTAAGCCAAGCATCTGCGCTGTTGAAGTATGAATTTCGCGGATAAGCTCTGGGTTGTCCAATAGTGACTCACCATAAGATGGAATCATTTCTTTTATTTTTGGCTCCCACGCTTTGATATGTTGCGGAAAGCATTTTTTTATAATCTCAAGCATGACAGAAACGGCGGTAGAAGCACCCGGAGAAGCGCCAAGTAATGCAGCGATCGAGCCATCAGCCGCACTAATCACTTCTGTACCAAATTGAAGCGTTCCTTTGCCGGCAGCAGTATCTTTAATAATTTGCACACGCTGACCTGCTAGCACTAGCTCCCAATCCTCGCTTTTCGCGTTCGGGACGAATTCCCGTAAAGCTTCCATGCGCTTTTCCTTCGATAACATCACTTCCTTGATCAGGTATGTTGTCAATGGAATGTTCTTCACACCTGCCGCCAGCATCGTTACGAGATTATGCGATTTCACGGAAGTTAACAAATCAAGCATTGAACCGTATTTTAGAAACTTGGGTGAAAAACCGGCAAACGGTCCAAAGAACAACAACTCTTTGTTGTCGATAACTCTTGTATCAAGATGCGGAACAGACATCGGAGGTGCACCAATGGCAGCCTGACCATATACTTTGGCACGATGCTTCGCTACAATATCCGGGTTCTTACATACCATAAATAATCCGCTAACCGGAAAGCCTCCAACCCCTTTGCCTTCAGGGATACCGGATTTCTGCAGCAAATGTAGGCTTCCTCCCCCGCCGCCGATAAAGACAAATTTTGCCGTATGGCGCTCAATGGTACCGCTATCAACATTCCGCACTTTCAATTCCCACGAGCCATCGCTAGCACGTTTAATATCGTCAACATTCTGTTTGAATTTGATATCGACGTTATTACTCTTTAAGTGATCAAACATTATACGCGTTAAGGCACCAAAGTTGACATCCGTACCAGATTCGATTCTAGTTGCTGCTATAGGTTTATTCAATGTCCGGTCTTTCATCATAAGCGGAATCCATTCCATCAATTTACCCGGATCATCGGAAAATTCCATCCCTTGAAACAGTGGATTATCAGACAGTGCTTCAAAACGACTTTGTAGAAATGTTACATCTCGTTCCCCTTGCACAAAACTCATATGAGGCACTGGCACGATAAAGTCTCGCGGATTACGGATCAGATTACTGCTTACAAGATAAGACCAAAACTGCTTTGAAACCTGATACTCTTCATTCACTTTTATAGCTTTGCTAATATTGATGGATCCATCTGGTTGTTCGACGGTGTAGTTAAGCTCGCACAGTGAAGAATGCCCCGTTCCCGCATTATTCCATTCGTTAGAGCTTTCCTCGCCTGCGCTTCCACGTCTCTCTAGTACTGTAATGTCCCAGTCCGGTGCTAATTCTTTCAGCAATGACCCCAAAGTAGCACTCATAATTCCGGCACCAATTAAGATAACGTCTGTTTTCATTTGTCTGTTACTCATGTTTACCGTCCTTTGCAGAAAGAATGTAAGCGCCTCATTAAGCCAACACGCGGCATAGTCATATATCTTTTCTGGATCAATTATAACCTGATCATAGTCTATCACTATTATTTAAAGATTAAAATATCAATTTACTATTATATAGACCCCAAAAATAGTTATTGATATAATTTTACAAGGAGCTATTCTATTGTGTTATCCATTTATAATAAAGCTTGTAAGTGCTACAAGCGAATAATTCTTTGTTCCTTTGCACAAAATTATTAAACCAGAACCGCTGTGTCGATTGATGCTTACACTTTAGAGAATCGATTATGAAGGAGAACCAACTATGTATGAGTTGACGCATAATCAAGCCCAAAACATTGTTGATAGAATGATGAAGGATATCCCCTATAATATTAATATTATGGATCACACAGGATTGATCATCGGGAGTGGAAATAAAGGAAGGATTGGTACGCTGCATCATGGTGCAGTGAAAGCCATAAAACAAAGAAGAGTCGTGGAAATTAACAAAGATGAGGAATTCGTAAAGAAGGGTATCAACTTACCGATCGAATGGAATGGTAGTATTGTTGGAGTGGTAGGAATCAGCGGTGAAGTAAAGGAAACGAGGCCCTTCGGAAACCTTGTAAAGTCTGCTGTTATTTTGTTAATCGATCATAGTATCCAATGGAAAAGGAGAATCTGAAAAATAACCTAAAGCAAGAATTTTTCGGCTTAATTATCAACCCGGACACCACCTATACGAAAGAATTAATGCATCAGGCATTGACCTATGGCATTCAGTTAACTAAGCCCTCGCAAATCATTTATGTGGAATCTTCGAATGAGATTGCTGAGAATATAACTGAAAGCTTATCCTTCTTTAAAATATCCAAATATTCGCTGTGCTTAGTCATTCAGGAAGCGGATAAGATTGAAGCTTTGCACCAAGCCATTGGAAGTCAGTATCCGGATGCTTTCATTTCCACCAGTAATATGAACGACACTATTTCTGACGGACTTTCGCAGGCCAAAGCGGCTATGCATGTTTTGAAGGGGGTCTATCCCAATGAAAAATCCATCTCCTATGGGAAATGTGAGTTCATCGTCGATATGTCGAAACTACTAAAAAATGATACCAGATTGGAACTACTAGCGCATTCACTTGAAAAAAATGATGAATTGATAAAAACACTCCAGATTTACCTGAACTGTAACCTTAACGCCAATGAAACTGCCAGCAGACTTATGATCCACAGGAATACATTAAACTATAGGATAAACAAGATTTATACCCTTACAGGCAAAGATCCCAAAAATATTTTGGAGCTCATGGAACTCACCTTTATGCTGATTCATCGGATAAAATAACGAGGGTGTCCACAACTGTAGGCCACCCTCTTTGATGTTATTTTAACAATCTGGCAATGCTTTCAGATGTACGGGCAACATTCTCTTTGCCTTGCGTAAGGAGGGTATCAATATCTGCTGCTCCCGGAACAATCCCGAAGATAGCATCAAACCCTTCATCATACAATGTTTCCACATCCACGCCCACATATCCCGCAATAGCAATCACTTTCATACTGCTGTTAATACTCTTAGCTGCCTGAGCAACTCCGAAAGGTGCTTTACCGAACTTCGTCTGAAAGTCGATACCCCCTTCTCCTGTAAAGCAGTAATCCACATGTTGCAGTTTTTCTTTCAAACCTGTATACTCGATAACAATTTCAATTCCCTTTTTCATTGTAGAGTTGGTGAAAGCGATCAGTCCGCCACCAAGGCCACCTGCACCACCTGCACCGGGTACATCTACAATATCGAGTCCAAGTTGTTGTTTAATAACATTGCTGTAGTGCCTTAGATTCTCATCTAAGAATGTAACCATCTCAGGTGTAGCACCCTTTTGCGGACCAAACACAACAGATGCGCCTCGTTCCCCGCACAATGGATTGGTTACATCCGATGCTACCAAGATGTTAATATTTTTTAATTGCGGAAGCACATCAGTAACATCGATCTTATCCAACTCACCCAGGTATCCGCCGCCAAGCTGCAACTCATTCCCTTGTTTATCGAGGAATTTAAACCCCAATGCTGTTGCCATTCCGGCCCCACCATCATTCGTAGCACTTCCGCCAATGCCTAGAATGATATCCGTAATGCCCTTTTCAATACACTCCTTAATTAATTCACCTGTTCCTATGGTCGTCGTAATTAAAGGGTTTTTGGTTTCCTTCGTAACATGATGAATTCCACTGGCAGATGCCATTTCAATCACGCCTGTTTTGCCGTCTCCAAGTATTCCATAATGAGCGAGAACCGGTGTACCAAGAGGCCCGGTCACTTCTTTTTGTATCAAGGTGCCGCCTGTTGCATCTACCAATGACTGAACCGTGCCTTCACCGCCATCAGCCATAGGTACATGAATGCATTCTGCATCTGGAATAGCCCTTTTTATACCAATTTCCATGGCTTCGCATACTTCTTTTGCCGTCATGCTTTCTTTGAACGAATCAGGTGCTAACATAAATATTTTACCCATAAATGATTCCCCATTCCTTTTATAAGATAAATCCGAATAGAACTACTGCTACTATAGTCATCGTTATGCCGACCATACTTTCAAACAAGACAACCTTCATTCTATCCTTCATGTTCATGCCCATGGCATTACGAGAAACGTGGAAGTAGGTTCCGTGTGGCAAGTGGTCGATTACCGTAGCACCGGCATGGGTCATAACTGCAGCTGATAGAGGAGCCACACCTGTATTTAATATCGCACTTGAGAATGAACCCGTGGCCAAAATGGCACCTGTTGAAGTGGATGCTGTTGCTCCTGCCATTAATATGCCTGCTATTGGTGCAAGGAAAATTCCAGAAATACCCGATGATTGTACAAGAGCAACAACTTCTGCAGGCAGGGTTGATGCTGTAATCAATCCGCCAATGGCACCTGCGCCAATAATGATCAAAATCGTTGGTGTCATTCGATTTAAACCAGCCGTACAATAATTCACTATTTCTTTTGCTTTACCTAATGCCAAGGAGCCAACTACACCGGCAAATGGTAGGATAAATAAGGAGTCAATTTTAAGTGCTTCAAGGAAATCAACACCTAAGATCGAACCAATCGGGCTAATCATCAAAAGAACAATAGCGATGATTGGAGCTACTAGAGCTTTAGATAAAGGTGGTAGATTCATGGAGCTGGTCTTTTCCAATTCAGTGGCTTCCAAATCCGTTACTTTAGTGCCTTTATACTTAATTAAGGATGCGATTATAACCGCAACTGCTAACCCGAACAGAGCAGGTACTAATCCTCCAAGCATGACCTGGTTAACATCGAGATTGAATCCCCCTGCTGCTGCAATGGTATTCGGGTTAGGTGAAATAATGTTACCCGCTTTACCTCCGCCAGATAGAGCCACTAGCAAAGCAATCTTGGAATATCCCATTTTGTGGCCAACAGACAACGCGATTGGTGCAACAATCAATACGGCAACAGGAATGAATACTCCTACTGCAGTAATAACCATGGTAGCCAATGCAAGCGACAACATGGCTTTCGTTCCACCGAGTTTATCAACAATCACTTTCGCAATGGTTCCCGCTGATCCAGACTCCATCATCACGCCAGCAAAAACACCTGCAGCGATAATACGAATAACTGTACCTTGAACACTTTGTGTTCCAGAAATCAGGATGCTGATTACTTCTGAGAAATTCGCCCCACCAATAAAACCTCCAATAATGGCTCCCAGAATCAATGCATAAGTGGGTGCCAATTTAAACAAAATCAATATAATGGCCAGTGCTAGGCCTGCTAAAGCGCCAATCCAAGTAATATCCATTGCTGCTGTCATCTTAAATCCTCCTCAGGGTGATTTTGACTTTTTGAATTTTGTAGACCCCATTGAGCCAATATGAGTAATCACCACAGATCTTGTAAATTTATTCACATAGTAGCTTTTTTTTGATTTGCATATATCTACATGTATTGTGGTGAATCTTTCTATTACTCCTTTAAGGTCGTCCTGCTCCACTAACTTGAATACGTTTTCATTATATTTGCATTATGAACTTATAACAATTGATATTCTAATGAATATTGTTGTGCATATGCACTAAATAATTCGCGATTAATTTGGGAATCAGATAAGAACATAGCTTATATTTTACTATAAAATGCTGTTATATTCTTTAATTAAGTCACTCTAGGGGCGACCATTTACTACACGACAGATGCTAAGGTCGTTTACGGAGGTCTAGCTATAAAAAAAAGGGGATTCCCATTTCACTCGTAGGATTTGTTCTATCCTTTTCCTACAGCTCGTTAACCTCTTTTATCTTCACTTACACAAAAGAGATGAATTCAAGCTTTTTCTCAGGGTTATTTTTTGTTGTTTTTGCACTTATCATTATCGTTTCAAGACCATTTGTCGGGTTGATGTTAGATCATTTGCGAGAACATTATATTGTGTATCCGGGAATTATCATTTTCGTAATCGGAGTGATATTACTCAGTCAATCAGATACAGGATTTATGTTATTATTTTCAGCAGCCATTATTGGATTAGGTTATGGGGCACTATTTCCATGTTTTCAGTTATTAGCTATTCAATCTGTTACTCAAGAACGCCGTAGCGTTGCTACTTCAACCTTTTTTTTATTTTTTGATTTAGGCTTTGGTGTAGGGTCATTTGTACTAGGATGGATTGCAAGTATGACAAGCTATCAAGATATGTATTTCATTGCAGGGATTGCAGCCTTAGCTTGTAGTGTTATTTATTATGTCATGTATCATCATCCTTCTCTAAAGAGAACGAATGAGAAATCCCAGAACAATTCTAAGTAAATGGACATGCTTACTTCAGGAGCTAACTACGTTACTGATCGTCACTGTATCCGTGTGGAAGGATCAGATGATCCACTGTGCTGCGTGTCACTGGACGAGAGCCGCGGTCACTTAAGAGGATTTCATCCAGGAAATAAGCTTGCTAAGCAGAAATGCCCCCTCGATTTATTGAGGAGGCATTCGCGGATATGGTTCATAGAGCTAGCGAAATTCCTCTGATTCTCTCGCTATAGCATTATAGTTAATTCGCCACAATTGTCGCTGTTACATCGGCTTCACCTGTCGATGTAAGTGCATTTGTCCATGTTATAGTATCTCCAGGTGCAGGTGTTGTTTGCAGCACTCCCATGGTATCATCTCCAGATGTGCCGTCCTTATCAAGTACCTCTATAGTAACTAAAGTATTCGGGGGCTCAGCGATATAAATGGTACTGAACTGCTCAGAGTACTGATTGCCGAATTCAGCTTGCTCATAACCCCAGTATACGTTTTTAGTTGTGTCTTTCGGCATTTGATTATCTTTCCAATGATTATTGTTGATGTGCTCCTGCCCATTTACACTAATCTATATTAAGCAATATTTATCAATCACATAGGCAACGGCATGCTCCAAATTCGAAGGGGCAATATATTGAGCATGCTTCAGCAAATCCGGGTGTGCATTGCTGACAGCTACTCCGAGGCCAGCCTCCTTCAGCATATCCAGATCATTCAAATGGTCGCCAATCGCAATAACCTCTTCCATGTCAACACCTATATGAGTAGCCAGCAGCTTCAAAGCTTTTCCCTTCGATACAGCATGTGGCAATATTTCCAAATAGGTCGCTTCGGAGGTGACCAGCTCGCATCCTTCGCCGACTATCAGCTCAAAGGACTCTCGTACAGCCGAGAAATTCCGATCCTCTTTAATGATCAATATTTTATTGACGGGATTTCGTAGCAGAAATTCAGAACTTTCCCATACTTGACAACCAACACGATCCTTCTTCATATATTCGGTGATAGCAGGATTGATTTCCCGAACAAATAGCTGTTGCTCGGAGTAGAAAATCATATTAAGCGTATGCTTCTCCTGAAGCTCTAACGCTGTTCTTATGACATCCGGTGTGAGGAGTGCTTCATAATGGGTCTCTTTTGTACAGAAATCAACAATCTTCCCACCATTATAAAGAATCACTGGATAACGGATATCCAGCTCCTCAACAAAGCGATAGGCTGCTTCCTCCATCCGTCCAGTTGCCAGCGTTACAATGCCTCCCTGCTGCTGAAAAGCACGTATTGTCTCCCTATTCTGTTCACTGATTTCCTGCCGAGCATCGACTAAGGTTCCGTCAATATCGGTCACTACCATTCGAAAAGGCCGTACTATCGGTGTCATATTTACTCCATCCTCTCCGGCCGCTGTGGTAAACGAGATGCTAGATAACGTGTCTCTTTCTTAGCTCCTGTAACAGACAGCCCGCTTCCCGCTGACTGTGCAAGCTGCTCCCATTCATCGCGGTATATCTCATATTCATGATCATTATTCGTAATCAGAACCCAATCAGGCTTAAGCTCATTGAGTAGACTAGTGTTCCAAGCGTCTAACAGGCCGTGGTGCCCGACCTTGAACACCTGCGGATTAAGCTTCACACGCTTCAGAATCGACTCCCAATTGGTCAAAATTGCATCTCCCGCTAACAGCAACAATTGCACTCCATCCCGATGCGACAGCATCATGACTGTGCTATCCTCATTAGACTGACCATCGAAGGTCGCTAGAAGCGCATCATGTCCTTGGGGTGAAATATGAGCTAGGCTGTGCAAGGTTTGATAGGCGGTCATTTCACTAATGGCGACGGGAGCGATCTGCTGCAGTTCATACTCACCGAATGTCCACTTTGTTCTTTCTCCAAATGGATAGCGTAACGTTATCACTGACTGCTGCTTCATCAGCAGCTGCTGCAACGTCCGATACCCCTCCAGAAGCTCTGCACTTTGGAGCGCTTTCGGATGTGCCAACTCCCCAAGCTGAACATGAAGCTCTGGATAAGGCAGCAGCGCTTCTATAATCGGAAGCTGCGAAGCTACATCGAGCAGGCCATATAGATGATCCGGATGAAGGTGGGTCAACACCAGTAGATCGATCCGCTCCCAGCCCTTGTCAAGGATGAATTGGAGAGGCGTGCGACACTTATCCACGGTACGATCCCCACCATCGATGAGGATAATATAGGGATGCTGGTCTAGGCGTGGTACTTCAATAATAAAGCTGTCTCCTCTTCCCACATTTAGCGCATACCATATGGGCTCCATCGCAATCATCACTCCGTCTTCAGCAAATGAATTCTTGTTTTATCCAATGTAATACGCACATTGCCTTCCAGTAGATCCACTGGGCTCGAATCATCGACGATCCATTCCAGTGAACCGCAATCGACCCAGTAACGAACCATTCTACCGAGAAAGCTACTCTTTCTAACCGTCCCAGTCCACGTATAACTATCCTCGTCTGGTTCATTGCTGTTCGAATCAATAGTGATGCATTCTGGACGAATCATCATCATTACCTTATCTCCACTCTTGAAGCTATAATTCGATCTATTAATCTTAAGTAAATGATCACTGCACTTCATAACCAAATCTTCACCCTCTAAGCCGACTACCTCTCCGTCAAAAAAGTTAGTTACGCCTACAAAATCAGCAACAAACCTGCTCTCAGGCTTAAAATAAATATCCCAAGGTGTACCCACCTGACAAATGACACCTTTATTAAAGACAGCGATCCGATCCGATATGGATAAAGCTTCATCCTGATCATGAGTAACAAATATGGCTGTAACGCCTGTTCGCTGCTGTAAATCACGAAGCTCATCTCTAACCTCGACCCTCATTTTGGCATCCAGATTACTTAACGGCTCATCCATCAGTAGAATATTTTGTCCCGTAATAAGCGCTCTTGCAAAAGCAACACGCTGCTGCTGTCCACCGCTCATTTCTTTGGGAAAACGTTGCTCCAACCCTTTAAGACCGAACATCTCTAGCATTTCGTCTACCTTTTGCTTGATTTCTTGCTTTGGCATTTTCTTGATTTTTAACCCATAGGAAATGTTCTCGTAAACCGTCATATGAGGAAATAGTGCATATTCCTGAAAGACAAGCGGTGTCTTTCTTTTATAAGCTGGCGTATTGTTAACTCTTGTGCCATCTATAAAAATATGTCCTGAATCAGGCTCATGGAAGCCCGCAATCATACGCATTAACGTCGTTTTCCCACATCCGCTCGGACCGAGAAGCGTTGTAAAACTCCCTTTAGGAACCTCAAGTGATATATCATCAATCGCTTTATAGGCTCCAAAGGTTTTGGTTACATTCTGTATAGTTATAATCGTTTCTGCTGTAGTCATAAGTCCCCCCCGACTAGATCTCTAGCGACTTGCCCTGTCGTTTGAACAACAGCTTGGCAATTCCTAGGACACTAAAGGCAATTGTGATTAACACGACTGTAAATGCTGAGGCACTGCCCCACTCTCCGTTACTCACCAGTCCTAGAATAGACACAGTGCCAACCGCGGTGTGGGATGAATAAATGAATATAATAACGCTTAAGCAGGTAATAGATCGTAAGAAAGACAGGACGATAGAGGATATGAAAGGCCCCTTCAGAAGTGGCAGTAGCACATGACGAAAGCTCTTAAAGCTGCTTGCACCTAAATTCGTTGATGCCTCCTCCAATGAGCTGCCAATCTGCTGCAGTGATGCTAGGTTCGCGCTATAACAGTTCGGTAAATTCCAGAACATCAGAGCCAGAACCATAATAATGGACGTACCTGACAAAATAAATGGAGATTCACTAAACCCCATCGCAAATCCTAAACTAAGGAACACGCCAGGTACTGCCCCCGGCAATATCGCTAGAAAATCAAGCAAGCGATTAATACCAATCTGTTTGCGCTGAACAATATAGGCCAAAATAATAGACAGCGTTGCTGCTCCAATAGCGGCTAAGAAAGCAAACGTAATGCTATTGATGACTTCTTTCTTTTTAAACCATACATAGCTCATATTTTCCAAAGTCAGCGTCCAATCATAGCCCCATGTCTTGGTAAAAGCCCCGTAGAACAACACACCATAAATGGCTAGAATAACGATGGTAACAAACATACAGAAGCTGAACAGCCCCCACTTCACATAGCCTCTCACCGGATAGGGCTCAAGCGATGTCTCTTTCCCTGTAACCGTGACATATGAACGTTTGCCTACCCATTTACGATTAATTAAGAATAAGGCCAGCGCAGGAACGAGCAACGTCGTTGACAGCATGGCGGCAGCAGGGAGATTGAACCAGCCGGACATCTGCATGTAAGCTTCTGTTGGTAGCAAAGAATAGCTACCACCAATGATCAGAGGATTACCGAAGTCAGCTAGTATATTCATAGCTGCGATTAAAGCTCCTCCAGCTAAGCCTGGACGGCATAGAGGAAGAAATACATCCTTAAATACCTGCCATCTAGTGGCTCCTAGATTGTAGGCGGCATATTCCAAGTTCGTTGAATTGGACCTCATCACCCCGTAGATAACAGCATAAGCGAATGGGAAGAAGTTAATGGTCTGCACCAGCCACAATCCGTGCCAGCCATATACATCAATGCTGATACCCAGTACATGCTTAGAGATAATACCTTGTCTTCCGAATAATAGAATATATGATAATGCAACGATAAATGGTGGAGAAACGATAGGTAAAATCGTGATGAATTTGAACAATCCCTTGAACGGCATGTTCAATCGTGAAATTGAATAAGCAAAAATAAAAGCAACGACTGTACATGAAATAGTCGATAAAAATGTCATCGTCAAGCTGTTAATTGCCGCCCTCGTCCAACGTGAATTCGTGAACAGCTGCGCATAATCCGCAAAGGTTGGTGCACTGATTACTTTGATAATAGGCCATAGTACGAAGAACCCTGTAAAGATGGCAACTGCTGCAATAACGAAAGCCAGAATCGGCTCATTCTTAAGCTTTCTAACTCCTAACCAGACATCCTTTAAGCCTACTGAAAGCAATGATGTTCACACCTTTCCATAAGAACGTTTCTATCTGAAACAATATGTTTGGCATATCCGTTTCAGATAGAAACTATTTTCCAAATCGTTTTATACCAAGATTTATTTTCCGCCACTAACCTCGCTAAATTTCGCGAGTGCTGCTTCTTTGATTTCAGTTGCCTTCTCGCGGTCGTAATTAACAAGCTTTAGCGTATCGATCGTTGGCATTCCTTCCGGCGGATTAACATCACTGCGTACAGAATAACGACTTGAATTCTCAGTGTTCATCTCTTGTGCTTCCTTCGTCAGTAGCCAATCGATAAAGATTTTAGCATTTTCTATATTCGCTCCGCCTTTAACGATCCCCGCTCCTCCGATTTCGAATGCGGTGTCTTCAAGAATAACGGCTTTTACTGGATAACCTTGTTTCGCGGATTTCACAATATCATGAGCCCAATGCATACCAACAACAAATTCGCCTGTTGCAGCAAGATTGACAACATCTCCGCCTGATGCTACATAATGGTGAACGTTATTGCTCACGTTTTTCACGTAATCCCAAGCCTTATCTTCACCAAGACGGAAGATCTGGGTCGCTGTGAAAATATATCCGCTACCCGCTGTTGCTGGGTTCGGAAGGATAAGAAGGTCTTTATAAGCAGGATCAAGCAGATCATCCCAAGTTGTCGGTTCTTGAACGCCTTGCGATGCTATTTCCTTCTCGAAGCGCTCCTCATTGACTGCTAGTGCTAGAACCCCCATATACCAGCCTTGGAAGTAGCCGTTAGCATCATTGAACATGGCATCCAAATCTTTAGCATTTTCGGAGCTGTACTTTTCCAATAAATCCTGTTCAGCAAGCGGACTGTAGAACTCAACTGATCCGCCAACGAGCACATCAGCCTTAGGTGACCCCTTCTCAGCTTGCACACGTGTACTCGCTTCACCTGCACTGTTCAATCTTAAGTATTCAATCTCAATGCCTGTATCTTCTTTAAACTTCTTTTGTATTTGAACGGTATCATCTTCATTAAGCGCTGAGTAAAGCACCAGTTTACCTGATCCTTCAGTAGACTTACTTGAGCTTCCTTCGTTTCCACAAGCAGATAGCACCAATACCATAGACACTGCCAATACCATCATTTTTTTAAACCTCAACATAATTTGAACCTCCTTAGAATGTGTATAATCTTAACCTAATGACTTGCAAGACTTACGAATAACGAGTCTAGCTTCAATCAATTGAGATCCCTGAGAGGTCGAACTTTCATTTCTCTTATCTGAGATCATATTCAGTAACAACTGTGCGGCTTTCTTCCCCATTTCATCACGCGGTTGATCCATCGTTGTTAACTGAACCCAATGAAGGTCAGCATATTCTAAGTTGTCAAAGCCCATAATCGATAGATTGTCCGGCACACTGATGTTATGTACAGCTAACCATTCAAGCGCACCAATGCCGAGCAAGTCGTTCGCAGCAAATATGGCTGTCAATTGTGAATTGGTCTGAACCAATCGATCCATTGCCATCCGTCCGTGTTCAATGGTTCGGCCCCCAATGACAATACCGTTGTTTGGGACCGGGAGACCACGCATGCTCATGGTGTCTTTATATCCTCTTAACCTTTCTGAACCGGTGAATGATTTCTCTGGCATGGCGATGAAGCCGATACTACTGTGACCCAAGTCAATTAAGTAATTGACAGCAACACAAGCAGCCTCGTAATGATCAACGTCAACAAATGGATAGGGCAGTCCTGCAGGCGTTCTCCGTCTTAAGAACACAACTGGCATTTCCAAGCCTGTCAGCAGGTCTATCAATTCATCATCCACATAATCCGGTGTAATAATGAGCCCATCGAATTGTCTGGATATCGCGTTCGATATGAACTGCTTTTCCTTCTCCGGATTTCGATTCGTGTTCACATACACGACCTGATATCCATGCTCATACAATTGTGTCTCTACTGCATTAGCTAATGCCGAGAAGAAGGGGTCCGAGATATCTGGGATCATTAGACCAATCGTATAAGTCTTCTTCTGTATTAGCCCTTTTGCAATCGCATTTGGATGATAGTTGAGAGAAAGAGCTGCCTCCTTTACTTGAAGTTTCGTTCCCTCGCTTATGTCTGGATGATTATTCAGTGCCCTAGAAACTGTGGAATTTGAAACTCCTACAAGCTTAGCTATATCTTTGATACTTGCCACACAGCTCACTTCCTTCCTATTAATCCAAAATCAATCACTCAACGTTTTTAGGTTGTAGTTTGCTTAGCCGGCTACCGCAAACGTTCCCGCAAACGTTTGTGTTAAATCTAACACTTCAATGTTAGAGGAATATCATCTAGATAATTAGTTTTTGTTAATTAAGTTTTCATCGCTTTATTTTCTCATGATCTTTTGGTTACAGTGACTTTACTATGGTAGACTATTTTGATAGGACACTTTGTCTCACGGTTGAAATAATGAAATGTAACGTATAATAATAGTGTCAAATTCAGGCAGGTGTTTACGATGATTTCAAACCAACGATCTCTTACTCTAAGTCCATACATAGCCATTTACGATATAGTCGTGCCAAAAGATAATATGCTACTTCAAATCAATGACCTCCCAAAACAACAACGAATTGGTAAATGAACTGGACTATTGCCGAAAAGTGATTCAGTCTGTGGAAAAGGAAGAAAGGATGTAGGGATAGACCACGTAGATACCTATTACTTTGATATCGATAAGTGTAAGCAATGTCCTTTGAAAGAAGGTTGCTATAAGGAGGGGGCGATTGCCATATTCGCAGTCAATCTTAAAAGAATATTGACGCTTATGAAGTAAAAGAGTCCGAGAAAAACATAAATAAAGGCGACTTTCCATTCAGATTTGAATGGAAAGTCGCCTTTATCAATTTACATACAATGTAATTGAATGCTTTTAATTTTTCTATCTTTATCAATTGTTATCTTCTGAATAAGCAGATGCAATACCCTTCCAAGGCCATCTAGTATATTCATTCACTTTATTTTATTAATTAACTCTATATATTGTGATTCTCCATATCCTACTGCATCTTATCTGCGATCCGACCCATGAACTCTTCAGCAGCGCTATAGCCGAGCTGCTTGAGATACCAGTTATTCGCCGCTGCCTCGATCAAACCTGCTACATCGCGTCCCGGCTGAAGCTGGACTTCTATATGCGGTATTTGAACGCCGAGATATTCCGTGAACTGTGGTACTATCTCTAACTCATTATTCAGGGAATTCTCCTGCCACGGGGACAGCTCAATATCGAGTACAATTCGCGTCTCGTCCTGGAATGCCCTGCGCCCATATTGGCGTACGACATTGATCAGCCCGACACTGCGTAGGGCAAGGAACTCGCGTGTAGTCTCATTATGTGTTCCGAGAAGCGTCGATGGGCCCAGCTTCTTAAGCACGACAACATCGTCCGCCACAAATCGGTGACCTCTTCCGATGAGCGTATGAGCTGTCTCGCTTTTGCCAATTCCGGATTTACCCCTGAGCAGGATGCCTATGCCGGATACATTCATACATACCCCATGGATCGACACCTCCGGAGCCAAATTCTTCACCAGATAACTGTCCAGCTTGCCGATAAATTCCGTTGTCGTCTCTGGCGTCCGCAGCAGCGGTATGCCCTCCTGATCGCAAAACAAGGTCAGATAAGGAATCTCCTGTTGTCCTGACGTCACAATAAAACATGGTGGATGATATTTAACAACGTTTCCGATATGCATCTTGCGTTCCTCTATAGTAAGTGTCAATAAATAGGTAATTTCCTTACGTCCGAGTACTTGCACCCGCTCCATAGGAAAAAAATCGAAATACCCAACAAACTCCAGTCCTGGTCTGTGCGTTCGTGGACGGGTAATCACGCGATCCATTCGGCTTGCTCCCGCAAGTACTTCCAATTGGAATACCTCCGTAAGGCTTTTAACAGTGATTGTCTTCATGTCTCTCTCCTCCTACAACAGGGCGTACTCCTAGATACCCCTGATATTCAACACTTTGGTTTCTCGGATATATTCCACAACCGATTGGTACATTCCTTCTAACTCAGTGTCGACCTTCTACTGATCATAGTAGAATCAAGATCAACTTGCTACAACGAAACTCTAAAGACTGATTTCATACTCAATTTCAAAGAACTCGACTCTGTCTATATCCCCATTTTCTTGTTTGATTAAACACATGGATATGCCAATCCATGTGTGATACGACAAGTTGAAGAGCACCTGATCACATCAGGCGCTCTCCAACTTGTCGTAATATTTAGCAACCAAATGCCCATATCCGCTAGACGGTTCTTATATCTAAAGCTTCTTTCTCCGAACGGGTATCCATACCTCGCAAATAGAATCCGCTTGACTCTCGTCTACCCAATGATATTTCTCAATGCATGGACCCTCAACTTGTTCAAAGTTCGCCGAAGGGAACCACTCCGAGTAGATCCGTCTCCAAACATTCACAATCTCCAAACCAATCTCCACATCATCCGGAATTTGCTCCCTGCTGTCAAACACCGCATACGTCTGTGTTGGAATCTGGAGAACCGTTAAGTCCTGCGGAGTTTCATTTCCATCCTCTAATTCAGAGCCCATTAAATACCGTTTCGCACCATCTTCGCTAAAATCGTAATGATACCCGTAAAGAAGCGTCCCCGCAGGTTTCCCCAAAACTTCATTGATTTGATCATGCGTTCCATCCTTCCAAATTCTCTCCACAAATTCGGGTATTTCCGTAGCAGCATCCTTTTGAATAATAAAGTCCTTGCCCACCACTGTTGAAGCACTCTCTTCCACAATACGATATTCCATTTCCACTACTCCTTTAATCTGAATTTGAAAGGAGATTCGAGGGAACGACTTGAGCTTCACATCTTGTTTCTTCGCAGCAGAGGGCGTGATGCCATGCAACCGCTGAAAAGCTTTAGTGAACGCCTCTGGACTCTCGTAACCATACTTCAGCGCGACATCAATAACTTTATTGTCCGTACTTGCCAATTCTTCAGCAGAGAGGGTAAGTCGGCGATTACGAATATACTCGGTTACGGTAAAACCGGTCAAGGCATGAAACATTCGCTGAAAATGGTATTTAGAGGACAATGCTGCCTTTGCTATATCCTCGATTTCAAGCCTCGTCTCCAACCTATCTTCCATGTAATCGATAGCCTGACGCAGCAATACTAACGTCTCCATCATTTCTCATCTCCTTTCTCCTTCAGTCTAAGGGGAGTAGGGCATTGGTTCCTGTCCTGTAATGCTCCGTTTTGTCCTGTAAGACTTGCTGTTACTTATGGTACGGTTCATCATATCATCTATTAGGCGAAACTTTGGTTGCCACGGCTCGATCATTTTCCCCATATGTTTTTCCACCATTATTGAGTACTAACTTGACGTTTTCGACATTAGACTTTATGAAGGCTCCTTTGTATGGGATTCTCTTTAAGTTATAATATCCACATAAATTTACCAAACATAGAAAACATGATAATGTTGAGTTTATACCGAGACAAAAGCGGAATCAAGGAATTTTACCAAACATATTTAGTAGAGTTAGTTAATCTCCATACGAAATCAAGCACCAGTGATTTAATAAAGTGGGTGAGTATATCAAAGTTTCAATAGAAGAAATAGGTAAAGAACACGAAGAGGAAATCATCATCCGGTGCCATAAGGTCGATGATGATATATGCGAAATCGTAAACAAGCTGAAGACAGAAGACCTCATTATACTCGGATATCATCATGACAATATTCACCGTATACAACTTAGCGATATCTATTATTTCGAGGCTGTGGACGGTAAGGTTTTTATTTACTGCAAAGATAGCGTATATGAGGTCAAACAAAAGCTGTATGAGTTAGAGGAATTATGCAAAGAAAAGAAATGTTTTCGTGTATCCAAATCTACTGTTTTGAACATAGCTAAAATTTCATATATCCATCCGTCGATGAGTGGCAGATTTCAAGCGGTACTTGATAACGGTGAACGTATTGTGATATCGAGGCAGTATGTACCTGTGCTTAAAAATATGATCGGATTGTAAGGGGGAGATCAATATGGGGCTTTCTGAATTCACCAAAAAAGTAATTACAGATTTCTTGATCATCTTCGCATCCATCATCATTATTATTACTTTTTTGCGACAAATTTTTTATCCCGATATAGCCTTTGATTTGAAGTCGATTTATACCCTTATGGCATTTTCAGCTGTAGGTGCGTTAACGGGATTTATTTTGTATTCTCCTCATGATATAAGCGAGAAAAACATGCGTGTAAGGATCGTAATTCATTTTCTCGCCCTAGAGGTGATAATCATTTCCCTTGGTAGTATCATTGGTATTGTGGATAATGCATTAAGTGTCATCATTTTGGCATCGGAAATCGCGGTAATCTATGTCATCGTTCGTCTGTTATCATGGCAAAATGATAAAAGAGAAGCCCAAAGGATCAACGAACAACTAAAGGAATTCAAGAAAAACATTTGAGAGTAGTCGATAAAACAATATAAAGCAGTTGTCTGCAACAGATTATTATGCGGTAAGCTTTATAGCTTATCGCTCTTTTTTTGCAACTTATTTGCCTGTAGATACAGCTTATTGTTTTGCTATATACATCCTTTCAGCCATTTTTTATGATGAACTCATAGGATTTAAATGTAGAAGGGGAACGGTGTATCCACTATGGGAATGTTACTATTTTTGTTCGCTTTGATCTTTGAGATTTCCTTTACAACCTACTGTATGGTTACGAAGCACAACCATAACAAAGTTAGGAATTGGGCTAGAATTGCCGTATTCATCGTATTTGTAACGCTCACACTTTCATGGGTTATCATATGGAGTTTCCGTTGGTTCTTACTTGCAATATTGCTGTTCATACTGGCGGTAATCGGAACAGTCTCGCTTATCCGTAACAAAGTAAATACGAAAGGATACAAAACTTCTCGTATGATCAGAAAAGCAATCATAATGACACTCACACTGGTATTTTCATTTGCACCTGTACTTGTTTTTCCGCAGTATAATCCCCCACAAGTTACCGGCGAATATAAAGTCGCAACAGCAACGTACACATACACAGACAAGAACCGCATAGATCAGTTTACCGACACCGGTAAGCATAGATTTGTTAACGTAGAATTTTGGTATCCGGACAATACTGATGGAACCTATCCACTATTGGTATTCTCACATGGGGCATACGGTATTAAGGCAAGCAACAGCTCTACCTATACGGAGCTTGCAAGCCACGGTTATGTCGTCGTATCCATCGATCATCCTTATCATTCTTTTTATACGGCTTCAGATGATGGGACAACTGCTATAGTCAATACAGAATATATGCGGGAGATCAACAATTCCAACAAAGAGGGCATCTATACGGTGGAGGAGACTTACGGGTTAATTCAAAAATGGATGAAGCTTCGAACGGACGATATGAATTTTGTAATAGATACAATACTTACACAGTCTAAAGGTAACAGTAACGCCATATATAAGCTTATCAATACCGATAAAATAGGTGTGTTTGGGCACTCCATGGGCGGTGCAGCAAGTGTATGGCTCGGTCGAGAGCGTGATGATATAAGTGCCGTTGTTAATATTGATGCTCCGTTGTTTAGTGAGCTTAGGTACAATAAAGAGATCGATGATCTCGTTGCCAGCGGCGAAGTCTACACGACTCCACTTCTGAATATCTATTCAGATGATGTTTGGGTACAGCTAGATACCAGCTCCACTTATGCCGCGAACAAAGTCATTGATGCAAATTCCACAGAGGCATATACCGTCCATTTTCAAGGTGCTAAGCATTTAAGCCTGACAGATTTACCGCTGTTCTCTCCTCTACTTGCCAATGCACTTCAAGGTGGCGTAGCAGATATTGATCCATATTATTGTATTGAAACCGAAAACCAAATTATTCTTGAGTTCTTTGACTATGTATTAAAAGGCATTGGTAGCTTCACATCCAAAGGAACTTATTGATTAAAATAGAACCGATCTATGCAATTTTGTGCAAGCAAACACTTGTAACATTATTAGCAAGTGTGGGGATCATATCTTATCTAATAGCCATAAAAGTGTTGGTATTGAACCCCAAAGTCTCCGCCATCACTTGCACTTTATTGCCGTTATTTGTGGTACGATTCCTCGTATCACTCTAACAGCGAAATTAAAGGGCACCTGATTGGGTGCCCTAATCATTAGTCATCTTCACTTATAGAGGATGTTCAAAAATCCACCTTTTGATCACGAAGGTTACCAAGAAGCTTACTCGACATCGAAGATTGAATTCAGCCGGTCCTTCCGGTGCTGAAAAGTCGACTTTTTGAACTCGCACTTATACAATACCCAACGGATAAATGCTTGAATTTGTTTCACGATAATAGCTAAACCAGCAATCATAAAGCTAATACCTACCATACTTATCATCGTCACTACAATGATCGGGATCGTTGTCATGGGGTTAAGGCTTAACCACTGTCCAGAGGTTAGCATAGCAACAAAAAGCAAGAACACCATAATAACAGACTGTAAGGCAAGTGCAACCTCTTCCTAAAGTAAGGTTCTTTGCATCCTTTAAGTTATCATTCTTGAAAAACTATCTTTACAATTGTTTTCTCGTTAGGTTTTGAAGAAAAAGATAACTCTGCATGATGCTTCTTAGCAATCTGCGCACATAATGCGAGTCCCAATCCATTTCCCCCTTCTTTTCTACTTCTTGCCTTATCTACTCTATAAAATGCTTCTGTTACCTGAAGGAGCTGCTTCTCTGTCATTCCCTTTCCGTTATCTTCTACTTCAATAAATTTTTTCTCATTTTCAAAATAAGCTCTCATTGTAATATACAAATTCTATTCCTTTTTCTTTGAGCTTAATATTTTCGGTTTGATGAACCTTTCTAAACAACTGTTCTATATCAATAGATTGCGGTTAATGGCGTTCTTAATTCATGTGCCAAATCATCTATCAATCTCTGCCTTTCTCTCGCATGGTTCTCAAGCTCTTCCATCTGATATTGAATTTTATCCGCCATCGTATTAAAACTTTGTACAACTTCTGCGATTTCTTCGCCACCCCTAATCTCTAGCTTTTCTTTGTATTCCCCATTGGCAATCTTATTTGACATACTTGAAATTCTTTCTAGTGGTTCAAATAGATACTCTAATAAAATAAACAAACATATACTTAAAATTCCCGAAAATATGATACTTGCAATAAATAAAGAGTTATTCCTCTTTTCCCACTCATGTACTATATCTGTTATGTCTGCATAATAGACTAATGCATATTGGCTATACTTCTCTGGTAAGTTCCCAGATATTTTTATGTATTTCCTTTCATTTAGTGTCGCAACATGTATCTCCGAACTTCATAATGCATTTTATACGAATCATAAGAATGGGCAATAGCATCATCTATTTCATAACCTCTATTGTTCATAGCCATGATGTCTTTAGTCATACTATTCACTAAAAAATAATGCTCTCTTAGATAGCTCCCTTTAATGCCTGAAAGGTTATGTTTTGTATTACTAATACTAAATAACATAATCCCAACATTAATAAACAATAGAAATAATACCAAAGTCCATATGTACGTTTTGTTTTTCATACTACACCTCTAACCGATAACCTAGTTTATACACGGTTACAATTCTTTTCTCCAACCCTAACTTTTTTCTAAGCTTCTGAATATGAACATCTACCGTTCTTGTTTCTCCCATGAATTCATATCCCCATACTAACTCTAAAAGCTTCTCTCTTGATAAAGCAATGTTTCTATTTCTTATGAGTACCTCTAATAGCTCAAATTCCTTGGGTGTATATTCAACTACTTCCTCATTGGAAAAAAGCCTTCTACTATGAAATTCAACCCTCACATTATCTATTACACTGGTATAGTAGATTTCATATGGACTTCCTTAATTAAAGCCCGAAGTAACGCAGGATATTACTTGAACTATATGTGTCTAAATTCCCATGGTAAAGAAAAGACGGTATCGCTGCTGGATTGCGATCATGACGGCATCCTTTCGAACGAGGGAACCTTTCGGGAAGTGGCGAGGTGCCTAAGGGTTTTGAAATCATAAGATAAGATAAAAGAAATTGTAAGCATATCAACTCTTCCCCTCATTTATCAGCCTCAATAAACTTTACAATAGTAAAACATAACTCGTACGTGAATTTAATAATTACCTAGTATCATTGATTTTGCACATAAAACTAGGGGGATATCATACATCATGAGAAAATTTCATTTATTGAGTTCTATTTTAGCAATCGGTTTGCTTTTTGCGGCATGCTCAAATCAGTCAGAGGAAGTAGTCAATTCTCAGCCTACAAGTGAACCGACAGCCAACAATCAACTTGCAGACACGAACGAAACAGCAACTGTAACGCAAGGAACAAAAATACAACTTAAAGGTTCTCTAAATACACGTGATTTAGGTGGTTACGAAACGTTAGATGGGAAAGTCGTAAAGCCGGATATGCTCATACGTAGTGGTTCACTTGAAAAACTAACTGAACAAGATATTCAAACATTAGTGAATGATTATCAAATAAAAAACATCATTGACCTCAGAACAGAAGCAGAGGTAGCGAAAGATCCGGAGATTGTTATTAATGGCGTGACGAATACGGCTATTCCGCTTATTAAAGATACGAAGCTAGGCATTACGCATGAAAATAAAACAAAGCTTACAGACCCTGCAGATATATTGCTAGCTTATGTTGATACGATGGGCGGAGACGTCGAAGCGTACAATGTAAAATCATATCCCGAATTGGTTACAGAGGACTATTCAATCGGTCAACTGAAATCATTTTTTGAATATGTACTGGCAAATGAAGATGGTGCCGTATTGTATCACTGTACTGCAGGAAAAGACCGAGCTGGCACGGCAACTGCTTTATTGCTTAGCGTACTCGGAGTAGATCGAGAAACAGTCATTGAGGATTTCTTGAAGTCGAATGAATTCCTTAAGCCAAAAATCGATGGAACTGTAAAATTAGCTTCTCAAAAAACCTCTGACGAGCAAGTACTATCTAACGTTCGTTTATTACAAGGTGTTACTGAAAGTTATATCCAAGCTGTCTTCCAAACAATTGACGAACAATATGGTTCTGTTAGTTCATTTTTCGAACAAGAACTTGATATCACAAAAGAGCAACAAGATGAACTGAAAGGTAAATATTTAATGTGAAATAAAGCCAACCTAAACAATACAGGTTACCAGAGTTCTGAGAGATGACCTCTGGTACTCTGTATTGTTTGTTTAGATAACACACTTTTATATTCAATAGGTCATTGCATCGAATACTAATAATTAGCCCTCGTCTTGGATACATCGACCATCGGCATTTGTCCCATCTGTTCGGTCTTTATCCCGGCAATCAAATTACACCTCGCGGAACGTCGGATTTAAGCTCGGCGGCGATTGCGGAGATGCAGTTGCAGAGCCATGCGGGAACAATGGAATGCCGGCAAGTCTGAGCACCGATACATCTTGTTATTAATCTTTCCTCACTAACAGTGAACAGCACTCCACATGAGTCGAGTGCTGTGACCTACGTACCTACTGTCACTTTTAGCATTGCTGCTTCAATTTTCAACTCAACTCTTTGCTGTACCAGTATGCGCGATACGCATCACCGTATCATAAGTAAGGCGAAATCAGACAACCAGTTAATATCTACAGAGTTATATCCTTTATTAGGATGTTTTTCATGATTTGTTCTCTGCCAGAATTTTTTTAACTTCTCTCAAATCAATTTTAGCATGATGCCCATGTTTTTCCAGTAAATTCATCGCGATCCACATGTCACTTGGAGCCGCCTTGTGGATTGCCTGCCGGTGCTACCAAGGCATTCGTATTATCTTTCTCCGAAGCGCTATGGGCAGAAACCCGCGGACGAGGTGTCCACATACTTACCCTGTGCCCGGGTGCGACGGATACGGGCTTCTTCGATGCTGTCGGCAGCCGGGACATGGCGGCGGGCAGTGCGCTGTCCACACCGGAGAACGTAGTTCAAGCCGGATTTCGTGGAATCGACAAAGGAAGCAGTTATATCATCGACGGGCGAAACAACTACATGTCGGCCCAGATGGGCCGTTTTCTTCCCCGACGCAGAGTAGCTTTGATCATGGAACGCATTTCGCGCCCCAAAGCACGCTAAGGGAATGCAAACGGCCGAGTTGCTGTCTTGTATAATTTATAAAAGGCAGCAAATCTGTTTCATAATATTTTAGAACGTTTGCTTCCTTTGCCCTTTCTTCTCCATAACAAATAGCACCCTTTACAGTTTTCAATGATAAAAAGACGAAGGAGTCTTTCCAATGCCACTGTAAGGGGTGCAGTTCTCCATGCGAATGACCTTTCCGATTATTCTTTTATGCTGACAAGGTAGTACAAATCCAACCGAAGGGTTACCCCGATATCATCTCTGCGCTAAATGCATCGTTGACGTCACGAGATGGTTTGTAAAATCTCCGCTACCTGACTTTCCAAATTGGAGTCGTCAATCGTATCCAGATGTTCCGGCTTAATCATTTGATACTGTTTCATCTTATAATATTCGATAATGGCTTGTTTTAACGTGAGATCGTACCATTGGATACTAAAGGTCGGTTCCATAATGCGCCGCAGGGTGGCGTCATCTTGAACCAAGGACAGCACGGCATTCATTCGGTTAAACACCTTCTGGTCCATCCCGGCTTCAAAAAAGTCCTGCAAATTCTTATTCCGATTTTGTTGGGCATAGACAAGCTTTTCATAAAGTGTCGGATAAAATTCCTTGAGATCTTGCAGAAACAAATCAGATATATACGCAACGCACAGCACCGATTGCAGAAATGTTTTTTGGAAGCGATCTATAAAAGAGAGGGAATCATCATTTACAACGAGATCAGCCTGCTGCAAATACTGAATTTCATATTCGACTACCTTTTCGATGATATCCTCTTTGGATGAAAAATGTTTATATAACGTCACTTTGCTAATATCCATATATTTTGCGATATCGTCGATTCTCAATTGGCTAAACTTGGTCTTTCGAACGATAGGCTTGATTTTATTCATATAATGATTTGCGCTCATCGGTTTTCTCACGACTTAGGCCCCCTTTGATGCTTACTTCACAATAGTATAGCAAAATCGCTAGGACCACAAACTTCATTAACTTATTTTACTAACTTAACTAATTTAGTGAATTTAGTTTACTTTAATGATTCCTTGCTGTATAATCCTTCCTGTACCTAATCATGCCAATGAGATGAAAGGATGGATACTATGCGTGTATTTGTAACTGGTTCAACGGGGTTCATCGGTTCTGCCGTCGTACGCGAACTTCTCGATGCGGGGCATCAGGTTGTTGGACTCGCCCGCTCGGATAAGTCAGCCACAGCGTTGAAGGCGTCCGGCGCCGAAGTACAACGCGGCGACCTCGATGACCTTGACAGCCTGCGAGAAGGTGCCGGATCGGCGGACGGGGTCATTCACTTGGCCTTCAAACACGACTTCGCCAGCTTTGAGGCGGCTGCAGCAGCCGACAGTCTGGCGATCGAGGCCATGGGATCGGTGCTCAAGGGTACCGGGAAACCATTCGTGGCCACCTCAGGCACGTTGATGCTCATACCGGGAATCCTGGGGACGGAGGAACAGGCGTCGACGCAATCTACGCCGCGACGCTCCGAGGAGGCAGCTCTTGAGCTGGCTGAACACGGGGTGCGGTCATCGATCGTCCGCCTCGCGCCGTCCGTACATGGTGAGGGCGAGCAGGGCTTCGTTCCGACCCTCATCGAGATCGCGCGCCAAAAAGGGGTTTCAGCCTATGTGGGAGATGGACTCAACCGATGGCCGGCAGTACATCAATTGGATGCAGCACGTCTCTTCAGACTGGTGCTTGAAAAAGGCGACAAGGAAGTCATCTATCACGGGGTCGCCGACGAGGGAGTGCCCTTCCGGGATATTGCCAGCGTCATCGGGCGTCACTTAAACCTGCCAGTGGTCAGCATCACCCGTGAAGAGGCAGACGCTCACTTCGGATGGCTCTCCTTCGCTGCCTCCACGGATAATCCAGCGTCGAGCGCGCTGACAAAGGAACGCTTAGGATGGCAGCCGGTCCATCCTGGCCTGATCCAAGACGTTGAACAGGGCCACTATTTTAACAGGTGAGAAAAGTTTGTAGTTGAATTACGGTTGTTGGATATAGGTTGAGAGATGACACAGAAAAAGCTCGCTGCGACAGCGAGCTTCTTTAATATATAGACTGTAAAAAATTACCCGCCTCCTACGTGCTAGTGTACTCCCGGATTGGCCGTTCGACCCCCTGCTCCGCCGCTTTTTTAAGTAGTCTACCTGTGCTTTTAGGTAATCTCGTTCTTCCTCCACACCTTCAAATACTGTACGGAGGCGTCCTTTAAGTGGGTTAGATTGCCCCTTACACACATCGAATTTTTCCCCATCTAGCCATTTCTTCACCCATACCTTAATTGTGTGCAACTTCTGATTTCTAACCTGTTTGCTACAATTTTATAGCTCTCTGATCCTTACACATAAGCCTTTACTGCCTCTACTTTGAACTCATCCGAATACTGCTGAAATACTTGTCCTTTTTTAGCCATGAAAATATCCCCTCCAAGTTCACTCTTATCCACATGATAACATGCTTTTTTGAGTGTCTACTTAAAGGGGATAATACCATACTAGTATTGCCCTAGAAGGCCTTTCTTCATAGCTATTTTCTCGCAGCGTTGAAACACAAAGAGCCCTAGAATCAAATATACCAGCGAATTCAATAATAATGACCCATAATCCGACAGCGGTAATTGTGTCAACGTCAGATCCTCCATCATCACTGTTCTTACCATATTCACTCCTTTGACAAATGGGGCGAATGCTAGAAACGGGGCTACAGTTAACGGAACGAATACAAGCCCCATCAATACAAACTGAAAAATCTGCAGAAATGCTTGAATTTGTTTCACGATAATAGCTAAACCAGCAATCATAAAGCTAATACCTACCATACTTATCATCGTCACTACAATGATCGGGATCGTTGTCATGGGGTTAAGACTCAACCACTGTCCAGAGGTGAGCATAGCAACAAAAAGCAAGAACACCATAATAACAGACTGTAAGCCAAATTGTCCGATGATCCGCGTGAGCATGATTTTCCACACACCCATGGGAGACATATATATTTGTTCTAACGTTCCACGTGTCGCTTCTGTTACTACCGAAAAACCAATAAAGTTCATCGTCATCATCGTTAAGCTCCAAAAGACGACACTTACAATGGAATATTGAACATTACTATCGAAGCTGGCTGGATCACCTATGAACATAATCCCAAAAAAGGCAGCCAGAAATATAATATAAAAGGTGAATACTAACGCAATCGTGTTCGGTAGATACCGTTTCATCTCAATATATTCCTTACGGAAATTAGCATTGAATAAGTGGAGCCATTTCATGAGTCTTCCCTCCCTTTACAATCTGAATAAACACTTGTTCAAAATCGATCGTTATACGATCAATACTTTCCACCATCGTTCCTTCCTCTTTCAGAAGATCGAACAACTCGTAGATGTCCTGACTATGCTCCAAATTCACTTCCACAATGCTTTCATGGGAACTTGCTTTATAAGTACTTAAAGGGAATCTACTCAACAGTGTACTCTCCTGGTTTATGCTTAATTGCTCACCCAGCTTAATTGAATATGCCCTTGTCTCAAATAACTTAAGTAAATTGTCCACCCTGTCGTCAATCACAACTTCACCTTTATTAATGATAATGGCACGGTCACACAGCTCCTGAACGACGGGCATATCATGTGAACTAATAATAATCGTGCGTTTTTCTTCCTTAACGATCCTTTTTAGAATATTACGCAATTCATAACTAACCTCAACATCCAAGCCGAGCGTTGGCTCATCTAGCAAGATGACATCCGTATTAGCTAGTAGTGCTACAGCGATTGCCAGCTTTTGTTGCATCCCACGGGACAATCCATTGACAAGCTCATTCTCCTTTTCCTTAAGGTTGAATTGCTCTAATAATTTATCCGCTTGATAGGCCACTTGCTTCCGAGAGTAACCCCGGTTACCCGCGAAATACTCTAGGTTCTCCCGGACGGTAAGACGCCAATATAAATTTCGGTTCCCTTCTAATACAGCACTAATATGCTCTAGAGCTTTGAGTCTCTTCTTACCAATATCTAAGCCATTAATGTGTATAGAACCTGCATCCGATTCTAACAAGCCACAGAGCATCTTGATCGTTGATGTTTTCCCAGCACCATTAGGCCCTAATAAACCGAGAACCTCTCCACGATTCACATGAAAAGAAACATCACGAACGGCATGTATCTTCTCTTCCGTTTTCCTTTTCCCATACACCTTGCTAATTCCCCGTACTTCAATCATCTTCTCCACCCTATAACCATCCTCTCCCGTACAATATAAAAAGTAATTCCATTGATCTATTTATTATATTTTAGGATCTCCATTTTATTAACTGGCTTCAGATGGATAACTCCTCCGTCTGAGGGATGAGATTTCTGTGTTAGTTGTGTTGGTACAAGTAACGACGACAAGCCCCATATCATTGGTTCCACACCGTATTGCTTTTTGCACAGTTTTTTATCGCTCATAATTTCCTATACAAATAAAAAAACGGCATCTCTGCCGTTTAATTTAAGGTATTGGTGGACCTTAGCGGGATCAAACCGCTGACCTCTACACTGCCAGTGTAGCGCTCTCCCACTGTTGTTACTTTCACTGCCCATTGCATCTACAGTCCTCTAGAACGTTCGCCAATGGCCGTTAGCCTTCTAACTGTAGCGTTTCATCAAGACCTTCCCTCATTTAGGCGATCATAACAGTAGCAAAAAAAATGATCATACCCGGTGGATTCATTTGATGTTACGCTTCTATGGATTATGCCCAGGTAGTAGTCGTTTCAACCGGCAGGCGGTAGGTAGGATAGCCCTCTTGGTCTGCTTTCCCTATTGAGATCAACATGACCGGTTGGAACCGCTTTTTGTCTAGGCCAAAAGCTTCTGCGATCCGGTCCTTTTCATAACCGGCCATCGGATTGGTGGCATCTCCTCCCTGCTAATCTTCACTTCGGAATCGTAGACTTTAACAGAACTGCGCTCCAAGACGATTTTATTGAAATCGTTTGTTTTGTGGAATTCACTTGTGATGGAACTCATGTAGAATTCACTCCTTTTATATTTGTTTTCAAAATATATTCAATCTTCGGTAGCCTCTGACAATTTGGGCTGCACTGAATTTTATTATTTGATGTATAATTGAGCAGATTCAATAGTTATGCTTGGGGTAAAGGAAGTGATACCTATGAAAAAAGTTTTTCATTTCATGGATTGGGGTATATTTGGGCTCCGGTCCTACAATTATATTTTGCTGATATTACATATTTTAATGGAGAATGAATATTCTCCCCAGTTGCTCGTTAACGTCGTCTGGCTCTTAGCTGCCCTTATTGTTCCTATTTTATTCTGGTTTCCGCAGCGAAGGATGAACAAGGAATGGTTCATCTTACTTGAACTATTGCTAGGAGGATCTTATTATATTAAATCGTTCATGCAGGCGGATGTGGTGGGGAGTGTCGATTATCTGATCCCGAGTCTTGCAATCGGATACTTATTGACTAGACAGACTGCCTGGACTATGTCGGTCCTATTACTGCTTCCCGTTGCCAGCATGTTATTTGGAGAAGTTACGTGGGACCTGGTACTCGGTTCAAGCACAGACAACTTGCTTTTCTCGTTTATCGGAATTTGGGTTGGCTTCATTGCAAGTGCCTATCATGAGAAAAATACATTGGCTAAAGAAATTGATGAACAAAATAAATTGTTAACCCAGTATGCTGCCGAGATCGAAAGGATGACTCTGTTGGAGGAACGAAATCGTATGTCCAAGGAGCTGCATGACACGTTAGGACATTCTTTTATTTCCCTTATTATGAGTCTCGATGCTGCTATTGTACTGCTGGACAAGAAGCCGACTCTGGCCAAAGAAAAGTTGATTAGTTTAAGAGGACTGACGGAACAAAACTTGGATGAAATGAGAGACATCGTGCACAAGATGGGGGAGGAAGAGGATATAAGTCTAGTGAATCAAGCCGAGAGGCTCATCAACAACTTTCGGGAATATACCGGAACGGTCATTCGTCTCACACTGGAGGGAACAGAACAGGCAATTCGTTTCGATGTGCGCCAATCGATAATTCGGGTGATCCAAGAGTCTTTTACGAATGCACTAAAGCATGGAAAAGCATCGGAAATTGAGTTGGTGCTCCATTTTACTGCATCAACTTTACGTGTTGTCATTCAAAATAATGGAAAGCCCTTGGATAAAATGGAGTATGGGTTCGGCCTGACCACAATGAAGAATCGGATAGAGATGCTGGGAGGCACCTTTTCAATCTCTGCCCTGGCGATCGCTGGCACTGAAATCAGATGCGAAATACCACTGAAAGGGGATAAGTTGTATGCCTAAAATCAAAGTACTCATAGTTGATGATCAGGAATTGATCCTTGAAAGTCTCAATATAGTACTAGGGATAGAAGACGACATCGAGGTTGTGGGATTGGCTAAGAATGGTGAAGAAGCCATCATCTATTGTGAAAAATCCCAACCGGATATCGTCCTTATGGACATAAATATGCCTATTATGGATGGCGTTGTAGCAACAGAGAGGATCAAACAGCGATTCCCATTAACGAAAATTATTATTCTGACTTCGTACAAAGAGGTGGATTATGTTCTGGCCGCGTTAAGCCATGGAGCTGAAGGCTTCCTACTCAAAGCCATCCATCCCAAAAACCTTATAGCCGGCATACGGGTGGTTCACACAGGCGGCACATTGATTTCGCAAGAAATGGCAGATAAGATGATTAAAAACTTGCTGAAAAGTGGTATTCCATCGACTATGGATACAAGGGCCTTTGAGCCCGAATTGCTTGAGAGAAACAATGAGTACGGACTCAGTACCCGCGAAGTCGAAGTTCTTCACAAGCTGGCACTAGGGTTGCGCAATCAGGATATCGCTAAGGTATTATTTCTTAGTGAAGGTACAGTTAAGAATTACATCTCGAATATTTATTCGAAATTGAATGTGAAAGGCAGAAGAGAAGCTACTCATAAGGCTAGGGAAACAGGGATTTTAGATAGTTAAAGAATACACCTTAAAGAAGAATGGGATAACACAGTACATCTGCTCAAAGCTGACACCGTAACGGATGTCGGCTTTTTTGTTGATGTAGATTACCTGTCCGATGCTGTGAGAGGTCGGGGCTAGCCATCCCCATTCTAATAATCTATTTCGCTAAAGTCATATGACCATGATATGACTAAATGGCACTCCTGATATATGACTTTATTAAAGTATAGTATGATTTGTTACCTGTAATATCGAAATATGAATAGAGATCCTGTAAGAGGAAGAGGAGAGATTATTTATGATGAGAAAGACTAATACACCCGATAATGAGGTGCTTAGCGGTAAGAGAATATCTAAGTTTGTTTCGTTCTTTCAATTCCCTCTCATCTGGATGCTTGTGGGAGCGCTTGGTATCGCCCTCGCCAATGTGACATTCAGCTTGTTGTCCGAAGATTCCAAAGCACTAGGGTCCTTCGTACTGACACTTGTCGGAGGCGTTGTTGCTATCGTTCTCTATTGGCTCGTGATGAAATTTCTGGCACAGCGTCTAGTTACTGAACTTCTGGTACAACGTGCGGTATCGGAGGCAATTCTCGGTGCTGTCGTCGGTCTGAGCTTTGTCATCGTTTCAACGGTTCTCATCATCTCATTTGGTGGCTATTCATTCACATGGTCACCCGAAAACGCTGGCTCTGTCGTTCTGCCTATCATCACCACAGCACTCGGCGTTGCCTTGGTAGAAGAATTGATCTTTCGGGGGCTTGCCTTTCAAGCAATTGAAAAAATGGGGGGAAGTTGGATTGCATTGGCCGTGACATCCCTCTTCTTCGGGATCGCTCACCTCGGCAACCCCGGAGCTACAATTTGGGGAGGTTTCGCTATTGCCATTGAAGCTGGTGTATTGCTAGGTGCAGCCTTCCTTTGGCGGCGCAATGTTTGGTATATCATTAGCCTCCATTTCATTTGGAATACAACGGTGGGACTCTTAGGTATCCCCGTCTCGGGGCATCCCTCCTCAGGTCTCTTCACGGTCGAAGTTACGGGCCCGGCCCTTCTCACTGGAGGCGAATTTGGTCTTGAAGCTTCGATAGTACCCATCATAATCAGTCTGTTTATTGCCATCCCTATGCTGATCTTTGCTCGCCGCAAAGGGCATCTCGTATCTCTCCGTCATGATCGAAAGTAACATTAGAACCCGTTGGAAGTAATTATGTACGGTGTTGTTGAGCTGGCTGGAGGCTTGGTCAATGTAACCGGGATCTTATTACTTTCATCGTTTTTCACATCGTTACCGAATTGTGTCTTCAGGCCGTTCACGGCGATGACTGGTGTCTTGGACGTATTTAACTGGAAGCCATCATGCAACTTGATAATAATCGTTTTCTTGTCTTCAGACAGAGCAAAGCTGTCCAACTTGGGATTTAACGCCACCCCGTTGATCGTAATCTTAGACAGGTCGATAGAGTCTACATCGATGCCCACTGTCAGATACCAAAGTTAACTAATACCGTATCACCAGACTTAAATAGATTTGTCTGAATACCGTATCCCCATTTCTGGAAATTAACTCTTGTGACGGGGGTGCAGTATTTTGAATATGTATTAGAATGGAAGAGAACATACCTTAGATGAAAAATAAAAAGATGGATACGATCCAACTTGAAGGAGCGGTTACATGCGCAGAAAGATTTCAAAAATATTAAAACGTAGCTTGTTAATCATCATTATAATAGCTGTACTAGGTTTGGTATTTCCTACATGGACACCACAAATTAAAGGCAAGAACAGCATCAGTGTACTAGATCAGGTCCAAATCAACGGTGCAGGACATGAGATCATGATTAGAGGAGTCGATCGGAGCAATCCGATCATGATCTTTGTACATGGAGGTCCAGGCGTCTCCGAGATTCCGTATGTGAGAAAATATCAGGAAGAGCTTGAGCAGTATTTTACTATCGTTCATTATGATCAGCGCGGAAGTGGAAAGTCTTATCATTTTTTTGAGGACTATTCGAATCTGAGAACCGATTTACTTGTTGATGATTTACTGGCATTAACAGATTATGTTACCAAGAAATTAGATCAAGATAAAGCTCTGCTGATAGGACATTCGTTCGGAACCTATATTGGGATGAAGGCTGCTGCTAAAGCGCCAGATAAATTCCAAGCATATATAGGAATAGGACAAATGGCTGATACGATTCAGAGTGAGCTGGATGGCTTGGAATACACCATTGAACAGGCAAAGCAAGCGGGAAATTTGGATGATGTGGAAAGCTTAGAGCTTCTTCGAGACCCCATCGAACGAGGGGAGGGGTATACGCCCAGAAATCTTGTTCGAAAATATGGTGGAGCAGCTAGACTCATCAACGATAACCAGGATTATTACTTAGGGTTACTTCTGAATCCTGAGAATAATGGGCTCGATGTGATTCGCTCAATCAAGGGGATATCCAATTCACAAAAATCCCTGATTATGGAAGCATCAACTAACCATATCACCGATATTGTTGAGCGCTTGGAAATACCCACTTATTTTGTTATGGGACAATATGATTACATGACATCTATGGAAGCGGCAAAAGATTACTTCGATATACTGGATGCACCAGTAAAGGAATTCGTACGATTTGAAGAATCAGCTCATTATCCGCAGTTTGAGGAGAAGGAGCGCTTTGTTGAATGGATAATGAGGTTGGGTTTTTAGGTTATTAGTCATTGGTCAATGGGCGGAAGAGGAAAGGGGATGCGTAGCGACGTATCGTCGCCGCAGTCACCCTATCCTGCACAACTTCGACATTCAGTGAATAGTTATACCAAGTTGTAAAGGTTTCTTTCCATCCCCAGCACATTCGTAGGAGCGGAGAGTAATCCTTCGCTTACCCTACTATCAGATGGCGTCTCTTATTCAATGTTGAAGCTCTTTTATTCTGATAACTAGAAAAACGAAGATCATGAGTCAGATGTAGCTTGTTTCCCGCTGCAAAGTCTGCTCCAGACACTTCAAGAGGTTTGGTCTCTTCAAACGTTCTAACTGTTTCGAAGCCTCCAGTAGCAAGCAGCCCGCGACTCGCCTCCTCCTTACCGCCGAATGTACCGTCCGGAGCGTTCTCTAGCAAGCCTAAATTGAGCGCCTTCTGGACATATCCAGCAGCCCAATTGGAGTCGATTCAACTTTCTCCTTGATACCTAATCCTCGAACTAGGAATGTGGCCAATTATTCAAAATCATGGCGAACAAATCAAGCAATTTGACACCAGACGAAATCTGTTACTGTCTAATCTTTCCCATGATCTACGCACCCCTCTAACGATGATTTTAGGCTACGCAGAAACGATTCGTGCTGGATTGCATAAGGATGAGAAGGAGCTACAAGCGAGTTCCAATGTTTTGCTACAGCGCTCTCGTTATATCGATAAGCTTTTAGATCAATTGTTAGATATTACTCGCCACGATGAGGGGAATTTAGAGCTTCATGTTGAAGTAAATATCCCTGATGAGGATATCCAATCCTGGATTGATGCCTCCCTCATCGAACGTGCGCTGCGAAACCTATTGGACAACGCGATTCGCTACGGATCAGAAGGCCATTATCTTGAGAAGTGTCCCTTTTGAAAAAACAATGTTCGAGATTCAATTGCCAAAGAGTCAGCGTGAACAATAACGCTGACTCTTTCCTACGTTCAACCAATATGCCATAACAGCTAGCATGAATTTATTCAAACTGACAATAATTCATTAAGTAGATATTCCGATCGATGTGTTTTCATATTGTGCATCTTTTAATGCTTTTAAGATAAAATGTGCTACGTCAGCACGTGGTATTGACATTGATTTCTTTGGTACATTCGTCGTAGATTCTCTGTATATTCCTGAAAAGGGACGATTGGTTAACCCTAAAGGTCTAACAATTGTGTAATTCAGTCCATGTTCTTCAATATAATCAGTAGCAGCTCGATGATCGACGAGAGTATTCTTAAGCATTCTCATGATCAGTTTCCCACTTATCCCCGGTAGTTCTTTATGAATTCCGGCAGATGCGGTGTAGATAATTCGTTTCACATCATGCTCCTGCATACCATTAACAATATTTTTTGCCATCTCTTGGAGCTCCGTAGATTTCTTCATCCCTTGACTAGAGCCTAAGCATGACACGACAGCATCATGACCAGCAATCGCTGCTGCGACTTCTCCTTGATTGAAGGCATTTCCTTGTATGATATTTAAATTCCCGTGTGTAACGTCTATCTTTGTTGGAGTTCGTACAAACGCCGTTACCTCAAAGCCGCTCTCTATTGCCTGCTTCACGACAGATTGGCCTACACCGCCTGATGCGCCAAAAATAATAATTTTCATAGCACTTCACCTTTCTTTCCCATCATTATTCCATCCTTTAAGCTTGGAAAATCATATTAATTTCTTGAATTTTCTCATTGGATAGCTGAACATCTACCATTTTTAAATTGTTTAATACTTACTCTGCCCGTTTAGCCCCTGGAATGATGACATCAATCGCTTCGCTCGTTAAATACCAAGCAAGTACAATATGTGCCACTTCGACTCCTTTAGCGTCTGCTAGCTGACGAATGCGTTCCACTTTATCAAGATTTTACGCGAATGCTTCGCTTTGGAAGTATGGCAGAAACCTTCGTTGCGACGACAAGTTCAGATCGTTTGCCGCTTTCTTTCACAACTTCACCTATGAGTTCTTCTGAACGTCCTGGGCCATACAAAAAAGCAGTATCAAGTAAGTTAATGCCGTTCTCAATGGCTGTACGGACCAATTGTTTCCCGACCTATTCAGCACGTGATGCAGAAACCTTCTCGCGTAATGGTACTAATATTAAAGAAGCGACAATGATGAGTATACCTAGAATAGCCGCTGACCAGTACAACCCGCCGTAACCATTTTCTGCAGCCCTTGTTGTAATTTCAGAAACACTGTTTAGAATAACTTCTTTTAATGCTGGGTCTTGAATCGAACTAACGATTTCATTCATTTGATTAGGATCAATTGAACCAGATCCGGAAGCCATTTGCTGACCGATTTGTGCTAACTCACCAAGTGCATCCTTTGATAAATCCGCCTGCGCAACGTTGGCCTGTAACACATCCTGGAAATCATTCTTAAAAAGATTACCCATATTGTTATAGCCTCGTGCAATGAAACCCGCATAAATGGTTGGAGCTATGGTCATACCAATTTGACGAAGTAATGATAAAGAAGCAAGAGCAGAACCTTTATCTGATTTTAAACCTTCTGTCGCTAAAATATTTAATGGTGCACCTAAAATGACACCAATCCCAACACCTGCAATCATACTTGAGACAACAAATTGCCATTTCACTTCAATCCATAACGGGAATAATGCAAACCCGATGGCTGCAATTAACCCCGAAACAATAACTGTAAATACGGGGCCTCGCTTAGTAACAAGTATACCACCTAACCCAGCACCAACACCTGCTGCTAATGCAAGTGGAGTCATCCAGTAACCTGATTTTTCAGCCGTGATACCAAGTACATTTTCTGTGAAGGCTGGGATAAAAATCATACCTGCTAAAATTCCACCTGATAAAGCACCAATTAAAAGCACCATTAAGAAACGAGGCTGTTTAATTAAGTATATAGGTAAAATAGGGTCACCATTTTCTTTTCGTTCTAATGCAGACTCATAAATCATTAACACGATAAACAATACGATTCCTGCGCCAATAAAGCCTGATACTTCAAGCTGCTTAAAGCTTGCCCAGAAATCAATATCAATGTTGGTTAAGCCGTACATAATCGATAAAATAGCGAACGATAAAATAATTGTTCCCATTAAATCTAAACGTCCAGGACTTGGATCTGCTGATTCCTTTAGTTTCATAAATGCAAGAATAAATAAAACAATGGCAATGGGCACGTTGATTAAGAATAAAATATGCCAGTTCCCCGTCAAATCAAGTAAGAATGAACCGACGTTTGGCCCTAATACAGCTGCAACTCCGTTCATCGCACCTAATAGTCCTAAATACTTCGCCTGCTTGCTTGGCTCAACGGTACTTAAAATATGGGAGTTCCCGATAATGAAAATACCACCGCCGCCAAGTGCTTGAATGAAACGCGCTGCTAAATAAAAACCAAATGACGGGCTAAGCGCTACTAATGTTGAACCGATACCGAATAAGGCAATTTCAATAATAAATAGTTTCTTTCTTCCATACCGGTCGGAAAGTTTACCAACAATCGGTAAGCTAATCGCCAACCCTAGTGTATAAATGGTAATCCCCCAAGCACCCCAGTTATCCGTCACATCATAGTGACGATTAATGGTTGTGAGCGCTGCACTAATAATCCCGTTATCAAGCTGTGCCATAAATACGCCGATCGAGAATAAAAGTAAGGCCCAAAATTGAGATGACTTTTTAGCCAACAAGATTCACCCCTTAATTATCGGATGTTTTTACCATCATATAATACTCCTTTAAATGAAATCTTTCAATTTCACTTTGAGTATACTCCAAGTGCTAGTTAAATTCGATTCCTTTCTCTGCATACATAAACTTAGAGCAGCGAAACTCTCTCCTGATCAACTGCTTTACAAGTCAGACGTCTAAGAGGATGCACGATCCCGGATTCTACTGACTGCGCAATTGCACTCTTTGCCCACGCGGGGATCATTGGTGCATCGCTAAACTTTAATGTAGTGACTTTGCTAGTAAGCTTCTGTCCATTCATCAGCATCATAACGAGTTCTGCACGCGTAATCGTGGTGTTCGGTCTAAATGTACTGAAATGGTTCACGGAGCTGAGTATGGCGCGGGGCCACAGTCCTCAGGATGAGTGCCGAGGTGCAGCGAATAAAGGACGCGAGTAGCATATTAAGAAGTAGTCGGCATGACACTTCATTAAAGAGTTGTATTAAAAATAGAGTTGGGCCATTCTCCCAAAGAGTATGGCCCAACTCTATATCTGTTAAGATGTGTTTCTATTACCAGAGGTTCAACAGCACCTCATGCAACCCTGTATTAGAATAGCCGATGAATCGACCATACTGTATCCGTATTGAAACCAAGGGTTAGACCGTTAGCTTCGTAATATAATCCAACTGAGTCACCTGCTTGCAGCTCTACATCACCGGATAGCGTCACCGTCGCACTACTTAGTACGGTCCTCATAGTTAAAATTAACGCCACATTGACGTCCAATATAGGCATATAACCTTTTATTAAATCAGTGTTGCCATTCTTCTTTACGGTAAAAATTGGATCGACCCCACGTCCTAAGCTTGTACTAACTGCAGTGTTAGTCTTATAGTTAACAGTTGCATGTATGGCATATTTGCCAGTGGCCGGTGCCGTAAATATCCCTGTAGCAGGATTAAATGTAGGGCTTGCGTAATAAGGGGACGCCTCACTCCAATTCGTAAATAGCGTACTACTAGCGATTGAGTATGTCGTACCCGAAACAGAAAACCCCTCCGAGGTAAAAGAAGTCCCTGCTGGGCCTTGTGCTCCCACTGGCCCTGGATCTCCTTGCGATCCCGCAGGGCCTGCTGGGCCTTGTGCTCCCGCTGGCCCTGGATCTCCTTGCAGTCCCGCAGGGCCTGCTGCGCCTTGTACTCCCGCTAGTCCTGGATCTCCTTGCGATCCCGCTGGGCCTGCTGCGCCTTGTACTCCCGCTAGTCCTGGATTTCCTTGCGATCCCGCAGGGCCTGCTGCGCCTTGTACTCCCGCTAGTCCTGGATCTCCTTGCAATCCCGCAGGGCCTGCTGCGCCTTGTACTCCTGCTGACCCTGAACCTCCTTGTGATCCCGCCGGTCCTGATGGGCCTTGTGCTCCCGCTGGCCCAGTCGCTCCGGTATCGCCTTTATCACCCTTGACTCCATTGACTTTAGAATCCTGCGATTCTTGGACAACCGATAGCTGCGTACTGATGGAGATGGTTTTCGCGGTGGAATTCCATTCTACTTCTGCACCGAATAATTCGGCAATAAAACGTACCGGTACCATAACCCGGTTCTGAATGATCTTAGCAGGTTGATCTAGCGTGACCTTCTCCTCTACATCACCGACTTTAGTGCTGGCGGTCGGGTTGCCGATAATCAGCGTACCCGATGCATCTCCTTTAAAAGCTACTATTGTTTGTGTAGAACTGTTCCAGTTAAGAGACACACCAAGCGAGTCTTCAAGGACCCTCAACGGCATAAGCATGGTTCCTCTATGGACAACGGGTTCAACGTCACTCGGGATTAGGCTATCATTAACGATAATAGAAATCTCAGCCACTTGGCCGAGCGAAGTCGCCTGAGCAACAGGAACTGCAAACAACGTCATTACAAGCATAAGTACAATGGATAATTTCAGTCTTTTTATTTTTATCACTTTACTTCCCCCCACATTTATGAACTTTTGGTGACACGATCGCCGCTAGACGGACAAAATTAATCATTAGATTTCTCAAAAAGACAGGTATTCGATTATATTAATTGCGGCTCCCTGACTCTAGCCGGCAAATTATATTTTAATATAATAATTCAATGATTTTTGTAATCCCAATTACAAAATAGTTAAAGTATTTTTCCTCCGTCACTTGTAATACGGTTCACCTTAACGGGTCTATCGGCAAAAACAAATAGCGGCCTCATGGCCGCCATTAATCTGTAAACGAATTAGATGAAAATATATACTCTTCATTAGAACGGGGGAGTCGAAACGGCAAGAAGTATGGTTTCTCCTTTCCAGATATTTCTATAGCGATGGGGAAGGGTAGCATCATAGTAAATGCTATCTCCTTCTTCTAGAATATAACGGTCATTACCAATAAAGAGTTCTAATTTCCCTGCAACTACAAATGTAAATTCTTCCCCTTCACTGTGACCGACACCGATCTCTCCAGAAGTACCACCTTCTTCAAGTACCCCATAAAGCGGGCCCATTTTATTGCTGTTTCCCTGACTAAGCGCAAACCAGGTAATCCTGGAACCTTCAGATTGAACAAGAGGCTTTCGTTCATTTTTTCTTATGACAGTGCTTCGCTCATCATTTGCCAATAAATCTCTAAAATTAATTTGCAATGCATTGCCGATCCGTTTTAATACGCTCATAGAAGGATTAGCCTTATCCCGCTCAATCTCGCTAAGAAACGAAAGCGAGATTGAGGCCGCTTCGGACACGTCATGGAGAGTTAATTTTTTCTCTTTTCTTACTTTACGGATGGAATCGCCTATTGAATTCATGTAGAAATTTCTCCTCTTTTCCTTTTTTACGCTGACAGCGAAATAATATCGTAATTATATGCCCTAATTTGTGCTTTTACAAGCATTTGAAGCAGGGCAGGATTACGTTCTAAAAACGTTGATTTGTGAACATGATTGCATTAGTATTTATATCAAGGCTGATGCAAAGCTAGCTTCCGGGGCTAGTAAGCATCTTCTACAGACAGAAGACTTTTGAATTAGAATATTTCAGACCTATCTTGATAGTATTCGTTGCTAGCGTAATTTACGCTCTAGGGAGAGAAACATGCATCATGTTTCTTCCTGCAAAGACATAATATCCGATAAATAAATTATAGTGGGAGAGAAACAATTATGGCATTAGGATCAAAGATCTATAAAGTGGGAGACATCACAGTCAGACGTATAAATGAATTGGAAACAAACGGATATACGGCGAAGGGTCTTCTTCCTGATTGGGATCCGTCCTTCTTAGAACAGCATAAAGACTGGTTGCTTAAAGGAAGCATGGATGAGGATTTGGAACATGTCATCATTACGATCGGAAATTGGATCGTGAAAACTCCTGAGCATACGATCTTAATAGATACGTCTACTGGAAATGATAAAAACTTGCCCAATAATCCGGGTCTTTCCAATCTTCAGCTTCCCTATCTCCAATGGTTGGAGGAAGCTGGCGTAACCCCCGAGGAAGTGGATTACGTTTTGCTGACGCATCTCCATTATGATCACGTCGGCTGGAACACTAAGCTAGTTGACGGCAATTGGGTTCCGACCTTCCCGAATGCCAAATACATTATGCCGAGGATAGAGGAACAATTCTTCGGTAGTTCGGAAAGCCATAACGAGGCAAACCAGGTAAGCATTAATGCCTACGAGGAAAGTGTTTTACCGATTATCCAGGCGGGATTAGCCGAATTCATCGGACCAGAGGGCGGAGACTTTATTGAAGGCATCAAATTCATCCCATCGGCGGGCCATAGCATCGGTCAAATGTCGATCAGTATAACATCATGTGGGGAAGAGGCCTTCTTCGCCTCCGATGTCTTGCATCATCCGATCCAGGTATATCGTCCGGAATGGAACTCTTGCTTCTGTGAATTTGACGATCAAGCACGTGAATCGCGGCTTTGGGCGCTTGCCTATGCAGCGGATCGCAACGCTCTTTATTTCGGCACGCATTTTCCTGGCACTTCAGCAGGTTATGTGAGTCGAGATGGAGACGGCTTCAAATGGCGTTATGAGTAATAACATGAATACAAATCTATTATTAAACGAGCAATTCATTGTGAAGGAAGACTTTAGAATTCAAAGCGATACACCGGGCATTGAACTGCTGGTTAGAAATAAACGCTTGGCTTCCAGTGAAAGCTTTACCACGGAACGGACAATATTGATCGTACATGGTGCAACCTATCCAATCGAAAGTCTATTTGATGTCGAACTCGACGGCTTTACCTTCTTGGATTTCCTCGCCAGTCATGGTTATGATGTGTATGCCGTGAACGTACGCGGTTATGGTGGATCGACTCGCCCATCCGAGATGGAGCAGCCTGCTGATCACAATCCCCCGCTCGTCCGAACCGAAACAGCCGTTCGAGATTTTGGTACTGCAGTTGACTTTATCTTGAAGCGAAAGAAACTGTCCAAAATCAATGTGTTCGGGATGTCCTGGGGCGGGACCGTAGCAGCCGCTTACACCAGCATGCATAATGATAAGGTGAATAAGCTTACACTAGTCGCGCCGCAATGGATTAGCTCGAAGCCAATTCCGCTTGATCCCGGCGGTCAGATTGGAGCGTATCGCTTCGTTCCGACAAACCAAATGAAGGTTAGATGGTTAAGCGCTGCTCCGGAACATAAGAGAGACGACCTCCTCCCAGAAGGCTGGTTCGAGAAGTGGTCGGAAGCGACACTCGCTTCTGACCCCACTAGCAAGATGCGGACCCCCCCGAGTATCCAAGCCACTAACGGTCCCATACAAGATGTACGCGAATATTGGGGCGCAGGCAAAAAGTTCTATGAACCCAAAGATATCAAGGTTCCGGTCCTTTTGGTTCATGCAGAATGGGACATCGATGTTCCGATCGAATTGGCAAAAGAGTTATTCTCCGAAATAACAGGCGCTCCCTATCGGCGTTGGGTCGAAATCGGAGAAGGAACGCATATGGTCATGCTTGAGAAGAACAGATTACAGGTCTTCAAGGCTGTGCAGCAATTTCTCGATGAAGAATACAGTCCTGCGAGATAAATCCCCCCAAAGTGTGAAATAACATTTCCTAAATTCAAGAAGACCCGTAGCCACGCTACGGGTCAACAACATCAAGTGGGGCACCCATGGAACCACTCAGCCTTTACAGCCCCAAGACATTGCTAAAGCGATCTGCTATGCCATCGAGCAACCGGAATGGGCCTCGGTGAATGAAATCATTATTCGCCCCTCTGCTCAGGTCAGTTAATCTTCTACTTAAGGGGGAAGGTAGTTCATCGGTTTTAAAAGTGATTCGTTCCCAAGTATTTCTGCGCGCAGATATCGGAATGATCCCATGGAGATTCTTGAACGCCCGTGCGAACGCTTCCGGCGATTGGTATCCATTAATGGATGCCTCGCAAGCTTTGGCTATTACACCACTTTGAGCTTGCTGACAGTTTGAAATGTCGTTAATTAAGATTTATCTTGGTCTCCTTTTGTTTTTAATTTAGTCCTTGTATCTATTACATACAGATGATTATCTAGATATTCAATTTATTATTATTGTAATCGGCTATAAACAAAAAGCCTCTGTCCAGGTCTAGAAAATGTTCAGTCTGCTGATTTAAAAACGAAAACCTGATCGGACAAAATCTTTACTTTTGTCCGATCAGGTTTAATTTTATTCTTCACAATGATTCACAACTTCCTTCAGATCTTCTCACCATACTTTTCAAGCTTGTGTTCAATCATAGATGCATATGTCATTAATTGGTTGACTTGGTTCGATACCCTCTCCTTTTGCCGATTCAGTAGATCGACACGTTTTGGGATTGTTCCATCGCCTTGGAGGGTTAATTGTGCAAAAGTCTTCATTTCTTCAATGGTCATCCCGGTGTCCCGGAGACAGAGAGCGAACTTAAGCCATTCCATGTCATCCTCGTCAAAGACTCTTGTGCCGAATTCGTTACGTTTTATAGGAGGAAAAATCCCCTCTTTTTCATAATATCGTAAGGTATGAATAGACAGACCGGTTTCTTCTGCAACCTTGCCAATCGAGTAATTAATAAGACTGCCCCTTTAACCAAGAACTTGGCTGTATACGTACGCTTTAAACTCCTCGTCTTTTAATTGTTCGCGAAACTTCAATATTTCCTCAGCATCTTGGCCAGCGGGATACCTTAATTGATCACCTTCGTCCGTTACTGCTCTAAAAATGGTTTGAGCGACCATTTCTGCTGTGGCTTGTAGGTGAGCATTTTTCTGGGTGAATTTCTCAAACCCCTGATTGAAAGATTCGGAGAAATCATTATAGTCTGACAGCAATTCATCGTGCAATCTTTCGGCGGAGCTGTACCACGGAGTTTTTACAATGCCCGGCTCGATTAATTTAACCTGAATATTCTGGGAAGCCAGTTCGTAGGACAGCGATTCGGAGAAGCCCTCTACGGCAAACTTAGTTGCATGGTATAAAGAGGTTAAAGGGAACGTGATTCTTCCGCCTTGAGAAGAAATGTTAACAATCATGCCTTTCTGATTTGCTCTAAAATGTGGTAATAGGGCTTTCGTCACTCGCATTAATCCAAAAACGTTTACGTCAAACTGGTTGTGAATTTGTTTTTCGGTAGCTGCTTCAAAAACTCCCACTGCTCCATATCCTGCATTGTTTATAAGTACGTCTATTTGTCCGAAGCGTTCTACGGCTTCACTTATAGCACAATGGATGCTTTCTGGCTGCTGGACGTCCATAGGAGTCACAAGAACATTATTATACTTAATAAGTTCGGTTTCTTTTTCCGGGGATCGCATAGTTGCTACGACGTTCCACCCTTGTTCTGCGAAATGCACGGCTGTCGCTTTCCCTAACCCTGTAGATGCACCTGTAATAAATATTGTTTTCATTTATAAATCCTCCTAATCACAAGTTGTTTTCATTATAATGTCTAGAGTTTACTCTATGTCAATAGCGATGTTTTAAAAGGGAGTCAATCATAAAAAACGCGGAACCGATTGCGGCTCCACGTTAAGATCATGAGAGAGTATCCAGATTAATTCTTCACCTTCGAATCTGTTACGTTGACCATCGTCTGGACAGATGTCCATGCTGCAGCTAAGTCATCACGCGAGACAAAGCAGACGAGAACACCTCTTAGTTGACGTGTTTTTTCCGGTTTAGTTTATCCGTGAGAATAATAAGCGTATCCTTATTTCTGCACAGAATCATGATGCTCATGCTCGCTATGATTTGTCTCTCCCTTTTGACATCCCGCCAGAACGAGCGTAATGGCAAGGAGAACCATTATGATGCAGATACCCGTTCTAGAGCTACCCGATGCATTCGCTTTAACCCTCATTAACGTACCTCCTTCGGCGTTATGCTCTAACGGATAAGCACAGCATGAAAAAAGACATACAAGCCAGTATTGAGCAGAAAACGGCAATGGTACCCGGATCACTTAGGTGCATTCCCAACATGGGTCCCATTAAGCCGGACATGACGCCGCTTGTCACTCCGCTGACGATGGTTTGGTAATCGACAAGTGAGCCAAAAATGATACCTATCACAATGGCCGTGCATGTCGTCCCAATGATGACCAGGGTGGACATGTCGTGGGACAGCCATGTACTCAGTACCGCTCCGATCGCGAGTCCCGAGACGCCGCTCGCCGTCATCGCGATATTCATGCCCAGATGGTAGCTGATCAGTCTTCTCGCCTTATATAAATACAGGTAGGAAATTACCCCTACTAACAAAATAGCTGCCAGTAATAGCAGCGCCCCTACGTCCGTCATCACGCTTCCCTCCCTTTTATATTTCTAATATATAACCTTAGAAATATATTTATTCCATTCGGCCGGCACGGAAATAAACGAAGCTGTAAAGATCATAAGATAAAGGGAGGTGATCTGATCATGAAACCACGAGAAGAGTCCAAATACACGTCTCCGACGAGTACGCTCCCGCTCCATGAATTAAAAGTTAGACAGGATTATCTGCATGGACTAAATCTGCAGCGTTTAAGCGAGGCTATGCCGGCAAAGAAGAACGAAATGATTTTACTTAAATTTTTCAAACACAAACGGTTTCAACAGGTTGCGGTCTCCTGGCAACATTGTGGTGAGACGATCGAAACGATAGGCAAGGTGGAAGTCGTCGGCCGAGATTTTGTCATCATCTCTCGCTTGATTCATCGTTACTGGCTACCGTTCTCTGTCATTACTTCGGCGAATATACCGCTCGGATTGCCCAATCTATCTTCCACTCACCAGCACGCGGTATTCGACCAACGCCTTCGCAAGCAACTGACAATAGAATTCGGCCGGACCGTGAACAAGCGTAATGATTTGCTCCGTCAGTTCTTCGAACCCTCCTTGGAAAGCTACTTAAAAACGTGGGAAGGCACGGTGTTTCAGGTTCGCACGAAACAAGAATCCGGAAGTTCCCTGGTCAGAGTAAAGGAAGGTCGGCTAGTTGCATTAAATAGCGCACGAAACCAAACAGATATTCTAACCCACGCGATCTCTTGCATTCATGATGTCCGTTTGCTGAATTCGCTCTCTCCTCTCCTGTTCATCCTCCCCAAAAAATCAGGTAAATGAAAGGGAACCCACGATTTGATCGAACACCGATCACATCGTGGGTCTGCTTTTACATGTGGGGATCAGTAGCGATCGATAAGCTTTTGAAGCGAAACGATCGTCCGGTCGCCCGGCTTCAGTACTCTGAAAATCCCCCATAATCCCAGCTCGATGTCCCAGCGGATATTGCCCGATCGGTACATATAATCACCCGGTCTTCCGAAGAAACCACCAGCTCCGTAAAGGAGGAGGAAATCGTCCGACGAGCCGACTGTGTTCTGCCCCTGCGTTGAGACCGCCTGGGAATTCACGTCGTCATCACTTCGGAGCCATGTATGACCGTGCAATACAAACGTATGGGTGCGAGGACGATCTGACGTAAAGACAAAACGAATGACCACAGGATCGCCGACATGCGCAAGGAACAACGGGGTGGACGGATCGCCATGCACCTTGCTGCTGAACACCTTGGCGATATCCAACACGTTGGCCAGACGGTTCTTGAACCGTTCCGCGCGGTAATTAAAGCCCCGCGAGCCTTGGTCCTCGAAATCCTCCACTTCACCAGGCTCCGGCGAATCGAGCAGAGGCGGCTCCGGATCGACGATTAAATTACCATCCTTATCAAGCAAACGAACACCGTCATGCATGATGAGGGCGAACTCGCGGAACGAGCCGAACGGATTGATCACGACAGCCTGACTCGCATTTACCTCAGGCTGACCCGTCAAGGAATTCACATATTTCGAGCCTCTCGGTTCTGTAATGAGAATACCGAAGGCGCCATGATGGCGGTGATGCCGGATATCCGCCATATCGACCAGGTTCACTGCGCCTAACTGTTTGTCGATATACCAACGATACGTATAGCGCTCGCCCGGGCCGATCGTTTGATCCAAATTGAATCCGACGGTCGCCCCATCGGCGTCCCTAACGTCATACACCAACAGCTGCGCGTGCAGCGATATTCGATTTGAAGCTTTGAATGGAACCTCCACCGCAACGGCCGGATACCCAAAGCCGAGAGGTTGAGTATCCTTCTTCAGCCGGTTATGCAGTGTCACTTCGATGACCTCGCCGACGTTGGCGCGAAGAACTAACGGCTCGGGGTTGATCTGCCCCTTCCGGATATTACGAACGTCACGTGTCAACGCGAAAATCAAGCCGTCTGGATCATGGTCACCGAACTTGTTGTAGACAATCGGCGTTTGAAGCGCCGTTACGTCATAGGAACGAACCGGTGCGCCCGGCGGTCCCGGGTTGCTCTTCGGAATAGCTTTCGGCGGTGCCTTGCAGGTCATCTTCGGCAACGGATCGTTGCGCGGCGGCGGTGCTGGCCGATCCGGTAGCGGCAGTAGATGGGGCACTCTCGAGCCGAAGGAACGCATGATGCCCCAGTTACCAAGCCAAATATCGTCCAACGAACCGTAATGGTAGAGCATATCGAAGTCGCCTTCACCCTCCACCTCGAACTCCAACGTAAACGACTCCGAAATACCGATGTGCATCTGCTGCACCAAGTCAGAGTCGATATCCGGACGTTCTCGGTTCCATCGCTGCCGGTGCAAATTGAAGGAGTGGGATTCTTCATGTGCACCATCGAGAAGCCGAATACGCACCGAATCACCGTTATAGGTCTGCATCAGCGGCGTAACCGGATCGCCGTGCAACCACGAGCTGAAGACATATGCCGGATCGAAGCCCGGCTGATTCAGCCGGAATTGAATGGGTTCATTGCGGTAGTTCACACCCATTACCCCAGGGTCCTCATGGGAGCTGGGGAAATTAGCCGGATTGAGAGGCTGGCCGTCTTTATCGAATAACAGTGCAAAATCATGCACGAACAAATTAAATTCCCTGAAGTCCGGGATAAAGGGCTGTACGATCATAGCCTGAGTACCGGAGCGGATCTCTTCTCCCGTAACCGGCGAGAGATGACGGGATCCACGGGGCTCAATATTGATGCCGGCAAATACACCATGCAGCTGATTCGAATTCGCGAACAGATGGTCATGCCAGAAGGTGGCCTTCAGCTCCGCGTCCGCAAACCACTGATAGCGGATCGTCTGACCTGGCAGTACGCCGGAGTCATAGTTCCAACCGACATTCGCTCCATCGGCCACGAGCGGATCGAATTTCACGAAGTGTACGTGCATTCCGGCTTCGTAAGTGCGGGTCACAAGCTGAAATGCGTTGCCGCCAATCGTCTCCGGGAGCAGATTCGTAAACTCTAAATGTATGCACTCGCCTGCGTTCGCGCGAATGACGAGCGGCTCCGGAAGCTTCCGTCCCGCCAGCACATCCTCGACGTCCTCCAGCAACACATACAGGCGTCCTTCCGGATCATGCCATCCATGCTCATTATATACAATCTTCATTTGAATGAGCGCAATTTCATAATGACGCTCAGGCGTTACGCCGACGATGCAGGGATTGACAAAAACCGCTCCCGGTACAGCATTAGGCGCAAATTGATTGATTTCAAGCTGAGTGGATTCCCTTCCCCCGATTATACCGAGGGGCGGCCTTGGTGCCTTGCAGCCGACAATGCCAGGAATGAAATTCGGGAAGCCCGGTCGGGCGGGCGTAGGCAAAGCCGGCATCGGGCGGCCCAGAAGCGGCTTGAGCGCTTGAATCGGCTCTCCATTCGGATAGCACTGGCTTCCGTCCTGCAGCGTGTTGAATATTCGCTGCATCCCCCACATTCCCTCCTCGAAATGCGGGTACAGATGACAATGGATAATGACGTCACCGAATGCGCCTTGAAGGCTTCCCGCACCGTATGCCGGCGATACCGTATAATAATTTTGCGGCGAGATCGCCTGTGAATCGAGGGTCTCGGAGTCGATGTCGCTCGGCTCGAACAGCCATTGATGGACATGGTAATGGAATACGTGGGTCTCCTTCGTTCCGCCATGAATTAACCGGATTTTAACGGGGTCACCGACGTACGCCTTAAGAATAGGAGTCGTAGGATCGCCGAATACCCAAGAATCATGATGGACCTCTTCACCTTCGAGATCTGGAGAGACGACCCCCTCCTGGATGAGGCGAGACCGGTTACGCATTGGTTCTGCCCGGTAGTTGACGGCGTGAGTTGCGGATGGTTGCAACGTGTGAGGATCAATTGGTTTGTCGCCGGTCATATCGTCGACTTCCATCTCGTCATGGAAGAACCAAGCGTATTCGCGGAATGAAGGAAGGAACGGATTATGTATGTCCGCAAATACACCGCTGTCGATCGGCTTTCCCGTAACCGGATCGGTCCACCATGAGCCGCGAGGCTGCACGATCAGCGCCCCGAATAAGCCATGAACCTGCGTTCCCGACTCGCTGGACAATGTATTCCCCAGATCGCTGAAATAATGAATACCCTCAATGAGCACATGCCATCTGTACGTGATCCTCTCACATGGAGCTACGGTCGTATCTGGATTATTCCCGACAAAGGCGCCGTCAGATGTCCGTACATCGTATTCTGCGTTCTGGATATGCATCGACGTATTAAAAGGTAGCTGGTTCTCGAAACAGATCTCGACCTCATCGCCAATAGTGGCTCGAATGATCAGTGGTTGCACGAGATCGACAGGTGTAAACGGATTTTTCGCGACCAGCCCTCTAACGTGCGCTTCATTCTCCTTCAGTATGTACATAATACCATCGGGGTCATGATCTCCGAAATTGTTCACCACGATCCGAATCGGAATGGCCACGATGTGATAGCTTCGCAGCATAGGATTATCTCTCCCCTCGACTAAATTTGTATCGATGGTATAGGAACGCCTTCCGTTTCGAAATAAAACACATAAATCTCGTCGATATGAGTCCGAATCACTGTACCGTCTAATTCGTTGATATTGTTCAGCTCTACGACAATGTAGGCAAAGTCTGATTCCACGTTCACGAGTAATCCGACGATGAAGAACGGATAGGTTTCCGTAAAGATCAGCACCTTCGTTCCGATATTCAACACGAATTGCTCCACGACACCTAGCTGGCGTGTTTCGTTGGCATCGGTTGATCCTGTTGATAATTCTTCCATATTGTCTCTCCCCCTACTAAATCAATGGTATCCTGCGTTCTGGATCGAACGGCAGGATACTCACGATATGCTCGATAGGAAACATAAGTGGTGTCGGAAAACGGAAGAAAGGTGCGTTTTGCATTTTGATGATGGCGGGGTCCAATAGAATCGAGCCTACAAAAACTTCGGCAAGTCTGCCGCTGAAGATTGAGCGGAAGGTCTGCCCCAAAATATTCAGCTGGGTGGCGTCAAGAATAATCAGAACATCTTGACCGAGAAGCTCTTCAAAAACCGTGTTATTCGGCGCAACAAATGTCAAAGCGGGTCCCTCCTGTTTAGGAATAAAATACTCACCTTATACCTATGCCGCGCTTGGTATCCTATAGACCTTTTTTCACCTTCAGAACCGAAATGTCATCCAATTTTATACGCTTTACGGATCTTCTTTCTGCCGATTTCAGCAGAAGTTCATCTTCCTTCACCTTCAGGATAGTGCCCGTTTCAACGCTGCCGTCCTGAAGGATGACAAGGGTGTTACGACAGGTAAACGGCACTAAAGCGATGGACAACGGGATACCGAAGAACGCATTCAATAAATCGATATTTCCGGATACTACTTTACCGAAATTCAGCGTTAAGTCTCTACGTTGCTGCACGTTCAAGCAAGACAGATGAGGATCGTGCACGATCGGTGGTCCCGGACACAGCAAACCTTCGATCTTGATGATATTAGTATACAGTACAAACGTCAGCCACTTGTGACCACTAAGCTGCAAGTAATCCTTGCCCGACTCGATAAGAAAACCTTTGACATCGAGATTACGCCGTTCATTTTCCACTTTTAAATGTAGGAATTGACCCCGGTTAGCCAGCAGCTTTAACTGAAAGGCACGCAGTTGATCCGGATCCCTGGGATTACCAAGGGCACGCAGGATGTCGTTCGCGCGGGCAATCTGTAATTTAAGCTCCTTCAGTTTCTCCGGTGATAACGGGCTTACAGGTGATGGGAATAATGGCGTCGGTATTCGCTCTGGGCATCCTTTTCTCCGTACCTCCTCTTTGGGCTGCAACTGAGGCTCGCAAGTGAAGCAGGCTTGTAAATCCGGGCGATGCAATAGTTTACTTATCATAAGTTAATCGTCCCTCCATAGTTAGGCATTCGTACAAATGTACTTCATCCTATGGCCTAACGCCCATTTAGATATGGGTAGACGCCCATTTTTGACAAAAAAAATAATAGCAGGAACTAGGCGTTTATACCTTACGCTGACTAACGAGTGGGCGTATATATATCCCATCTTACTAGGAAACCACAGGAGGTCGTGTACAGTGATCACAACACGCAAGAAAAAAGGTAATCGTATTTTATTATCGAAGAAAGCTTTCGTTTTTGTCCCTAAACATTCAATAAAGGAGCATTGCGGGTGCAAAGATACCTTCAATCACAACGACAAATGTGAACATAGGCGGTATGGGGTAGGCTTAGGTCACGGTTACAAGGTGGATCGCTTCAAAAGCTCGTTTTGTTTTGATCCATGTGTGCAGATTCGTCTGGCCGGCTTGAACGGTGGCTTGAATTTTCAGTTATTCCGCTTTAAAGGTTGCCGTGTGAGAATCAATATCTTGGCGGGCGAAAGGGAAAAGGTGATTCGCGGGGTGATCTGCAACGTCGGCACCGATTTCGTGGATCTCAAGCAATTAGATGGAACAGTCATTACCATCATGCAGGAACGTATCGTCGACGTCCATTGGCTGTCCGGGAAATGCGGGCCTTGCAATCTGAAACCGCGTCGTCGCAAGAAAGTATGCCCTCCGATATTCAAACCAGGGCGCAAAACCAACCGCAGACGTACGTTGGTTGATGAGGAGGATTACGAGGAATAGATATGATGGATTTAAAGTAACTCCTACGTTATAAGTAGAACTCCCCTTACTATGCCAAAGTGGATTACCAACGATCAATGTGTTTTGTAATGTTAATATTAAAGCGGATTGGGCGAAGGATTGGGGGGTGGCTGTAACGGCATGTAAAAAGGCTCCTACTGGGAAGCCTTTTTATTCTTTCTTTTTTAATCCTGTTCTTCCTCCATATTTAACTCATCCTCACTCCAACAAATGCTTCCTGTAAGTGTATCTTTCGTAAAGCTATCCACGAAGGATGAACCAGTTCAACTCCGTTCCGGCTAATGCGAACGAAATACATATCGGCAACGTCGTTATTAATATTCCGTCCCATACGGTAACGGTCGATCAGCAGGAAATCAAGTTGACTCCCCGCGAGTTCGCGCTCAGCATCAACCAGATGCGTATGCAGTTGAAGCATTCGATAGCGGAGAAACGCAAGGCGGAAAAGACCAAAAATGATTTAATTACCGGTGTATCGCATGACTTGCGCACTCCACTGACCTCGATTCTCGGCTTTCTCGAAGTGATCGAGAAGGATCGATATCAGGATGAAGTGGAGATGCGCTATTACGTCAACATCGCGTATGAGAAATCCTTGGCGCTTCGGCGATTGATCGACGAACTGTTTGAATATACGCGAATCAACAACGGCATGCCTCTGGAACAGAGCGAGCTCGATATCGCCGGGTTAATCTCTCCTGCACGTAATTGTCAGCACAGTTAACGGGCCCTGAAGATCGCTCCTAACAAATTCAATGTTTAGTAACATTGAGCTATGCTCAACTTCAAACTAACTTGCCCCTATTTATAATACGGTTCACCGCACTGTCTGTAACGGCAAGTTTTAGGGCCATCCTTTTGATGGCCCTTTCTTTGATTCGCTTTGATCACGCCTTTTAGGTTCTTACTTAGATTCGATGCGACCTAATGGATTGGCACCCTCCTCCAGATCTTTCCGGGCTGCCAACCAGCTTGAATCGTCGAGATTGAGCGCATCGCGAAGGTAAGACCACGTGAGCTGCTGGAGCAAAGCAACTCGTTCGGGGTTCTCGTCCGTCGTCTCCGCGACGTTGTACCCGGAGATTCCGCCAAGTATATGTTCTGCCCCGAAGAGGGTGAGCAGGCTCTTACTGCCCGGGCTCAGGAAGTAGGGGTCTGTGAACCAGTCCGGCCCCCGAGTGGACAGGTGGGATTGGTCATGATCCCCCGCGACCACGAGAGTCGGCGTCCTCATATCGGAGAAGCTCGGGTTCATGAATGGAAAGTGCTCTGCCGCGAACGGACTCAAGTCAGCTTCACCAAGGCCAGTCGTGGAAAGCAATACGCCCGCCTTGATCCGCGAGTCGGACATGTCCTCTCCCGGTTCGCCATTGGCATCGAGGACTCGCGCGCCAAGCAGCATGCTCACCGTTTGGCCTCCCCAGGAGTGTCCCGCAGCGGCGATGCGGCTGCGGTCGAGACGTCCGCTGAGGCCTGGAACGGAAGCTTCAATAAGATCAAGTTGGTCAAGGATGCGCTTCAGGTCTTCGACGCGGAAACGCCAGATCAGTGGTGTACGGGGATCGTCAGGAGGTAGATTTAGCGTCCTCGAGTCGAGATGGGTCGGTTGAATGACCACGAAGCCGTGAGCAGCCCAGTAGTCGACTAACGGACCGTAGCTATCCATCGACCAACCAAAGCCTTGCGATAAAATAATAATAGGTAATTGGCTACCCGTCGCTGGCGCTGATACCCGCACTTGCAAATCCTCACCGCGGCCCGGGGCTGACAGCACTATCGGCTTTACCGAGATGACTGGAGTAGACGTACTTACGTGCATTTTCATAATAGATGTTCCTTTCTTGGTCTTCTCAATTTAAGTACAGGTTGACGTGTCAACCTGTACTTAATGTAGCACGGTTGAAGTTGTCACGTCAACCGTGCTATTATATTCTCATGGATAATAGCAAACTGAACGATGAAGAAATTCAATTATGGTATAAGTGGAAAGGCTCCTTTCACAGCATCTTCGGTCGCGTAATTAAAGAGATGTCCGAGTGCACCGGACTATCCGAAGGCGATTATGGGGTATTGGATCGGTTAGACCTTCTGGGGAACGACAGCCTTCGCCAACAAGAGTTGGCTGAATCTATGGACTGGGATAAGAGCCGATTGTCACATCATCTGACTCGGATGGAAAAACGTAGCCTTGTGATGAGAAAGCCATTAGACGCAGATCGCGGTGTTCAAGTCATCATCACTCCCATTGGAAAGTCAGCATTAGATGATGCCCGGCCCATTGTCTCCATGGCCATACGCAAACATTTCCTAGATCAGTTAACCGATCTAGACATTGAGTCGATTACGAGGCTGGCGGAAAGAACAAAAAAAGGGTCTTCAGCGTCTAGTAATGCCTCGACGCCGTGACCACGTTTTTTGAAACAAATATGTTGAACGTTAATTGAACCGGCCCCTTCCACCAAATAACGGAGGGGGCTTTTGCTTCAGCAAGCAACAGTCCCCTCTAGGTACCCCATCGTTCTGTACTCCAAAAGCAAGCAGCAGCCCGTTTACACCGACTTTTCCTCCGAGTAAGATCCATCCCAAACTCATGCCTGGGAAAGTGCCCTTCCAAGAACTCGGGTATCTCCGAAAAACTTGCCGTTACTTGTGGTACGGTTCTCCGTAACGGAGCTATCGGCGAAAATGCGACCGTAAGCGTCAAACAGCCCCCACCTTGTCATCAAGTTGAGGGCTGTTTGACGCTTACCTAATTTTCAAAAAAAGCTTTCAAAGACTTTTCCATCAATTCGAAGTTCTGTTTAAACTGAGCCTTTCGATGACCATTTGCACCAGATGGATGAGGAAAACCCCATATACAATTATCAAGTACATATTTACTTGTTTTATCAACATGAATCAGTACATTCTCAACCGCTTTGCCTAATGGAATGATTAATGGGTTTTCTAGTAATACAATCTCTTCTAAAAAAGAACTTCGTGCAAAATCTCGAAGAAATGGTACTGATACTAAGTTAGGATTACTTCCCGTATAATTTAGACTATTTATAAATACCGGATACGGCAATACAGAGGTTGTATGAAGAAGCTCTGATGTTTCATTGAATAAACACTCGCTAGAAGGCATTAGTAAATATTTATTTAGACTAAGTTCATCAAGCATTTCAATTAGATTTTTTCTCATGCTTCCGGCAAACCGTGCTGCTTTCTTAGTCCTAATTAGGATTTCTTCATCTGAAAGATCCATATTTAAACAAGCTCTTGCCTCTTCAAATGCTATTCTCATTTGAGTCCATCCAGGGGTTAGACCAACAATCATTATTTTTGCTGATGTGTTTACATATTCATTATGGGGTGAGTAAAACATAGTAACTTCCTTAGAATTCAATATATTAAACTCGTTTCTTAATAGATCATCTTTACTAAGTATTTGGTTAATCGGAAGTGATGCAATTGCCGGCTTGTATTTATTAAATGCATCTCTTACAATCATTTTCTACCTCCTCAGGTTAATCATTTATCAAAAAGTTATACGAATGAATCATCTGACGAATGATGAGGCGCCTGCGCTAGAATTACGAGAGCAAATGAAAAAGGCTTATGATCAGGTATACACAAAATTATAGAGCACTTTTTGGGACACACCAGAGATTGAGCTTCTCCTGTCAAGGACCGGCGATCATAGGGTGAGGAAAACATATTTCTATGTCACCATTCTTCACATTTTAAAAGGTCTCTACACACTTCTTATCACTCAAATTTATCGCCCTACTTATGATAAGGCTCACCGTAACGTGGCTACCGGCGAATAAATAACCTGTGTCCCATAATCAAGACAAATGCAATCATCCACCGCCACAGGCTTTCATCTAATTTGTACAAGGACATCAGCAAGGTTTGAAATAAATGACGGCGTATAAGGTAATCACTATAAATAATAAAACTGTACTATAATAGATACATCAATATTTTTATACATAGCCTGCCGTCAGCTTGTAAGGAATTCTTACGATTTTTATAAGGTAGGAAGAAGGAGAGATTTTATGGAATATCATGTATCCATACATGGGAATGATCAGGTAAAAGGAACAGCTAGTCAACCCTTTCGTACAATATCACGCGCTGCGGCTCTTGCCATGGCTGGTGATACGGTTATTGTTCATGCCGGAGTATACAGGGAATGGGTTAACCCGGCTAATGGAGGAACAGCGGAGCATAGAATCATATATCGATCCGCAGGAGACGGGGAAGTAGTCATTACAGGAGCTGAACGGATTACCGACTGGAAGTCTGAAGGAAGCAATGTTTGGAGCACAGAAGTCCCCAATTCCATGTTTTCCGTTCGTAATCCCTTTGAGGTGGAGTTGAGTGGAGACTGGTTGTTTGACGGGGCCTTCCCGGTTCATCTCGGTGATGTGTATTTGGATTGCAAATCTCTGTATGAATGCGATAGTGTTGAAAAGGTTCACAAGCCCGAAGTTTGGCCCGAAGCCAAATATCCCAAGGACTCATTGTTAAAATGGTATGCCGAAGTCGGATCTACAACAACAAAAATTTGGTCCAATTTTGGTGGAAGAGATCCTCGTAAGGAAAATGTAGAAATTAATGTCCGTCCTTATTGCTTCTGGCCTGAGAAATCAGGACTTAACTATATAACCGTAAATGGCTTCACCCTTCGTCAAGCCTCTCCTCAATGGGCGCCGCCTACTGATTACCAGGAAGGTTTGATCGGACCTCACTGGAGCAAGGGTTGGATTATTGAAAACAATATAATCAGTGAATCCAAATGCGTTGGTATCAGCCTGGGTACCGAAATCGGTACAGGTCACACCAAGTCTTTAGAGAAACATAGTAAAGGCGGTACTCAACGTGAGCAGGAGGTTATTTTGCGAGCATTACGCTCCGGCTGGCATAAGGATACAGTCGGTAGTCACATCGTTCGAGGTAATGTGATTCATGATTGCGAACAAGCAGGTATTGTGGGTCATATGGGGGCAGCCTTCAGCCACATTGATCAGAATCGCATTTACAATATTCACCACAAACGGCTCAGACACGGTGCTGAAGTAGCAGGAATCAAACTGCATGGTTCCCTGGATACTCAAATTAGAGAAAATATAATCTATAGCTGTTACCGTGGGCTTTGGCTTGACTGGCAGGCACAGGGCACACGCATCAGCCGCAATGTATTTTTTGACAACATTTCTGAAGACCTTTTCGTTGAGGTTTGCCATGGTCCGTATCTGGTTGATCATAATCTGTTCCTCTCACCTATGAATTTCAGAAATATGGCACAGGGTGGAGCATTTGTCCATAACTTGTTTGCAGGTAAATTTGTAGTTCGTTCCGAGATTACCCGTACTACGCCGTATCACTTCCCTCACGAGACGGCAATGGCAGGATACTCCAATATCACTGGAGGCGATGACAGATACTACAACAATATCTTTTTGGGGGATAATGATGCTAATAAGGAACCTGTTCCAATAAGCTTTTTTGAGCATCTTCCACTTAAACCAAGGGATGAAGCTGGAGATGACGGGAAGACTGTCATGGATGGTGTTCCGGACAATTCCATTTGCTATCTGCATACCGTGGGACTGGGGGGCTACGACAAACATCCTGATGTAAAAGATAAGAAATGGTGGGAATACACCAAAGACGAGCTTGCTGAGCTTGGCGATGCCGCAAAGGATTTCTTTGTAGGGAATGCAGTTCTTCCGGTGGCTATGGGTGAAAATTTATATCTTAACCATGCGGTTCCAAGTAGTCATGAATCCAATGCGAAGATATATGCGCAGAAGGGCATAAAAGTTGAGATTAATCCTACGCAAGGTAAGGTGCAAATTCAGGTCAATGAGCCCGAATTACTTCGTGGAGCCTCTGCAATGTTGGTTACCACCGGACTGCTTGGCAAGACTTATCACGCCGATATGAAGTATGAGGAACCGGACAGCACTCCATATCGTTTTGACTCCGACTTTTTCGGAATAAAGAGACCTGATGCAGATGTCACACCCGGTCCGTTTGAATTGACCGAAAATGGTACCATTGATTTTGAATTTTAGTTGATTATTGAGGATCCAGTCATTTTAGGTGATTGGATCTTTTTCGTGTATACTGTTACAACTTTCATTTTAGATAAGATGAATATACATGGTTGTAATGGCTGTTATGCCGATGAGATCCATATAGGTAGCATTTCGTTGTACCGAATTGGTGTGCTTCTAGATAATGACTTCTTGGTACTCATCTTCTCCATTAAAGAATTTTCAAGGTTTAATATTCATAATTTTTAATCTACCATTATTGACAACTACCCAATAAATTGCGCCATCATAATACACTGGGCGCTCAAATGAATTTAACGGTAGTCCACCGAGTGATGTTGCAGGGGTAATAATTTTCCCATCTTCTGATAATACCATATAAAATGTGTCATCTTTTGTAGACCATAATATAACAATGTGGTCATTAGCCGAAACAACTTGTGGAGCAATAACATCTGTATCAGTATAATTAGTAAGCATGCTCACCATAGTCCGTTACATTTTTGTTAGTTTTACACGGGGAATTCTAACAACCTATATATCAATGAATTTGGCTTGAACTTATGTGCGCGCCGCGAATCAATAGAAGTAGACGGTCGCAACTTTGCCTATACATCCGCTCGTTTGGACTCTAAGAACCATCTTTCTTTTTGCTACGGCAAACTAATTATCCGCGCAAAGCTGCCCTTAGGACAGGGATTATGGCCTGCGATCTGGTTGCTTCCACAGCAAGAGATTTATGGCCCTTGGCCCGCCTCCGGTGAGATCGATATTATGGAAGCGAAAGGCCGCCTGCCTAAGCAAGTATCTGGTACGCTGCACTACGGGAAAGATTGGGACCATAAAGTGACCGATGAGTTCTCCTACCAACTTGAAAACAGTACAATTAACGAATTTCATGATTATGCGCTAGAATGGGATGCCAACTCGATCCGCTGGCTAGTAGATGGACATTGCTACGCCGAGCGTCGCCAGCAACCAGACATTATGCCCTTTGACGAGTATTTCTATCTAGTGCTCAACCTTGCGGTAGGTGGATGGTATGACAATGTGTCGGTGGATGAATCTGTAGTTGGGGATGGTGCTGTAGTTAAGGGAGAAAGACAAAAAATCCCCAATAAGATGACCATTTTAAAGTGTCTATCTTATTGGGGACATTTCATTCACTAACTTAGACTTCTTTTTGATGTCTTCATTATTTCGAACGATAAATACGTGCTTCATACGGTGCAAGCGTCATACTTTGTTCATATGAATCCGATTTATTGATATTACTTAATACTAAATCAAAATTGTAGTTGTTTAACTGCTCAGGTAATGAAATCTGTACTTCTTTACTGAACATATTAACAATAACAACTGCTTTTTCGCCATTCCATTCACGCGTATACGCATAAACTTGCTCATTGTCAGGCAGGATTAGGTCGTATTTACCGTATACTAATAGCTTATCAGCTTTACGCAACTTGATCATCTTCTTGTAATAACTTAAGATAGAATTTTTATCTTGTTCCGCTGCAGCAACATTAATTGTTTTATAGTTTGGATTTAGCTTCAACCAAGGTGTACCTGTTGTAAAGCCAGCACCTTCTCCAGCCGTCCATTGCATCGGTGTACGAGAGTTGTCTCGTCCATTAATCCAAATCGGTGCCATAATTTCTTCATGCGTTTTACCAGCGGCAATTCCGATACGGTAAGCATTTTTTGCAGATACATCGTTGTAATCATCGATAGAGTCAAATTTCGTATTCGTCATACCAATTTCTTGACCTTGGTAAATAAACGGTGTTCCTTGCATAAAGAAGAATAATGTAGCCAGTGCTTTAGATGATTCTAACCAATAATTTTTATCATCGCCCCATACAGATACAGAACGTGGTAAATCATGATTTTCAAGGAATAACGCATTCCAGCCTGCACCTTCTAAGGCATTTTGCCACTGGGTATACACATTTTTCAGTTCCAATAAATCTAACTTACCATCAGTTTCTTGACCCCAAAGTCCATTCGCTTCAAACTGGAAAATCATATTAAACTTACCGTTTTTCTCGCCAACCCAGTCTTCTGCTTCGTTGATTGTTACACCGTTAGCTTCACCAACAGTCATAATATCATACTTTGCAAAGGTCTCACGGTGAAGTTCTTCTAAGAAAGTTTGAATGCCTGGTTGATTTAGATGATACGGGAATGAAGATACATAGTCTAAGCCATCTGGATTCGGTAAATCAGGGAAACCAGGCGCTTTTTTAATATGTGAAATCGCATCTACACGGTATCCATCCACACCTTTATCTAACCACCAGTTTACAGTATCAATTAGTTCTTTTCGTACTACTGGATTTTCCCAGTTAAGGTCAGGTTGTTTAGAAGAGAAGATATGCATGAAATACTGATCGGTTAACTCATCATATTTCCATGCTGAACCGTGGAAAATACTTTCCCAGTTGTTCGGTTCCTTACCGTCTTTACCATCTCTCCAAATATAATAGTCACGGTATGGATCATCTTTACTTTTTCTTGATTCAATAAACCAAGGGTGTTCATCGGATGTGTGGTTAATAACAAGGTCCAAAATCAACTTCATACCACGAGCATGTACTTGTTCTAGTAATTCATCGAAATCAGCCATTGTACCGAAATCAGCCATGATATCTTTATAATCAGAAATATCATAGCCATTATCATCATTTGGAGATTTATACATTGGACAAATCCAAATGACATCAATTCCTAGATCCTTTAGATAATCAAGCTTTGTTATTATACCTTGTAAGTCACCAATACCATCACCGTTCGTGTCAACGAAGCTACGTGGATAAATTTGATAAGCTACTGCTTCTTTCCACCATGTTTGTTTCATACTTATTTCCTCACTTTCACATTTCCTAAATATAAAGCTAGAATGAGTAACTCCCAGTTGTTCATATATGTTAAGTTAAATACATTCATTGGAATCCACCCTATTGATTACTACTGAATGTCTTTAGTTATTGGGAACGATTTCAATTTGATTCGATAAATATTTACTTCTAAATATCCTTTATAATAACATTAAATTTCATATCCAAAATTATTTTTATTATACCATTTTTTCGAAATCGGTTTCAATTGGAATTCAATAAACAGTACAAAATGAATTAAAATCCGACATTGATTATAGATAGCGGATATTTCACTTTTATAAATTTATGTTGTTTTTCTGGCCACTAATTGAAAAGGTAATGTAAACATCTTATTTTCAACATCTTTACCTTCCAATCGCTTAATAATTAAATCCATTGCAGTATAGCCCATTTCACTGACAGGCTGTTTAATCGTAGTCAGTTCTGGTGATAGCATTTGTGCTAAAGGTTGATCGTCGAATCCAATGATTGCAAGTTCCACTGGTATACGTATCCCCTGATTTCTAGCTTCCATGATTATACCTGCTGCAACTTCATCGCTTCCTGTGAAAATAGCTGTCGGCCTGTCCTGCATATCATAAATTTGATGCAATACTTTTCGACCATCTTCTACGGTATGTCGCTTTATAAAAATCCAATTCGGATTGATTTCGATTCCAGCTTCTGTTAATACTTTCTGGTATCCTTGATTTCTGTCTTTATCTTTTCCTGACTGACTAAATAAGCCGCCTGTGCAATAAGCAATTTTTCGATGTCCTTGGCTAACTAAATGTTTTACACCTTCGTATGAAGCCATAAATTGATCAACTCTTACCGTTGGTACGACTGGTTCAGATAAATACTCGTTACACATGACAATCGGACCATATTTCAAATAGTTATTTATTATATTCCAATCATTTTCATATGCCGTCATAATGACGCCATCAACTTGTTTATGTTTCATTAAATTCAGAAAATTTATTTCACGCTCACTATCTTCATGACTTTGAAAAATAATCGTCTGATATCCTCTTATATAACCTTCTTTTTCAATCGCTTCCACTAGGTGAGAAAAGAACGGATTAATTATTCTAGGGACAATTACGCCAATTATAGTACCATTTAACCCTCTTAATTTTTGAGCTGCTACGTTCGGTATATATCCTATTTCCTTCATGACCTTTAAAACACGTTCTCTTTTATCTGATGCTATATGCGGGTAGTTATTTATTACCCTAGACACCGTTGACTTTGAAACTCCTGAAAGGCGGACAACATCGTTAATATTAGGCATATATTTCACTCCATACTAAACTATTTTAGTGGATTGTTAGAGATCAGTTTTATATTTGTATATCCAATTATATTCCTGAAGGAGACAACAAATCTATAGCCTAAGTTTACAAAGATAAAAAAGAAACGTCAAAAACATTAAATTGTTCATTGACGCTTCAAATAATTCTAGCGATGTGCTTACTTATAGTATGGTGTAATAAAACACTACCTAACTTAAATAAGTTTCCTTAACAGTCACAACAGATAGCGATCCTAATACAAGTAACACACCTGAAACTAAAAGCATAGCTGGCATTGAAGCACCTAATAATGGGAACAACGCGAAACTAAGACAAGAAGCAATAATTTGAGGTATACAAATACTACCGTTAAATAGACCTAAATATGTGCCCATATTTTCACCTGACAATGCATTTGTTAACATTGTGAATGGGAACATCATCATACCTGCCCATGCAATACCAATGCAGAAGAATGAAACAAGTAATACACCTTGATTCTCGATAAAGAATATAGTGCCAAATCCAATTGCACCAATTAATAAACTTAATGCATACCAAATTTTGCGATGATTATTGGAAATACGTGACAGTATAAGTGACCAAATTACTGCGGCAATGGCTTGTACAGCAGAAAGAATACCAAACCAGTTACCTGCTGTTTGGTAGGCTGCACTAGATGCGTCAGTTGTATTCCAAACATTGTCTGCAATTGCTCCCGTACCGTACGTCCATAAATACTGAAAACCCATCCAACAAAATAGTTGAACTAAAGAAATCGTCCAGAATATTCTAGGTGCTTTGCGAAGTAAAGCAATCATGCTTACTTTTTCTCTTTTCGTCTTAAGTGCTATTCCATGATATGCGGCATATTCAGCGGGTGAATACTCCTTAACTTTTAATACAGTAAATACGCTGCAAATGATTAAAATAACTGCACCTACATAGAAGGAAACGACTACTGATTGTGGTACAACTCCCTCAGCTGCTGTGTTTGAGACACCTAGAAACGTAAGAACAAACGGAAAAATACTAGCTAGTACAGCACCGCTATTAGAAAGAAAGCTTTGAATGGAATAGGCAAAACCCTTTTGTTCTTCATTGACCATATCACCAACCATCATTTTAAATGGCTGCATAGCTACGTTTGAAGCAAGGTCCATGAATAAAATAGTAACGGCTGCAAAAGTCAATGCTACTACTGATGTAAATCCAAAGCTACCTGAATTGGGTAGTAGACACATAACAATGACGGCGACTATAGCACCGACAATTAAATAAGGAATACGTCTTCCTAATCTAGGAAACCAAGTTCTATCCGATAAGTAACCTACTATAGGTTGAACAATTAGCCCCGCAAGCGGAGGTAATATAAAGAAAAAACCTAATGAGTGAGGATCAGCACCAATCGTTTGAAAGATACGCCCCATATTTGAACTTTGTAAAGCAAACGCCATTTGTACACCCAAGAAACCAAAACTTATCATCCAGATCGTACTAATTGGAAGTTTAGGTAGTTGTCTTATTGTACTTACACCACTCATTTTTTCAGACTGTTCAGCTATCATTACATCCTCCACTTATATTTATTTGGTTCTCTGTGTTGTTATTTACTAGGATCTATAGTGGATTGTTAAATTCATGGAAAACATTTTATGAATGAGTTGAAATCGATTTCAATTTAGTCAAAAAAATATACAAATTACCATTCCACATTACTCTAACTTAATAACAACAACACTTACAAGTATCTATAAAAGTTAATTAACTTGTTTTAAACCACAAGTTATTATAGTACCTTTTCTCACTCTAAACAACACTTTCCATGAAACAACATAAATTCGTGATAAAATTGGAAATGAATGCGTTTTAATTTATTTGTGATATGGTTCACCGTAAAATCTATAGGGCGAAATTAAAGGGCACCCATCAGGTGCCCTTCATAGTTAAAACAGAGCGGTTAATCGCAAAGAGAGAATGAATGTTTCCTTCCGGATCTGCAAAGAAACCCGTAGTGTGTCCCCAAGACATCGACTTCGGAGCTGTTATCCCCGTAGCCCCTTTTGAAACAATATCATCATACTTAACGTGGACATCCTCAGGCGAATCACATTCGAAGTTAAGCTCAAAGGCCTGCCCTTTACGCTCTTCAACAATAGCCTTAAATCCTAGAACATCACGATAAAACCTAGTCAATCCAGGAACATCAAGCGCCAAAACAGTGATTCCTTCTAATTTTACTCTCATACCGTTAACCCCACCCTCCAACAGAAATTCAATAAAGATTCTTTAGCTATTTAAAACTAACTTCCTTTATTATACTACTAAGTTCTTCAACATCCCTGCACTAGCTGCAATAAAAAAATTCCTATTTGTGATACGGTTCATCGTAACATCTGTAAGGCGAAATCGAGGTAATATATCTGCTGATAAATTAAAATGCCTGGACTATTATTCATTATTCTCGACCCCATTCTCTGCTACCAAGGCACCTCGTAAAAGATGCCCTTCCATCACGATGTTTCATCTAGTGAAATTTGTAAATGATGATGGATTGAGCAATAAACGTTTCTCCCTTTCGCATGCCAGTAATCATAACGGTCTGATCCACAGCCAAATCTTTGCGTTCCGCAACTTCATCTCTATAGGTCATTCCATTATCCTTCGATATGCGTCGCGTGAAGGTGGTCTTCGCCGTTAACTCAATCGTTACTTTTCTTACGTTTTTACCGATCCCAGTCGACATGATGGATGTTCCGTCTTCTAGATCCTGTACTGTTGCCAGATTGAGAACAAAGCCGATATCCTGTACTTCCAATACGCTGCCATTCACTTCTTCCAATGGGACATCTTCAGAGAGGGGTTCCTTAAGGGGAACTCCCTGAGCGGGGATATCATGAGTCAGATCCTGTTCTTCCGTTTTCGACACTTGATCGGTTTGTACTTTCATCTGGCCGCCCTCCATCTTTAGCGGGGCAGCAAAAACAATGACCTCCGGATTGCCAGTCTTCGGATCCAGCCAGAGTGTGATTGTTGCCTTTTGTTCGATCCGGCTTAGTTCATCGGGCTCAGGCCGAATCTCCGTGTAACGAAACACAGCTTTCGATTTGGAGCTTTCAATAGTACGAACATATAATTTCGTTTTCTCCGTAATCAAAGCTTCCTGCTTTTTTAAGAACGAATTCGTCGTCTCATTACTAGATAATATCCCGTTATAATATTCCAGACGTTGACCGGTGATCTGAATGAGCGTCCCTTCGCCATCCGCTTCCTGTGTCGGGATGTTTTCCATTCCCACGTAGACGGCCTCGAATTTCGTTAACCCGAGTAGATTCCCGAATTCCTCTTTTGCAACAAAATAGGCAGGAACGCTGCTAACGACGATGAGCAGGAGCACGATGCGGTGAATCATCACGATGTTCTGACGAACGCCGCGGGCAATCAATCGGTAGATCAAGACGCCGACGAGACCGCCTAAAGTATTGAGAATCACATCGTCAATATCCGCGCTGCCTAGCGTCAATGCATACTGTAAGCTTTCAAATAAGACGCTTAAGCCGCATGCGATGATAACGGGAATGACTACTCTTTCTCTCATCTTCCCAAATAAAGCAGGGAGTAATAACCCTAAAGGAATAAATACGACCATATTTCCGAGGATATTCGAAATGCCCCGCAACCAACCGAAAGACCGGAGCATCGGTTGGTAATCCTTGAAAATTTGAAAAGGAATGAAGTTATACGAACGATACCCATGCATGTTCCCATGAACGAGATCCGTTAACGAAATGGTTTTTAACATAATAATTTTAATTAACACGGCAATATAGAGGATAAAAACGATAGATACTAATCCTTTTATAATGCGTTGTTTCATTTTCTTGCACGCTCCTTTCCGCCAAAATTGATCAAGACCCTAACTGAAAAGTTGCCGTTACGCACGCCCCTCCATTTTCTCCGTTTGCAAGTTCAATATTACCGCCATGTTTCTCGCATAACAGTTTGCAAATATATAGCCCGATTCCAGATTGTCCTTTTGTAGCCGATTTATCATAATAGAATGGTTTTGTCGCCATTTTTAATCCCTCGCTGCTAAAACCTCTACCATCATCCTGGACTTGAATCGTCAATAATCCGGCTTTTGTTCCGCACTTAACCGTAATGCTTGAGTCTGCATAGCGTGCCGCGTTGGAGATCAGGTTCTCCGCGACCCGCAGAACGAGCTTGTCATCTAATGGGATAACCGATTCATCTAAATCAAACATCAATGTAAATGAATGCCGTCCCTCAGGAATAAGGCTATGCAACGTGTCCTGTAATACCTCTTGCAATCTTTCCGCCTTCACATAATGGATCTGCAGACGAATGTCCTCTAACCGTTGCAAACTGCTCATGTCAACGATATATTGCTCAATTCTCGAAATGCTTCCGGATATCGATTGCAGAACCTTCTCCGTCTTCTCCGGGGTAATTTTGTGATCAGGAAAATACTCTAACAAAAAATCGCAATACCCCTTAAGCGTGGTTACGGGTGATCGCAAATCATGAGCGAAGGCAGCATTTAACCGTTTCCGCTCTTCCATCGCACGCCACATGGTTTTGTTATTCTGCAACAAGGCATGGCGCATCTCCTCGAAGGCTTGGCACACATCATTCATCTCATCTAACTTGTCGTATTGCAACGCAAAATCAAGATTATGTTGGGCAATCTCCTCCGCCCCCCGGATTAACAACGACATCGGTCGTTCCAACTTAATCCGGTAGTAAAAGCGTGCCGCCAGAAAAATAAAAAAGCAAAAAATGAGGATCGGAGCTACCCCAGCCGCGGCTTTCAGCCATTGAATTAACGATTCATCCCGTGCGGAAAAAGGGGTGGTTATCTCCAAGACTGTACCCGTGTTAATGACCGTATATTTTCGGGTGATCTCCCAGATAATCTTCGCGCATACATTTTGTGCGATATAGTTCAGCACGGAGGAGATCCCTACCGCAACAGCCATGGACAAGAATAGACTTGTTTTTAGGCTCAAGTTCCCTATTCTCCCCACTGATAACCGACCCCCCAGACCGTCTCAATACATTTTTTGTCCGTATAGGCTGAAATCTTTTTTCGTATTTTACGGATATGCTCCATGATAACAATAGGATCGCCCTCTTTGTCATATCCCCATACACACTCATAGATGCGCTCCTTGTCAAAAACTAGGCCGGCATTTAAGGAGAGAAATTCAACGATATCGAATTCCTTCTTGGCTAGGTTAACCGCATGATTATTGACTGTCACTTTTCTTTTTCCGTAATCGATAACGATCTCACCTTGGAAAATGGTGCTCTGTTTGTTCCCGTTTCGCTGTTCCCTCCGCAGATGCGCCTCCACTCTCGCACCTAACTCTTTGATGCTAAACGGTTTTTCAATATAGTCATCGCCGCCCATACGAAAAGCATTGATTTTATCCCTTTCTTCTATCTTTGCCGTCAAAAAAATAATCGGACAGGAAACATAATCACGGATCTTCCTACACACTTCGAAGCCATCTATGTCCGGCATGTTAATATCCAACAAGATAAGATCCGGTATTTTGGACACTTTCTCCAGTGCTTGCATCCCATTATCAGCAGTAATCACGGTGTAGTTGTTCATTTCAAAGTAGTCCTTCAGGAGCAACAAAATTTCTTCATCATCGTCCACGATTAACAGCTTGTGCACCCGCCTGCCTCCTCTAAGCCACTTTCTTTTTTACCTTTCGTTTACATTTATCAGTATAGCGCGTAAAACTCAATTTTTTATCAAGACAAGTACAGTTAGCTATCTGCCCCTATACCAGCAAAACTATACGCTTTATGTCAAAAGCCTGCCCCGCACCAGATTTTTCGCTGTTGAACGAAATTTAAGGGTATCCATTTGGGCACCCAGGCTCCTACGAGTTTTTTCATTTATCAAATCAACTAATCTTAATATAATTTACTTTATAAATAAAAAACATCAAGAACATAAGAACTGTTCTTGATGTTTTTTAGCTTACCTAATACGACGATTATCTATGCCGAAAGCTGTCAACAATTTGATATACGAAGTCTCATCTAGGAAAGACCCTGGTGCTAAGAATAGATTTATAACATGGAAATTTAAAAATATAATGTATAACGTATCTTAGCCTCGATCAAACCGTAATACTTCCCAAAAAAATTTCGCCCTATTTATGATACGGTTCACCCCGATTTATCTTCACCGCCCGGTACACCTGCTCCGTCAGCACCAGCCGCATCAGTTGATGCGGCAATGTCATGCGCCCGAAGCTAAGCTTCTGCTGAGCGCGACGCAGTACTCCATCGGAGAGCCCATGGCTGCCTCCGATGACGAATACGACATGGCTCGTCCCATAGGTACCGAGCTTGTCGATCTCAGCGGCCAGCTCTTCCGAGCTCCATAGCTGGCCGCCGATAGCGAGCGCAACGACATGCGCCTCGCTCTTAATATGCGCGAGGATGCGTTCGCCCTCGCGCTCTTTAACAATAGACACCTCAGCTTCGCTTAACGTGTCAGGTGCCTTCTCATCCGCTACCTCCACCATCTGGAACTTGATGTACGGAGTAAGCCGCTTCGCATATTCCTGGATGCCCAACACTAAATACTTCTCTTTCAATTTGCCAACGCCAATAATCTGAATAAACACCTTAATCCCTCTCCCCACATGTATGTATACTCCCACAACAACACCTAATGCTTAATTAACTTTCAAAACACTTATTCTCTCACGATCTTCTCATTCTTAATTCTTGCATCTATACTCTCTTCCTTACAATTCATACTGGTACTTGTCCATCGTACTCCGCTATTATCTTTAATTCTTATTATCCATACTTAGCAATAGCACCTATCATTCTTCTTTATCATGCCCTTATCTTTTTCGCTATCTTTATCTCTTCCTTTAGTACTTACCTTTATACTCTCATTGGTATTGATAGTACTTACATTCGTACTTCTATTGGAACTTACACTTATATCCGTACCTTCACATAGACTAACTTCATCCTTAGCATTATCTGTTTCTTTGTCTTCATCCTAGTCCCATGCTCTTATCCCTTACTCTCGCCCAACAAGACCTCACATGAAATAAGTCTTCTCCAATCCCATTACCACCCACCGAGCGTGAAAGTAGCGCCCGCACGGAATTGTCCCGATAAACGTGCGCATCAGCGCAGAGAACGGAATTGTACTGGAGAAGCGTAAGCGCTCGCCTTTATCCCCTGATTTCCACCGCTAACAGCGGTAAATTCAAGAAATCCGGGGATAACAGCGATCCGAAGAACAATTCGTTCTCGGAGCGGTCTCTCACACCCCCACCTTCGAAGCGCCCTCCACGTCATCCCCCACAAACACAAAAAGGGCGCCACCTTCACGCCCCTTCTCTCACACCACCAAATACTGCGCAGCATGCTCACACTCAATACACTTCACTGGCGGATCCCAGTCGGAGAATTCAGTCTCCTTCAAGTCTACAATGTCCGGTGCGTCTTCATATTCATCAACGAATTTGTCGATCGCAAGTTCTACATGATCTTTGCATACTACGTACATGAATGAAAGCATCCTTTCTGTCCTACACTCTGCTGATGTTCCATTTATTATAACCCGAATTTGCTCATAACACATCAAAAAACTACATAGGGTTCTCTTTGCTACTCCACAGGCTTATCACTAAGTGTTAGCTTAACAACTTTCAATATACCCTCGCGATAAAAGGTAACTTCAACAACATCGCCAATTTCCCGCTCATTATAGAGGTACTTGCGGAGCTTCATCGTTGAGCTAATGGGTGCATTATCTAGCATCGTAATGACATCATTCAGCTTCAATCCTGCCTCTAGTGCAGGACCCACAGCATCCAATACCAAGACGCCATCTTTGACGTTACTTGGAAGTTTCAAGCTTTTACGTTCGTCTGCATCTAACGGTGCAAATGGATTACTAATGTCCACCGTATATACTCCGATATATGGACGTGTTATTTTACCTGTTAGCATCAATTCATCGACGATATGCATCACATGCTTGATCGGAATAGCGAAGCCAAGTCCCTCAACACCCATATCCGATATCTTCATCGTATTAATTCCGATCACTTCACCGTTCAGATTCACCAAGGCACCACCACTGTTACCTTCATTTATGGCAGCATCTGTCTGTATCACTTCCTGCTCCCAATCGTATATGCCGTCTTTATTCATCGATACTGGAATAATCCGATTCGTGTGGCTCACTATCCCAGAAGTAAGTGTATCTCCTAACCCTAACGGATTGCCGATAGCAATGACGGTCTCTCCTAACCGGAGTGTACTCGAGTTGCCTATCTCAGCGATCGTATGTATCTTCTTCCCATCAATAGAAAGAACCGCAATATCATTAACCACGTCTGTTCCCACCAATGTCGCTCGGATCAAGTCTCCATCCGTCGTCATCACTTCCAGCTCATCTGCTTCTGCGATAACATGATTGTTCGTGATAATATAGGCTAGGCCATCCTCTTTCTTGAATATGACGCCCGATCCCAGACCTGATTCATCTAGATCTAACTCATCCGTCTTCAGATCCTTATAATTAGCAATACTCACCACGGCTGGACGTACCTTTGCTGCTGCCTGTATCAATCGTTCAAAAGGATCCGTCTCCATCTTGACCGGTACTGTGCTCACTACAGCTGCCTCAGGAGCTGATTTAGGCACTCCAGTAACTAGACTGAATAATAATACAGCTACCATTGCACTGATCACCGAACTAATCACAGATATTTGCAATGTGGACATTCCCTTACGGTGAGCTTTGGACCAACTTCCAGAATTGGGCTTTACTTTGGTATGCTCTTTGCTCTGTCTTGATACCTTGGTCGAATAAAATCCATCTTCGAACAAACCCATAGTAAATCCTCTCCCTTTGTTATTACCCTCTGACAATCCTCAACCTTTTTAAACACACACTAATATAACAGTTTTACAACCCTAAAAGTTGCACTTCTTAACCACTTTATTTTATATATCACCCAATAACGTCACTTTGAATATAAAATAGACACTTTCTTAATAAGAAAAGTTAAAATTCACTCAGATTGGAATATTTTCGGATGAAACGGACTACACTAATAACAAGTCTCTTATTCTAGATTCATAGCTTCATAGAGCCTACAGAAGTTGTTCAAAAAGTCATCCTCTTAGTGTTCATTGTATCATATGTAGCTTAGCTACATAATCTTTTCGCATTTATTTTCACTGGTTAATAGTGGGTAAATCATCCGTTCGAGGGAGGGAATAATTCATACATGGAAAATGGAAATATTTCAATGGATATGGTGCACATGATGGCCAAGCTTGGAGATATGAAGGACGAGCATTATCGTAATACCCTTGCCATAAGCACAATCATTGAACTTCTTGTAGACAAGGGAATTCTCACTCGTGAGGAATTGGCTATCAAGGCCGATGAACTAGATTAATTCATCGCTTGCTCACCTTATCCCATGGGGTAGGTCGATCATAATAAGTATCACACAACTGGAAATCCGTTTCTTTATAGAAACACCCGCGCTCTTCCATCGCATCACGTACTGTCATTTTAGCTAAATCCATCATGTTGTGATCTCGACTTAAATGTGCCAAATATGTGCGTTTCGTATCACCTGTCAGGAGCTCACTCATCGCTTCTCCTGAAGCTTCATTGGAGAGATGCCCCATATCGCCTAGAATACGACGTTTCGTGTTCCAAGGATAGCGGCCCATTCGCAACAACTCAATATCATGATTCGCTTCCAGCACCAATACATCTGCATTCGAGATAGCCCGCTTCACTTTATCGCTGACATAGCCTAAATCCGTAGCCACACTCAGCTTCTCATCCCCATCATAGAAATTATAGCCTACGGGTTCTGCTGCGTCATGGGAAATACCGAAGGATTCCACGCGGAGTGTGCCGAAATCTTTCACTTCTCCACTATCCATCACAATCCGATTCTCTTCAGCAATCTTACCAATGGATTTATTCATGGCATCCCATGTTTTCTCATTCGCATAGATTGGGAGATTGTATTTGCGGGCCACAGGACCTAATCCCTTAATATGATCCGAATGCTCATGTGTAATGAGAACGCCGTCTATTTCCCCGCCGCTTAACTCTCTTTCCTGCAAAAGCTCATCTATCCGTCGTGCACTAAACCCTGCATCAATCAACAGTGTCGTCTCCCCGTTCGTGACTACCGTTGCATTCCCTGTCGATCCACTCGACAGCACTGTAAATGATATCCCCATAACAATAACTCTACTCCTTCGCTTTCTCTGTCTTGGAACTAATAACGTCCCCACTGATGCCCTGTACATAATACATTTCATTCTCAAGTGTGAAGCGCCACGCTGGTGCAGCTACCTGATTCTCTGAGTCAAACATCTCGCCATAATAGCCTAACTGGATGTCCTTCACAACGGAATTAGGTGCAATATACTTATTAATTAAAGTAGTTAATGCATCTACCGCTGTTAACACCTTCTGTTGTTCATCCTCATTGGATGAAACCATCTTAATGGGGGATTGCTGATACGAGACTATCTTTCGATCGCTGTATATCAGCTTCAACTTTAACTGATCATTAAAGAGTGGCCATTCCCCTTCAACTAAAGGGTGGAACACAAATACCCCGTTCTCACTCTCCATTGGATCATAACGATAATCTTTGAAATTCGGGATCTGACTCTCTAATGCTTTCACTAACTCATTACCCATGAAGACTAGCTTACTATCCACAGGTGTTTCTAGCTCTATGATGTCCGTATTCTGATCATTAACAAAGTGATAATTAATTTTAGGAAGTACTGGGGTCCGTGCAGGAATAAGAGATAGCAGCTGTATATTCTTCTCCTGCATTATTTTCTGTGTATTACTATCAAGTGAGGTGTAATCCAGCTTTGTGCTTACTTGTTCTCTTACATCATTCCATAATTGATAGCCTAACACGAGATTTAGCAACAAGAAAGCATAGATCAATACATTTTTAGCCCGTCCCCAATCCATTCCCTTCCCTCCTTATCCCCATTGTGTTCTATTCAATTCACCCAACTTATTTATCCAGCACCATCACTCCACCTGTCTGAAACTTAACAGCCCATACAGGTGTAAGCAGTAGCCCTTCCTCGCTACGTGTAGGCAAGTAAGCAGGATACAAGTCCACTACTCTAGATTGTCCACTGATGCCTTTTAAGCGACCTCTCAGTTCTTCCCCATAAGGCAACATCTTCATGTCCTTCTTCGTTTCCTCAGACTTCATATAGATGAGAGAGCGCTCGTATGTGGATACCGTTCCCTGATGTAGGTTAAGGTTGATCGTTCCATATTGAAATTGGGGTTCTGATAGAATAGGATAGGTACCATAATATTGCTGGAATACCACCTCATTCTGATCCGTACCCCCACCAGCAAGGCTTAAGCGATAATCCCCATTCCATCCTCCATGATCGTTCACGAAGTCAACCGCGGCTAGCACTTCTTTATCCATATCAATTTCCCCATCCGGCAGTGCCGCAGGATCTGTATATCTCATCCACTTCTGTTCTTGTCTTACTTGCAAGCTCCGCTTACTATCTGTATATATTTCAGAGCCATTCTTCTCCCTAATATTACGAGTAATGCTGGGATCAAAGAATAGGCTGCGTTGCATTTGTTCCGCTGTATACGCATCAATACTTAGCCTGGTTTGTACCATCTCTACCTCTGTCTCAGGAATATAGTACAACCCATTCTGTAAAGTATATGGGGTCCATGTTAATCCGAAATCGACATGCTGTTGCACATCCTGAATCGTAAGGTCGGCTTTCCCTGCCTCGTATACGACGTCACCTTCCGTACTGAAGAACAAAGCACGTGCCTTCGTTTCATTACTAACATTATAAATCCAGATTCGATCTATTTGCTCCGCTTGGAATAAAGCATCTGGATGGATCTGCATGATTCGTTGCAATAATGTCACGGGAACACCAGCCCCGAAAGTCAATTCAATCCCCGGATTCTGTGATCGTATTTCTGCGATATTCAGATCCTGCAAAGAACGACGCTGAAAACTATCAAAGCTCCGACCTTCAAGCCGAGAGAAGATCAGATTGTAGAACGTTGAATTCGGATAAAATATGGTATGTTTATTTTCACCCATATGAATGATCATCTTATCAGGATAAATCAGACTCTCAACATCGGCTTCAGGTCCCATATCCTCTGCCTTGAGATACTTAGCTGCAGACTTAATGACCGAATCACCACCCGGAAGGCGATACATGAGATAATAACTCTCCACTAAGCTACTCAAGACCAACAGGACGAGTAAGATCGACTTCAGCTTCTCTTTCATGTCATCACACCCCAATCTTCAACTAAAGGAAGCGTAAAGGTAACCTTCGTCCCTTGTCCAAATTCAGATTGGAGAGCCATAACCCCACCGTGGGCACTAACAATTTCCCGGGCAATCGAAAGACCCAGTCCCGTTCCTCCCATATTACGCGAGCGTGCTTTATCCACCCGATAGAAACGATCAAATATACGCTCCAAATCCTTCTTTGGTATGCCAATCCCAGTGTCCTGTACTGAAATTGCAATCTGATAGTCCTCAGTCAACCTAGCTTCTAACGTAACAACACCACCATCAGGTGTATATTTAAGAGAATTAGACACAAGATTATCCAATACTTGATCGATCTGGTCACGGTCAAATAATACGCTATCAATACCCGCTTGGATCTTTATGTTAGATTCAATATGTTTCTGCTGCATTTGAAAAGAGAATCTATCCGTCACATCCTCCAACATTTCCAGCACATCCGTCGGTTCTTTGCGCAAGGCAGCTTCCTTATTATCAAGCCTTGATAAGTGTAGAAGATCCGTCACTAGACGAATCATTCGTTCTGTTTCATTCTGAATCACGCCTAAGAAGCGTCGAGCTAACTGTGCATCCTCTAATGCACCATCATCCAAAGCTTCTGTGTAGCTCTTAATCGTTGTAAGTGGCGTTCTTAACTCATGTGATACGTTCGCTACGAACTCGCGTCGTGATGCCTCCAGCTGTTCTTGCTCCGTTACATCCTGCAATACGGCAATCGTACCCGCTATCCCGAATTCACGTCGATGAATAGGGGTGAAAGTTACACGCACCTTGTAGGTGGTAGCCACCTCTTCTGGACTCATCTCAAGCAGTGCACTCTGAATAGATCCCTCAGCAAAAGATTCCGTCTGCTCTGGATCAAGTCCAAGCAGCATCGTAATATCTCGGCTATCTAACTCTTCTTCATCTAAACTTAACATCGCACCAGCACGACGGTTCATGAGAATAACCTGTCCCGTTTCATCCGTGGCAATGACACCGTCACTCATATTCGTAAGGATAGAGGCTAATTTCTCCTTCTCCTCTTCATTCTGTAAGAGTGCATCTCGCAAGCGACTCGTCATATAATTAAAGGCTTCACTTAATTGCCCGATTTCATCGTTACCGAATACGGGCATCTTCTGATCGAAGCTGCCTTCTGCCACTGCTGTCGCATGGCGTGTCATCTCTTTGATAGGCTGGGTAATCGTATGTGCCAGAATAACGCTAAGTATCGCCGTTAATAGGAGCGCAATCAACATTCCCGAAATAAAAATATTGTTAACCCGTCCAATCGTATCATGTAATTCATTCATAGAAGCAACGATATAGACGGCACCCACAATTTTACTGTTATAAATGACTGGCTTCGCAACCACTCGCTTGCGTTCATTATCTTCATCAATCACATATTCCTCATTATCACTAATGCCTTGAAGCGCTCGGCTCACTACCGTCTGCGTGTTCTTACGTCCCACATAATCGGCATGGGTAGACAATGAGGTAATCAGTACCTTCCCACTCGCATCGAGGACTTGAATTTCTACGCCACTGAGGTTAAACAGGTTGTTAATGATCACGCCTAAACTTTCCACTGAATTCTTCCCTGCCTCAACATCGCCTCCCAATTTCTCCGCGGACATCACGGACAGAAGCTCTGCTTGTTCTTGCAGATCATTCGTGAAATTGCTCGTAAGTGAATTTTTCATCGCGCTCACGAAATAGACGCCTATCAACTGCATGGCAATTAGAATCAGAAGCATATACACAAAGATAAGCTTAGCTTGAACAGTACGAAATAATGAAGCCGGCTTCATTATAGACCTCCGTTTTTAAGACTTCGCATCACATAACCAAGCCCCCTACGGGTAAGTATATACTCCGGTTTGCTAGGGTTCTCCTCAATTTTCTCGCGAAGTCGACGAATGGTCACATCCACAGTTCGCACATCACCGAAGTACTCAAATCCCCACACGGCTTGCAGTAAGTGCTCACGCGTCATCACTTTACCCGCATGCTTCACGAGATAGAACAGCAATTCATATTCCCGATGTGTCAGGTCAAGTGGTTCACCATTCTTGAATACTAAATACATATCCGTATCTATAAACAAGTCAAAGAAGGGTATACCTTGCCTCTCCGAAGCTACACTCTCTTCCGATGCTGCTGCCATCTTATTGACTCTTCGCATATGCGCTTTCACTCGGGCTAGCAGTTCTCTTGTGCTAAAAGGCTTGGTCACATAGTCATCTGCACCCAGCTCTAATCCGAGCACCTTATCAATTTCACCATCTTTAGCTGTAAGCATAATAATGGGGAATTGCAACTGAGCTGCCCTAATCTCGCGGCATACGTCCATGCCATCTTTACCTGGTAGCATGAGATCAAGTAGCATAAGATCAGGTTTCTTAGATAAGGCTAATTCAACGGCGGTAATGCCATCAAATGCACATATGACGTCGTACCCCTCTTTTTCTAAGTTGAATTTCAATATATCAGCAATGGGTTGTTCATCATCTACTACTAGAATGGTTCCCTGCATGAATGTATCCCACCTTATATTTCAATCAATCGGTTGTTAGTCGTCTTCTTATTTTACCACACCTGAATGCCTGTCACACCCTCATAAGTATCTTATATTTGCAAAAAGAGCATGCCCCTCGATTAGGGTCATGCTCTTATGCCATTAACAAACTTCCTCTACTAATTCAAATATTTCATGGGGTTCTGGGCAACATCATTCTTCAGAATTTCAAAATGTAAATGTGTACCTGTCGAGCGTCCAGTATTGCCCATAACACCGATGCTACCTCCCTTCGTTACCGTCTGCCCTTGAGTGACCGAGTAACTCTTCAAGTGACCGTACAATGTCGTGTATCCATTGCTATGATTAATAATGACAGCTTTACCGTAACCGCTAATGTTGCCCGTGAAGGTAACAACACCCTCATCAGCTGCCATAATGGTACGGTTTCCTGAGACGATGTCGATCCCTTTATGTTGTTTCCCCCATCGTGAGCCATAAGTACTGGATATGGTCGCACCTCTTACGGGCCAAGCGAATTGCCCGGATCCTTGCCCAGCAATCTTCGTACCTTGTAGCACCACTTCGGTGACCGGTTGTTTAATGACCTCTTGACCGATCCACTGTTCATCGACAACATAACCGTTCTCTTTAGTCACCAAATACTCCATGACCTTGAGTCCTTCTTGTCCAGGGCGAACTACTTTTGATTTCCCCGCTTCAAGCTCCGCTGTCTTTCTAATTTCAACGGCCGGAGCCGTCACAATCTCTTCCGATATTTGCTCAAGCGTTGTAACCGTTATTGGAAGCTTAGGCACCTTAAGTTGTAGTGTATCTCCAATTTGAAGATATTTCTCCTTAACATCAGGATTGTTTAAATAAATTTGCTTCTCTGTAATATCATATCGCTTCGCAATAGACCCTAACGTATCACCTTCATCTATTGTATATACGATTGGAGCCTCTTTACTTACCGTAAGGAGCGCTACGACTTCCTCTGCGTCAAGTAGTTGGTCAGGATCTGTGTTAATTGGTGTCACATTCACTTCTTCTCCGATTTTGACTGATTTCACAGTTGACTCTTCTGGCGCACTCGCCGCACTTACGTTAGCAGCTGGTATCGAGCTACTCATCCTTTTCAACTGAAGCTGTTCTTTGGCTACCTCTGGTACATACTGTCGCTTCACCTGATTCAATATATCGTCTACCGTTTCCTGGTCTTTAACAATCGCAACGATCTCACCATCAATCTTTAGCTCTACCCCTTTAGCATATGCATTTAGCATGCTGTCTAGCTTCTTAAGCGTTGACTCGCTATCCACTTCTGCATTGAAAGCTTCTTCTGCCTTGGTCGTAACACCTTCCGTCTGTAGAATCATTTCCACATCGGGATATTTATTCTGATATTCTTGTCGCTTCTGACTGAACATTTGTTCAATCTGGATTGGATTCTCGACGCTTCCGATCTCTTCATCCTCGACGTAAACATTATAGTAAGCGATTTTGTTAGCATTAACATATTGGTTGCCTGCAAGTACAAGAACTACCGTTATCACAATTCCTGTCGCTGTTATAGTTAACCATCTCTTCATTTGGCTCTCATCCGCCTGTTCCACAGGCAGGACAAATCGTGTGATGCTACTCCATGTATTCTTTAACCAGGGTATAACGTTGAAACCTTTCATCATGTATCTCCTTTGCAACCATATCTTTATTTGCAGTTGAATGATAATCCTCTATTTCCAAATGCTTATACTTCCCAATTTTCTTTATATTAAGTAGCCTTCTCCAAAAATAAGTAAATCCAAAAGGTTTCAAAATCTTAACCTTTAGCTCTCTGTTTACTTTACCATAACATTTGCAAGCAATTCAACCTTTACTAACTACGACAAAAAACCCGCTGTTATGCGGATTTCTAGATATTGTTAATATTCTATTCTTTATTTATAAATGACAAACAGATGACATTCACAATCTTAATTATGATTTAAGTAAAGATAACAACTTAGCGTATTCATCTTTATCTAAATATTCAGATAAGATTTTCTCTACTTCAGTCAACTCTTGTTCTGTCAGACCATTCTCCATAGCGATGGTGATTTCCTGAATTTTCTCTTGAGGAAGCTTCGTGATTAATATGTTAAATATCTCTTCCTTGTCACTAGTGATCAGACCATCCTTCTTACGTACCATTTCATCGGGTGTAACCACAACTTGTTGATCCAACCCTAACTGATCCTGTTGTCCCAATCCAGCAGCTTCCTCTGTATAGGATTGTCCCATCACTGGTAGTGCGTCAACTGGCGCATCATTGTCAGAAGGAGCTTGTTCCGCTCCTGGTTCTGAGAGCGTCCCCTTCTCCTCTATCTTCTCATCGGAGACTTTCGTATCCTTCACTTCGGTTCCCATTATCCCTTGTAACATACTTACCAAAGCAATGGGTTGCCCCGGAAGCTGTATATTGAAACTTGCTAACATCGATTTAAGATAAGTATTCACGACCCATCCTGTTGTGAACATGGTCAATGTACTGACCAATACTACCGTTAAGACTACCTTACACAACCACACTAGAAACTTCATCATTTATCCTCCTCCACACCCCATGATCCGATATCCATGTTCATACTCTCATCAGCAGTATTGACCAGAAGGATGGCGTTTAATCCCATAAATAAGACATTCACGTCGAATGATCGGTCCTATACTTAACCTTTATCATCATCTTGTAATCACCTTACGCCGACCAACCCTTCCTCAATTAGATGTACCTAGCTTCGCTAGGAACGCAGTTGCATTAAGTACATCTAAATGTAGCCATATCCCTCTTCATCCAATTTTAATTGCACAACCTACATCTAAATTACTGAAAATTCCACTTTTCGGCGTTATCGACATTTTTAACTGTAGATTTAGCAACTATTTCCTTTGATCACTACTTTTCCTGCTTATTAAGCGCATATATACATCTATTTCAGCCTCTTTATGTTAAAAAGAGCCCACCAGTCACAGAAGTGACCAGCAGGCTCCTTTAGATGTTTCTTGAACAACTACATTCTATGATTCATAGATCGGAAGAACCTGGTTCGTCTGATCACGGTTACGTCCAACGGAGAATATGGCAATCGGGATACCTGTAAGCTCAGAGACCCGTTTCACATAATTGCGAGTGTTCTCAGGAAGATCTCCTAACGTCTTAGCACCCGTAATATTCTCGCTCCAACCCGGTAACTCTTCATATATGGCTTCACATTCCGCAAGCTTCTTCAGACTAGCGGGATAATGACTGATAATCTCATCACGATACTTATAACCGGTACAAATCTTAACCGTCTCGAGGCCAGACAAGACATCTAAAGAGTTCAAAGATAATCCCGTTATTCCACTGACACGACGAGCATGACGTACGACAACACTGTCGAACCAACCTACACGACGAGCACGACCAGTAACGGTTCCATATTCATGACCTGTTTCACGAATAAAGTCACCGATCTCGTTATTTAACTCTGTTGGGAATGGACCATCACCGACCCGAGTTGTATACGATTTCGCCACGCCAATAACCTGTTGAATCTTCGATGGGCCCACACCAGATCCGATACAGACTCCACCAGCAGAAGGATTAGATGACGTGACATAAGGATACGTTCCTTGGTCAATGTCCAACATGACACCCTGAGCGCCCTCAAACAATACTTTACGATTCTCATCAATCGCATCATTCAATACAACCGATGTATCTGTTACATAATGACGAATCACTTCTGCATATTCTAGATACTGCTTCAGCGTCTGTTCCACATCAAGAGGTTCTACACCATATATCTGTTGTAGAACCTGATTCTTCTCTTGCATCATTTGGCGAAGTTTTAATTCGAACTCTTCTGCATCCATTAGATCTGCTATACGGATACCGTTACGTGCAACTTTATCCATATAACAAGGACCGATCCCTTTACGTGTCGTACCAATCTTATGGTCCCCTTTATGATCTTCTTCAAGCGCATCTAGAACGATATGATACGGCATAATGACATGTGCACGGTCGCTAATGACCAAATTATTCGTAGTAAATCCATGATCATGGATATAATTTATCTCTTCAATAAGTGCTGCTGGATTAATAACCATTCCATTCCCAATAACGCATACTTTATTTTCATAAAATACACCCGATGGAATAAGGCTCAGCTTATATTTTTTATCGTCAATCAGAATGGTATGGCCGGCATTGTTACCTCCCTGGTATCGAGCCACCACATCGGCGCTCTCCGCAAGAAAGTCTGTAATCTTCCCTTTGCCTTCGTCTCCCCATTGCGTTCCCACAACGACTACAGTTGACATGTTCATTCCCCTTTTGGTGCCATTGCACCTATTATTGACATCATAAATCCTGGGCTTAGCATATGATTAGAGCGCTCAAACCATACTACAGCTTAATAAAGTAACAGTAATAGTGTAACAGTCCATTTTTTTGAAGTCAATAAAAAAACGAACGATCACACCATAAAGGCTGTGATCGTTCGGAAATAGACTATTAATTGCGTAATATAATAAATTACCCCATTGATTAACCTGCAAAAGGATCAGATTGGGCTCCTTCATAGTTAACGAATTTATTAAAGTTCTTGAGAAACACCAGTTCTACCGTGCCTACAGGTCCATTACGTTGCTTAGCAATAATGATCTCAATAATATTCTTCTTCTCTGAATCCTGATTATAGTAATCATCCCGGTATAAGAAAGAGACAATATCGGCATCTTGCTCTATTGAGCCAGACTCCCGCAAGTCACTCATCATAGGTCTTTTATCTTGTCGTTGCTCTACACCCCGACTTAACTGAGACAATGCTATTACCGGCACTTCAAGCTCACGTGCGATCTGCTTCAACGTTCTGGATATCTCAGATACTTCCTGCTGACGGTTCTCTCCAGCTTTACCACGACCATGAATCAGTTGGAGATAATCGATGACGATCATTCCGAGACCCTTCTCTTTCTTCAGACGTCGACATTTCGAACGAATATCAGCCACGGTCACACCTGGTGTATCATCAATATAGATTTCTGCCTCAGATAACGAGGATATTCCCATCGTGAGCTTGGCCCAATCATCATCTTTGAAATCCCCAGTCCGCATCACGTTCGCGTCCAAGTTAGCTTCTGCACAAATCATCCGCTGCACGAGCTGAGGCGCTGACATTTCCAGACTGAATATAGCTACCGTCTCATTGGCGCGAACCGCGACATTCTGAGCAATATTCAATGCAAATGCCGTCTTACCAACAGAAGGTCTAGCTGCCACAATAATAAGGTCATTCTTCTGGAACCCATTCGTCATTTTATCTAGATCGACGAATCCCGTTGGAATTCCGGACGTCCCCCCCTTATTCTCATGTAACAATTCCACCTTATCGAACACTTCCATCAATACGTCACGGATATATACGAACCCACTTCCGCTACGCCGATTGGAAATTTCCAGAATCTTACGCTCAGCATCACCAAGCATACCCGAGACGTCTTCGCCACCCGTATAGCCTTCGCTAACAATCTGAGTGGCTGTTCGAATTAACCGCCGCAACATCGACTTTTCCTCAATAATCTGCGCGTAATACTCCACGTTGGCTGCCGTTGGTACGGAATGAGCCAGCCTCGCTAAATAGCTGACACCACCAATATCCTCCAGTTGCCCACGATCCTGCAACAAAGATGTCAGTGTAACTAGATCGATCGGTTGATTATCCTCACCCAGCTGTAGCATAGCTTCAAAGATCAGTTGATGTGGTTTATCATAGAAATCATCTGTATTTACACGCTCCATCGCGGTAATTAGAGCTTCATCCTGTAGTAATATCGCACCAATAACAGCTTGCTCAGCCTCTAGATTCTGAGGTGGTATTCGATCATAATACTGCTCTCCGCCCATTTTAACCCTCCGCTACTAGAACCTTAAGCGTTGCCTTTACTTCAGGATGTAGCTTCACTGGTACTTGAGTTACACCTAATTGCCTAATCGGTTCACCTAACTCGATCTTACGTTTATCAATCTTGACTCCTTTAGCCGCCATTGCTTCTGCAATCTGCTTACTTGTGATCGCTCCGAACAACCGACCACCTTCACCAGCCTTTGCTGCAAGCTCTATCGTCATTTCCTCAAGCTTTTTGCCAAGAGTAATCGCTTCGTCCTTTTCCTGTTGTTTACGTCTTTCCTCTGCTGAAGTTTGATTCTCAAGAGTCTTCATATTGCCATCTGTCGCTGGACGCGCTACCCCACGAGGAAATAGAAAGTTTGCTGCATACCCTTCGGATACTTCTTTAACTTCGCCCTTTTTACCTTGACCCTTCATGTCCTTTAGAAAAATAACCTTCATTCGAATAAACCCTCTTTCTCTTCAATTTGATTCAGTACGTCCATTAGCTTCACTTCGGCTTCCGAAACTGTGCATTTCAGTTGTACCGCGGCATTCGTCAAGTGACCGCCACCGCCTAACATCTCCATTACGACTTGTACATTCATCCGTCCTAGAGATCGAGCGCTAATACCAATCAACCCATCTGGACGCTCACTAATGACAAAGGATGCCATCACATCGGTCATCGTCAGAAGCGTATCCGCAACCTGTGCAATTAATAGTTGTGAAATAACAACCCCTGATCCCGTAACCGCAAGTGCGACGTGTTGATGGACCATTTTCACCTTCTTAATAATTTCCGCCTTAGCCAAATACTCCTGGAGATCCTCTTTCAGCATGCGTTGAATCATCACAGTATCTGCACCACTACGACGCAAGAATCCAGCAGCTTCAAAGGTTCGCGAACCTGTATGAAGGGCAAAGTGCTTCGTGTCGACAATAATGCCAGCTAACAACATGGTAGCCTCGATCGGAGTAAGTTGTATTTTCTCATGGATATACTGAAGTAGCTCGGTAACTAATTCACTAGCAGATGAAGCATAGGGCTCCATATACACCAACACAGCATCATTGATGAACTCTTCACTTCGACGATGATGATCTACCACTACAATTCGAGAAGCATTATGCACAAGCTTCGGTTCCATCGTCATCGACGCTTTATGCGTATCTACAACGACTAACAAGCTATGTCCCGTGAGCATCTGCAAGGCTTGCTCGGGCGTAATAAATCGCTCTACTAGCGTCTCATCCTTCTCCACCTGGATTAACATTCGTTCAATTGAAGGATTGTTACCCGATAGCACGATATAAGCATCTACATTGTACATTTGAGCTGCTTTTAGCACACCAATCGAGGCACCGATCACATCCATGTCCGGCAACTTATGCCCCATAATGAACACTTTATCACTCTCTTGCATAAGATCACGAAGGGCATGAGCAATCACCCTAGCGCGTACACGCGTCCGTCTTTCTACAGCATTTGATTTACCACCATAGAAAGATAATCGCTGACCAGCCTTCACAGCAGCCTGATCGCCTCCGCGTCCAAGCGCCATATCAAGGCTAGATTGGGCAAGCTCACCCAATTCGGAAATATCCACCGGACCAAAGGCTAGACCAACACTCAGTGTCATCGGTACCTTCAGATCCGCCGTCATCTCTCGCACGTCATCCAGTATGACGAATCGACTCTTCTCCAATTCTTGCAAAGATTTATAATTTAGCATCATTAGATATCGATCAGAAGACAGACGCCTTAAATATACGTCATATGTTCTTGCCCAGAACGTGATTTCATTAGCGGCCTTAGCAATAAGCGCCGTTCGCTGTTGATCATCCATCCCCTGCGTGGCTTCATCAAGATTGTCCAATGAGATCATCCCTAAAGCTAACCTCTCATCCTCATATCGGGACCTAAGTACGACAAGCTCCGTAATGTCATGTAAATAGATGAGACGCTCATCTGGAATGGCAATCAACTGATAATGACGATCTTCATAATGCATTTCTATATGATGTTCCTTATTAAGTTGATCCTTACTGCCCTCTTTCTTATCGCTTATGGATACCATCAGCTGAGGGAACATATCCTGTAAGGAGCTTCCAATCAAGGATTTTCGCTTAAACATTAAACTAACGTAACGGTTATTCCACTCGATGGTTCGATCTTCGCTGTATAGCACAATACCAAAGGGGAGCATACTTACAGCCTCTGCCTCCACCCGTTTAATACGGAATGAAAGACCATTGATATATTCAAGTAAATCTTTGCGGAACGCCATTTCCGTCTTTAACATCAAATAGCTGAGAATAGTTACAATACACAGACAAACTATCCCAAGTGGCCAGTTATACCATGTCACAAAGATAACAAGTAGCAGGAGAAGCATAAACGCCCATACGCTATTGTAGCCGTGCCAGCGTTTCTGTAGAAATTTAGGCATGACTCTCCATCCTATCCTTTTGGTTTGGTCATTAGCTGTCGCAATGGAAATGCGATGTCAATAATACCGATAATCGCCAGCGGTGGAAACAACAACACAGGTATAGTGATTAGAATTGGAACAATGATATGCCATTTGCGATGATGAGCTAGAAAGAAGAAGAACCCGATAGCCTGGATACAGAAGAAAATATTCAATACAGGAATAAGATTCGCAGAAATCATCGTTAAATAGCCGCTTTTTGAGTTTAGCGTAATCATTTCAATCACGACACCAAGCAAATAGTACCAAATCAGTGATCTTGGAAACTTCCACTCCCGTGCAGGCTTAAGCTTCATCACAGGGTAACCCATACTACTTAGAATCGGTCGAGCAATCACATGTGTGATCACAGCCATCATAAAGGAGCTAAGGATCAATGCATAAGGAATCTTTTGCATTGTCATATCCATCAACAATTTCATTTCCTCTGCTGACCATATAAATTCTGCTGGAAGAGTACCGCTCTCTACCATGTCTTGCAACGGTTTCATCGTCATATTCACGGCATCTTGCATATACCCTGAAAGATCAAATTGGAACAAAACCGTACCAATAAAGAGTAACAAGAGCATCCCAGTCAGAATCGTACCTGTTCCAACACCGATGGTACGTATAGCGGGCGCACCCTTCTTGTAACTTCTCCCCATGAAGATTGCTGGAATTGCAAAATACAAGGCCAGCAATAAATAGACGGGATGAATGAATAAAGCAACCAACCAGACCGGAATCACATGGATCAAGAATCCTTTAATACTTAATATGTTAAATAGTACAATCACCGGCACAATTAACAGAAATGCCGTTACGATTGATAAATTAGTTAGCAATGAAAGGATAAGGAGCAAATAGACTCCCGTCCATGCTAACGATTTCCAACTAAATTTCAATAGGTTCACCTCTTACGCAAATGTTCTTCAAGTGTGGAGATATCCTGATACCACTCCTCCAATTGATGTCCTTCTTGCTTATGTTTTTTAAGTTTGTCAATTAACAACTCATCGATCTCTCGATAAGACACGCCCAGCCTTCGCCCTAGAATATAAGAGCTCATAATCAGGCTGGCGATGCTATCACCCACTCGAGCTGTACTGCCCTCCCATAGAGCTTTAAACAATCGGGATACATGGTCGACCACTTCCGTCTTCAGCCATTCAATCACTTTAGCACGTTTGGCTACATCCAAATCTTTCGGCATATTGGACACGTTAACCTCCCAAAAAAGCTTTATTCTTGATTATATCATAAACAAAGTACTCCTACACTAAGCCCGGCTTGATGCTATCGATTCCTTGGATACAAATTTCTCACAATACTCAATAATCTGACTTCGACGTACAATGCCAATGAAACGATTCATATCATCCACTACGGGTACGAAGTTCTGGACTTTGGCCAGATTAATCAAATCCTCCATATTGGCATCAATCGAAACAGGCTTATTACTCATCTTAATAGGGATATCCCTTATTAGAAACTTTGATGCATTCTCAAAAGTCACTTTGCCCTCAGAATTTTTCATATACCATAATAAATCACCTTCTGTAATCGTACCGGCATACTCCCCATTGTTGTCCAGCATAGGTACGGATGTATATCGGTGAAATTCCATCCGTTCCAACGTCTGCCTCAACGTCGATTCATGAGTCAAACATACCACATCTTGCTTTGGAAGTAGAAAAAATGCAATGTTCATATTTAATGATCCTCCCTGATCTTGGTACAGAATTCACTATCTTCATACGTTCACAACGCAGAAATGTTCCATTAGATGCTAAATCAGCAGCCCTACTCGGTTGGGCTGCTGACTGAAGTAACTTACTTTGTTGTTTTCTGATCTTCCGGCATCAGCAATGAATAAGTTGATGTTGATTGATTCATCCAATTATCAATTAAATCTTGGGCAAATTGGAGATCGTCCTCATTGGCTTTCTCATAGGAAATTCCATTCAAGCGTATGTTCTCACCAATAACAGTATAGCTTGAAATTTGTAGTTCACTTCCAGTTAATAGCTGTTTCGCTAGATCAATAATAAATTTAGGCTGCATGTTCGTTTGAAGATTAGTACCCATAATATCTAATAATTCCGGAATATTAGCTAACTGGTTCACGTTCATCATTTTCTTGGCCACTTGGTCTAAGAATACTTGTTGTCTCTTTGTCCGATTGAAGCCACTATCCTCGCGGTAACGCACATAATTTAATGCATCCGTACCGTCGTAGACTAACTGATTCGCCTTAATTGTAAATTTCTCATGATCTGCTGCTTTATTGATAATATCCTTTTGGATGGGAAGTTCAATACCGCCAATTGCATCCACAGCATCCTTCAAACCAACGAAATTAATCGTAGTATAATAATCAATCGTATGATCAAGTAAAGCCTCCATCGTATCTTTCGCCATCTGTTGGCCACCGAAAGCGTAGGAGTGATTAATCTTATCCATCTTGCCTCTTCCTATAATCTCTGTGTACGTATCCCGTGGGATGGAGACCAACAATATCTTCGATTCCTTCGGGCGTACTACTGCATAAATCATGGTATCTGACCGCGCAGGTTCATTGTCACGCTGGTCTGTTCCCAACAGTAAGACCGAGAAAGGCTTACTCTGAAGTGCAATAGGCTCTGCCTTAGGAGTAGTTACATCTTCCTTTAGTGGCTTATATGACTTCTCCTGCAATGTGTTCTCCACTTGATCGGACAGAAAGATATCAAACGCAAGCACAGCTAGAGATTTACGAAAAGTAAAAGCTCCCGCTAAAATCAATACCAACACTATAGCTACAATTGTATAACTTTTTGTTCTTTTTTTCATGTTTATGTTCCTTCTTATCGTGTATAGTATAAATAATATTAGTGAGCATACCAAACTATTGTAAACTTTATCTCGATAAAAGGAAACTGGAAAATGACTTTAACGCTAAATTTATTTAATAGTACACACAAGTAGAAACGGCAATGCCGTCCTTTTTCAAAGACGGCACCCGTTTCAGCGGAAATATAAGTAATGTGGTGGTAAAAGAGTTCATGTAACCTATACAAAATGGCATGCCACAAAGTGATCATTACCTACATTTCGATACTCAGGATTCTCTTGTTTACAAATATCTGCAGCAATAGGGCAACGTGTGTGGAACTTACATCCAGTCGGAGGATTTGCCGGGCTTGGTATATCCCCGTTAAGAATAATCCGTTCCCGCTTCAATGTAGGATCAGGAATCGGTATCGCTGACATTAGAGCTTTTGTATATGGATGTAGTGGATTTCTGAATAATTCCTTTTTCGGAGCCATCTCCACCATAGATCCCAAATACATAACCCCCACCCGATCACAGAGATGCTCCACCACGCTCAGATCATGAGAAATGAACAAGTATGTAAGACCCTTATCCTGCTGCAAATCACTTAGTAGGTTAATAATCTGTGCTTGGATAGATACATCTAGTGCCGATACCGGTTCATCTGCTACGATAAATTCAGGATTCATAATTAGTGCACGTGCAATACCTATTCTTTGACGTTGCCCACCCGAAAATTCGTGAGGATAGCGATTATATTGATAGCTAGCTAATCCACAAATATTCATCGTCTCCAGGACACGTTCCTTCAGTTCTCTCTGGTTATGGACCATGCCATGATCAAAGAGTGCTTCACCTATAGCCTCACCAACCTTAACTCTTGGGTTCAGTGAACTATAAGGATCTTGAAATATAATTTGTATCTTCGGACGAAGGTTACGTAGTTTATCCTTTCGCAGCTTATAAATATCTACTCCCTTGAACAACACAGTTCCCGAAGTTTTCTCTTGCAAACGAAGTATTGTACGGCCAATCGTGCTTTTACCACAACCAGACTCACCTACAAGACCAAGCGACTCCCCCTTGTTAATATGAAATGAAATATCATCTACCGCCTTGACATGTCCTACGGTCCGCGAGAATACTCCGCCGGTAATGGGAAAGTACTTCTTAAGATGCTCGACTTCCAGCAATGATTCGTTCATTGTACTTCCCTCTCTTCTTCATATAACCAACAGGCTACTTTATGTTCCTTATTTGCATGTGAACGGAAGGGGGGTTGTTTCGTTGTACAAATATCCATACAGAACTCGCATCGTTCATGGAAATGGCAGTTATCTCCTAGATCAACCGGATTAGGAACCTGTCCGGGTATTGAATATAATCGTTCCTGTTCTTGATTCATAATCGGCTTTGCTTTCAAGAGTCCCCGCGTATAAGGATGCCTAGGCTCTTTAAACAGCTCCAATACCGGCGCCTCTTCAATCACCTTTCCTGCATACATCACAACAACATAGTCAGCCATTTCAGCCACGACACCGAGGTCATGAGTGATCAACATAATGGAAGTATTCAGCTTATCCTTGATATCACGCATTAAATCTAGTATTTGCGCTTGAATGGTGACATCTAGCGCAGTAGTCGGTTCGTCAGCAATAAGCAGCTTCGGATTACAACTAAGAGCAATCGCAATCATGACCCGTTGACGCATACCGCCACTTAATTCATGTGGGTATGAATGATATATTTTGTCCGCTCGTGGTATACCAACCATATCAATGAGTTCAATCGCCTTAATACGAGCCTCTTTACGATTCATCATGAGATGAAGAATAATGGGTTCAGCGATCTGCTCACCTATAGTCAATACCGGATTAAGAGATGACATCGGTTCTTGAAAAATGATTGAGATTTCATTTCCACGGATGAAGCTCATTTCACGCTTATTCATTTTCAAAATATCTTTACCCTCGAACAAAATCTCTCCACCAGCGATCTTTCCCGGAGGCGTCTCAACCAACCGCATCAAAGACATCGCTGTGACGCTTTTACCACATCCCGATTCTCCAACGACGCAAAGTGTCTCGCCTTCGCGAATTGTAAAACTAACATCATCAACCGCTTTTACAATTCCATCGGATGTATGAAAATGCGTTTTCAAGTTACGGAATTCTACTAAATTCTTAGCCATATCGCATCTCCTATCTTAAGCATATAGGTGCCCTATTTCTTCATTTTTGGATCCAGGGCATCACGAAGGCCCTCACCGATAAGATTGATCGCAACAACGGTCATAAGAATACACATTCCTGGTGGAATCCACAGCCATGGCCTTTTACGGAAATCAATCATATTATTCGCTGCTGAGATCATATTCCCCCATGATGGCGTTGGAGGTACTACACCAACTCCTAAGAAACTCAGAGCTGATTCATACAGGATGGCTCCCGCCACTCCCAATGTGGCAGAGACAATAATAATGGGAACAACATTAGGGATCAGATGCCGAAATATTTTACGACGATCACGTAATCCAAGGGCTTCTGTTGCTTGCATAAATTCCATCTCTCGAAGTGATAAAATTTGTCCTCGTACAAGTCGAGATAGACCCGTCCACCCCAAAACACCAATGATCAACATAAGAAAGTATATACGATTGCCAGAATCTACTTTGAGATCAGATAACACCGCACCCAGAATGATCAGTATTGGCAGTGTCGGTAGTGCCATGAATATATCAGCAACACGCATAATGACCGCGTCAATTCCTTTACGATAAAACCCAGCAATCGCGCCTAGCGTTGCTCCGATGGCCACCGATATGGACGTAGCCACTAATCCAACAGTCAAAGAGATCCTACCGGCGAGCATCATTCTAAGCAGAATATCTCGCCCTAGCTTGTCGGTACCTAACCAATGAGCCCAATGAGGTGCTAAATTCTTATTAGCAATGCTATAGTCCCCCACACTATAGGGGGATAGCAACGGACCTACAAAACTGAGTATAAACATAAATGTTAGTATGATAAGTCCCATTAATGCTAACCTGTTCTTCACAAATCTGCGCATCGCCAATCTCCATGGAGAAGAGGATGCTTTCGTTGTAACTTGTACATTTGTCTCCCTTATGGCTATGTCTACGGACAACTGAATCTCCTCCTACTTCAGGCGAATTCTTGGATCTGCAACTCCATATAATACGTCGGAGAGCAGATTGCCTAGCAATGTTAGTACAGCAAGGAATATCGTGAACCCGAGCATAAACGGATAGTCACGCATACTGATAGATCCTAGATATACTTGGCCAATCCCCGGCCAAATAAATATCTTCTCCAGTATAATCGCGCCACCAAACAAAGCAGGTAGTTCAAATCCAAGTAAAGTAATCGCAGGAATCATCGCATTACGTAGGGCATGTTTGAATATAACCGTTCGCTCTTTCAGCCCTTTTGCCCGCGCTGTTCGAATATAATCCTGACGGATGACTTCCAGCATAGAGGTACGGAAATAGCGTGTAAGACTCCCCGTACTAATCATCGTCAACACAATAGTCGGTAGGAGCATATGATGAGCTACATCCATGATATAGTCCCATCCGGTAGCCCCAAGTCCTGCTGTCGTCATACCTCCTACAGGGGTAAGCCCGAGATTTAGGCTGACTACTAATATAAGTAGGAGTCCTATGAAGAACGAAGGTAGCGACATACAGAGAAATATAAACAGCGTAATCATCTTATCCAAGAATGAATGTTGAAATTTAGCAGAGAACACCCCTGCGAATATAGCAATAATCCAACTTAATACTAAACTTGTAAATGCAATGACAACGGAATTCCAAACATACGTATCAATGACCTTGGTGACCGGTTTCTTATGTTGTAGCGAATCACCCATATCACCTACAGCCATATTTCCCACCCAGTCAATATAAGCTTTACCTATTGGCTTATCTAGGCCGTAGATTTCACGAAGCTGTGCTTCTTTCTCTGCTGTCATATTAGGAGAGGCTTTAGCCGTAATATAATCTCCTGGAACCATACGGGAAATTGCAAACACAATCATAGTGATCCCAATGAGTGTCGGAATCATTTGCAGCAGTCTACGGAATATGTACTGCCTCATATTATTCCTCCTGACTTTATAATGGATATATGCTCAGCCCCTAGGGGCTGAGCATATATCCTTCTATTCTTCTATTCTTCTTGTTCTATGATTATTATTGTGCAATTTCCACTTGGTTCAGGCTATACGTAAAGTTCTTATATGGAGTAAGGTCGAACCCTTTAATTCTTCCGTTAATAGGCCACATATCTCTTCTTTGATACATATAGATGTAAGGGAGATCAGCATTAAGCTCTTGATACATTTCTTTGTAAATTTCTTTACGTTTTTCTTGATCTAGTTCAACTTTTCCCTTTCTCATTAGCTCATCTACTTTAGCACTACCATAACCGATATTGTTCTGTGCACCATCAGAAGTATACACCGTGTTATCTGGATCTGGTGTCAAGCCCCAAGCTGCGAAGTACATTTCGAAATTTCCAGCTTTTTGCTTAGCGATAATAGCATTGAAATCAAGTGTTTCTGAAGAAATATCAACACCTAGATCTTTGTAGTTCTTCGTCATGATTGGAAGCAATGCCTCTACAACTGAGTTATCTGCTGTTGCGGAGAAGTTAATCTTGAACTTTTCTCCGTCTTTTTCACGAATACCATCCGCTCCAACTATCCAACCTGCTTCATCAAGAAGTGATTTAGCCTTCTCAATATCGAAGTCATACGACTCAATACCTTCATCTGTGTAAGCCCAACCTACTTTTGATTCTGGAACATTGATTACATCTGCATATTTACCAAAAGAACCTTCTACAACTTCTTTACGGTTCAGACCGATTGTTAAAGCCTGACGAACCTTAACATCTTTGAATTTATTGTCCTTATGGTTAAAAGCAATATACCCATATCCATTAGTTGGGAATATATGAACATCTAGAAATCCTAATATTTGTAATTCTTCTACATTATCCTCATTCACTGTAACCATATCCATATCGATCTCACCAGCTTGAAGCATCGCAAGCTTCGTATCATCTGTTGTTGCCTTAAAGATCAAGTTCTTCACCTTTGGAGCACCAGCAAAGTAGTCTGCGTTTGCCTCAAATACCACTTCTTGACCTGCAGCATGATTCTTCATGATGTATTTACCGCTACCAATCGGTTTATCATTCAGTTCTTTAATTGAATCCAATTTACCAAATTCATACCCTTTACCATAGTAAGATTCAGGCATGAAGTAAATTTCACCCAGATCAGTTCTTGTAATAGCTGTTTTTTCAGTAACATTAATTTCAATTGTATTATCATCAATAATGGTTACACCAGAAATATCCTTGGACTTACCATCATGAAATTCCTGACCACCTGCAACTTTTAAAGATAGAATATCCGTTTCTCCATCATACGTTGGATCATGAAGCACTTTTAGTGCGAACAAGATATCCTTGACTGTGACCGGCGTTCCATCACTATACTTAATACCTGACTTCAACTTAAATGTATATTTCAACCCATCTTCAGAAACATCCACACTTTCAGCAAGATGCTCTTTGTACGTCCCATCCCCTTGAACGATAAGGAAACTATCGAATACGGTTTCAACAACATATTTATCGTAAGCTGTAGACCAGAATAACGGGTTAAATGTACCATTGGGAGCTACCATACCAATAATGAGTGTGTCTGCACGATTCGCAGCAGCCGCTGGGTTCAGCGAAAGGTCGCTAGCTGGGAATACACCATCATTCTTCCCCTCATCCGTCGCTACCGGTTCTACTGTTTCTGCGGGTTCCGCAGGCTTGATCGTTTCAGTAGCTGGTGGAGTTTCTTTAGCTGGTTCTGCGATATTATTTCCTGAACATGCTGACAAAATGGTAATCATAACTAAGAGTATTAGCATCATACTTGATAGTTTCTTCTTCAAAGTAAGTCCCCCTCGAGATTATTTAACACCATGTAACTATTCATATTCTGAAAGAATCCTATAATGTTAATTAATCACCCTCCTACGGATCATCTTGGAATGGCTGATACTAATCTTTATAGATGCTTTTCATGATGTTAAATTTTCCTCCATTGTGCATTCACAATAGTCAGACAGTACACTAACGCTTTAAAGCGAAATAAACCAACGGTCAATAATAGCGTGATAAGGGAATTAATCCCTCTGTTAAATTAATGTAAATCATACAGTGTTATAATAACTCACGTCAACCTATTTTTTGTGTAACTTCCATTTAAAATAAAACCGCATACACTTCATTATGTTTCATTAACTTCCATAATTGTATTTGAGATTTTATATTATATAGCACTTATTCTAGTTTTTTGTCGGTTTATGTAATAATACGCGTTAGATTATATAACATTCTGGTGTTTTCGCTAATATTCCACAATAAATGACACTGTTATTTGACTCTCATATATTAGCTACGCATGATAGATTTATGCATTTCTTCAAAAAAGTCTATTCTTTCAAACAAAAAAAGACAGCCGCCTCTAGGCAGCTGTCTCTTTCATGTACAAGTATAGACTACTATTCAGTAGTGTATGGCATCAAAGCGATTTGACGTGAGCGTTTAATAGCAATTGTCAAAGCACGTTGATATTTTGCACTAGTTCCTGTTACACGACGCGGCAAAATCTTTCCGCGTTCGCTAACAAACTTCTTAAGCAAATCGATATCTTTATAATCAATGTGAGTAATTTTGTTAGCAGTAAAGAAACATACCTTTTTACGCTTATTACGTCCACCGCGGCGTGCCGGTCTCTTATCGTTATCAGCAGATTCTCTTGGTTTAAAAGCCATGCTAGTCAGTCCCTTCCATAATTAAAATGGCAAATCATCATCCGAAATATCTATCGGTTTTCCGTCATCGGAAAAAGGATCTTGATTGTTGTTTGTATTGCGTGAGGCTTGATTTCCGCGCCCCTCGCCACCGTTTGAAGGCTCTTCACGTGTTGCAGTATTACCTCCACCACTTCCGCCTTCGCGGTTAGATGATTCCAAGAAACGAACATTATCAGCAATAATCTCGGTGACGTATACACGTTTACCTTCATTATTCTCATAATTACGCACTTGAATGCGTCCTTCTACTGCCGTCAGACGGCCCTTACGTAAATAGTTGGCGCAAGTCTCAGCAAGTTGTCTCCAGGTTACGATCGGAATGAAATCCGCTTCGCGTTCCCCGCCTTGAGCCGTAAATGAACGATCTACAGCAAGCGTAAATTGCGTAACCGCTACCCCTGAAGGTGTGTAGCGCAATTCTGGATCCTTCGTTAATCGGCCGATCAGAATGACACGATTCAACAAATTAAGTCCCCTCCCTCAAGCGATTTAACTACAAAGCAAAAAACGAATTAAGCAACATCATTGGTAATGAGATAACGAATAATATCGTCAGAAATTTTCATTAGACGCTCAAGTTCATTAATAACTTCTGGTGTACCGTTGAAGTTAACTAGAACGAAAGTACCATCATTAAATTTCTTAATCTCATACGCAAGACGGCGTTTACCCATTACATCATGCTTTGTAATTTCCCCACCGTTGGAGATAATGCCTTGGAATTTTTCGACTGCAGCTTGGACTGCATCCTGCTCAATATCAGGACGAATAATGTACATTACTTCATATTTGCGCATATCATTTCACCTCCTTATGGTCTCACGGCCCCTGATCTAACGTCAGGAGCAAGGAGCGAGCGTTAACTCGCACCTAAACATTATACCTAATTGTCATGCTGTACGCAAGTCCAATCATTGGACACATGATTCTTTGTAACTGGTACACACTAATGGGGTAATCCATTTTTTATTTCAAGGAGGATATCATAATGGGCGAACATACAGAATTTAGACCGGGAGACAAGGCCCCAAAGAACGGTCATTACATGGAGTTTGGGGAAATCGGTATTGATACTCCCATTCTAGACCCTAAGCATGTTAAGCTTCAAAAGGGAGAACGATTCCCTAACACGAGCAACCAGAATCGAAAGTGGAAAATGAAAGACAAAGGAAAGTCACATTAATTATCGCTAAAATAAATTTTTATTAAGTTCATGTATAAGATCCCTCTTACCTAATCATAATATTAGCAAGCGGTGCATGAGAGAGGTGTGGTTCCGTTGGACTACTTAGTCAAGCAGATACAACATCAGCCTTACATTAAGTTGGGGGTCGAAATCTGTGTCTGTGAGAGATATAAGCAAGAATTAGCGTAAAGCTTAAACTTTTCTTGTATTTCAAACAAATCACCGGAAATCCGAAGTTTCACTGTAAAATGTGACTGTAGATGAATTCCAAATCGACACGCACCGCTACAAAGAAGGGCCCTTATGGGTCCTTCTTTGGTTCACATCTGTTGAAACCACATTGGCTTTCAGTCATATTTAAATAAACTGGGTTATCCTGATAAATAAGTGTCATTCGGGCACTTATTCCAGCCTGATCTTTCAAAAAAGACCTTCCACATGAAGTGGAAGGTCTTATATACGTAGGAAAAATAGTAATGGCGGAAAGAGTGGGAGTCGAACCCACGCACGCCTTGCGACGCCTAACTGATTTCGAGTCAGCCCCCTTGGACCACTTGGGTACCTTTCCACAGCAGAGTTTATTATACCGTGAAGAGCATGAAATTGCAATTACAAACTACTCGCTAAGCCCTTTATTCCATCGTTTCTGATGGAGGTATCGTAGAACGAAGAACCTTCTTCATATTCTTCTCAAATTTCACACGCGGAACAAGTACACTGTGCTGACAACCTACACATTTAATTCGAATATCCATCCCCATACGGATGATCTCCATTTCATTACTCCCACATGGATGTTGCTTCTTCATCTGTACAACATCGCCTAATTGAAATACTTTACGTTCCATTTTTCTACTCCTTCCCGCCTTCTCTTACTGTGGATTGTTCTGTTCCACCAGCCCTAATTGTAAAGACTCTTCTTCCTCAAGAGCCCGCTTAATCACCATCTGAATTTGACGTTCAACCTCGTCACGAGTATTGGGCAGACAATCTGCTACAATACGAATTGCATATTCACTTGTACTTAAGGCTTGGATACCAAGCACATCAGGCGTTCTGATCATTTCCATCCTACCTTCGATCATCCCTTCTGTCGCTCGCTGTATAAGTTTAAGCGTATCTTCAAGATGATGTTCATTCTTCATAGGGATATCTACAATTGCCAAGGCATTAGATAATGAAAAGTTAGTCACCGTAGTAATCCCTCCATTAGGCAAAATATAAACTTCACCCGTATGGCTTACGATCCGAGTTGTCCGAATGCCGATCATTTCCACTGTACCTCTAAAAGTACCTGTCTGGATCACATCACCCACTGCGAACTGATCCTCTAGTATAATGAAGAATCCGGTAATCACATCTTTAACTAAACTTTGTGCTCCGAACCCGATGGCTAGACCCAACACCCCTGCTCCCGCAAGTAACGGAGCTAATTCAAAATTAAACTCAGCCAAAACAATCAAAACCATAATAAAGTTACACGCCACAGAAGTAATATTCCTCATTAATCCACTCACAGTCACAAATCTACGCGGATTCATTCTCAGCTTACTATTCTCCTGACGAGCCAATGATTGATCGATTAACTTGTATACAATCTTAATTATTAAACGACTAAGCAAAATAATGATAATAATTCGTATGCCTGCAATGAGAACGGACATCCACATGTCCACATCCGTTAGCCAGTTCCATACCTTATCCTTAAATCTCAGCACCTCCACAATGACTGCCTCTGGATCTACACTTTCAACATCCAAGTATGGCAAGACTGTTCCTCCTTACATCTAAATGGCTTCATAATGCTCTAAGTTGTTCTTCATAAATATCCCGCGGATCTCAACCTTCTCTTGTTCAATGATGTTCTGAACAACAGCTAACTCCTCACTAGGGAAAAGAATAGATAATGCGCATCCAGCTGTAACATCTTTAGGTGTTGGAAACAAGTCAATCTCAATATTTGCATATTCCAGCAACATCTCAGCTCGTAACGCCTGCTGCGTGGAATCAAACGCAATAAGAAGCCCTTCTTCCATCATTCAGCCTCCCATTTCTTAATTTATAGCCTATTTCATCATCCAAATTAATAGATTCAATAGAACCTACGTATAAATAACCCTCTTCGTCCATATACTAGATACTACTATCTGCCAATGAAAGGAAGATCCTATGAGTCCTCTTTCCAAACCAATGCCAAATCAGCAACCTTCTTGCTTAAAAATACCACATACCGATCCTGAAATCCATTCAACACTCACTCATCGCTTGCTCTTCCATCTTTCTCAGGTAAAAGAGGGTCAGCCTATTATTATAGTATGTGTAGGTACCGACCGATCTACAGGGGATAGTCTCGGTCCACTCGTAGGCACTTTATTATCCCGTTATGAGAGTCCACTATTTCATATTTACGGTACATTAGAAGACCCTGTCCATGCGGTTAATCTACAGGATAATATCTCTTCTATATATAAGACTTATCATCAACCATTCGTTATCGGTATTGATGCCTGTTTAGGACAATCTTCTAGTATTGGTTGTATCCAGATCATAGATGGTCCTCTCGCGCCAGGAGCTGGGGTACATAAACAATTACCGCCTGTAGGCGATATCCATCTAACTGGAATCGTTAACGTCGGCGGCTTCATGGAATACTTTGTTTTGCAGAACACACGTTTAAGTTTAGTTATGCGCTTATCTGATATTATTGCGATTAGTTTATACACCGCGATTAAAGAGTGGAAATCCCACTCAACAATGTTTGCTTTGCGAGAGTAATCGCTCGCTTCTCTTCTGTAGACAATGTGTATGTTGAATCGCCTTGTTTAAGCGGTTTAGCGTATATATAGGAATTTTCCCTACTGTAGATCGATGTAAGAACAATACCATCAGAGTGATCGTCGATGATCGCAACGGAGAAACTTAAGTCACTACCACGTTCTTCAAATGCATTGTATTTAATCAGTCCAACATGCCCTTTTACCGATTGCATCTTGTTCAACGTACTTTCTAGCGTTTCTCGCTGTTGACCATGATCCTCTTGCAACCGATCAAGTTGTAACTTCAGATCAATTAGGAGACCCTCTAAATTTTCCACACCATCGCCAGACATCATCTGCTCATATCTACGACGCAATTTATTTAATTTAAATAATTGCATGAACATCAAGATTAACAATACCAATACAATAAACATAATGATTCCAATATATAGCGCTACATGTTCTATGATTAAATCATTGAGATCTGACATGGATGCTTCATTCCTTTTCCTGTTTCATTTACACATTTGTTTCATGGCCTTGATTAACATGTCTATTTCTATTTCTGTCGTATCGACTCCTACACTAGCACGTACAGCACCGCTTTTATCCGTATGTACGGCATAATGAGCAAGAGGGGTGCAATGGAAACCCGCCCTTACAGCAATACCGTATTCACGATCTAGTCGAAAGGCCATCTCAGATGAGTCATACTTATCTACCACAAAAGAAACAATACCCGTGCGTGGATCTCCCTTATTGGGGCCTAATAACGCAACGCCTGGTATATCGACCAATCCATCCATAAGTTGTTGAGTAAGATTCCACTCATGACTATATATCCGCTTAGGGGTAAGTTCAATCACCTTTTTAACTCCTACTTGTAGACCTGCAATTCCAACCGTGTTGGGTGTCCCTGCTTCATAACGGTCAGGACGAACAGAAGGCTGTTCCTTCTCCTCAGACTGGCTTCCTGTTCCCCCATGAATAAGCGGTTCCAATTCTACATAAGGAGCGATATACAAGCCTCCAGTCCCTTGAGGTCCTAGCAACCCCTTATGACCTGGAAAAGCCATCATATCGATATTCATCCGCTCCACATCAATATCCAGAATCCCCGCACTCTGTGCCGCATCCACCAAGAAGATCGCACCATATTTGTGGGCTAATGCACCTATCTCTTCAACAGGCAGTATACTTCCTAATAAATTCGAACTATGTGTGCACACAACCAAACGTGTAGGTTGTCTCAATGCAACCTCTACATCAAGAAGATTCAACTCACCTTTTCCATTGACTCGTACATAATCCACCGTAATCCCTAGCGTTCTCTTCAGATACTCTAACGGACGACGAACAGAGTTATGTTCTACCATTGTGGCAACGACATGATCTCCTTCTTGTAGGAACCCTTTTATCGCCATATTCAGTGCAAGGGTTGTATTATTGGTAAAGGCAATATCATTCGCATTTCTTACACAGAACAGTTTAGCCAATTGCATCCTACTTTCGAAAAGAACACGACTAGCCTTAACGGCCATCGCGTGGCTTCCCCTTCCAGGATTAGCCGCTGACTCCTCCATTGCAACCTTCATAGCTTGAATTACAGCTGGTGGTTTAGGCCATGATGTTGCCGCGTGATCTAAGTAAATCATTGGACTCAACCTCCTCAAGACACAGAAAGACACACCCCAACTCAGATATGTCTCTCTGCATTTACACCATCTACAACTATTGCAACAATTCCAACAGTCGTTCTAAATCTTGCTTGCTATAATAATTCAATTCAATCTTACCTTTATCTTTATTCTGTTTAATTTTCACTGTCGTTCTAAAGCGATCTCGAAGTGACTCCTCTACATGATCAATATAGGGATCAATTTTCTTCATTGTTGATTTTGGAGTTTCAGCGGGCTTACGATCTAAATTCTTCACCGTCTCCTCTAACTCTCTAACACTCCACTCATATTCAACACATTGTTTAGCTAACTGTATAATGATTGCTGTATCTTTAATTCCAACGATAGCTCTTGCGTGCCCCATTGATAATGTTCCACGTGAAACATAGTCTTTAACTTCCTCAGGCAACGCCAGCAAACGTAAGAAGTTAGCGATATGAGATCTAGACTTTCCTACTTTTAATGACAGTTCCTCTTGTGTTAATGAATATTGCTCCATCAGTCCTTGATATGCTACAGCAACTTCCATCGCATTTAAGTTCTCACGTTGTAAATTCTCAATTAAAGCAATCTCCATCACTTGCTGATCGCTAAAATTACGTACAACTGCTGGGATTGTAGGTTTATCGCAATATTGAGACGCTCGAAACCGACGCTCACCAGCAATAATCTCAAATCCTTTAAGAACTTTACGAACGATAATAGGTTGTATAACACCGTGTTGACGAATAGATTCTGCTAATTCATGAATAGCTTCCTCTTTGAATTCTTTGCGCGGCTGATACGGATTAGCACGCAACTGACTCAACGGGATTTCTACAATTTTATCGTCATCATTAATAGAAAGTGATGGAATTAAAGCATCTAATCCCTTTCCCAAGCGCTTACTCATAAGAAACCACTTCCTTTGCCAACTCTAAGTAAACTTCTGCTCCTTTAGAGCGTGGATCATACGTAATAATGGATTGCCCGTGAGATGGTGCTTCACTCAAACGGACATTTCTAGGGATGACGGTTCTATATACTTTGTCTTGAAAATACTTTTTAACTTCCTCAATTACTTGGATTCCCAGATTTGTTCGAGCATCAAACATTGTTAATAACACGCCCTCAATTTGTAATGACGTATTTAGATGCTTTTGAACTAACCTAATAGAATTAAGTAACTGACTTAAGCCCTCTAACGCATAATATTCACATTGAATAGGTATTAACACGGAATCAGCTGCTGTAAGTGAATTAATCGTTAATATCCCGAGTGATGGCGGACAATCAATCAGAACATAATCATACATATCTTTAACTAAATGTAATGATTTCTTCAACCGTTGTTCTCTAGAAATGGTAGGGACCAATTCTATTTCCGCTCCAGCCAATTGAATCGTAGCAGGGATAATATGTAGGCCTTCTACATTGGTATGAGCGATGGCGTCTTTAGGATGAACTTCATTAATAATGACATCATAAATACAATTCTCAACATCAGCTTTATTAATACCAACTCCACTTGTTGTATTCCCTTGTGGATCAATATCAACGAGAAGCACTCTTTTGCCTAAGGAAGCCAAGCAAGCACCCAGATTCACGGAAGTGGTCGTTTTCCCAACCCCACCCTTTTGATTTGCTATGGCAATAATTTTGGACACTTATTTCACCTCAATAATATATTAGACTCGTCATGTTGGCTGTGAGATATGAGTTGGGCCTATTTCGCTTCTACCTCTTATGATCTTTTAGGAATTTTAATTACAATTTCATAATGATCTTCATGGTCCTTTTCGGTCGTCTTAATTGACATTCCAGATCCAGATACCATATCAATAGACTGTCTAATGGTATTTAATGCGAGACGAACATCTTTAGAATATGATATACGCTTTGATTTCTTAACATGAACAGTCTCTTTATAATAAGCAACTCTAGCTTCTGTCTGTTTAACGTTCAATTCTTTAGCTATAATTTCTGATAATAATTTAAGTTGTAACTCTTCAGTTGGAAGTGATAATAAAGCACGTGCATGTCGTTCTGATATTTTCCGTTCCATTAAAGCTAACTTTACCGTTTCAGGAAGATTCAACAACCTAACCTTGTTCGCGATGGTAGACTGACTTTTACCTAAACGTTGGGCCAGACTTTCTTGTGTTAATTGATGTAATTCGATGAGATTCTGATAAGCTACAGCCTCTTCAATGGATGTTAATCCCTCACGTTGCAAGTTTTCTATTAATGCGATAGAGGCTGCCTGTGAATCATTAAAGTCACGGACTATAGCAGGGATGACCTCAAGTCCAAGCTTCTTAACGGCTCGCCATCTGCGTTCCCCTGCAACAAGCTCATACTTGTCATTACGGAAACGAACAACAATCGGTTGAATAACTCCTAATGTTTTAATCGTCTGGCACAGCTCATCTATTTTACTTTCATCAAAAATAGTACGTGGTTGATATGGACTGGATACGATCTCCTCAACCGGAATTTGTTTCACTTCATCCGCATTATTCCGTTCAGTTAGACCAAATAACTTAGAAAATTGTTCTTTCATTCCGTATATTACCACCTAGTTTCATAATAGCTCCGAATCACCGTGGATCAATCTATTCATTTCAGACCACTATGCCTTTAGAGCCTTCTAAACACTATACAAAGCAAAAAAGAACCTATGTTTTGTATATTTATGGACATTCTACTTTTTTGTAAGAGTCAATCTTCCGCATTGTATTGCATGAGATTCCTTCTAACCTATTCTATCATCTTTTTCGATATAATCCTATTCTATCAGCACCATTATTTGCATTTTTTACTGATTATATAAACATATCACGCGATGTTTCATTAAATCACATAGAAGCAGCTAAGCTGTCCTTTTTCAAACACGGTACTCGGTTTAGTGCGAATATAGGAAACAGAGTATCGCGTGATACTTTCACTTACTAATACTATAAAAAAAAGGACTATACGCTCTCCTACTTTATAGGAAAGACATAGTCCTTTTTTTCGATAATGTTTCACGTGAAACATTATATTGGCTTTTTATATAAGAGGAGCTTTAGCTGCAACACCTGGACTTCTTGGATATCTCTGAGGTGTAGCAGCCTTCTTCTGAGAAAAAACGATATGTCGCTCAGCTTCCTCCACAGGGAGAATGAATTTCTCAACTTTACTAAGTTTACCTTTTAATTGTTTGAAACTATATGTCGCTTCTTTTACTTCTTCCGTAGGATCGCTACCTTTCATTGCAGCAAATGTCCCATCCACACGTACAAAAGGTAGACACCATTCATTCAGTAATGCTAACTTTGCTACTGCTCTAGCCGTTACTAAATCGAAGTGATCTCGATACCCTTGTTTCTGTCCCCATTCTTCTGCTCTACCATGAATGAGTTCAACACCTGTGAGATTTAACTTCTCTACGATATTTTTAAGGAATGATATCCTTTTATTAAGTGAGTCAATAATTGTTAATTGTAGCTCTGGGAAACAAATCTTCAGCGGAATGCCTGGAAATCCTGCTCCTGATCCGATATCAGCCAATGTCTTTATTTTACTCATATCCATAAAGAAGGCTAGAGATATAGAATCGTAGAAGTGTTTCGTATATACTTGTTCCCGCTCGGTTATCCCCGTTAAATTCATTTTCTCATTCCAACTGACTAACTCTTTGAAATACGTTTCAAATTGATTTAATTGTATTTCACTTAGCGTAATCCCGTGCTCCTGCAGACGACTGGTAAATGACAGTTGTATAGTATCCATCATCTACCCCCTTGCCGCAGTTACTCGGTTATAATGCTCCAAATATATCAGTAAGACAGATATATCCGCAGGTGTAACACCTGCAATCCGTGTAGCTTGGCCAATTGAAAGCGGACGAATCTTAGCTAGCTTTTGTCGTGCTTCAATAGCCAGTCCCTTTATTTCTTCATATATAATAGAATCAGGAATCTTCTTTTTCTCCATCTTCTGTAGCTTTTCCACATGCGCCATTTGCTTTTCAATATACCCTGCATATTTAATCTGAATTTCAACTTGTTCTTTCATTTCCTCAGTTAATTCATAAGGCGAAGGTGACAGTTGCTCAATATGACTATAGTTAATTTCAGGTCGACGCAAAAGAACTAACATACTGCTACCATCCTGAATTTGAGATGAGTCCGATGCTTCCAAGAGTGCATTCACTTCACTTGGTCTCGCCTTCTCTACACGCAAACGTTCAACTTCAAGTTCAACCGTTTCCTTTTTCTTAAGAAATCTCTCATATCTTTCATCTGATATCAAACCGATCTCATGTCCAATCGGTGTAAGACGTAGGTCAGCGTTGTCATGACGAAGCAATAATCGGTATTCAGCACGTGATGTTAATAGTCGATAAGGTTCACTTGTTCCTTTTGTAACCAAATCATCGATTAATACTCCAATATAACCTTGAGCGCGACTAAGTACAATGGACTCTTTGCCTTGCACCTTACGCGCAGCATTAATTCCAGCAATAATCCCTTGTGCTGCTGCTTCCTCATAGCCAGATGTTCCATTAATTTGACCTGCAGTAAATAACCCCGGGATTTTCTTCGTCTCTAGCGATGGCCATAGTTGCGTAGGTACAATAGAATCATATTCAATAGCATAACCATTGCGCATAATTTCTGCCTTTTCCAGACCTGGAACAGAATGCAACATAGCAATTTGTACATCCTCTGGCATACTAGTCGACAAGCCCTGAACATAATACTCTGCCGTGTTCTTACCTTCCGGTTCTAGAAAGATTTGGTGTCTTGCTTTATCACTAAACCGGACAACTTTATCCTCAATAGATGGACAATAACGTGGTCCTGTTCCTTCAATAAGGCCGGAATACATAGGCGCACGATCAAGATTCGCCATAATAATCTCCTGTGTCTCAGCTGTCGTATATGTTAACCAACAAGGTAGTTGTTCATTCGTAGAAGATTCAGTTTCATGAGAGAAGAACTTAGGATTATCATCCCCTGGTTGAATCTCCGTCTTGCTGAAATCAATCGTATCTCTATGCACACGCATCGGAGTTCCTGTCTTGAAACGTACGAGATCAAAGCCAAGCTCACGTAAATTCTCTGCTAGTTTTACTGATGGTTGCTGATTATTAGGCCCACTTTCGTAAGTTAACTCACCCATAATCACCTTGCCTCGTAAATAAGTGCCTGTCGTTAACACGATCGATTTAGCTCGGTATTCAGTCCCCGTCATCGTTAGGACACCTACACATTGGCCATCTTCAACGATTAACTCATCAACCATTCCCTGACGTAGCGTTAGATTCGGTTCCTTCTCCAACGTCTCCTTCATTGTATGCTGATAATTAAATTTATCTGCTTGGGCCCGTAGTGCATGCACAGCAGGTCCCTTTCCTGTATTGAGCATCCGCAATTGAATAAATGTTCGGTCAACATTTCGACCTATTTCACCACCAAGTGCATCAACTTCCCGCACAACATGCCCCTTTGCAGGTCCACCAATCGATGGATTACAAGGCAAAAAGGCCACCATATCTAAATTGATCGTAATAACCAATGTCTTACAGCCCATTCGAGCAGCAGCTAAGGCAGATTCAACCCCAGCATGACCTGCTCCAATCACGATCACATCATAATTGCTTCCTACATAACTCATCGTCCTACCCCCTCTATTTGCCCAAACAAAATTGTGAAAAGATTTGATCTAGCAGAGATTCTCCCGCTGTATCACCAATAATCTCTCCAAGCTGTTCCCAAGCCAATCGCACATCAATCTGTATCATATCTATCGGAATAAGTTGTTCAGCAGCATCATAGGCATCTTGTAATGACTGATGTGCCTTCTTTAATAAGGCAATATGTCGAACATTACTTACATAAGTCAAATCATTTGATTCCAATTGACCACTGAAGAATAACTTTGATATGGCATTCTCCAATGCATCAACACCTTCTTGATCCTTTACAGACATTTGAACAATAGATGCCTCATCGAAGTTTCCTTTTACTACATCTATATCTATCTTGGATTCTAAGTCCATTTTATTCGTAATAACAATACATTGTCTACCACGGATTTGTTCCATTAATACCAATTCATCCTCATGAAGAGGCTGACTTGCATCTAAAACAAGCAATATCAGATCTGCTTCATTCACAGCATTCTTAGATCGTTCTACGCCAATCCGCTCAACAACATCCATCGTATCACGAATTCCCGCCGTATCTAGTAATTTTAATGGAATATTGTTAATCGTAATAAATTCTTCTATGACATCACGTGTCGTTCCCGGAATATCCGTTACGATCGCTTTATTATCATGTGCTAATGTATTTAACAAAGAGGACTTCCCCACATTAGGACGACCAACGATGGCTGTTGTGATTCCTTCGCGAAGAATTTTGCCTTCCTTTGATGTCTTTAATAACTTCGTAATTTCTTCCATAACCTCACTACACTTTTCCATAATAAAAGAAGACGTCATCGACTCCACATCATGCTCTGGATAATCAATATTTACTTCAATATGAGCCATCGTCTCAATCAACGTAAATCTTTGGTTTTTAATTTGTTGGGAAAGATCACCCTTCACTTGTTTCAATGCAATAGAGAAGGCGCGATCTGATTTCGAGCGAATAAGATCAATAACGGCTTCCGCTTGTGATAAATCAATTCGTCCGTTCAGAAAGGCACGCTTTGTAAATTCACCTGGCTCAGCCAATCGAATATTCTGTTGCAATAACAAATCCATCACACGCGTAACAGAGATTACACCACCATGCGCACTGATCTCCACGACATTCTCCGTTGTAAAAGACCGAGGTCCCCGCATCACAGTAGTCAGTACCTCTTCAACCTCTTCTCCTGTGTGAGGATTAATAACATGTCCATAATGAACAGTATGCGAGTCAGCTTCAGTTAGCTTTATCCGGCTTTTAAATATTCGTTCTACTTCTACAATCGCATCCGGCCCACTGACGCGAATGACCGCAATCCCTGCTTCTCCAACCGCTGTAATAATGGCTGCTATAGTATCACTAATCAACAGTGTCACCTCTCCCTATAAAATATAAAAAGCAATGACTCTAATTCACTTCCCAGAGAGTCATTGCATCTATACAGAATGAACTTAAGCTCATTCTATCCGATAGATTGAAATTAAGTTTATATTCACTAGCGTTCACCTTAATTTCATTCTATCTATTTAATCTCGTTACCTTAACGAAATGACTACACGCCTATTAGGATCTTCGCCTTTACTGTAGGTCTTTACCAGTTTATGATCCTGAAGCTTGGCATGAATCACCTTACGCTCTTGAGGGGACATTGGCTCAAGCACAACCTCTTTATGAGAACGAATCACACGTCCTGCCAAACGATCTGCAAGTTCTTCTAACGTCTTCTTGCGACGTTCGCGGAAGTTCTCAGCATCAAGAATAATTCTTATATAACTACTCGATGCACGATTGGCTACGATGTTCGCTAAGTATTGAAGAGAATCCAGCGTCTGGCCTCTTCTACCAATCATAAGTCCCAAATCAGGTCCAAAAATATGAAGTGTTGTAGCTTCTCTTGAATGCTGCATCTCCACCTGCACGTCTAGCCCCATACTTTTACCAACATCAAGAATGAATTGTACTGCTATGGCATAAGGGTCTCCCTCTACTAAATCATGATTGCTAGATTCAGATAGAGGTTTCACCGTCTCGGTAACTGAATTTGGTGCTACTTCTGGAAGCAAAGTAAGTTCTACTTTCGCTTGCCTGACACCAATCAGTCCCAGGAATCCTTTTGACGGCTGCGAAAGTATATTCACCGTAACACGGTCTTGGCTAACACCGAGTTTGGAAAGTCCCTTATTTACAGCTTCTTCAACGGTTTTTCCTGAAGCGATGACGTTGCTCATTTAGACCTTTTTGCCCCCTTCGATTTCTTCTTAGGATGATTATGATTTGTTTTACCCTTAGCTTGGCTCCCTTTAATATTCGATTTACTACCTGCTACAGCAACACCAGAAACATTAGCTGTGTTAGGATTGTTGCGATAAAGGAAGTAATTCTGTATTAACGTATACAAGTTACTGAAGAACCAATATAACGGTAACGCAGATGGGAAATTGTATGACATGAAGAATATCAATACCGGATAGACCATCATCATGAACTTCATAGCACCTTGTTGTGGTGACGGGTTCATCTTCATCATCATTTTAGTCTGAAAGAATGTCGTAATAGCAGCTAAAAAGGGAAGAATAAATGTTTTGTCCGGTTCTCCAAGTTGTAACCATAAGAACTCACCATGACGTAATAATTCATTTCCATAAATAGAGTTATAGAGAGCGATAAATATTGGCATCTGAACAATTAAGGGTAAGCACCCTGCCATTGGATTTACCTTATTCTCTTGAAATAACTTCATCGTTTCCTGTTGTTGTTGTTCCGGGTTATCCTTGTACTTCTCTTTAAGCTTAGCGAGTTCAGGCTGAATAGCTTGCATCGCTCTCGAACTTTTTACTTGCTTAATGGTTAATGGAAGTATAAGTGTCCGAACAATAATCACCATTACTAGTACGGCTAGTCCATATTGACCACCGAACCAACTGGCGAACGTATCAAGTGCTGTAGCGAACCAGTAAACAACATTTCTCTGCCAAAATCCACCTTCAAGTAGTTGATCCGTGGTCTTCGCAGCCATTCCATTTGTTCCACAACCTGCTAATATGGTCATGGCAAAAATCATCATGCTGAGGAGGATCCATTTCCTTCCCACTCTAGTCTTCAGTCGTGACACTCGATAACCCCTCTCTTAACGCTTACATTTCATAGTAAATCATATCATATTCCAAGGGACAAATAAATATAGCTTCATTGCTTCATAGTCTTCAAAAGTGACGCTTTGCGTAACACATGCAGAATACTCTTCTCTAGATCCTTATAGGTCATATTTAGAGCACCTTTACGTACAATAAATACGAGGTCAATATGTTCTATCAATTCTGAATCATGATGACGCACAATTTCCTTCACCAATCTTCTCATACGATTACGAACAACCGCATTCCCTACTTTTTTACTGACTGAAATACCAGCTCTAAATTGATCTACTTCTTTTTTGCGGAACCAATAGACAACAAATTGATGATTGGCAAATGACTTTCCATGACGATATACGCGACTGAAATCAGCCCGGTTTCGTAAACGTAAACTTTTATGCACGAGTCTCTCCCAATTTCACTTCATTATTATAATTTAACTTCCTACATATATTATAGGCATTCTTCAGAACCCATAAACCAATCTTCTGAAGCGTTTCGAGGAAACGCAGCATCATAAACAAATGCTTTAGTGCTGAAAACCTGAATTTTTGAACTCAAATTTAAAATATTTATTTCTTCTTCTATATATACAACTCCATATTTAAGAAAAAAAAGACCACCTGAGTGGTCTTCATGCACGCTCACATTTATGCACTCAATATTTTTCTGCCTTTTAAGCGACGAGCAGCCAAAATTTTTCGGCCGTTTTTCGTGCTCATTCTTTTACGGAAACCATGAACCTTAGCGCGTTTACTCACATTTGGTTTAAAAGTCGGTCCCATGTATTGCACCCCCTTACAGGAATTTATATCATAGATTAACCATTCTCATAATCACGAAAATGCCTTTACACATTATAACCATGTAGACACGTAAATGTCAACTTCCTCCCCCTAATTATAATCTTCCTAATCAAGTCTTAGCAAGTCATCTTCTACTATATTAATAGTAAAAAAGTTCACTAAATCCACCATGATTTCTATTTAGCTTATTTTAGTTGCTCAAACGACACTTAATAACTCACAAAAGCTGACTTTCAAATATTCCCCCTATGTTAGCTGTCATCCACCATGTACTTATTTCTCTCTACCTTGGCTGATCTTCCAACAGAAGCATTTCTTTATGCACTTGCTTCATTCTCAGGGAGCTTCCTCCATCGATAATTCGTAAGGATTAGAAAAAGTTCTCCACAGGTCATTTATAAATAAAATAAAAATATAAACTTATCCACTTGTTCATAATAATCTGAATTTCGATTATTTCTAGCACAAGCTGTGCATAAGTTTATTTGCATTTTACAAGATGCTGTCGAAATTTTAACATAATATAAACAATATCTTGTGGTGTGCATAAAAATTATACACAAGTTATTGGGTTTGTGGATAAAATGCCACCAATCATTGAAATCAAGCGGTTATTTTGCTATGATGGTAATACTTTTTGATGTGAATACATGTGTTATGCCTCAATACTATCAACAGGCTGTGGATAAAGTTGTGAACAATTTCAATTTATCCATTTTTTTATGTTTCTCTGCTTCTGAGTTTTGGGGATAAATAGATCCATTTTCGTTTTATTTCGACATTTCCTCTCATGGCCTGAGCCATATTTGGATGATTTAAAGGAGTGACAATATCTGTGGAAAGCCATACTTCCGAACTATGGCAGCAAATTTTATCTATTATTCAAACCAAGCTAAGTAAGCCCAGCTTTGATACTTGGTTCAAAGCAACAAAAGCGACCTCAATGAATAATCAAACCATTGTTATATCTGCCCCTACGACATTTGCTGTCGAATGGCTTGAAAGTCGCTATACCAAACTGGTGGGTTCCACTCTATTTGAAGTTGTTGGTAAGCAGCTTGATGTTAAATTTGTGATTGAAGAGACCAAAATTGAAGAAACCGTGCCTTCTTTCTTCTCTCCACAACCTCAAATTTCACATGAAGAATCTATGACCCACATGCTTAATCCCAAATATACCTTTGATACATTCGTTATCGGATCAGGTAACCGATTTGCTCATGCAGCATCTTTAGCTGTTGCAGAAGCTCCAGCCAAAGCCTATAATCCACTGTTTCTATATGGTGGTGTTGGACTCGGTAAAACGCATTTGATGCATGCCATTGGTCACTATGTGCTGGAACACAATCCAAACAGTAAGGTGGTCTATCTATCTTCAGAGAAATTTACGAACGAATTTATTAATTCCATTCGAGACAATCGTACGGAAAATTTCCGCAATAAATATCGTAGTGTTGATATTCTCCTAGTTGATGATATCCAGTTCCTTGCAGGTAAGGAGTCTACACAGGAAGAATTTTTCCATACGTTTAATGCCCTCCATGAAGAACGCAAACAAATTATTATTTCTAGCGATAGACCACCGAAGGAAATTCCAACGTTGGAAGAACGTTTACGTTCTCGGTTTGAATGGGGCTTGATTACGGATATTCAACCTCCAGATCTCGAGACGAGAACTGCGATTTTGCGTAAAAAGGCAAAAGCTGAAAACTTGGATATTCCCAATGAAGCAATGATGTATATCGCGAATCAGATCGACACGAATATACGTGAATTAGAAGGTGCTTTGATCCGTGTCGTAGCCTATTCATCGCTGACGAATCAAGATGTAACGACTCATCTAGCTGCAGAGGCGCTTAAAGATATTATTCCTTCAAGCCGCCCTCGAATGATTACAATGCAGGATATTCAGCAAAAGGTTGGAGAATACTACAACATGCGAATGGAAGACTTTAAAGCGCGTAAGCGGACAAAAGCCATCGCATTCCCTAGACAAATTGCTATGTATCTTTCAAGGGAGTTAACCGATTTCTCTTTACCTAAAATTGGTGATGCTTTCGGTGGTAGAGATCATACGACCGTCATTCATGCTCATGAGAAAATTACTCAATTACTCAAGGTAGACCAAGAGCTATTTAAAGTGGTCAACAATCTCATAGATACCATTAAAAATCCTACCTGAACAAGTCCAAGCCTATGCACAATCTATACACATGTGGATAGGCTTGGCTTTATTAATCTATTTGGACTTATACACATATCCACTGCGCCTATTACTATTACTAATAAAAGATATAAAGAATAATCATCTATAAAGAGGGTGAAAAAGGTCTACTCATCTGACCCAATTCCCGAATTCTCCCAAGGAGTGAAATTATGAAAATTAACATTCTCAAAGACTATTTAAACGAATCGATCCAACAAGTCAATAAAGCTATCTCAAGTAGAACAACGATCCCTATTCTGACTGGTATTAAAATAGACGTGAATCATCAAGGAGTTACACTTACTGCCAGTGATACCGATATTTCAATCCAATCATTTATTCCTATTGAAGATGATAAAGGAACGATTATCCAAATTGAGGAAACAGGTAGCGTCGTGCTTCCTGCTAAATTTTTCGTGGAAATTATTAAAAAACTTCCTTCTCAAGATATTCATATGGAAGTAAAGGAACAATTCCATACTTTTATTTCATCAGGTGCAACCGAGATCCAAATGGTCGGTCTAGATCCAGAGGAGTTCCCTATTTTGCCAGCGATTGAAGGAAATCAAACCGTTTCTATTCCGGGGGACTTATTGAAAAATATGATTAGACAAACGGGATTCTCTATTTCCACTCATGAAACAACACCTATTCTTACAGGTATCCTATGGAACTTGGAGGATAATGAGCTGAAATTTACTGCGACCGACCGGCACCGTCTCGCTACACGTTCAGCCTATTTGAATGCAGTTGATGTGAAGTTCAATAATGTTGTTATTGCTGGTAAAACGTTAAATGAATTAAGTAAAATTGTCCCTGATCAGAATACGCTAGTTGATATCGTCGTATCCGATAATCAGGTATTATTCAAGATTGACAACGTTCTTTTCTATTCACGAATTCTTGAAGGGATTTATCCTGATACTTCTAGGATTATTCCGTCAACATATAAAACAGAACTAATTGTCGATACAAAAAAATTAAGTGAATCGATTGATCGCGCATATTTGCTCTCCAGAGAAGAGAAAACAAACATCGTAAGATTGCAAACGTTAGAACATGGTGGAATTGAAATAACCTCAAGTTCGACTGAATTAGGTAAAGTACGTGAAGAATTGGAATTAATTGACTTTAAAGGGGATCCTCTGCGTATTTCCTTTAACTCTAAATATATGTTGGATGTTCTAAAAGTAGTCGAAAGTGAGCAATTAATGATTGCTTTCACTGGGGTAATGAGTCCAATCGTGCTCAAGCCAATGGATGACAGCCAAAGTCTATTTGTTATTTTGCCATATAGAACTAATAATTAAGGGATACGTCTATTTAAATGTGAAAGGAACAATGATTATGAACAAAATTATTATCCAAAGTGAATATATAAAGTTAGATACATTTCTGAAGTTATCGAATTGTGTATCAACAGGTGGAATGGCTAAAGCTCTAATTCAAGAGGGAATGATCTTAGTCAACGGGGAATTAGAAGAACGACGTGGTCGTAAGTTATATCCTGGAGATATTGTGAAAGTGACGGATGAAGGTACGTTTGAGGTTACTAAGGAATCATGATCTGCACCTCAAAGCCCATTATATTTGAACCATGGGTGGAAAATGAGGAGGATACAATGTGTTTGTGAAAAACATCAGCTTGCAGCATTACCGCAATTATGAACATTTGCAGCTGGATTCCTTTGGTGATGTGAACCTTTTGATTGGTCCTAATGCTCAAGGGAAAACGAATCTGCTGGAAGCCATCTTTGTACTGGCACTTACTAAAAGTCACCGCACTTCCAAGGATCGTGAGCTTATTGCCTTTGAACAAGGCGTAGCTCATTTATCTGCCACTATTGAGAAGAAATATGGGCCTCTTTTACTAGAACTGATGTTGTCCCCCCAAGGAAAAAAAGCGAAGATCAATGGGCTTGAACAACGGAAGTTAAGTGAATTTATCGGTTCTCTCAATGTGGTCATGTTCGCACCAGAAGACTTGGAGATCGTTAAGGGGACTCCAGGCATTCGTCGGCGCTTTCTCGATATGGAGATTGGGCAAGTCCAACCAAGCTATCTGTATCATTTACAGCAATATCAGAAAATATTGATTCAACGAAACAATTTTTTGAAGCAATTGTGGGGTAAAGGTGATACACAGCAGGGGTTGTTAGATGTCTGGAATGAACAACTTGTGGGACATGGTGTTAAAATTATAAGAAAAAGGAAACAATTTATAATTAAGCTGCAGAAATGGGCAGAGACGATCCACCACGGGATTACAAACGGTAGCGAAGATCTCCAATTACGCTACGTTCCATCGTTCGGGGAAGCAGACGAGGAAGATGAAGCTGTTTTATTACAGCAATTTATGATAAAGTTAGAACAATTGAAAGAACAGGAAATTAGGCGCGGCATGACACTTACGGGGCCTCACCGTGATGATGTGACCTTTTTTATAAACGGTAAGGAAGTACATACTTACGGTTCTCAAGGACAGCAGCGGACGACAGCCTTGTCACTCAAATTGGCGGAGATTGAACTGATCAAGGAAGAGATCGGTGAATATCCTGTGTTGTTGCTAGACGATGTTCTATCTGAGCTTGATCCCTATCGTCAGACTCAACTTATCGAAACATTCCAAAGCAAGGTACAGACATTCATTACCGCAACTGGAGTAGAGAGTCTGAATGCAAATAAATTAAAAGGTGCACATATTTACCATGTGAATAAAGGTCAGGTGGATTCCTAACAGAGTGGAGGGTCACGATGTATATACATTTGGGCGGAGAAAGAGTTATTCGATCTTCAGAGCTCATTGCTATTTTTGACATATCCATTGAGAAAACATCTAAAATATCCAAGCAATTTGTAAATCACGTTAAAGAGGAAAAAACATTAGTTAATATCGGTGAGGAAGATCCAAAGTCCATCGTTGTAACGAGAGACACTGTTTTTTACTCCCCGATTTCCTCGACCACTCTGAAGAAAAGAGTTAACGTGTTTTATGCTAATGCTTAGCGTTATATGATCTAGAATATATAGGAGTAGGTGAAGGTATGTCTATGAATGAACCAAGTTATGATGAAAGTCAGATTCAGGTACTGGAAGGTCTAGAAGCTGTTCGTAAGCGACCGGGGATGTATATAGGATCAACTAGTGCGAAGGGCTTACATCATTTAGTCTGGGAAGTTGTGGACAATAGTATCGATGAAGCAATGGCCGGTATATGTGATCACATAGAAGTCACTATCCACAAAGATAACAGTGTGACGGTAGTCGATAATGGACGGGGTATTCCTGTAGGAGAAGAATCCAAGATGAAACGCCCTGCTCTAGAAGTCGTTATGACTGTACTGCATGCGGGTGGTAAATTTGGTGGCGGGGGCTATAAAGTTTCGGGTGGTTTGCACGGTGTCGGTGTCTCGGTTGTGAATGCCTTATCCGAGAAAGTTGTTGTAACGGTTAAACGTGAGGGACATATCCATCAGCAGGAATACCGACGTGGTGTGCCTCAGTATGATGTGAGAGTGATCGGAGATACGGACGAACATGGAACAACGGTTACCTTTCAACCCGATCCTGAAATATTCACTGAGACAACGGAGTATGATTATGCGACACTACTGACACGTATTCGGGAAATTGCCTTTTTGAATAAGGGTATTACCTTGACGCTTGTTGACGAAAGAACGGACGTTTCCAACCGATTCATGTATGAAGGTGGAATTAGTGAGTACGTCAAATACTTGAATGAGAAAAAAGAGGCACTTCATGAGGAGCCTATTTATGTGGAAGGTTCACGCGATATGATCCAAGTGGAAGTTGCCTTGCAATATAACGATAGCTATACGGAGAATATTTATTCGTTCTGTAATAATATTAATACGCATGAAGGCGGAACGCATGAATCTGGCTTCAAGAGTGCATTGACGCGGATTGTGAATGATTATGCTCGCAAGACAGGAGTCATTAAAGATAGTAACTCTAATTTATCTGGTGATGATGTTCGTGAAGGCTTAACCGCGATCATTTCAGTTAAAGTTCCAGAGCCACAGTTCGAAGGACAGACGAAGACAAAGCTTGGTAACAGTGAAGTTCGTGGAATTGTGGAATCATTGTTTGGTGAGAAACTACAAGAATTTCTAGAAGAGAACCCAGCTGTATCACGTCGGATTCTCGATAAGGGCTTGCAAGCATCAAGAGCTCGGGAAGCTGCACGTAAGGCTCGTGAACTAACGAGACGTAAGAGTGCACTAGAGGTTAGCGCATTGCCTGGTAAACTAGCAGATTGTTCCTCAAAGGATGCATCGATTAGTGAGCTTTATATCGTGGAAGGGGACTCTGCTGGAGGATCAGCTAAGCAGGGACGAGACCGACATTTCCAAGCAATTCTCCCTCTACGTGGAAAGATACTAAACGTTGAGAAGGCTAGACTTGACCGCATTCTTTCTAATGCTGAAATTCGGAATATGATAACAGCTATGGGAACCGGAATTGGTGAAGAGTTCGACATCAGTAAAGCTCGGTACCACAAGCTTATTATTATGACGGATGCGGACGTCGATGGAGCACATATTCGGACATTGATGTTAACATTCTTCTATCGCTACATGAGAAAACTCATTGATGCAGGCTATGTCTATATTGCACAACCCCCTTTATATAAAGTGGAACGCAATAAAGTCATCAAATATGCGAACACAGAGCAGGAAAGAGATCAAATCATTAGTGAATTTGGAGCTAATGCTAAATATAATGTTCAACGTTATAAAGGTCTTGGAGAGATGAACGCAGCCCAACTATGGGATACAACGATGGATCCAGAAACACGGACAATGCTTCAAGTGACCATTGATGATGCGATGTTAGCGGATAACATGTTTGATACGCTAATGGGTGATAATGTAGAGCCACGACGTGAATTTATTTATGAACATGCGAAATCAGTTAAGAACTTGGATGTTTAAAGTTAGATTTTGATGATGAGAGAAGAGAAGATGCTGTTAGAAGCGTCTTCTCTTTTCTTTGAAATATAAGAATGATTAATGTGTGGTGCTCTTCTTTGCAGTTAATCTTCCATAGGATACTGCATACCGGTGAATTCTCCGATACACTTCTTTGTCAGAAATATATTTTTTGAAAGGGAATAAGGCGGGGAGAGTATTTACTTCTAGAATCCAGAGTAAGCCCTCGTTATCTATTGCGATATCAAGTCCAAGCTCTTTAATATTCGGATACTTTTTTTGAAGCTGTTGAGCGACGGAGATACCTAATTTTTTAAGTGATTGTTGAATGATGAATATTTCCATGGTGCTCTTATAAGGGGACATTAAGGTTTCGAATGTTTGGCATTGTCCACCACTGTGATGATTAGTTATGACTTTATGAGGGGCTGCCACACGACCGATGATTCCTGTCGTTATCCATTGATGGTTAGGACTTTTCTGGGTAAGAATGCGCAAGTCGAAAGGGCGATTGTTGTATCGTAATAAGCGAATACCTTGTTGGATCAAATAAGTACCTTTATGGACATGGGTTTGAAGTTTAAGATGCAATTCCTCAATGGAGGTAATGACTTGTGTTTCAGCAGCATAGCGAAGTTGATATATGGTGTCATGGACTTGGTGATCATCTTTGAGTTGGATATTATCGTGTGGATCTATCATATTTGTTGTTATTTGTTCAATGCATAATACTCCACGACCATAGGTACCGATATCAGGCTTTAAGAAAACAAAAGTATATTCATTCAGCATACGTATTAAGGCATCAGGTGAGTATTTACAGGTAACAGGAATATGCGATGAGATATGTTCATTCTGCAGGAGCACTTTGGTTTTGGCCCATTTGCTTGAGATACGCTGAATAGCCAAAAGTATTCATCCTTTCAACATTCTATTTTTGATATAACAGATCGTGAAAAATTAGGACAGGGCAGTAAAACAATGGTATACTGTGAGATAGGGATTTATTAATTATTATATGAATAAGCGGTATAAGAGGGCAGGGCACATCACTATTTCTTAACATTAAATCAGTGTTTTTCTTCTTTTATCATATATAACGTTTAATAGTTCATCTTTTGAGAAAGTAATATAAGAAAGTATAAGTTTCGCTTGATATTCTAATCCTTATATTTCCGCTGAAACGGGTGCTGTCCTGAAAAAGGATGGCGAAGCCGTTTATCTTTATATATTTCATTGATTGATAGGAAATTGGAGGAGGTACAGCATGTCGGAGGAATTAAACTCGCAAATTAAGAACCGGGATATCGGGGTGGAAATGCGCGAGTCATTTATGGACTATGCGATGAGCATTATTGTAAGTAGAGCTTTGCCGGATGTTAGAGATGGATTGAAGCCGGTGCATCGTCGTATTCTGTATGCTATGAATGATTTGGGGATGACCCCAGATAAACCATTTAAGAAATCAGCAAGAATTGTCGGTGATGTGATTGGTAAGTACCATCCACACGGTGATACAGCGGTATATCATACAATGGTACGGATGGCACAGGATTTCTCGATGCGTTATATGCTTGTAGAGGGTCATGGTAACTTTGGTTCAGTTGATGGTGATATGGCAGCAGCGATGCGTTATACAGAAGCACGTCTTTCCAAAATAGCGATGGAAATGTTGAGAGATATTAACAAGGATACAGTTGACTTCCAACCCAACTATGATGGTGAAGAACAAGAGCCTATGGTATTGCCAGCGCGTTATCCTAACTTGTTAGTGAACGGAGTTTCAGGGATTGCTGTTGGGATGGCTACGAATATTCCACCGCATAATTTGGGTGAAGTCATTGATGGGGTTCAAGCTTTGATTAAGAATCCAGAGATTACTTCTCTAGAATTGATGGAGTATATCAAGGGGCCAGACTTTCCAACCTATGGATACATATTAGGACGTTCGGGAATACGCCAAGCTTACCAGACGGGTCGTGGATCCGTAACGATGCGTGCGAAGGCTAATATTGAAGAGAATAACAATAGAGCTCGTATTGTGATCTATGAACTTCCTTACCAAGTAAACAAGGCACGACTGGTAGAGAAAATTGCTGATCTTGTCCGTGAGAAGAATATAGATGGAATTACAGATTTAAGAGATGAATCTGACCGTAATGGTATGCGTGTAGTTATTGAATTACGACGTGACGTTAATCCGAATGTTGTTTTGAATAATCTATATAAGCAAACGCCAATGCAGTCAACCTTTGGGATTAATATGTTAGCTATTGTTAACGGTGAACCGAAGACGCTTGGTCTTTATGAGGTGCTGTATCATTATTTAGAGCATCAGAAGATTGTTATCCGCCGACGGACAGAATTCGAGCTTAAAAAGGCAGAAGCACGAGCACACATACTAGAGGGTTTGCGTGTTGCACTTGATCATCTGGATGAAGTTATTGCTCTAATCCGTGGTTCACAAACATCAGAAATTGCACGTGATGGACTCATGAGTAAATTTGAGCTAACCCTTGAACAGGCACAGGCCATCATGGAAATGCGTTTACAACGTCTAACTGGTTTGGAACGTGATAAGATTGAGAACGAGTACCAGGATTTGATGAAGAGAATTGCAGAAATGCGTGAAATTTTGGCTAATGAATATCTTATTTTACAAATCATTAGTGAAGAACTGGATGAAATTAAGGATCGTTTCAATGATGAGCGTAGGACTGAAATTACAGTGGGCGAAGAGAGCATACTGGATGAGGATCTTATTCCACAAGAAGAAGTGATCATTACGATTAGCCATTCTGGTTATATCAAGCGTCTTCCTGCGAATACCTATCGTAATCAGAAGCGTGGTGGACGAGGCGTTATGGGAATGGACACGAAGGATCAAGACTTTGTTGAACATCTCTTCGTGACGAATTCACACCACTATCTCTTATTCTTTACAGATCGAGGGAAGGTATATCGACTCAAGGCTTATGAAATTCCTGATTTGAGTCGTACAGCGCGTGGCACAGCGATTATCAACCTGATACAGATCGAACAAGGTGAGACTGTGAATGCTGTCATTCCGGTGCAGAAGTTCGAGAGTGAAGAATACTTATTCTTTGCTACTCGTCAAGGGGTCGTGAAGAAGACACCTCTTGAAGACTATACGAATATCCGTAAAGGCGGTCTAATCGCTATTAATCTTCGTGAAGATGATGCACTTATCGAAGCGAAGCTTGTAACAAATGAACAAGAATTAATTATGGGTACATCTCAAGGAATGTCTATCCGCTTCTCTGAAAATGATGTCCGCTCTATGGGACGAAGTGCAACAGGAGTTAGGGGTATTCGTTTAGGAGATAATGACCAAGTTATCGGTATGGATGTCATTGATAAGGATCTGGATATCTTAATCGTTACGGCCAATGGGTATGGTAAGAGAACACCAGCTAGTGATTATCGTTCTCAGGGTCGTGGTGGTAAAGGGATTAAGACTATTAATGTGACAGAAAAGAACGGTGCGGTCATCGCTTTGAAGGTAGTGAAGAATGAAGAAGACTTAATGATTATTACGACACTTGGAACCTTAATACGTACAAGTATGGAGGGAATCTCCACTATGGGTCGTTATACTCAAGGTGTTAAGTTGATTAATATACGTGAAGATGACGCCGTGGCTACAGTATCTCGTGTAGATAAGACGGAAGAAACGGATGAATTGCTTGAGGAAGATGGAGAATTCGATGAATCTGGTTCTGTTACTATTGTTCAGGGAACAGAGTCTTTAGAAGAAACTTCATCGGATGATGAGAATATCATTCTAGACGATTCAGATGATACGCTAGAAGAGGAATAGGAATAGGAATAAAGATTAGAAATGACCCCGGTATTGCTACCGGGGTCATTTTTAATGGGAATTATAATATGAACGTTTATAGATGATCTTCATATTTAATATGCTATGGACTGCAGAGTATTACCCCTTATCGGGTTCAATCCGTCCTTCCAACGTACATTTAATGAATGTGAATGTAATAAATCCCCACCGTCTGATATTTGAAAATGAAGATGTGCTTCGCTTGAGTTACCTGAATTACCGAGCTCCCCAATCTTATCACCTAGCATGACCTGATCTCCAGGGTTCACTGTGACTGAATCCTTTTTGAGGTGAGCTAGAATACTATATTCTCCTCCATGATCGATAACAACTACATTTCCTGCAGGTTCTTTTTCGTTCATGACACCAACGGGCTCATTGTCTGAAATATGATTGACTACTGATATAACTGTTCCGTTTGCTGGTGCCAATATATCCTGACCAAAGGCGTAGTAACTATGATTAACCAGTGGATCACCAGAGAATGAATATCCATTTTTATGTTGAATGAAGTCATATGCATATCGCTGACTTTCATATTCATAATGGTAATTCACGAGAATATTTGATCCCCCCCAGAACACAAGCCAATCTCCATGAAAAGGAAGCTCGTAGGTTGTTGTAGTTAGCATCTCGTCTGTATCTGTCGATGGGGAAAGGTTCATAATCTGAAGTCCCACGATGAAGCCTGTTTCATCAAATACTGCTAAGATCCCCTTATCATGAGAAGGATTCAACCATACACGTTGGTCATTTCCGTTAAGTTGCATAGCAGAAGTTTGTTCAAATGATTCAACCCCTTGCGTGAAGTCTTTAGCCATTCCTGCAAAGTCAGCTTCGCTGATTTGGCCCTTAAATGCTGGACTGAAGCTATCGTAGATTTGATTGTACTGTGCTTCAAGCATCGCTTGAGGAAGTTCACTTGGTTCAAGATAGTTATCAGTGACGATCATACCTTCTGAACTGGGATTATTTATATTTGTATTTGTACCCATTCCCGTTCCTCCTCCGCAAGCCGTCATTAAAGTAAGAAGTACGACCACAGTTATTCTATACATTCCTGAATGAATCAAATGGTTTAGCTTCACGTTCATTCTTCATTCCTCCTCATATTTGCCATAGCATCTTCTAACCATCTCATTGTACCAACGAAGTCTTATGTCTAGTGAAATGGTATATTAACTCCCCCTTAACTTTGTATGTATTTTGAATTAAGCTTCCGTTAAGATAAGTCTTCGTTTGACGCGAAGCAATCATGTTAAAATGAAGGCATACAGGTTATTGGAAAGGGGAATGACACCATGAACGATGCATCCATTTTACTAGTTGACGATGAGTGGTCGATTATTGAACTACTGCAGACTGTATTATACAAGGAGGGGTATACGAATATAGATACTGCGGGGACAGGTGAAGCTGCAGTGATGGCTTGTGAGTTGAAGAAATATGATTTAATCGTATTAGATGTCATGCTGCCTGGACGTAGCGGAATTGAAGTATGTCCCTTTCTGCGTCAAACTACGGATGCCCCTATTTTGTTCCTAAGCGCGCGAACATCTGATTTTGATAAAATTAAAGGATTCGCTGTTGGCGGCGATGATTACATTACGAAGCCTTTTAATCCACTGGAAGTGGTTGCACGGATAAGATCCCAGTTGCGTCGCTACTTTGGGGCGATTCATCAACTGGCTATGGAATCTAGAATAAAGGAACCATCTAGGAGAGTACATAATGTATATGATTATGGAAGGTTTCGGATCGACGAAGCGGCGTGTGAGCTTCAAGTTGAAGGTATAGCGGTTACATGTCCTGCGCTCGTATTTCAGCTTCTTCTATTTCTATGCAAAAATCCAAATCAGATATTTAGCAAAAGCCAACTGTACGAGCATGTATGGGGTGAGGAATCATTTAGTGATGACAATACCGTTATGGTCCATATCCATCGCATTAGAGAGAGGATCGAGAAAGATCCATCGAATCCTAGCTTTATCATTAATGTTAGAGGACTAGGATATAAATTAGTTCAAGCGAACCAGGGAAGATTCTATTCGCCATGAGGACGAAGCGTCGATTAACCCTTCGCTTCATATTGCAGCTCATTACCGCTGGTATAGTAGTGCTACTGTTTACGACTATATGTGTCATATGGATTGTTCAGCGTTTAGGCGATATAAGTATGTCACATGATTTCGCCTCGGTTGGATTAGCGCGACTCGTTGAGTCATCAGAACTTAGTGAGGATGGTATACGTTTCGATGCAGACTTACTCGCGCAGGTGAAAAAAAATAATGGATGGCTACAAAGTTTAGATGAGAATGGGCGGATCGATAGCTCATACAATACGCCTGCTGACGTTCCGAAGAATTACGACCCGGGCGAGCTGGTTGCATACTGGACAAAGACCGCCCCATTTCCATACGATCTTTACCTCTGGATTCAAGAAAAGGATGGGAAGTTATTCACTCTCATATATGGTATTTCTAACGATCTAAAGCCTCTACTGCAAGAAATTAGTACGGGTGCATTGCTTACTCCAGCTGGAGAGTTGGAGCTTCCTGCTGCAGTTGAGGGACGAATTAAAGTACTTGGCGGCTACGTTCAATTACTAGATTCAGAAGGACTCGAGATAGCTACCTTTAATAAGCCTAACGATATACCAACGCAATTCACCATTCAGGAGCTTGCGCTACGCACGATGTATAGTGATAGATACGGTTATAATGTCTCTTCTTCGTATGAGGACCATACCGGACGAACATGGTTGGTTGGTCTACCCAATGCCCGAAGCGATGCAGAAGGACCGGCTATGCTTTTGCCAGCGGAAATACAAGTATTGTTGATTGGAATTGGTGCTATGTTTACGGCTATGCTTATCGTGTTTATCCTTCTATCGTTGTGGAATGCGCATCGCTTTGGTGTGCCGATAATCCATATGCTTGATTGGCTCGATTCCCTTGGCAAATCTAAATATGAAGAGCCAACGGATTCTAAGGGTGTTCCACGTAGCCGAACTCGATCGGGTAAATGGCGGCTCCGTTATCGCATTTTTGCTGAAGTCATGCACTCGTTGGATAAACTGTCGATCACGCTTCAGCGTGACCAGGTATTACGTCAAGAGACCAATAACTTGCGTGGAGAGTGGATTGCAGGTATTACGCATGATTTAAAAACACCTTTATCATCTATTAAAGGCTATGCACATTTATTAGCTGAGCCTAAATATGAATGGACTATGGAAGAAGTACGTAATTTCTCTGATAACATGCTTAACAAATCTTCGCATATGGCTATGCTTATTAGCGATCTTGAGATGACCTATCGTCTTACAACAGGAGTTACCCCGCCAGAGTCGGAAGTAATTGAGCTGAATGAGTGGCTACGAACAGCGTTGAAGCAAGCAGGTACGCATCCTGAGTTTGGCGAGGGGAGGATTACATTCATTCCATCCGAGAAGGAGGTATTGTCTAAACTATATACCCCTTGGCTTGAGCGAATTGTAAATAATTTGACGGCCAATGCTCTACTTCATAATTCTTCAGATACTGTTCTAACAGTAACGCTGTGGAATGGTGAACGCGGAAAGGGAATAACCATTCAATTTACGGATAATGGTCATGGAATGGATGAGAATATGACGAATAGACTATTTGAGCGATATTATCGTGGAACAGATACATCAGCTACGCCAAATGGATCAGGGTTAGGAATGGCTATTTCCAAAGGATTAGTTGAGGCTATGGGTGGGCAGATCCATGTAGTAACATCACTGGGAAAGGGGACAGAAATACGGTTGATTTGGACTTAGCGTGCTCTTTATCGTATATAAAGATTACAGACTAGTATTATATTATTCACTTTATTCCTGTATTATCTAATAAAGATTGTAGCGCTATACGATAAATAATATAATAACCATAATCGTAATACTCAGTTATCAAATGATAGAAAATGAAATGGGGGGTATTCATAAATCCATGAGTAATATGAATGTATTGAGTTTAAAGCCTGGTGTTAAATTGATGGAAGACGTATATACCCCGTTGGGTTCACTTCTTTTTAATAAAGATAAGGTGTTACTGCCTCGTGATTTAGATATTCTAACGGCCTTTCTTGTAGAAAGTGTAGAAGTTAATGAAACAGGGACTAAAGCTACCTCAACAAGAGAAAAGCAGTTCAATAAAGAAAAAAAAGTGCTAACTAAAAATACTTTGGATAGCTCACCTGCTTCTGTACGCGAAGAAGTGTCAGTGATTAACACGTCTTCATTTATTGAAGAGTATGACAGGATGGTCAATTTAATCAAAAATGGCTATCCTTCTGTTCTTGCGGTTGGAATTCCTATTTATGAAATACGTAATCAGTTAGAAAGCTTAATTTACTATCTAAAAGACTACGACCTGCTATCTTTTTCACCTCGAATCGTATTTGAACATGATTATATTCATCATAATGCGGTATTGTGTGCATTGACTTCGTACAAGCTTGCCCAATGGAGTGGTCTTCCACAAAAGGATTGGCTGCAAGCCGCCTTTGCTGGATTATTCCATGATATTGGCAACGTCAAAGTTGATCCAACCATATTGTATAAACCAACTTCATTAACATTAAGTGAAATTGAAGAAATGCATGAGCACACGAAATATGGGTACCAAATATTGAAGAACGTTACTGCAATCAATGAGGGTGTGCGTCTAGCAGCATTACAGCATCACGAAAAGGTAGATGGTACAGGCTACCCTATGGGTGTTGAACTTACTAAGATTCATATCTATGCTAGAATAGTTGGGATAGCAGATATATATCATGCTATGACTTTAAATAAGGCTTATCGAAAGGGACAGTCTCCATACTTAGTATTGGAACAGATTCATACGGAATCTTTCGGCAAACTGGATCCAGAACTGGTGTTGACTTTTATTGGAAAAGTGACAGAATTCCATAATGGGAAGATGGTTCGTCTAAGTAGCGACCAGATCGGTGAAATTGTTTTCTCGAATCATAACAATCCAACTCGACCTATGGTCTCTGTACATGGTGATATTATTAATTTGGAGCAGAAACGTCATCTTTATATAGAAAAGGTAATAAATTAAACTGAAAAATGCTTGCTGTAATCCTTTTAAAAATCAGTAAAGAGCTTGATACAGCTTTTTTTCCTTCTATAAGGGATGACATGGCTGTTATAGGAGTTGTTTCAAGAGTCTCCTTTTGATCCCGAAGTATAGCAAGAGGTCTATTCGTCATCGAAGATTGAATTCAGTCGGTTCTAACATATGCTTACGAGGTATGTTTCCTTCGGAAACTTTATAGGTGCTCACGATAGGTACTGCCAACGTATGATTCCTAAGTCGCTTTCTATAAAAACATGTGGCTCCACTCCTTACTCCCTATCTTCATCCAATCAACTGGGGCGTTCCGGGGAAATGCAGCATCGAAAGCATATACTTTAGTGCTGAAAAGTCAGCTTTTTGAACACGTACTTATATTAAAAATATGATTCTAAGAAATAATAATAAAAAGACTTGCATTCATCTTCTTCACGTGATATATTATTAGTCCGGCCAATTAAACAACGTTTAATTGAATCGGCAAGCAAATTATCGGATGAAACAAAAACGAAAATAAAGCTTGCATAAACGAACCGGACATGTTATGATAATGAAGTTGTCGCCGAGAGAGAATGGCGGTAAACGAAAGAGAAATTGATCTTTGAAAACTGAACAACGAGTGAGTGGTTTTCACGAAAGTGAGAACAAAACAAATGAGAAATCATTTGGATTGAGAATGTAATATTCTCGTCAGTTTGTTTCAAAATGAGCATAATCGCTCTTTTCAATACTAATTGGAGAGTTTGATCCTGGCTCAGGACGAACGCTGGCGGCGTGCCTAATACATGCAAGTCGAGCGGAGATTTCAGAAGTGCTTGCACTTCTGGGATTTCAGCGGCGGACGGGTGAG
>NZ_JBXCIZ010000003.1:0-428137 GCF_056786405.1 Paenibacillus sp. Y859 | reverse complement strand
CTCATTTTGAAACAAACTGACGAGAATATTACATTCTCAATCCAAATGATTTCTCATTTGTTTTGTTCTCACTTTCGTGAAAACCACTCACTCGTTGTTCAGTTTTCAAAGATCAATTTTTGTCTTCCTCATCACCAGTGTGTCTCGGTGACAACTTTTATATCATATCATGTGAGATTTGATAACGCAAGCTTTATTTTTATAGATTAATTTCCCTGATCTTATATACTATCAAATCCATCGCTTCCAACCCGCCAAACTTTAATTGGCTGGATTAATAATTTAACATACTCTCCCCCTATTTGGCAAGTAGTAATAATACAGCACACAAAGGACGACTGCCGAAGCATACGCTTTTGTGCAAAAACCTGAATTTTTGAACTCGAACTTATGATACTGGTGCTGTTACCATTCAATAGATCAAGACGAGCGTCAACTAATCGCTCGTCTTGATATTAAAATATTTTAGTTTTTTATCCAAGGATTACGCCGTCTATGTTGTACACTTGATTTCTTGTTCTCCTTTTTTGGAGCTGATTTCCCAACCTGATTTCCAGCACCTTTTCTACCTTTACTCACACTGGATGTCTGCGCAGTCTGTAATTCCTTATCACTTACTAATACATCAGATTCGGTTGGAGCCGCATCTTGCTCTCTACTATGACAACCACAATCTTGTGTAGCTTTAACTTCTGATTGTTGTTGGGAGGGAGAATTGTATCCCCCATAAGACATGTTTGGATTCATCGAATAACCACCCTGCATATTGGACTGCGGGAAAGTCCACTCGAAAGGGTGAGTGCAAGAGTAGATATCCGAGTGAATTACAGGTCCATTCTCCATCGCATGTGTAGCATTAGATACGGCTACTGGTGCATTCTCCTTGCCCCCTCCAACTGATGAGTAGCCTAAATTATTGTCCGTAAACGGAAAATTATAAGGTGAAATATTCTGATTACCGCAATCTGGCATTTGATTAGTCATGGGCATCATCTCAGGATAGCACGATTGCTCATTTCCATAACCATAGCCATAGCCCTGTTGTTCATACTGCGGCTGAGAATACGAGTAACCCTCCGTCAGTCCTGGATAGGTTGTTTTCTCCGCCATAACTGGGCACTTTTGAGCCGGCTCTATAATAGGTTGATGTGCCACCACTTCTTGTGCAGGGACAGGAAATTGTATAAACAATTGCTGCGACATCTCTACTTTTTCCTCATGACTTTCAAATACAGGATTAGGTGCAACTGAGATTTCTAAATTCAGATTCGGTGCCGGTATATTGGGAGCAGGATTCACTGGAAGCTGCGGCAGTTGTGGAATGACTGGTGGGAGGGCCTGATTAGGCGTTTTCTCTGTCTTTGTTCCTGTATACGTTTTACCTCCATGCATCATCTTATCCGTCGTTACCTTCTCTTCAACTGGTGCATTATAAACTCCCTCCTTCATCACCACCTTAGGTATGTTTACAATTTCACCAACGAGTAGGGCATTCGGGTTTTTCAAATGCGAGTTAGCATCGATCATTTCTTTTAAAGTAACTCCCCATGCTTTGGAGATCTTCCAAAGACTATCTCCCTGTTTCACTACATGCTTGTGAACCGTGTCTTCTGGTTTAGGTGAAGAAACAGACTTCGATGGAATTTTGACCTTCTCACCTATGTTTAGTTTGTTCGGATCTGAGAGCTGCGGATTTGCTTCAATTAACTGTTCTAAAGAGATTCCATATTTGCCAGATAAGTTGTATAAGGTGTCGCCTTTCTTAACCATGTGTATTTTCACGCGGTAAAACCTCCTAAACTTCTTTTAGGCAGAATAATAGCCCGCCTTCGTTACTATCATCTTATGCAGAGTTTGGGCGAATGACATCATTGATAACAAAAAAAATCCTTCCATGTTCAATCATGAAAGGATTTCTATAGACTTAACCCCATAATCCGAGGTAAACGGATCTCACTACTTCTTCACATTCTTATCATAGATATACGTTGGATAGGATCCCAATACTCGTACTTGACACCCTAACGCCTCGATTTCCAATATAGCCGCTTGCAATAGAACCGTATTAACCTCTTCAAGAATATCAATATAGAAATAATAATTTCCAAGTTTCTTCTTCGTAGGACGTGATTCGATTCGAGATAAATTGAGCCTTCTCCAAGCAAAGGTCGAAAGAACTTGATGAAGTGCCCCTGGGAAATCCTCTGGAAGCGTAACGATAATACTTGTTTTCAATGCATTGTTTTGACGCTCGAGATTCACTAGATCAGGGCCAATGAGTACAAATCTGGTGAAGTTATTGTCATGATCTGTCACACGCTCAGACATCACATCTAAACCATGAGTTGCTGCACCAAGAGCTGTACCAATCGCCGCCCATCCATGTCCTGGATTCTTTTTCACAATATGAACAGCTTCAGTTGTGCTCCCTACATTCTCTATCTCAGCTTGAGGAGCATGGTTACGTATAAACTGCTGACATTGCGCAGAGGCAACAGGATGAGAAATAATCTTAGTAATTCGGCTATAATCTATACTGCCTGACTCAGAAAGAAATTGTTCTCGATCTCCTATCAAGTTCTGTATAGATGGATAGACCCATTCCGCTTGCATAGGAATATCAACTTCATTCACAAGCCAATCCATATGCAGACTTACTGATCCTTCTATCGTATTCTCAATAGGAATTACACTGTAGTCACTTTTACCTTGAACAGTTGCAAGAAACACATCCGAAATAAGCTTGTAATACTGTAGTTCAACAGGTTCATCACCAAATAAATGAAGTACAGCCTCATGAGAAACAGAGCCTTCTGGTAGTAATGCTATTCGTTTCATACTCCAACTTCCCCTTTAATCATGTTCATAAATGAGTTAGAGTTCATCTCATAGACCTCAACACCCTTAATAGATGGTCTAAGCCATCTTGCGGATGCTTGAATGCCATGCGACCCCATTGTATTTAACAGATAGGATTCCAATTCTTTTTTTCGGATATCTCGACGATCTACTAATGCTAACAGAGTCGGACCCGCGCCACTCAAGGCAACCCCAAGCGCTCCATGATTCGGAGCTTCCTCCAATATAGATGTCATGCCCGGCACTAGACTTGCTCGATATGGCTGATGCAATCGATCCGACATAGCTTTTCCTATCAGATCAAACCTTCCACTAGAGAGCGCAGCCACCAATAGCGATGATCGACTAATATTATACACCGCATCTTTTCGGCTAATATGATCAGGCAATACTTTTCGAGCTTCAGTGGTAGACAATTGAAATTCCGGAATAACAACCAAAACCTCTAATTCTTCATGTGGTTCTATCTTTATATAATCAGCCTGAACTCCGTCCCACACTGCAGTAATAATTCCCCCGAACAAAGACGCTCCCACATTGTCAGGATGACCTTCTAAACTTGTAGCCATGTCAAATATTTTATCATTAGATAGTGGCGATCCGATTAGAGCATTTGCCGCACTCATTCCCCCAATAATAGCTGACGCACTACTCCCAAGACCTCTCGTCAAAGGAATGTCTGAATACATAGAAATTTCAACCTCTGGCATACAAATCCCAGCCTCATCAAAGACAAGTTGCGCCACTCGGTATAATAAATTGGTTTTATCCTTAGGAATCCCCTTCATCTGGTCTCCATACAAATAAATTTGAGTTTGTTCCGATTCTTTCATCTCTACCCATGAATATAACGATAAGGCCATCCCTAACGTATCAAATCCTGGACCTAGGTTCGCCGTGCTAGCAGGGACCTTTACTCGCACTCCTTTAATTCTATCCATAACGGCTCCTTTATAGAGGTAGTTCAAAAAGTCATCTTTTGATCACGAAGTATAGCAAGAAGCGTATTCGACATCGAAGATTGAATTCAGCCGGTCCTTCCGGTGCTCACGTAGGTACTGCCTACGCTCCGCTCCTCTCTCCCTTGCTTCTTTCAATCTTCTTGGTGCTGAAAATTTGACTTTTTGAACTCACACTTATATATAATTATCCCTCTACCCGATAAACACTTTTAATGGTACGAATGACATCAAGTCCTTCAAAATGCTGCAATACCTTATTCATACTAGCTTTGCTTACATCATGAGTAACGATAATAATTTCTGCAAAAGGGTTATGTTCGTTCGGCTGTTGCACAACAGACTCTAAACTCACATCGAATTGGGCAAAAGCCTGTGTAATCTGTGCAAGTACTCCTGCCTTATCATCCACATGTAGAAGAATAAAGTTTTTGTACTTAATTTGTTCATCACTCTTTAGCTTCTTTACCTTATAAGGAACTATGGCTTTCAAGCCATTTACCCCAAGCTTCAAATTCTTAATCACCGCTACTAAATCTGCCACCACTGAAGTTGCCGTAGGCATCGCTCCAGCCCCAGCTCCATAGAACATCGTCTCCCCAACCGCTTGGCCATACACATACACTGCGTTATACACCCCGTTAACCGCAGCGATCGGATGACTGCGTCGTACCATTGTAGGCTGAACACTAATACTGATAGACTCATCCTCACAATCCGCGATCCCTAGAAGCTTCATTTCATAACCTAGACGTTTAGCATACGCAATATCTTCTTTGGTCACTTGAGAAATACCACGGACACTCACATCATGTAATTCAACATTGGTTCTAAATCCAAGCGTTGCCAAAATAGTCATCTTGCGAGCAGCATCCAATCCTTCTACGTCCGAGGTTGGATCTGATTCTGCATAACCAAGTTGTTGTGCTTCTTGTAGTACATCATCGTAAGAAGCTCCTTCTTTACTCATCTTAGTCAGAATGAAATTTGTTGTGCCGTTTACAATCCCCATTATTTTCAAAATACGATCTGAAGAGAATCCTTCAATTAACGTACGAATAATGGGGATGCCACCAGCTACACTCGCTTCATAGAACACATCGCATTGGTTCTCTTGCGCCTTAGCAAGAATTTCAGATCCATACAATGCCATTAAATCTTTATTCGCGGTAATAATATGCTTCCCACGCTCCAAAGCTTCCAATACGTAAGCTTTGGTCTGCTCAACACCGCCCATAACTTCTATAATGACATCAATTTCAGGATCACGGATAACATCCCATGGGTCCTCTGTCAGTTTCGATGGATCAATATCGATTTCCCGTGGTTTATCACTGCTCTTCACAGCTATCTTTTCAATAATGATTGGAGATCCTACCTGACTGCTTAAATCCTCCTGATTCCCTTCCACAATTCGAACGACACCTGTACCTACTGTACCTAATCCTAATAGACCAACTTTTATCGATTTCATTAACATACCCTCCCAGACCACTTCGTCCACCCTTTATTTACCCCTAACCTTGCCCAATCATATGAACGCGTTTCACTCCTGAAACACCTTTTATGTCTTCCAGCATCTCGTTAAGTTCTTCACTGATCCTTGATATTTCCACGGAGATAACAACATTGGCCACTCCTTGCAAAGGTATGCTTTGATGCATCGTTAGTACGTTACCACCAAGGCCAGCCACTAGACTTAACACCTTCGATAACATCCCAGCACGATGTACTAAATCAATGGATATCGTCACAATGCGTTCACGTTCCAAATGATTAATAAGATGAACCCCATCTTTGTATTTATAAAATGCACTACGGCTTAATCCAACTTGTTCCACCGCTTCGTGGATCGTCTTCACATCCCCAGAAGTGAGCAATTGCTTCACTTGCATCGTCTTAATGATAGCTTCTGGTAAAATATCCTCACGAACTAGGTAATAGCGTTCTTTCACGAACGTCCTCTCCTTAAAGACTGCTGTTTGCGTATAGTGGACATTATAATATAAAAACCCGTTAAGGGTCAATAGACAGACATCCCCCTAAGGCTTTGTCGAGAACTCCATTTCAAACATCAAATAGGGCAGAGTATGCCCATTCCCAAAGTCCAGGTGTTTCCTTGCAATACTTTTACCCTCTTCGGATTCATCATGAATCGACATATATATACATTCATTATAAATGGATGATGTGGTATGATAATCCTAAAAAAACGGAGTTCATTACATGAAATTTAAAATAAAATTTATCTTATTGTCCTTAATTTTAGGGATCAGCGCGTCCGCGTTTGGCTACTTCGTAGTCCAAAACTATTATTTACGAATACCTATACTGGCCGAACTCTTCTCCGATAATACTCAGTCGACTATCGTAAACCAATACGAAAGTTTAGTCCCAGAAGCCAATGATCCTGAAGGAATCTATTACCAAGATCGAGTTCTCGTACTGATGTATCATGATCTCAGTCCAGATCCGGTCGATATCGGGACGTTATCTGTTGCTCATTTTGAACAGCAGTTAGCGTTAATGAGAGACAATAACTTTCACTGGATTTCAATGACTCAGTACAGGGATTTCATTCTGCATTCGTCCCCTGTTCCAGTTAATGCAGTCCTTCTCACTTTTGACGATGGCTATGAATCGCTCTATAAGTATGCTTATCCTCTCCTTCAGCAATATCAAGCACCTGCTACTAGCTTCATTATTGTCAACTCAATCGACAATCCGAAGCATGTTGGTATTCCAAAAGTAACCTGGGAGCAGGCTAAGTTAATGCAAGAAAACGGCATCGACTTCTATAGCCATACATACGATTCGCATAAATATGTCCCTACAGGTCCTAGCAATGATGAATTAACTGCGATGATCGCAGGACAAATCTACTTAACAGATAAGAATCGACAAGAAACCAAACAAGAATATGAGCAACGTGTGACCTATGATTTGAAGATGGCAAATGACATCCTGTATCAGAATTTGGGCATCCAGAATAACGTACTCGCCTTCCCTTACGGTAAGTTCTCTAAATCGTCGTTGAACATAGCTAAACAATTGGGCATCGATATTACGTTAACTGTGAAAAGCGGACTTAACAAGCCCGGACAAGCCAACGGCTTCAGGGTTAATGCCGGGGGAATGACCAATGATCCAGTGTTACAAATTTCCCTCATGAAGCATGCAGTCGAGCTACTTGGAGACATTCAGTTTAATGATGGTGCTAAAGCCCGTTACTATACGTTATCAGGATTGATCATCCTTATGATCATTGCTACTTTCTGGTTATGGTCAGGCTGGAGATTGCTCGCGGAACGCCAAAACCTCTCTTTAGCATCGAGTGGGAACGAAGTACAACCCAAAAAGCTGTCTAGGGATGACGTAACATCACTATAGACTTATAGAGTACCCATCAATAGGTCAAAAAAAAAAACCGTATTCAGCACCTTATAGGTCTGCGTACGGTTTTTATTATTTTAATAATAACTACTGCCTTCAACAAATTCGAACTCAAAATCTCCAAGTCGAACGATGGTTCCATCTACAGCTCCGCGTTTACGAAGTTCTTCGTCCACACCCATGTTTCTGAGAATGCGTCCTAATTTGAGAACAGCTTCATGCGAATTAAGTTGCATTCTCTTCATCATTTGTTCAATCTTCTCACTATGAACTACGAATTCATCATTATCTCTAACGATCGTAAATGAATCATCATCCTTCTTATCTAGTTTATACACTTTTCTTTCCTTCAGTTCAGAAACTTCCTCTATAACAAGCTCATCCGGAATTTGATCAAGTAAGTCTGTAGCACGGTATAGCAATTCCTGTATACCTTGACGCGTCAAGGATGATATTGGCATAATCTCCATTTCTGGTCTGATTAGCTTAACCTTTTCACGGAAAGATGCTAATAGCGCTTCTGAGTCAGGCATGTCCATTTTGTTCGCCGCAACAATCTGCGGACGATTGACTAATACCGGATTATATAGTTGTAATTCATCATTGATCTTGACCCAGTCTTCATAAGGGTCTCTGCCTTCAGATCCAGACATATCCACCACATGAATAATAACACGAGTTCGTTCAACATGACGTAGGAATTCATGCCCAAGCCCTACACCCTCGTGTGCACCCTCAATGAGCCCTGGTAAATCTGCCATAACAAAACTACGATGATCTCCCACATCAACTACACCTAAATTGGGAGTAAGCGTTGTGAAGTGATACGCTCCTATTTTAGGAGTAGCAGCAGATACGACAGACAACAAAGTAGATTTACCCACACTTGGGAAGCCCACTAGTCCAACATCCGCCATCACTTTTAATTCTAATACAATATAACGCTCTTGACCTTCTTCACCATTCTCGGCAATTTCAGGTGCGGTATTCTTAATTGTAGCGAAGCGATTATTACCTCTTCCTCCGCGTCCTCCACGTGCAACAACTACAAATTGACCATGTCTGGTTAAATCTGCAATCACTTCTCCGGTGTCATCATCCAATATGATTGTACCCGGTGGGATGCGAACGATCATATGGTCTGCATTAGCACCATGTTGACTCTTATTCCGCCCCTTCACACCTTTATCCGCCTTAAAGTGACGTTGATAACGGAAATCCACCAAAGTCCGAAGCCCTTCATCCACCTGAAAAATGACGTCGGCACCTCTGCCTCCATCGCCACCTGCCGGACCACCATTTGGCACAAACTTCTCACGTCGGAATGCGACGATACCGTCACCACCATCGCCTGCTTTCACAAAAATCTTTGCTTTATCTATAAACATAACTTCACCTTCCTCATGTATCACACGGTACGCGTAACTGAAATGAAGATGAAGCAGTATCCAACTTCTCCATCCTTATTCTATTACTACGCACCACATTATGAATTTGCTGCTCAAAAACTTCTGGCGTTCCTTGCAAACCATTACCTTCAAAAAGAGCGACTATTTCCCTATCTTCTTCATAAAGACTGAGCGTAAGATTACGACTCTCCCCCCAGGATACCCGTCCAATGTATTGAAACGCTCGAATACTTTTTACAATAGCGGATACCCATTCCTCAGTATCATCTTCTTTCATTCTATTACTAAGATGTAAGTCATCTGCAATATTGATCTCAAGTTCCACATTACTTCCTATGGTACGAAAAGCTTGCAGATAAAAAACTAAAGATGGAATACCAAGCTTCGCAATCTTACCCTCAAGCTCCATCCGTTCCTTTATTCTTCCCACACATTCAATAGATTTATCATGCTTTCCAAGTTGAATGTATCCATATAAAATTTGTAAATCGTTCATCCAGTCATGTCGATGATGATTCAAGCTTTTGATAGCAGTCAGTTCAACGCTTTGAATCAGTAATCGCTGTTCCCGTTCACTCTGCCTATGAATAATTGTGATTACGATCCAAAAGACTGTTGCCACCCAAAGCGTAAGCAAAACATACCATATTATCGATGGAAACCAAATAACGAACAACAAAGGAATCCATGTGGATATGATAGCTAGAGCCCATAACTTTTTCCACGTTTTCACAGCTTCTCCTCGTTCCTAAATCACCTATTGACTAATTTCGCCACTACATAGTATAGCACAAATATGAAGTTTATCTCACCTATTTATCCTAATCGTTACAAAAAAACCCCCGGCACTTAATGGCCGGAGGCTTCTTCCTTGTGTCACAGCTGTTTACTTAGCAATTAAGCTTCCACTGCTGCCGCTACAGGAGCGATATTTACCGGGTAGACGCTCACTTTCTTGCGATCGCGGCCCCAACGTTCAAATTTCACAACGCCTTCCACTTTAGCAAACAAAGTATCGTCACTTCCGATGCCAACATTCGTACCTGGATGAATTTTTGTTCCACGTTGACGAACTAGGATACTTCCGCCAGTAACCGTTTGTCCGTCAGCACGTTTCACACCAAGACGTTTCGAATGGCTATCACGTCCGTTTCTTGTGGAACCAACACCCTTTTTCGATGCGAACAATTGAAGATTCAATTTTAACATGTTGTCTACCTCCTTCTTTAAATAGTAATTTCTTCTATTTGAATATACTCACCGTATGATTCAGCAATATTATTCAACATAACGACCATTGATTCCATTAAGAGCTGCACATGACTTCCAGTAGATATATCCTCACGAAGAGGAATCTTTCCACTTAAGAAACCATCATGCATTTCACAATCCAAAATAACACCTGTTAACGCTTCAATCGAATTAACTGTTCCGACAGTGACAGCTGATACTCCAGCACATACAATATCTTCTCCAGCTTTCGCATAATCTGCGTGTCCCTTTATCTTGAACCTTTGGATCAACCCGCTATCGTTACGAAAGATACGCACGATAATCACTTTATCGCACCTTCTTACGCCTGAATTTTTCCGATTGTTACTTTAGTGTATGGTTGACGATGACCTTGCTTCTTATGGTAGTTCTTCTTAGGTTTGTATTTGAATACAACAACCTTATGACCTTTACCATGTTTCTCAACTGTAGCGGCTACAGTTGCACCGGAAAGTAACGGTGTACCTGCTACCAAACCATTGTCATCACATATTGCTAGTACACGGTTAAAAGTAACACTTTCTCCGTCTTCTGCATGTAGTTTCTCAATGAACAACACATCGCCTTCTTGAACTTTGTATTGTTTACCACCTGTTTCGATAATTGCGTACATATTCTTGCACCTCCTCATGTCTCAGACTCGCCTAATCTAGGTGGCAGCATAAAAATATACTGCACTTCATAACCCAACCGGAGCGGTTACAGCATGTGCAGGGCAATGAAGCACCAAACACATACTCGTATATATTACCACACTTCTTTCGCGCAGTCAATGAATTGTAACGATATTAATTCGCCCTGTTCCGGAACAGCTATCACAAGTTCTATCAAGCAATATCGATGTATCCTCGCGAACCTTTTTACGAGTGAGCTCAAGAAGTCCAAGTTTCGTCCATCCAACAATTTGACTCTTGGCTCGATCTTTTTTCATCACTAAGTCTAAAGCCTCCACCACATTCTGACGATGCTCTTCCTGCTCCATATCAATAAAATCGATAACGATAATTCCACCGACATCCCTAAGGCGGATTAATCTTGCTATTTCTTGGGCAGCTTGTAAATTGGTCAACGTTACCGTCTCTTCCAAACTATAAGCACCCGTATATTTGCTTGTATTTACATCAATGACGGTTAACGCTTCCGTATGGTCCCATATAATCGTTCCGCCACTCGCAAGAGATACTTTTCGGGAAAGACCTTTATCTAATTGCTCAATAACACCATGAGCTTTGAAGATGGATTCAGAGGATTGAAACAACTTCACAGGTAAATGGACGCCATTACTCATTTCATACAAATATTTCTTTGCTTCATCCGCTTCTGTAACATTATTAATTATCAGTTCATCTTCTAAGGGGTTCAATACATCTCGAATTTGGCGCTGAACAATACTCAAGTCTCGATGAAGCAGACTAGGCGCAGCTAATTGGTTAGCTATCTCTTGAATTCGTTGCCACTGTTCTCGCAATAATTCCAAATCACCTTTAATAGCGTCAATATGTTCATCCTGCGATACTGTTCTAACTATAATTCCCTCACCACGAAAACGTAACTGTTCACTTAAGATCTTAAGCCTTGTTCGTTCACTATCGCTTTGGATCTTCTTCGAAACAGCTACATAATCCGCAATTGGCATATACACAATCCAGCGACCAGGAAGTGAATAGTGGGTAGTTACTCTTGGTCCTTTGCCCCGAAGAGATTCTTTCATAACTTGGACAACAACTTCTTGTCCCACTTTCAACAATTCTTCTATCGAAGGTTTAACCTTCGGCTGCTTATCAAGATGGGGGTGTAGCACATCATCAACATAAAGAAAGGCATTCTTCTTATGGCCAATATCTACAAAAGCCGCTTGCATGCCTGGTAATACATTGACGACTCGCCCTTTGTAAAAGCTTCCTACTAAGCTCTCGCCTTGGCTACGTTCCGTCGCAAACTCCACAAGCTTACCTTCCTCTATGAGAGCCATCTGTGTAAACTTCGTTTCACAGTTAACGATCATCTGTTTCATGGCTTCACCTCTGCTAGAAGACATTTCATAATCTCTACATGAAATCTCTAATAAATTTTGTAGCATACCATTATAACGTTATAACGCGTAATTCAATATTAGGGAATTCGACGTTCAGTAGAAAAATAGGCAGATATGAGTCGTTGCTCAGGTAAAACAGCAATGACATCCCCTTTTTTATCCACAACATAAATTAAATGATATTTCTCTCTCTTAAATAGACGCAAAATAGGGTCTAAATGTTTCGTTCCATTCGTAATAATCGGTTGTGCAATGGTACTTAGCATGGCGTATTTAGCATATACTGGATCTCTATTCATCAGAAATCTCATAAACCGATAAGGAATGTTACGATAATCGACAACATTGGAATAGAAAAGAAATAGACCAATCATGAGCAGATTAAGTTGTATTACTCCTTTTCCCTCAATTAGAGGCAGTATTGCATATAATACTACAGCTATACTTGTTACTATACTTACTCTTGTTGACCATAGTAAAGTCCCGTAATAAGAAAAATATCGACTTGTCAGTGATTGTAATATTTTACCACCATCGAGCGGAGGAATCGGTAGCAGATTGAACAATGCAATGACCATATTTCCTTGCATAATATATGAAATATATTCGCTATTCCCCCACCCTAGAGACATGAACATCATTCCAATAATTATCATGATTCCATTTTGAAGGGGGCCTGCCACAGCAATTGCAATTTCCTTCCATGCCGTTAACTTTCCCTGGTCTTCAATTATCACTACGCCTCCGAATGGAAGTAACTGGACAGATAAGACCTTTATACCAAATAATAATGCCATACTTAAATGACCCATTTCATGTATAAGGACAATAACAAATAGCGTGATTAACTCAATAAAGTTACCAGTCAATATAGACATTAACATCACAATTATAAATAAAGGATGTAATTTTAGCGTTATCCCTCGGATATTAATCAAAAGACATCACATCTAATGGATCAACATAACTCTCGCCCTGTTTCATAGCAAAATATAATGTTTGCGGCTGTACAGAATGTGCGTTAGATAACCATCCAATATGCTCTCCAGCTTCTATCCAATCATTTACCTTCAAAGTAGTATCTAAGTGGCCATAAACAGCCGACAATCCACCCCTATGTTGAATAGTTAGTGTTTTGCCCGACATCGTTTCGTTCAGCACTTCTATGACACGTCCAGTCGCTACACTTTTAACCTGCTGAGTAGCATTTGAATCTTCGTTCGGACTTATTTCAATTCCTCTTAGCTCCGCAGAGAAAGGAGTTGTTACTATTCCATGTATCGGCGCAATCAAGGTTTGTGATGCAATAACCTTCAGTGGGTCATTCTTACTCTCCTTGAAAATAGGGATAATGCTGGGTGCCTCTCCGAAATGAGCAACATACCATGACTCTGCCGCTTGGAAATCCATTTCCCGATTTAGTGATTGTGCAATATAATGTTGAATACTCACTGTCCAAGCCTGCTGCGAACGATAGATTCCAATAATTAACCCAAACAATACGGCACTTAATAGTAGTCTCCATATAAAACTTGAGATAAAAGAATGACTTGTTCTATTTCCATAGTCTTCATTCCAACGCCCCCGTTCCTTTTTCCATACCACTTCAGGATCACGTTCCCGCACTTCTTTTTTATCGATGATCATTCATCCCCTTAAGAGACTCTTTTATCACCTATTTTATGAGAGATGCCCATCTATTTAGAACAAGCCTCCTTAACAGCAACATTTATAAATAAAAAAGAGATTGTCCTAAAGCTAGATTCCTAGCTTTTAAAGACAGTCTCTTATTTCCAAAACTATATTATCCCATTCCTAGGAATTTCTTGAATCGTTTAAACGCACCTTGTTTAGTATCCATTTGCATCAAGGGCACTGTATCACCCAAAATACGTCTAGCGATATTACGATAGGCAATCGCTGCTTTGGATTCTGGATTCATTACTGTTGGCTCTCCATTGTTAGCCGCTTTGATCACGTACTCATCATCTGGTACGATCCCAATCAAATCGATATTCAATACTTGAAGAATGTCCTCAATCTCAAGCATGTCACCACTCTTCATCATATTCGGTCGTATTCGATTCACAACGAGCATCGGAGACTTCACATTTGAACTTTCCAATAGCCCGATAATGCGATCAGCATCTCGAACTGCAGCGTTCTCTGGCGTCGTAACAACAATAGCTCTATCAGCCCCAGCAATTGCATTCTTAAATCCTTGCTCAATACCCGCTGGACAATCAATAATAACATAATCATATTCTTTCTTAAGCTCAAGAATAATATCCCTTACCTGTTCAGGTTTAACAGAATCCTTATCTTTCGTCTGTGCTGCTGGTAACATATATAACTCATCGAATCGTTTATCCTTCACTAGTGCTTGCCCTAGACGACACCGTCCCTCGGCTACATCAATTAGATCGTAAATAATGCGATTCTCAAGCCCCATGACCACATCTAAATTACGAAGGCCTATGTCGGTATCCACCAAACACACCTTTTTACCAAGTAAAGCAAGCGCAGTTCCAATATTCGCTGTCGTGGTTGTCTTACCTACCCCACCCTTACCAGAAGTAACGACAATAGCCTCTCCCATGCACTACACCCCCTTAAACATGTTAAAATCTCTCCGTAAACGTACAATATTACTCATTTTATCAATTTGCATAACTCCATCCTGTAAATATGCAAATTCCATAGTCGTTTCCCATGTCTCCCACTCATCGGGCGGACGGCTAATCATATCGGAGATCCTTAACTGTGTCGGAGCAAAGTGAGAAGCCGCAATAACAGCATCCTCATACCCCTCCACTCCTGCGTGAGCCATTCCACGTAACGATCCTAGAATATAAATATCTCCAGTACATGTCACAGAACCTCCGGGGTTAACATCACCCAGAAATAGAAGATTTCCCTGATGATGAAGAACCTGACCCGAACGAACCATTCCACTTACGACGGTAATATTACTCCCTATCTCTTCTTCTTGTTTCAATTCTTGTGATTCAACAGAACGTACCAGTAGATTACCTTTTTGTTTCATAATATCGAGAATATTCTGTTTCTGGTCCTCGGTTACAACCCTTGAACCTAGTTTTATATCCACATGTATAATGGGTCCCGTCAAAATATTCGTATGGCTATATTCCAGTTTATAGCGAAGCTCAGTCAGTAAATCCTCAAAGTCACACTCAGCATCAAGCAGGAATACCAGGCCATCCTTAATCCCCTTAATCGTGACATGATTGGATTTCACAGTCATAACCTGTCCCTCCCATCCTCTTTCATTTCGTGCCCTGAGTCCGAAGTTCCTGCTTTGACCTTTAATTTGTAGAATTTGGCCTAAGCCACTTTCTCTTTTTGGTTAAGTTTACTAATTTTTTCTAGTTGAGATCGTAGTGGAACATAGATTATTAAAGCAAAGACAAAATGAACGAATAAGTCAGGAAGAATATGATGCACCAAAGCCCAATCATACGTCGTATGATTCATTTGAAATATCGTATATATTCCAAATAACGTACTATCCAATAGTAGGCTACCCAACAGAATAACTGTCATCATAATTGGCATAGGTGCCCGCGGAGTTTGGAATACGAACCCCATAAAATAGGCGGAGAATCCCATTGCAAATGAATAGGTCCCCATGATTTGACCATAAAAGACAACATCATGGAGCATTCCAAATATGATCCCAAGTACTAATGCCGTATGACGATGGTTATAGATCGACACAAATAGAATCACGATGTACACCAAATTCGGCACAATTCTAGACTGCCATGCTCCAGGAATAAACCAAGGCACAATTGTTCCTTCAAGTATAAACAGTAGAAACAGCAACATAATAAGGACGGGTCTACGCATCATCACTATTCTTGAACCTCCGGTGTAAACACTACAAATAATTGCTTCCAATCCTCAAAGTTTGCGGCAGGTATAATCGTAGCTGTCCTAAGCGATCCCATTTCTCCGACTTGGACACTCTCCACAGTTCCAACAACCATTCCCCTTGGATACAGACCACCACTACCAGAAGTTACTATTGTATCAAACTTTTTGAGTGGGTCCTCCTCTTTAATTCCTGTCATAAGTAATGTACCGCTCTTCTGATCATAACTCTCAATAATTCCAAAGGATTTATCCTGATTATCCAGAGCTGTTGCAGCAATAGCATTTGTATTGGGATCCTTAACATCCATCGTTGTAATCAGCTTCACTGTTGAAGTAAAGTTACTGACTTTACTAACGACACCCACAAGCCCCTCTACAGAAGTAACCGTCATATCCACCTTCACACCATCACGTTGCCCAATATCTATAACCAATGATCGATTATTCGGGTCTGTATTCACACTAACCACCTGCGCAATATGGAATTCATAATTATTTTTCTCACTTTGCGCTTGTGTGAATTTAAGGTGGCGTTTAAGATCGTTATTCTCAGCTTCCATAAAATTAAATCGTGCTTTCTCGCGCGTGTACTGTGCGAGCGCAATTTTTAGCTCTTCGTTCTCTTCATAGATACCTCTCATGTTACCGATATCTTCAAACAAGCCCGCTATATAGCCAGCGGGCTTATAAAATATATTTTGTACGAAACCGACCGTATCTCTTACGAATTTCTCTGGCCAAGACAATGAAGTCCTTGAACCAATCGTAAAACCCATAAGAGTAATAAACATAACGATACCAATTAATATAACAAATAACCTTTTATTCGCTAACAACTTAAACAGTTTCAACACCCTCTAACATTGCTGATTTCTCTCCCATATCAGGGGTTGATTCACATGATCATCCTACCGTTTCGATCTAGATAGAGACTTAAATAAATGAATATTTTCCAAAGCCTTACCTGTACCGATAGCGACACAATCTAATGGATTCTCTGCAACAATAACTGGCATGCCCGTCTCTTGAGCAAGTAACTTATCTAGGTTGCGTAGTAGAGCTCCACCACCTGTTAATACAATCCCACGATCCATAATGTCTGCTGCAAGTTCAGGCGGACACTTCTCAAGGGTTACCTTAACTGCTTCAACAATGGAGTTGACCGTATCACCAAGAGCTTCACTAATTTCATCCGAAGTAATCGTAATGGTCTTCGGTAATCCAGACACTAAGTCCCGACCACGTATTTCCATCGTTTCTACTTGATCTAAAGGAAGGGCAGAACCAATATCGATCTTCATTTGCTCGGTTGTCCGTTCACCAATCATCAAGTTATATTGTCGCTTAATATATTGCATAATGGCTTCATCCATGTTATCGCCTGCAACACGAACCGAACGACTTGTTACAATTCCTCCAAGAGAGATAACAGCCACTTCCGTCGTTCCTCCACCGATGTCTACAACCATACTACCTGTTGGTTCCCAGACCGGAAGATCAGCACCAATAGCTGCAGCAAATGGTTCTTCAATGATAAACGCTTCCCTTGCACCTGCTTGCTTCGTAGCATCCTCAACGGCACGCTGTTCCACAGCCGTAATTCCTGAAGGTACACATACCATAACATTCGGATGACGTTGAAATAAAGAGCGTTGCTTCTGTGCTTGTTTAATAAAGTATTTGATCATCGTCGCTGTGATATCAAAATCCGCAATAACGCCATCTTTCATAGGTCGTATCGCTTGGATATTTCCAGGAGTACGTCCAATCATTCTTTTGGCGGATTCACCGACAGCCTCAATGCTTTTCGTATCTAGTCTAATTGCTACCACTGAAGGTTCTCTCACAACAATACCCTTACCGCGGACATAAACAAGTGTATTCGCTGTCCCCAAATCAATACCTAAATCTTTCGTGAAACCACCTAACATGCTGTAAACTCCCTTTCTCTGTCAATCTTAACCAAGTATATTACATCAAGCCTTGCTCCTTCAAACTAACGAAATCACCATCTCCAATGATGACATGGTCCAATACCTCAATTCCAATAATATGACCTGCCTCTACTAAACGAGAAGTCAAAGATATATCTTCAGGACTTGGAGTTGGATCTCCACTAGGATGGTTGTGCGCACATACGATCGACGCACTACTACATTTGATAGCTGCGCGAAATACCTCACGTGGATGAACGATGGAGGCGTTTAAACTCCCCATAGAAAGTGTCTCCTGGGCAATGACATGATTTTTTGTATTCAGAAATAAACAGACAAAATGTTCCTTTTGTAAATACCTCAATTGTTCGTTGAGCAAATCCACTGCGTCACGCGGGCTACGAATAGTAACCGTGTCACCCATTCGAGATTTCACTAGCCTTTGTCCTAATTCAATTGCAGCTTTAAGCTGAACTGCCTTCGCATTTCCAATGCCTTTAATTTGTGTAAGTTCATCAATACTAAGATCCACTAGGTTGCGAATACTTCCCACTTGATTCATAATCCGTTGCGCTAAGTGAATAGCCGATTCCTTATGGGATCCCGTACGTAATAGTATTGCCAACAATTCAGCGTGGCTTAAGGCGTCCGCCCCATATTGCATCATGCGTTCTCGTGGTCGTTCTTCATGGGGGAGGTCGCGTAATAACATAGCATGCGACTCCATTGTATTCCCCTCTTTCATTCATTTCAAATACCTAAGAAAACTACAATACGTCCATTCCTAACTCCGATAACATATCGGAGAGAAGAGATAAAGATAAGCCCACGACATTGAAGTAACAGCCTTCTATTCTGTCAATAAAGGTCGCTCCAAGGCCTTGTATTGCATAGGATCCTGCCTTATCTGAAGGTTCACCACTATTTACGTATGCTTGAATCGTTCGATTGGATAAAGATTTCATAGTAACAGAAGTTATCCTATGACTGATCAACGTTCTACCTGTCAGTACATCTATGCACGCTATGCCAGTGTATACCTCATGGGTTCTCCCCTGAAGAGATAATAACATACGATACGCATCCTGGTCATTCTTTGGCTTGCCGAGTACCTCATTGTCTAATAGAACAATAGTATCGCTTCCTACAATGATAGAACGTTCCGTATCATTTAGGCAAGAACGATGAACAGCTTCCGCTTTGCGATGTGCTAATCCTTCTACAATCTCTCCAGGAGTCCAGTTCTCAGGTGTATCTTCATCTACATGACTCGCTTGTATGACGTATGGAATACGTAGGGAGGAGATTAATTCCTGCCGACGCGGTGATGTCGATGCTAGAATAATTACATGTGAATGTTGTGATGTCAAATCAATTTCCCCTTTATCCCAATTATAGCTTGCGATACAGCCAAACAGAGATAATCATACTAAGTAAACTAAGCAAACACAGTTTCAATTGAATTGTGAAATCATACTTGATAATATTCAGGTCAGCTTGTGGTGACCATTTAATCATCGTTGATGCAGTCAAAAAAGATAGACTTTGAACAGGTTCAAGCGCTTGAGCTATTAAAGCCCCTACGAGCCAACCAAGCACAAGAAACAATATAAGCATTCCTACGTTTCTTTTCATTCATATCTTCCTCGCCATTTTTTGACACACACATTATTATACGGTTAATTCTACTTCAATACAAACAAAAATCCGACAAGGGATGTATTTCCAAATCTCCTGTCGGATATACGAACATTTTAACTCGTTATCATCATTTCTAGAACTTGCTTCTGACCCATTATATATTGCATCATGAATGATTGTATTTCCCACAAATGACCTTTTGATGTGTTCTTGTTATATTCAACTACTGATGATAAGGCACTATTCATAGCTAGTTCCATCTGTTTGACCTCTGCGCTTCCTTCAGGAGTAAGCCCCACGTGGATATTCTTGATAGATTCTGTCCATAACCGGTGCAATTCAGTCAAAGCTACTGTGTCACTATTACTTAAAGACGTAGGTCGTTCCATCCCCAGTAAGACTGATGATTGATTACTTAAAGAAGCAATAAGATTCGTGCTGACTGCAAAATAATCATTTAAGCTTTGTGCATCCCCTGCAAAAGTAAGTTCGCTTGCTGACGGAAGTATAATTTCTCGAACATAGAGTTCGACCCCTTGAGTCTTTAACTGATTACTTAGCAATTTAGCCTGTTCACGATCTGTCGATATACCTGCGTATACTCTATTTTCCTGATTCGGATCATCACCAGCAGCTAAACCAATCTGCTCAAGCTCCTTTTTAGCTATTTCCACTCGTTCAGCATTACTAAACACGCCATACTGCAACATATAATAGGTTTGGGGTTCAATCGTTACTGCGACAGCTGGTATTTGTCCATTACTGTCGGTAGGCACCAGGCTTGTAACTGTAATGGCTTCTGTATCTGTTATCATTGATGAATCCTTAGGAAAGATGCTTCCTAAATCAATAAAGGAAAGAACTACAAAGCCGAACAACGCTCCTGTCACTACAGCGGCAGTAACAGTACCAAATATTTTCCACAATGACGTGGGCCTATGCTTCCGGTATTCTGAATGGATATCATTAATATCAGGGCTTACCTTTCCTTCCAGCTCTGTCTCTATACTATATAAATCATCATATTCATTTTCCCTTAAATCCACTTTTTGTTGACGATTCATCATCATCTCTTCCCACGCTTCATTCTTGCTGAACGGATCTCCCCATCCCTCTAGCGGTTCCGGTACAACGGTTAATCTAGGATAAGTCTCATTTCTCACTACATCCCTGGGTTCACTTTCAATTAGCTTCTCTACTGCTTTCTCTACGTTAGATGTTTTCTCATTCCACTCCGCATTCCGCTCACCTTCATCGAATCGAAATGTCATTCTTCCCTTATTCATTGTGAACACCCACCTTGTCTCATCTTCTATTATCTAGATATATGATAGATTTCAGAAAGATATGTTCAACAATGAATACTTCTGAGAATAGAGACCACTGAGAATCCAATTGTAGAATGCATACATATTCAGAAGGATACCGCTACAATGACGGATTGTCCTTACAATCGCTATTGCCCTCTGATTTCTTAATTATATACCGCTTGAGCGGTTGAAATCAGAGGGCAAATCATATGCTTCCGAGTGGGTTGAAATCTTCTCCGATAATTTTAAATGAATGCTGACCTTCAAAGAGTTCAGTAACAAATACAGCCATACTAGCTGCATTCACCGCAACTAGAAAAAGGCGATCCATAACGTCCAAATCTGAAATCTCCGTAATTTTCAATTGAACATCCTGAGGTATAGAACCAAAACGTGTATTTAATATTCCCAACAAATCTGTTGCATCCGATTTCAAAGCATTGTTCCTCATTATTTGCTCATACGTCATTGTTCATTCTCCTTATCTATGTATGAATCAAGAAACTCTGATTCTTATTCATTTCGTATTCTATTCCATCTAATAGATGTATCTTAACACCCTAAATATAGTCTATTTGTGAGACCAGTCACATGTGCTTCATGTTGCTCATTGTAGAGTAGATGATGTCATTATGTTCTTATTTGAAGTACAGAAATTTGTTAAATCCAATAGAGGAGGATATACACATGATCAATACACTGGATACAACTTTAGTCTTAGGGAAGATGGAGGAGCTGTGTACGGAATTACTACAACAAGACGCATATCAGGAGCTAAGGCAAATGATTGACCAATTCGCCTCAGATGAACAAGCTATTGAGAAATATGAGCACTTCCTGGAACTACAACATACCATGCAACAAAAAGAAGCACAGGGATTGGAGTTGACTGAAGCGGAGGTCAACGACTACGAACAAGAAGAGGCTGACATATATAAGGACGATGTTATCCGCAAATTTCTATTTGCACAACGGGAGTTCAGTCAACTTCACAGTTTGGTTAGTCAGTATTTCACCAAAACCGTTGAGCTCAATAGACTACCCGAACAAAAAGAATTGAAAAAGGGCGGTTGTGGGTGCGGCGGAAACTGTGGCGGAGGGCATTAATAACATCAAGAAGAAACGGTAATCCTAAGTTAATAGGATTACCGTTTTTGTTTCCTTTCTGTTACAACACTGTGTTCATTACCCGTGGGAATAGTACGTTATCTTCTAAATTGATATGTTGATTCATATCTGACTCTAACTCCTGTAACATTTGGTAGGTCAACCGAAAGATATCGTTCGCATCATCTGGAAGTGTATAATTATTCGTCACTTCCCGGATTTGGTTAAGGATATCCTCGCTAGAATCATGTTCACTCTCCAATGCCTCCATCATACGCAGACATTTCTGAAGCATTAGGTCTGAAGGATCTTGTTCCAATTTCTTAATCGCCGGGAACATATCCATCTCTTCCTTCGGCAGATGGATTAATAATTCCTTGTGCACTTTGGCGAACAGCCTACGTACCTTAGTAAGTTCAGGATGGAGCTTCCCATGACTGTTCTCGATTTCAATCGTATATTGAGCAAGCATAGGTAATGTTCGATACAAGTAGCCATGATGAATGTTCACGATATATTCTATCAATTCGCTGAATGTTTTGTCCATATTGGACCTCCTTCAAATGAGATAGAATTATCATAGTTCGCAAAGTCAATCCGAGTATGTGACTGGACTCACTAAGTCGAATCATCTCCTACTCTATAATCAAAATCACAAACAAACTATTTTCTAGGAGGAATAAAAAATGAGTCAATATGCTGCAACTGTCAACGCTACTGAATATCCACCACATTTAAAACATAAGGTGATCTTCGAAACATTTAATAATCTACAACCGTCTGAAGCTATGCTCCTAGTAAACGATCACGATCCGAAGCCTCTCCGCTTCCAGTTCGAATCGATGCATTCAGGACAATTCACATGGGAATATATTGAACAAGGCCCAACGACCTTTCAAGTTAGAATTGGAAGAGTGTAACCTGGCTTAACCATAAAAAATACACGTCATATCCTTATGGATACGACGTGTTTTTTTATAATGATGCATATGTTGTTATCTCACCATTACTTTTTATTCATACCTTTAGCAAGTTCAGCTCCAACCTTCCAAATATCTCCTGCCCCCATAGTAAGAACAACATCTCCAGATGCGACTCTGTTCTTCAAATCCTCAAGGACCAATTCCTTTGTCGGAATGTATCTTGCCGTCGCATTACTGTTCTGCACAATAAGTTCCACTAATCTAGAAGAATGGACACCTTCAATTTCCTGTTCACCTGCAGGCGAGTATATATCCGTAATAATGACCTCATCTGCTTCACTAAAGGCTCGGCTAAATGCATCCAGTAGAAAGAATGTACGCGAATATCGCTGCGGTTGGAATACTGCAATAATGCGTTTACCCGTCGCTTTTGCCGCACTAATGGTAGCTTCAATCTCCGTCGGATGATGTGCATAATCATCAATGATGAGAATACCATTCTCTTCGCCAAGTACCTGGAAACGACGCTTTGCACCATTAAACTCCAATATTTCTCGCACGATAGATTCGAAAGGTATGCCTGACTTAAGACAGACAATAACAGTTGCCATCGCATTGTACACATTATGAAGTCCTGGAACAGACAATTTTACTACTCCAAGCTTCTCGCCTCTATGACTCAATGTGAAGGCAATTTGGCGATCTCCAAGAGTAACTTCACTTGCCATATAATCCGCTTCTGTCTTTATACCAAAAGTGGTAATAGAGCTATTTAGTCTCGGTAAAATAGACTGTACATTCTGATCATCAGCGCAAACAACAGCTATACCGTCTTCACGAATCTGATTCAAAAATTGAACGTACGCTCCCTTTAGCTGTTCGAAGTCACTGTTATAATTCTCCAAGTGATCCGCTTCAATATTGGTAACTACGCCAAGCCATGGGTGGTATTGCAAGAACGAACCATCACTTTCGTCTGCCTCAGCGACAACATGTTCTCCTTGACCTGCCTTCGCGTTCGTCCCTATATTCATAATCTCTCCACCGATAATATAGGTAGGATCGATTCCGCATCTTTCCATTACCAGTGCAATCATAGATGACGTAGTCGTCTTGCCATGAGCCCCAGCAACAGCTACCCCTTTCCGCTCGTTTAGCAACCTAGCCAACATTTGCGAACGATGTAACACCGGAATATTGAGTTGTTCTGCTTCCACTACTTCCACATTATCTTTGGATAGAGCAGTCGAATATACGACTACGTCAGCACCATGCACTTGTTCTGCAGTATGTCCAATATAAATTTTGGCTCCATTGGCAGCTAACTTTTCCGTTAACTCCTGGGAGACCATATCCGAACCCGTAACTGTATAACCCATTTCTAACATAACTCTTGCGATGGCGCTCATCCCGTAGCCACCAATGCCAATAAAATGAATATGTTCTGATGTATTCAACCGTTATTCACCAACCTTTTTCAGAATCGGATTGATTTAAGAGAGATCCTCGCACGTCGGCAATGAGATATAATGTACCAGATACCACTCCAAGATCCTCCTCTTCCGTCCGTAACTTTAATTTCTCTAGTGCTATTTGCCAATCAGGTTCTACGATAATTTGCAAAGTAGGTTTAGCGTAATTAGACTGCAAACGTTCCACAACCTCAAGTAGCTTATTAGCATCCATTTTCTTGCGGAAATCTGGTTCAGTTAGAATAAGTGTATCCACTAAAGGAAGTATATGCTTCAAGTAGGATTCATGATGCTTATTCCCCAACATCCCCATCATTAAATTTAATGATCGGTATTTATAATACTGAGGAATACTGTTAGCCAAGCTCTCAGCACCCTCTGGATTATGCGCTCCATCCACAATAATTCTAGGATGATTCACTACTTCTTCTAATCTTCCAGCCCATACAGTATCTCGGAATCCTTTGAGGATATCTTCATCTTCCATGACATAGGCCATATATTGACGTAGCACCTCTAGCACCATCATCGCACCTGCAGCGTTCGCAATCTGATGCTCACCCTTCATCCCAACTTCAATATCCATTGAGCGAAAAGGACCCTTGAAGTGGAATGACTGAACATCTACTTCAAATTTCACACGTTCATACGTAAAATTCTCCCCCGCAAGGTATAAGGTCGAGTTACTTCTATCTGCTGCTGCTTTCAGTATTTCTACTACTTCAGGCTGATCAGCACAACTAACGACAGGAACGCCACGCTTAATAATACCTGCCTTTTCCGTAGCAATAAGGGATAAGGTATCTCCCAGAATATCCGTATGATCTAAACCAACATTCGTAATGATAGAAACGACTGGAGTTACAATATTTGTTACATCCAGTCTACCCCCAAGACCCGTCTCCCATACGACAATATCAGGAACACAAACCTTAGCGTAGTATACAATCGCAATGGCCGTTGACACTTCAAACATCGTTGGTGATCCTTGGTCAGTTAATGCGATGCTCTCTACCACTGGACGTAATATATTCGTCAGATCGAGCAGCGTTTCTTCTGGAATATCTTCCCCATTATATTGAAATCGGTTAGTAAATTTAGTGATATACGGTGATGTGAACGTCCCTACTGAATAGCCTGCTTGTAACAATACCTTTGTTAAAAAAGCACAAGTGGATCCTTTACCATTGGTTCCCGCTACATGAATAAATTTTAGACGGTTCTGAGGTTGCCCAAGTTGTTCCATCATCATCTCCATGCGAGATAATCCTGGTCGGATTCCAAAAGGTATCAAGCCATTAATCCAATTAACTGCTTCATGATATGTCGTAAAGGGAGCTGGAACTTCAGCTACATTATCATTTCCCATGCTTTCCACCCTCAGCTCTATAAAATATTTGATGTTCGGCTTATCCTCTGAGTTCTTCTATTCTAGCCAATACTTTGCTGCGTTTATTAGAGTAGTCTGCCATCTTCGCAGTCTCTTCTTCTATAACTTTCGCAGGAGCTTTAGCAACGAATCCTTGATTACTTAGCTTCTTCTCAACTCGCTCAACCTCAGCATCTAACGTTTTTACCTCTTTTTCAAGACGTTCAATCTCTTGAGCAATATCAATCAATCCAGCCAAAGGCAAATACAACTCAGCACCTGTCACAACAGCTGTCATCGACTTATCTGGAGCTTGAATATCCACGCCTACTTCAAAGCTCGATGTATTACAGAAACGTTTCACGTATTTCTCATTACGACTCACGATTCCGAGCATCTCCACATCGCCTGCCTTGATAATCAGTTCAACCTTCTTACTCATAGGTACGTTAACCTCTGAACGAATATTACGTACCGTCCGGATAATTCCCATCAACATATTCATTTCATTCACTGCTTCTGGATGCTCAAAGGAAGCATTATACTCTGGCCATGGAGCTAGTGTAATCGTATCTCCTTCATGCGGAAGATGCTGCCATATCTCCTCCGTTATGAACGGCATGAACGGATGAATCAAGCGTAGCGTACGGTCAAGAACATAAGCAAGGACAGATTTCGTGCTCTTCTTAGCCTCTTCATCTTCTCCATATAATGACAGTTTAGCGAATTCGATATACCAGTCGCAAAGGTCATCCCATATAAAGTTATAAAGAACTCGGCCCGTCTCTCCAAAATCATAAACATCTATTAGACGCGTAATATCACGTGAAGTTTCGTTTAAACGATGTAGAATCCAACGATCTGACGTTTGTAAGTCGCCGCTTATATCAATATCCTCAAATGTGAAGCCTTCTAAATTCATCAGAGCAAATCGAGATGCATTCCATATTTTATTGGCGAAATTACGCGCTTGCTCTACACGCTCCCAACGGAAACGAAGATCTTGACCAGGCGTACTGCCCGTTGAAATCATATAACGCATGGCATCCGCGCCATACTTCTCAATAACTTCTAGTGGATCCACGCCATTGCCGAGTGACTTGGACATTTTGAGTCCATCCGAATCTCTAACCAAGCCATGCATCAATACATCCTGGAAAGGAATCTGGTCCGTGAATTCAAGTGCAGTGAATATCATTCGCGCCACCCAGAAGTAAATGATGTCATATCCCGTAACAAGTACATTCGTTGAGTAGTATCGTTTCAGATCTTCCGTATCATCAGGCCATCCAAGTGTTGAGAAAGGCCATAGTGCTGAGCTGAACCAAGTATCAAGTACATCATCGTCCTGTCTTAGTTCAGTGCTTCCACATTTAGAACATACATTCACATCATCTTGGGAAACGTGGATCTCACCACATGATTCACAATACCAAGCAGGGATGCGATGCCCCCACCAAAGTTGTCTTGATATACACCAGTCACGTACATTTTCAATCCAATTCAAATAAACTTTCTCAAATCGATCTGGAACGAAGTTTACACCCTTACCAGACTTCTGTACTTCAATCGCTCGTTCTGCTAATGGCTTCATCTTAACGAACCACTGTGTAGAAAGGTAAGGTTCCACTACAGCTCCCGTACGCTCACTATGTCCAACTTGATGAACATGATCCTCGATAAGGATTAACACACCTTGTTCTTGTAAATCCTTTACAATCTGTTTGCGGCATTCACTACGATCTAGACCTTCATATGGACCAGCAAGATCATTCATCGTTCCCGTATCATCCATAACTATAATTTGTTCCAATTGATGACGGAGGCCTACTTCGAAATCGTTCGGATCATGAGCAGGGGTAATCTTAACTGCACCACTCCCAAATTCTCGATCGACATATTCATCAGCAATAATCGGTATTTCACGATTCACGATAGGTAGTAAGACCGTTTTGCCAATCATATCTGTATATCGCTCATCTTTTGGATGAACAGCAATAGCAGAATCTCCTAGCATCGTCTCAGGGCGCGTCGTCGCCACAACAATATGACCGCTACCATCTTGTAGAGGATACTTCAGGTGATAAAGATGTCCCTGTACCTCTTTATGCTCCACTTCAATATCAGATAAGGCTGTTCGTGCAACTGGATCCCAGTTGATAATATATTTACCACGGTAGATTAGCCCCTTCTTATAGAGCTTCACGAACACTTCTTTTACAGCTTTGGAGAGACCTTCATCCAATGTGAACCGTTCTTTAGAATAATCAAGAGACAACCCCATCTTAGCCCACTGATCACGGATCGTATTCGCATACTGATCTTTCCACTCCCATACTTGATCTAGAAATTTCTCTCTTCCCAGATCATAGCGAGTTATTCCTTGCGCACGTAACTTCTGCTCTACTCTCGTCTGTGTAGCAATTCCTGCATGATCAGTTCCAGGCAACCAAAGCGCATCGTACCCCTGCATTCTCTTGGTTCGTATTAGAATATCTTGTAATGTGAAATCCATCGCGTGACCAATATGAAGCATCCCTGTCACATTTGGTGGTGGGATAACGATGGTATATGGCTTCGCATCCGGTCTTTGACCTGCTTTGAAGAATTCACCCTCTAACCAATATTTATACCATTTCTGTTCAGCGGATTTAGGATCATACGTTGTTGGCATTTCCGTCGTTGTTTTCATTTCTTTATCTGTCATTATTATTAAACCTCCAGTACATCTTCAAAATATCTAACAAGCAGAAACGGTTATGCCGTCCTTTTTCGTGGACGGTACCCGTCTCTGTGGAAATATAAGGATTAGAGTATCGAGAATCAATTTCATAATTACGCAACCCGATTTAGCTGCATCGGCGATTATGAAATTGATTCAAGTAAAACGTATACTTCTTATATTTGAACACAAAAAAACCTCACGCCCTCAAAGGACGAAAGGTTATCTTTCGCGGTACCACCTTTGTTTCATGATAAGTAAAATAATAAGCCAATATGACATAGGCTTACAATGATACTTCTCACGACACTCATACAGATAACGGCTGCAACCGGCCATATTCTAATCCCTTGTATAACACATGGACTCAAACAGGCAACTCCAGGGCGACTTTCGCTTGGCTTACATCCTACGGAATCTTCCAGCGTTGCAATTCCGCTCTCTGAAGGGTATGCCAACTACTCTTCCCATTCACAGTTGATTGTCAATATTCTGTATTAATAATAGCGTGCATGTTGCATATAGTCAACATCGTGTACATTAAGGACGTTGACTATATGCAACATCTTATAGTGCGTGTTCAAAAAGTCAAATTTTCAGCACCAAGAAGATTGGATGAAGCAAGGGAGTGAGGAGCGGAGCGTAGGCAGTACCTACGTGAGCACCGGAAGGACCGGCTGAATTCAATGTTCGATGTCGAATAAGCTTCTTGGCATACTTCGTGATCAAAAGATGACTTTTTGAACAACCTCTTATATACACAAAGGGCTATCATCTTAGTAATGAAAATCTACTAAGGTGATAGCCCTTTGTGTTAATAAAATTATCGTTACATGTTACGGGATATAAAGAATCTGCCCTTCTTCAATCGTCTGCTCAGATAAACGATTATGCAATAGCAGTTCTCTCGGACTCATTTGATAGCGATCTGCAATCAAATCAATCGTCTCTTCCCTTTGTACGATACAAAGTCGAACTTTACTGAATGGCGTTTTCTCAGATGTTCCGCCGAGAAAAAGACTTTTCCACTCGACCTCTTCATTTACTGCATGATCATTATTCACTTCACGAGCTTGCTGCTGCTCTTCCTGAACCTGTTGCTCCAAATCTCTTAGTGTTCTCGCACGACTAGAACTCAATATTGACGATAATCCAACATGGTCTTGCTTAGAAGTTGTGGGTTCTTTTTTGCTTCCTAAAGCAATTTTCATTTCCACTTTCTCATCAGTTTCTTTAAGCTGATCAGCTTCCGGTATTCCAGTCACTAGAATTGAATCCTCTTCTAACAATCCACCTTCTATTGAATCCAATGACGGCTCTCGTTCTCCATTGTTGTCGTTCATAACATGCTCATCAGGAAGACTGTTTTGCGTAGGTGATGAGAGTTCCTGGTCATCCTCAGATTTAATTTGCCACACATTTGAGTGATCTTTAAGACGAGCAAGATCTTCCTCATCTATATGTAGCGCCGATATGTTAGCTTGAGAACCCTCCAAATCAACGGATTCACTTAACTCTAGCAATTCATTCTGCACTTGATCCTCATAGGCTATATCTTTATCCAATGGTCTAGATGAAGACCCTTGAAACACATCCCAATCCGGAGCATGTACAACCGTGAATTCTTCGGCATTCCAGGCTGATATGTCTTCTCCCGGTGATTCAACCCCCTGCAATGACAGCACTCCTGTAATGTTAAGGCTTCTCTTGGATAACAAATCGATGTCGAAGTTCTCAATCTCCACAGCAATCTCGTTCAAGGATGATACACGGTTAAGAGGCACAGTAATTTCAACGGGAATATAGTGCTCAAGCCGTTGTGTACCCTCCTCTTCACCCTCTCCCCTGTATAAACCTGTTAGTAATAAGTGCCCCCGGAGTGTAGCTTCCTCATCCTGATTAATCACCTGAATATGCGGTAACAATTCAACCTCTTCAAGTTCCGCAATTCCAGCCACTTCTTCTGATAATTGAATGCGTTCATAAATATCAAAGCGCAAACCATAGGACTGGTCAAACACAGGTAACGTCCTCCTTTTCAGCATATTCTAACCATGAGTCGACTCATGGCATGAGCCCATTATTCTTAACTCACTATATTTATATGCTCAAGCAGAAACGGCTATGCCGTCCTTTTTCAAAGAGTTTACGCTTCCGATGCTAGCGATACTTCGTATCACTTTAAGGCATCCGTCTCTGCCGAAATATAAGAAATGGAGTATCAAGAATCAATTTCATAATTACGCAACCCGATTTAGCTGCATCGGCGATTATGAAATTGATTCAAGTGAAACTTCTACTCCCTTATATTTAGAAAAAGGAACACATGCATTTTTTTAAGATTATCCTTTGGTCATAGCTTGCAAATTAATCCGAAGATTAAGCAAATCCTCCGGCCACGGATCCACTATTTCTATAAATTCACCCGTAAACGGATGGGTGAAACATAACTTCTCCCCATGCAGTGCTTGTCGATGAATCAAGGCATCACTTCCACCATAAAGTGTATCCCCTAGCAATGGATATCCTAAATGGCTTAAATGAACACGTATTTGATGCGTGCGACCTGTATCTAATTCAAGATAAATGAGACTCGCGCCTCTATACACCTCTTCCACACGTACATGTGTGCGTGCAGATTGCCCTGTAGGGGAGACACGACGGCGCTGAGCATGGTGACGATCCTTCCCAATGGGCAGATCAATCACCGATAGATTGGAAGCGACAGTGCCTTCAACGAAAGCGATATATTTTCGCTCAATTTGTTTTCCACGCATGTCTTCATCTAATTTCAATTGAGCCCATTCATTCTTAGCATAGAGCACAGGTCCTGACGTGTGCTGATCAAGTCTATGAATATGTCTAACGGCAACCTGCTCACCCATTCCTTCATAGTGCGCAGCAACAATGTGATCCAGTGTTACCTCGCCCTCCCGCCCGTCCGGATGTATCGTCATTCCTGCTGGTTTATGAACAACTAAACAGAAATCATCCTCATAGAGAATATCAAGTTCCTGCCATAGCGAACCAATACCATGGGAACGTGATGGAAAAAGAGCCAACCTAAGCTTATCTCCATTCCATTGAATCCCTTTCTCATGCTTAAGGCGACGCAACAACTTCTCAGGCATTCCGACAGAATTCAACAACCATGCAAGCGCCTCCGCCTCACGGTTATCTGAATCACGGATAGCTTTGCCAGGAATAAGTTCTAGCCATTCTCCACGGCGACTCCAACTGCCTAGATAGCTCATAGATTCTTAAGGGCTTTATAGTTAGCTTCAATACTATGATCAATATCCTCGATACTATGTGCTGCCGAAACGAACATTCCCTCGAACTGTGATGGAGCAACGCTCACACCATGGTTAAGTAAACCTGCAAAATAACGTCGGAATGTGTCTGAATTACTATTCTTTGCTGTATCAAAGTTAATGACCGGTGCATCAGTAAAAAATGGACATACCATAGATCCCACGCGATTGATCGTAACAGGAACACCGAGTTCTTGAGCATTCCGCTCAAATCCAGCTTGTAGACGTGCAGCGCGCTCCTCTAATTGCTTGTAGACTTCCGGCGTGAGTAACTTAAGTGTCGTGTATCCGGCTGCCATCGCCAACGGATTCCCACTAAGGGTGCCTGCTTGATAGATCGGTCCAGAAGGAGATATCTGCTCCATAAATTCACGTTTGCCACCGTACGCACCTACTGGAAGTCCACCACCAATCACTTTCCCGAGGCAAGTTAAATCTGGTGTTATACCATATAATCCTTGTGCACAATTTAAGTCCACTCGGAATCCAGTCATGACCTCATCAAAAATAAGTAAACTTCCATATTGGGTCGTTAGATCACGTAAACCTTGTAGAAACCCTGGAAGTGGCGGTACAACACCCATATTCCCAGCTATAGGTTCGACAATGATACAAGCAAGTTCTTCACCGAAGCGCTCAAAAGCTATTTTGACAGATTCAAGATCATTATAAGGAACCGTAATCGTGTTCACTGCAACACTTTCTGGTACTCCTGGGCTATCAGGTAAGCCTAATGTAGCTACTCCTGATCCCGCTTTGATCAGAAGGCTATCTGCATGTCCATGATACGAACCTTCAAATTTCAAAATTTTACTTCTGCCCGTAATACCACGCGCTAGACGAATAGCACTCATCGTAGCTTCTGTTCCCGAATTGACCATCCGCACAATTTCAATAGATGGAACACGTTCACAGACAAGCTTCGCCATCTCCGTCTCAATTAAAGTCGGAGCCCCGAAGCTTGTCCCCCGCAAAGCTGTTTCTCGAATAGCTGAAATAACCTCTGGATGAGCATGTCCCATAATCAGCGGTCCCCAAGAGCAGATATAATCAATAAATGTATTTCCGTCGATATCAAAAATACGGGAACCTTCCCCACGTTCGACGTATATTGGAGTCAATCCGACTCCTTTAAATGCACGAACAGGGCTATTAACTCCCCCTGGAATAACCTGCTTAGCTTCTTCAAATGCCGCTCTAGAAGCCTCTTCTTTGCGCTTGCCAGACAATTGAGTCATTCTCGACACTCCTATCCTTCTATTTTCCTGCGATCCAACCAGCTACATCTTTTGCGAAATAAGTAATAATGATATCTGCACCAGCTCGTTTCATACCCGTAAGCATTTCCTGAACAATGGCTTTCTCATTAATCCAACCTTGCTGTGCAGCAGCTTTAACCATGGAATATTCTCCGCTAACATTATATGCAACCAGTGGAAGATCGAATTGATCCTTAATCATTCGCATAATATCCAAATATGCCAGGGCTGGCTTCACCATAAGCATATCAGCACCTTCAAGCACATCAGATTCTGCTTCTCTAAGCGCTTCTCTGGCATTGGCAGGGTCCATTTGATAAGTCTTACGGTCACCAAATTGAGGTGCAGAGTCTGCTGCTTCACGGAAAGGTCCATAGAATGCAGAAGCATATTTCACCGAATAGGACATAATGGGAATGTTCTGATATCCCTCTTCATCAAGTCCTTCACGAATTGCTCGTACAAATCCATCCATCATATTAGATGGTGCGATGATATCCGCTCCTGCTTTCGCTTGAGATACTGCGGTCTTGACAAGCAATACGAGTGACTCGTCATTAAGCACATCTCCACAAATATGACCTTCATGTTCAAACGTATGTACCATCCCACAATGCCCATGATCCGTAAATTCGCATAAACAAGTATCCGCAATAACTAACAATTCAGGATACCAACCTTTAATAAGACGCGTTGCCTCTTGTACGATGCCATCATCTGCAAATCCTGATGATCCAATGCTATCCTTCGTTTCCGGTATCCCAAACAATAACACTGCTGGAATGCCCAAAGCTACAATATCGTCCACTTCACTCTTCAACATGTCGAGCGAGAAATGGTACACGCCTGGCATGGAGGAAATCTCCTTCTTCACATTTGTACCATATGCAACGAAGATAGGCTGCACCAAATCCTGCACATTTAGAACAGTCTCCCGTACCATACTCCGAATAGCAGCAGACTGTCGTAAGCGGCGATGCCGCACTAATGGAAAATTCATGGTTGTAACCTCCTATAAGTTTTTAAGCATACACTTCAAGATTTACTTCGAAAAAACTCGCATCGGAAGCGTAAACTTATTTCTGTTGCATGACCGCTACGGTGACGGATTATTCTTACGATCGCAGTTGCCCTCGGATTTCTTGATTGTATACCACCTATATGTGGTAGAAATCCGATTCATAAGCATATGCTTTCGAAGTAGCTTTCCTATGGAAAGCTTGTAGGCGAGCGCTATCGCTTCTTCAGAACAATTCCGTCCCCTCCGCAAGGTTCTTCACGATCTTTTTTTTCAGTTCTGCACTGCGTTCCAACGGCATAAAGATTGAACCACGCTCTCAATCGTCGCTTCTTCCGCAATCATCCCTACAGTTAATCCCGCTTCCTTTGCGGTCATAGCTGTAATTTCCCCAATACAGAAGGTTTCAACACCTTCCAATTGCTTGACAGGATCTTGAATCCCCATCCGCTTCATGATGGTTAGGAGATTCGTCACGGTTGAGGAACTAGTGAACGTAATGGCATGAATACTGCCCTCATCAAACATTCTTAACAGTTCGCTATCATCTTCGCCCGTTATAACCGTATGATATGTAACCGTATCGGTCACTTCAAGCCCCATCTCCATAAGCTTCTCAGGAAGCCACTTTCTACCTTTATCTCCTCGTGGTAGCAGAACCTTCTGTCCTGCCTTCAACTGTGCCCCCAACATCTCCACCATTCCCTCTGCTTGGAATACTTCTGGAAGTTGCTCAGGGATGATACCATGTGACATCAAGGCTTCTGCAGTAGCCGGTCCAACAGCTACCACTTTTGCACGATATAATGAACGGACATCTCGTCCATGTTCCTGTAAATGCATAAAGAAGAATTCTACTCCATTCACGCTGGTGAAGAAGATCCAATCATACTCCTCTAATTTAGCAAATGACGATTGTATATCTAGTATTTCCTTCGAGTCTGTCGGTCTCACTATATCAATAACTGGAAACTCATATGGTTCGCCACCAAGCTCCTCAATTCTGTTAGCCAACCCGCTCGCTTGGGAACGAGCACGGGTTACAAGAATACGTTTGCCGAAAAGTGGCATATATTCTGCCCACATTAATTTCTCACGCTGTAGTACCACATCACCTACAACAATTACAGCGGGAGGCTGAAAGTCAGCAGCTTTTACTTTATCCTCAATATCTGCAAGCGTCCCAGTCAATGTTTCCTGTTCCGCACGAGTTCCCCAACGTACGAGCGCTACAGGAGTGCTAGCAAGACGACCGTGTGTGATCAATTGCTCACTTATGTACCCTATCTTAGCAACACCCATCATAAAGATAAGGGTTCCCGTAGCATTCGCTAACTTATCCCATTGTATCTTTACATCAAGCTTGTCCGGACTTTCATGACCCGTAATAATCGAAAGTGAAGAAGACAAATCACGATGAGTCACCGGAATACCTGCATAAGCCGGAACACTTATCGCGGAAGTTATTCCCGGAACGATCTCATAACGGATACCATGCTTCCACAGTAGTTCTGCTTCCTCGCTAACACGACCAAAGATAGTTGGGTCTCCACCTTTTAACCTAGTCACTGTCTTACCTTCCAAAGCCAAGTCCACTAACAGCTGATTAATATCTTCCTGTTTCATCGTATGTCTGTCTGGAAGTTTGCCAACGTATACCTTCTCGGCCCCAGGTTTCATCGATTGTAGCAAACGTGGATTTGCCAAACGATCATACACAACTACGTCTGCTTTTTTGATACATTCCAAGCCTTTGACAGTAATTAAACCAGCATCTCCTGGTCCTGCCCCCACCAAATATACTTTACCAGATGTTAACGACATCCCTTCATCCCCTTACTTGCGCCAATATATTCTCCGCTCCCTGAGCAATTAACTTGTTTGCTACTTCAAGACCAAGCTTCTCGGGGTCAGTACCCGTCACCATTTCTTTCAAAATGACATCCCCCTCTGGAGAACCAACCATACCTGTTAATTGTATAACTTTAGAACCTGTTTGAGTATCATCCACCCATATCGCATGAGCCCCAATCGGAACCTGGCAGCCACCATTTAATACACCTAGAAATTTACGCTCTGCTGCTACTGTCATCGAAGTGTCTTTATCATTATACAGAGCAAGAAGTTTACGAACTCCCTCATCATCTACACGACATTCAATACCTAGTGCACCTTGCCCAACAGCAGGCAGACAGACATCTACCGAAATATAAGATGTAATTCTATCTTCCCAGCCCATACGTTTCAAACCCGCTACTGCTAGTAGAATGGCCTGGAATTCACCTTCCTCAAGCTTCCGGAGTCGCGAGTCAATATTACCGCGAATAGGCTCTAACTGCAGATCTGGACGATATGCCTTCAGTTGACTTGAACGCCGTAAACTACTCGTCCCAACCTTAGCGCCATGTGGTAGTTGATCTAAATCCAATCCATCCAAGGAGATAAGACAATCGCGTGCATCAGCCCGAACTGGCACAGCGGCATTCATTAGACCTTCCGGTAACTCTGAGGGCATATCCTTCATACTATGTACGGCCATATCGATCTCTCCGTCAAGCATCGCCTGCTCAATCTCCTTAACGAACAACCCTTTACCACCAACCTTTGAAAGAGTCACATCGAGAATTCGATCCCCTTTTGTAACAATCTTTTTAACCTCAAATTTAAAATCAAACCCATGCTCATCACTAATTTTCTGCAACGCCTGAATAACTTGTCCCGTTTGCGTTAAAGCAAGTGCACTTTGTCTACTACCTACTATAATCGTTCGCATTTCTTATTCCCCCTTATTTTCCATAATCCACATTTGTATTTCTGCTTGACTCCACTCCTTATAGGTACCCTGTCGAATATCCCCCAGAATAGAGCATTGCGCTAATTTTCTAAATAACTTACCACGTTGCTCAAGTGATGCAACTCCTTTTTTTATTTCTGAACGCATATGGTACAGGAAATCAAGATATAGCTCGTACTCTTCACCATACTGCTCGGCTAAAGTATTGCTTATACTCCTGGCTATTGTGGGACCCGCACCTAAAGTTGATACAGCAATGGTTAGTCGTCCGCGCTTCATGACAGCTGGAGTGATAAATGTACCTAACTCTGCATTGCTCGCTACATTAACTGGAATCGCCATTTCTTTGGCTTCCTCCGCTATTGTTCTATTCAGATCTTCTTGATTTGTTGTAGCATGAACAATCCAATGTCCCGCAGTATCACCATCAGAGAAACCTCTTTGTTTCCATTGAATACGACCCTCTTTATATAATACAAATAATTCATGCGTAAGCTCTGGACTAATCACGGTTACATTCGCTCGTGCTTCAAGGAGTGCCTTAATCTTTCTCTCCGCGATCATTCCCCCACCCACAACAAGACAGCGCCGATCTTCACACTCTAGCATGATGGGGATATATCCCGCCATTGATCCACTCACACTCCTGTCCACCAATGAAATTTAGACCACGAATTCAGAAGAAGATTTATAATAATAACGGCATATCCGATTAATGCCCACTTTGATATCACTACACCGGAATTTTTCTTAGCCCTTCTTTTAACAAAATACAATATAAAAATACTCAATCCCATGAAAGTGGTCACTACCTTAGAATCCAACAGCAATTCTAAACGCCCTTCGGCAACAATGGACAGCACAGCCACGATTAGTGATACAGATAGAAGTGGTAGGCCCGTTACCATGCCATAGTAAGAGTATTTGTCCATCATTTCAAGACTCGGTAGTCGTCTAACTGTGTCATTCCATTTCTTGTCTTTTAATTTCTTATGCAAAAATAGATACATCACTGCAAATACAGCAGCAACTGTAAACGATACTACACTTAGATTTGCCAAAATAATATGAAATACTAACAACCCATGTACACCTTGCCAATTACTCATAGGATCATTACTGAAATCGAACCACAAGTGATTAAGCACAAAAACACAAAAGCCAATCACACTTAACAAAAGAACAGCAAATTCAGACTTTTTCAAAAAGCACATCACTAATGATGCTATGACAAGAATGAATGCAAACATGAATAAGAAATCATATAGGGTGAAAATTGGAGCAATACGATCCTCCCACATCCGAATTCCAAGGATCGTTAATTGAGATACAAATACAACAACAAGAAGCCCTGTGCCTGTCCACTTCGCTCTCAAATTGCGTCGAATGCAATCAGAGAAAAAGAACAAAAGGCTCAGGGCATAAATATAAATGCCTGCATCATAAATTCTACTTAATAATAACATCTTATCTCACCCACCTCTACAGGCTGGCCGGCATCAAAGATGCCTTAGAAAGAGATGATTTGATCTCCGTAGAAGATTTACTGCTTGTACCCACCAATACATGCTGTGTTCCAACCATCATACCATCATCTCTAGTGTCATTCAGCTGATTCTCTAAAGCGAATATCTGTGTAAAGACATCCAGGGAGTCCTCACCATTCTTCTCACCAGTCAATTCCTTAATTCGATTAATCGGATCATGCAACATCTGGTTCACGATACTTTTAGTTAAACGACGGATCACTTTCCGTTGATGTTCATCCAGTTCAGGTAGTTTATTGAATAAACTTTCCATCGTTTCTTCGTGAATTACATTGGACTTTTCTTGTAAAGCTCGAATAACAGGTCTCACTCCAAGCGTCTTCAACCACTGATTAAACACAATGATCTCTTCCTCAATCATGATCTCAATCTTAGTTGCTTCCGTTCGACGCATTTCAAGATTACTCTGTACTATCCCTTCTAAATCATCGATATCATACAGGAATACATTATGAATATCACCAATAATAGGATCTATATCCCTTGGCACAGCAATATCAATAATAAACAATGGCCGTGATTGACGACGCTTCATACTCTCCTTCACTTGCGCAGAAGTTAATACATATTCTTCGGCACCTGTGGAGCTAATTAGAATATCCACTTCATCTAAGCGCGCAATTGCCATATCTAAAGTACATGGTGTGCCATTAAACTTCTTAGCTAATTCTTCAGCACGTGACAACGTGCGGTTGGCAACAATAACTTCGGCCGCTCCATTTCCATACAAATGCTTCACAGTTAATTCACTCATCTTACCCGCGCCGAGGATCAATACTTTCTTATCTGTAAACAATCCGAAAATCCGTTTACCTAGTTCAACTGCGGCATAACTAATGGATACCGCGCTCTCTCCAATAGTCGTCTCAGTGTGCACTCTTTTGCCTAGGGTAACTGCCTGCTTAAATAGCATATTGAACCAAGTTCCAGTTGCATTATTCCTTTGTGACTCTAGGAATGCACTACGAACTTGACCTAAAATTTGCGTCTCTCCTAGCACCATAGAATCCAGGCTACATGTCACGCGTAGCAAATGAGATATTGCTTGTTCATCTTCATATATATATATGTGCTTCGTGAATTCCTCACGAGAAATACCGAACCACTGTTCCATGAAACCTCGTATGAAATAACCGCACATATGTAGACGATCCACGACTACATAAATTTCTGTCCGATTACAAGTTGCAACAATGACACCTTCCAAAACCGTTTTGGTATGCTTTAATTGGTCTAGAGCTTCCGGTAAATCCTTATCTGCGAATGTGAACTTTTCTCTCACTTCCACAGGCGCTGTCCGATAATTTAATCCTACAACGACGATATGCATATATAAAGTCACCTACCCCAAATAATTTAAATATCTCCGAACTATATAGAGTTTGTTCAAAAAATAAGCTTTTGGAACTCGCAGTTATATCATAATTCATTTATGTTAATTATATCACATTAATTAAAATCTCCATGACGATTTATTGACATGTTTATGAACCTGTATCGTAATGATTGAACTTTCACTTTGAAATAAGATCATCTAACTGCTTACTTAGTTTGCTCAATTGCTCAGCTTGTACTGAATTCACCTGATGGTTACTATTAACAATAATGCTATAAATCGGTATTAAGTCAGTAAATTTAGAACTGAAATCAACTAATAACTCACGTTCCTGCTGATTAATCGAACGATCTCCAGCAATCTGCCAGCCTGTTATCATATTAACCAATTCATCAATGGCTGGCAAATATTCTATCTCTTTCTTACCAAAAGCCCTAACCATCCGTTCATGTCCGAAGTTAGCTGAATAAGCTGCCAATTTCACTCGATCTAGCTCTTTCGTATTATTCATATGAGTAGCCTCCATCAAGGAGGAATTCAATATTTCCATTTGAAAATAAACAACTTCATAAAGCATCTGGGATGCATCCACTTTCACCTCATTGGGCTTTAATAATTGATAGCCCTGATACAACAAACTCCCAACTAACAGTAGTAATACACAAGTGAATATAATGTCTTTGTACTTTCTTCGACGCAACTATACCGCCCCCTTATCACATTTATAGCTATGTAACATTGTATGGGAGTGTGAAAAAACAAATAACCACGGACCTCCATGGTTATTTGTCAAATAAAAACGACTATGATCTCCTTATTCAAGGAGATCACGCTTCCGATGCTAGCGATGCTACCGTATCACTTTAAGGCACCCATTTCAGCGAAAATATAAAATTATTACACTTCAGTTAGTGCTTCATCCTCATCATCTTCTTCAGTAGCACTCATATTAGCTTTAATAATACTCCACAGTTCATCTTTGCCTAAGCCTGTATCAGATGAAAATAAGACTAGCGGATGATCGATCCGTAAACCCAAACTTTCCTTCATCTGTTTAATCTGCTTGGCCCATCGGCTACGAGGAATCTTGTCAGCCTTCGTTGCTACAACACAGACAGGAATATCATAATGTGACACCCAATCATACATAATCATATCATCCTTGGAAGGCGGATGCCGCAGATCTACTACAAGTAGCAACAACTTCAATGTCACTCTTTCCAGTAAATACTTCTCGATCATGTTTCCCCATGCAAGTCGCTGCGACTTAGATACTTTGGCAAATCCATATCCAGGAAAGTCAACCAAATACAATTCATCATTAACGACATAATAGTTTAATTGCTGAGTCTTACCAGGAGTTGAGCTCGTTCTAGCTAAATTCTTACGATTAATCATGCGGTTAATTAATGATGACTTACCCACATTCGAGCGACCTGCCAGAGCAATCTCTGGCAAGCCATCGCCCGGGTATTGATCAGGCCCAACGGCACCAATCACGAACTCGGATTTGGTTACTTTCATAGTTATAATCCCTCTCTAGTGCACTCCCTTACGTTCCACAAGCGCATGTTGCAGAACCTGATCCATATGAGACACAGGAATAAATTCCACTTCATTCTTTATGCTGTCCGGAATCTCACTTAAATCCCGTTCATTATCTTTAGGGAGCAAAATTTTCTTATAGCCTGCACGATGGGCAGCTAGTGATTTCTCTTTCAGTCCTCCAATTGGTAGTACACGTCCACGCAGCGTGATCTCACCTGTCATAGCCACATCCTTGGAGACAAATCTCTTACTCAAAGCCGAAACCAATGCAGTAGCAATCGTAATCCCTGCCGATGGTCCATCTTTAGGAATGGCACCTTCAGGAATATGGATATGAATATCATTCTTCTCATGGAAGTCAGAATCGATTCCTAGCACTTCGGATTGGGAACGAGTATAACTAAAGGCGGCCTGTGCAGACTCCTTCATCACGTCACCCAATTGACCTGTTAATATTAGTTTACCTGAACCTGGCACGACTGTCACTTCAATCATTAACGTCTCTCCGCCTACTTCGGTCCATGCAAGTCCCGTTACCGTTCCAATCTGATCCTCAAGATCAGCTACACCATAACGGAATTTAGCAATTCCAAGGTTCTCCTTAATATCTACAGGGGTAATGATAATGGTCAAATCCTGTTGTGAAACAATCTTTCTAGCAGCCTTACGACACAAAGAAGCAATCTGTTGCTCTAAATTCCGAACGCCTGATTCACGCGTATACTCACGAATCACTTTCAATAAGGCATCCTCATCGACCTGTAGTTGATCAGGTTCCAAGCCATGTTCACGCTTTTGCTTCGGCAACAGATAACGATTGGCAATCTGAAGCTTCTCAAGTTCTGTATAACCCGGAATATGGAGTATTTCCATCCGATCCAAAAGAGGTCTTGGAATGTTATGAATAGCGTTGGCTGTCGTAACAAACATCACCTTAGATAAGTCAAATGGTACCTCGATGAAATGATCACTAAATGTATTGTTCTGTTCTGGATCAAGCACTTCAAGTAAAGCCGACGAAGGATCACCTCTGAAATCAGATGCCATTTTATCTATTTCATCTAATAGAAACACCGGATTCATCGAGCCCGCAGATTTCATCCCCTGAATGATACGACCTGGCATGGCTCCTACATACGTGCGACGGTGTCCACGAATTTCGGCTTCATCTCGTACACCTCCGAGCGATATGCGTACGAATTTCCGTTCAAGTGATCGGGCTATTGAACGTGCAAGTGATGTTTTACCAACACCTGGAGGTCCAACAAGACACAGTATCGGCCCCTTCATTTGCTTAACAAGCTTTTGTACTGCCAAGTACTCCAGAACGCGTTCTTTCGGTTTATCAAGACCATAATGATCCTCATTCAGAATATCTTCTGCTTTCTGGAGATCTAGATCATATTCCGTTTCATTAGACCAAGGCAGGGCGAGTAACCAATCAACATAATTACGGATGACTCCACCTTCTGCTGAACTTGAAGGCATCTTTTCAAGCCGATCGATCTCTTTCTCAATTTTTTCTTTTACTTGTTCGGGAAGTTCCTTTCCATCCATCTGCTCACGAAGCTCATCCACTTCGTTCGCCCGACCTTCCTTCTCGCCTAATTCCTTTTGAATAGCCTTCATCTGTTCACGGAGGTAATATTCTTTTTGCGTTTTCTCCATTTGTTTCTTAACTCGCTGACCAATCTTTCGCTCCAATTCAAGCACTTCACGCTCGTTATTAAGAATATCTAGAAGCTTCTCAAGCCGTTCTCGAATATCAACAGTCTCTAATATCTCTTGTTTATCCTTAATCTTCAAAGTCAAATGACTGGTAATCACATCTGATAGTCGGCCTGGTTCCTCAATGTCCGAAACAGCGGCTAACGTCTCTGGAGTAACCTTCTTTGACAAATTAATATAATATTCAAATTGACTAAGAACTGTACGCATTAAAGCATCAATCTCTGGATCATCAATCTCTAATTCTGGAAGTACACGGGCAATAACCTCGTAATACTCTTCATTATCTGTATACTGAAGAACCTCCGCTCGCTCCACACCTTCAACTAGCACACGAATGGTTCCGTTTGGAAGTTTCAACATTTGTCTCACTTTCGCTACTGTACCGATTCTAAATATATCCTCTTGCTCCGGTTCTTCAATGTTCACTTCAGACTGAGAACAAAGGAGAATTAAATTATCTTCTATCATCGCTTTCTCCAATGCTTTGACCGATTTCTCACGACCCACGTCAAGATGAAGCACCATACTTGGGTATACAAGAAGTCCTCTCAAAGGCAGCAAAGGAAAACGACGACCTTTCGATTTAATAGACCCCATCGCTTTCACACCTCCAGTTGCTCTTTTTACGCATATGCATTTTTATATTTTAACAAAAGAATGGCTGAAACACCAATATAACGCGGTTTCTAAATGCTACTCGAATCTGTCACTTGACCTTGTGTAACAGATTTCGCCTGAAGGAGAGATGATGATATTCCAGTGTATACATCCGGGAACTCAGACAGTGTCGTTTCTTGTAGATGATTCACCAGTTCCTTACCAAACACATGATGGAATACTTCCTGAATGTGATCAACTGGGATAACTTGTAACCCATTAAGATCTGCAAACAGAGCCTGCCAGTTGTCTTTAGGTATGATGACTGTTGTTGCTCCAGCTTGAAATGCTGCCTCAACCTTGGCAATAACACCACCAACAGGCTTCACCTTACCGTGAATGCTAATCTCTCCAGTCATCGCTATCTTGTGATCAATCGGTATATTCTTTACTGCTGACACGATTGCCGTTGCCATCGCAATACCAGCAGATGGACCATCAATCGGAGTTCCACCAGGAAAGTTAATATGCAAATCGTAATCACTGGCGTTAAGCCCCATTAAACGAAGAACTGTGAGGACATTCTCTATTGAGCCTTTCGCCATGCTTTTCCTGCGAATCGTCCGAGCTCCACCGCCAATCTCTTCCTCTTCCACCACACCTGTTATATTGATTTTCCCTTGACCCTTTGAACTTATAGAAGCAGATACTTCAATTTCAAGTAATGTTCCTAGATTTGATCCATACACAGCAAGTCCATTAACTACTCCAACCTGTGAATGCGTTGGTATTTTACGTTCAGGCCGAGGTTGGAGTTGGCTGCTATTAGCTACCCACTCCACATCTGTTGCCTCTAATGAGTCTCTCTTTTCAGTCCATGCTAAACCAGCTGCGAGCTGAATGATATTGACAGCTTCTCTTCCATTGGTAGCATACTTCTTCACCACTTCTACAGCCGAAGGACATGGTTTAAGACCTATTTTTGCAATAGCATCTTCTGCAATCATGCCGATTTCATCGGGCAGTAGCGGTCGAAAGTATATTTCCATACAGCGGGACCGGAGCGCAGGTGGAATTTCTTCCGAGGAACGAGTCGTCGCACCAACGAGACGGAAATCAGCAGGTAAGCCATTCTGAAAAATATCATGGATATAAGCAGGCGTATTATTATCTTCAGAGTTATAATATGCACTTTCCAAGAGAACCTTGCGATCTTCAAGTACCTTTAATAGTTTATTTAATTGGATCGAATGTAATTCACCAATCTCATCAATAAATAGAATTCCACCATGCGCTTTCGTCACAGCTCCGGGTTTAGGTTGCGGAATACCCGCAACTCCCATTGAGCCGGCCCCTTGATATATCGGATCGTGAACAGATCCAATGAGAGGGTCTGCTATTCCTCTCTCATCAAATCGAGCAGTGGTTGCATCAATTTCCGTAAATTTCGCTTCACTTTTAAAAGGTGAAGTCGGATTTTTTTTAGCTTCCTGCAATACAACCCTGGCTGCCGCTGTCTTCCCCACTCCTGGAGGCCCATAAATAATGACATGCTGAGGATTATCACTACATAGCGCTGCTTTTAAAGCACGTAATCCTTCCTTTTGTCCTACAATATCATCAATCGATTGTGGTCGGGTTTTCTCTGAAAGAGGTTTGGTAAGTGATATAGAACGTAGTTTCCGTAACTTATCTAATTCTTTCCTCGACTCCCTATCGATTGCTGTTCGGTTTGTCTTCTGACCCCGTAGCAAAGTCCAGAAGTAAATCCCGATAATGACACCAAAGAACAATTGAATCACCATAAATATCATACTTAAATTCATAGTTTCCCTCCCATTTCTATAACTCCCATTAGGCTAATACTTGGTAGTATAGCCTTTTCCTCATTCAATAAACGCACTTATTGTGATTTTCGGCTGGAAATATGTCTAAAGGACTTTCACATGGTTAGATTTAGATGACTTGAATGTATCGTTACTGTCATGGTTAGGAAGTAATGTCTATAGGCTACATCCGCTCTTATCTGTCAAAAAAGCTACAGGCCGATAACTTACGGCCTGTAGCTTTTGTACTTACACTATAATTAGGATTGATGCTGATGATTGCGACCTGGTATTTCTCCAGTAGCTTCATACACTTCAACGATATGATCAATTTCTTTCTTCAATTCATTAACTAGCTCAGCTTCAGGTACCTTACGGATCATCTCTCCGTAGCGGAAAAGCATCCCTTCTCCACGTGCACCAGCAATACCAATATCCGCTTCACGCGCTTCGCCTGGGCCATTCACAGCACAACCAAGTACGGATACCTTAATAGGTACTTTTAAATTAGATATATACTCCTCTACTTCATTAGCAATAGAGAATAAGTCAATATCCAATCTTCCACAAGTTGGACAAGAGATCAATGTTGGAGCATTCGAGATCAGACCAAATGCCTTTAGAATCTCACGTGCTACTTTCACCTCTTCGACAGGGTCCGCACTAAGCGAAATCCGTAGGGTGTTACCGATCCCCATAGAGAGTAGAGCACCAATACCTGCCGAACTCTTAATTGTACCCGAGAACAACGTTCCTGCTTCCGTGATCCCTAGATGCAATGGATATGGGATAACTTCAGCGGCCTTGCGATAAGCCTCGAGAGCCATAGGTACATCCGATGCTTTTAAAGAAACGATAATATCATGAAAGTCCAACTCTTCCAGTATTCCTATATGAAAAAGTGCACTCTCAACCATAGCATCAGGTGTCGGATAACCATATTTCTCAAGCAAATGATTCTCAAGTGAACCAGCATTAACCCCAATTCGTATAGGTATTCCCTTCGCTTTACAGGCTTTTACGACTTCTTCTACCTTGGAGCGACGTCCGATATTACCAGGATTAATGCGCACTTTATCAATGCCGTTCTCAATAGCAGCTAAAGCTAATCTATAATCGAAATGAATATCCGCAACTAATGGGATATGAATCTGTTTCTTTATTTCTTTGATTGCAGCAGCGGCCTCCTCATTATTAACGGTAACCCGCACCATTTGGCAACCCGCTTCTTCTAAACGTAATATTTCAGCCACTGTTGCTTCCACATCTGCCGTCTTCGTCGTACACATGCTTTGAATGATCACATCGTTATTTCCACCTATGATCAGGTCTCCAACTTTAACAGAACGTGTGTCTTTTCTTGAAAACATAGTTAGCCTCTCCCTTTAACGCTAAAACTCCACCCCTTGCCCCGACGTCAATAGCTGCACGTACAGGGCTGGAAGTGGAACTTCGGCAATCTATCTACATAAGCCCTATGGTATTCACAACCCTTTAGGCACTCTCTTCTTGATTCTTGCTAACCTTAGTGCTGGCACTTAATTCAGGAACTACTTTCTCTTGAACTACCTGCTCGGTGATAACGCAATCTTCGATGTCGTCGCGAGACGGAACCTCGAACATCACATCAAGCATAATGCCTTCAATGATTGCTCTTAAACCACGAGCACCCGTATTACGTTTAATGGCTTCCTTGGCAATAGCCACCAACGCTGCAGGTTCGAATTCCAGATTCACATTATCCATTTCCAACAGTTTTTGATACTGTTTAGTCAATGCATTCTTCGGTTCAGTAAGAATCCGAACTAATGTGTTCTCATCTAGAGGCTCCAAACTTGAAATGATAGGTAGGCGCCCTACAAATTCAGGTATTAGACCAAATTTCAACAGATCCTCTGGTAGAACCATAGATAGATACTCACCAGGATTCAGATCTTTCTGAGCTTCTCCACCGCCGTTAAATCCGATTACCTTCTTACCGATACGACGTTTGATTAATTGCTCCAACCCGTCGAAAGCACCACCGCAGATAAACAATACATTTGTAGTATCAATCTGAATGAATTCTTGATGAGGATGTTTACGTCCCCCTTGAGGCGGAACAGATGCAACAGTTCCCTCAAGAATTTTAAGAAGGGCTTGCTGCACCCCTTCACCCGATACATCGCGTGTAATCGATGGATTCTCCGACTTGCGAGCCACTTTATCGATCTCATCAATATAGATGATGCCACGTTCCGCTTTCTCCACGTCATAATCAGCTGCTTGTATAAGCTTCAATAGAATATTCTCAACATCCTCACCCACATAGCCAGCCTCAGTTAATGATGTCGCATCTGCAATTGCAAAAGGTACGTTAAGAATTTTGGCCATCGTTTGAGCTAGCAATGTCTTACCTGATCCAGTAGGACCCAACAAGAGGATATTACTCTTAGATAACTCTACGTCATCAATCTTACTTTGTGTATTAATTCGTTTGTAATGGTTATAGACCGCAACAGACAATGATTTCTTAGCTTGATTCTGCCCAATAATATATTGATCGAGAATATCGCAAATATCTTTAGGCTTCGGGATATCTTTCAAATCCACTTCTTCCTCATGCCCTAGCTCTTCCTCTACAATCTCAGTACACAACTCGATGCACTCATCACATATATAAACGCCAGGACCTGCAACTAATTTACGCACCTGTTCCTGAGTTTTACCACAGAAAGAACATTTAAGTTGCCCTTTCTCATCATTAAACTTAAACATATTACCACCCCTTAAGATTTGTTCGGTGAAGATAGTACTTTGTCAATAAGTCCATAAGACACTGCTTCTTCAGCGCTCATGAAGAAATCACGATCCGTATCCATCTCGATTTTGTCAAGAGGTTGACCGGTTCGTTCTACATATATTTGATTAAGCTTTTCTCTTGTCTTCAAGATCCAATCCGCATGAATCCGTATATCTGATGCCTGCCCTGAAATACCTCCCAAAGGCTGATGAATCATCACTTCGCTATTACTCAGCGCAAATCTCTTACCTTTCGCTCCCGCGGTCAATAGCAAAGATCCCATACTTGCCGCCATACCCACGCAAATCGTAGATACATCTGGCTTTATGAATTGCATTGTATCATATATCCCCATTCCCGCTGTGACAGAACCACCTGGTGAGTTAATATATAGACTAATATCCTTCTCTGGGTCCTCAGCAGTTAGAAATAACAGCTGTGCTATGACAAGATTGGCAACATCATCGTCAATGGCAGTACTCAGAAAAATAATGCGATCCTTAAGCAATCTGGAGTAAATATCAGAAGAACGTTCTCCACGACTGGTTTGTTCAACAACCATAGGTACGAGACTCATTTGACCAACCTCTTTTCCTTTTAAAAATACAATTTCATATCTCATCAATATTTTAACATGTTAGAAGCGCGATGTCATTTTTTCAACATACGCAATAAGTATGCAACATAATCCCTTTAAATAAGTATGTATCAAGCAAACACGGCTATACCGTCCTTTTTTTTAAAACAAACCCAATTTTCACATGTATTATCCATTTTTTGGTCAGTTTAGGTAAAAATGAGGCGCGTCAAAAAAACGCACCTCATCAACCACTATAATAATTTTCTTATTTGTCTTCTTCTGGAGTTTCATCTTCAACTTCTACAGGAGCAACTTCCTTACTGTTAGACAGTAGGAAATCAACTGTTTTGCGTAGAGAAATCTCTTCACGTAGACTGTTCAATGATCCATTAGCTTCTAGAACACTACGTAGTTCTTCAGGAGAGCGCTTGTATGATTCAGACAATGTAGCCAATTCACTCGTAACGTCTTCTTCGGTAACTTCAATCTTCTCATCCTTAGCAACTTGCTCAAGTACGAGATTGTTACGAACACGTTTCTCTGCATCAACTTTCATTTGCTCTTGAAGATCAGACTTAGTCTGACCTGAGAAGCTTAAGAACATCTCAAGATCCATACCTTGTGAACGAAGACGATTATCGAAATCAGTCATCATATTCTGAACTTCACTTGAAATCATCGATTGTGGAATATCAACTTCTGCTAATTCAGCAACTTTATCCACTACAAGACCTTCACGAACACCTTTCGCTTCTTGGTCTTTACGTGATTCTAGTTGTGTCTTCAAGTCTACCTTGTACTCATCCAATGTTTCGAATTCACTTACATCTTTAGCGAATTCATCGTCCAATTCAGGAAGTTGTTTGCGCTTGATTTCGTGAACTTTCACTTTGAAGACAGCTAGCTTACCAGCCAATTCTTCTACTTGGTAAGTTTCAGGGAATGTTACTTCAACGTCTTTCTGATCGCCAGTAGCCAATCCTATAACTTGTTCTTCAAAGCCTGGAATGAACGAACCGCTTCCCAGTTCCAAAGAATGACGCTCAGCTTGTCCACCTTCAAAAGGAACACCGTCAACGGAACCATCAAAATCAATGATTGTGATGTCACCATTCTCAGCAGTACCCTCTTCAATAATAACTAGCTCTGCATGACGTCCTTGTAAGCGAACTAATTCTTCGTTCAGTTCATCTTCAGTAACTTCAACTTTTTGTGTTGGTACTTCTACGCCTTTGTATTGACCTAAAGTTACTTCTGGTTTAACAGTAACTTTAGCTTTGAACTTAAATACTTCACCTTTAGCAAATTGATCAATATCAATTTCTGGGCGATCTACCGGGAAGATATCCGTTTCGTCTACCGCTTGTGTGTACACTTCTGGAAGCAAAATATCAATAGCATCTTGATACAAGCTTTCTACTCCATAACGTGCTTCAAAGACAGAACGCGGTACTTTTCCTTTACGGAATCCAGGTACATTAGCTTTCTTAGATACTTTCATAAAAGCTTTATCAAGCGCCTCAGTTACACGCTCTGTTTCTACTTCAACTTCAAGAACCCCAAGGTTCTTCTCTATTTTTTCCCAAGTTGCTTTCATTTTATGCCTTCCCCTCCAAAATAATTCTCATGGTTTATTTATAGAAAATAAGAAAGTATAAGTTCCACTCTATACTTAATCCTTATATTTCACGCACAGAACAACCATTATAGTATAAACAACATTGTACCTTTTTTCAAGGGTAGGTTCAACCTAGAATCCTAAATTAATTATTATATTAAAAGTAAATGTTCAAAAAGGCGTCATAACAGTTTATTATGCTTCACCTTCTGTAACAAACTGTTTCATCACTCGGTAGGCTTGTTCGAATCGAAAACGGAAGTTCTCTGTAATCCCGTATATTGCCCGAGTCTCCTCTTCATTGCGGTTTCCTGTTAGACTTTCAGATACCGTCTGATGGAGCGCTGCCGCCCATATATCCATTACCAAATCTTCTTCTGTTAACATGGATAGATAAGCATTTGTTCCATATACCGCCTTAATAAATTGTGACCATAACTCTTGAGCGAAATAAAACAAGGTCGGCTCTTGAACTTCAGTGTACTGAGCAACCCGATCTACAATTTGCTGAACAACTAGCGGAAATTCGCTATCTTTTGTCGGAATACTCTCAATATCAACTTCAACCTGTTCTTGTCCCCTCATAAAAGTAATACTTCCTTGCATACCACGCTGATGTAATGTCTGTAGAACTCGATATTGAAGCAGTGGATGAATGTCATGGCTCTGCAACCAATTAACCAACTCCTGATTAATGGCGTCGCCATTCAAGTAGGAGAGTTGTTCCAATGCGAGCATCGTCTGTTCAGACAAGACTTCATTCTTCACAATGCTTAGCAATTTATTAGCGTAATCAGCATCTTCAGCAAACTTCCACTCCGCATTACGCCGAGCTAGATCTTCCTCATCTAATTCAATTTCACCATCTATAGTTGCTTGTTCATTATCTACTCCAGAAATATATTGAGGAAAAGCAGTCTCTAACCATTCAAGTAAAGCCTGCCATTCATCAACATATCTCTCTTCTTGCCCCTGGCATTGAAGTAGAAAGCGAAGTAAATCCATCGCCTCACCATAGCGTTCACTTTCCAACATAACCGTAAGTTGTATTTGGTAATAATCCAATGTTTTTGGAAAAAGAATCAGATTATCTTTCGCAGAGGAAATGATGTCGTTAATAAGTGCCCCTCCTCTCTTTGCTTAAACTCTGTTAATTGTAAAGGTTGTTCAAAAAGTCATCTTTTAAACTCACATTTGTAGATTATATCATACCCTCTTTAAAATCAAAAAATATTTAACACAATTAGTGCTTGATATTCTATCGCATCCATGATATATTATTCATTGTTGATTTTTCGAGTCTCAGTAGCTCAGCTGGATAGAGCAACGCCCTTCTAAGGCGTCGGTCGGGGGTTCGAATCCCTCCTGGGACATATTATAAAAAAGCCCTCCTTTTTGGAGGGCTTTTTTTTGTGTTACAGACAGATACTAGCTATGGTAATTGCAACAATCGAAATGTGGGATACCACTTTAGAGTAAATGTATAAAGAATCCTTAAGAAAACGTATACAATACTATTTGCTTTTACGCTATTCTGCTGTCTTATAGACGACTAAGATCGTGCTTCTTTGACGTTCCGTTTTGGATACACTGGATTTCACTACCGATCCATAACGTATATTAATCACTTGTTCCTCTTTTAATCCAGCTAAAAACTGATTCGCCTTATTCTCCGCATAGGAATTATCTGAATCTACGAACTCTTTAACCTGTATCATATAAGCCCTCCTAAATTCATCAATTACTTTACTACTCATTCATCATGCAACATTCCTTATTATTTGTCTATATTACCGTAATTCATATATTTAACTTCTTGTATCTTCACTCCAATATGACCTGAAGGTACGATAATTTCATACGTTTTATTTATTTCAGTCATTAATAGTTGCAATCCCATCGGAGATAGAAATGAAATCCAGTTCTTACTTGGATCTACTTGATGAGGGAACACAATGATGTACTTCTCCTCATAACCATCATCCTCATAACGAAGGGTCACCTCGCTACCAATAAGAACCATAGAATTTAATGAGCCTTCTTTTCGTTCAGAAATGATCTTTTCAAGTGATGTCGTATATATAGAAAGAATTTGATCGATCCTTTTCTGCTCTTTAGAATCATCTGGTATATATTGCATCAAGAAGAACTTCTTCTCTTCATCAAAGAAAACCAGCTGGTTTACCAACTGTGTATTGGAGTTTTGGAGGATCGTACTATGGTTCATAGTAGATTTCACCTCCTGTTTGAAGATTCTTCCTTTCAAATTCGACGTAAAATAGTACCATTATTTATCCCTCCATAAAAATATAGACCTCGTGTAGGAGGCCTTTATGCTATCTTATCAAATATTCACTATTTTTCCAATGAGAAATAATAATAATTGTGGATAAACTTAAAGGTAATTCTCGTCGCGCACTGATCAAAGAATCGGAAGAAGAATGACTAAACAAACAGGACCCGGATCTATTTCATGTTCTCCACCTATAAATGGATGAAAATTGGTTGCATAGTCTTTGAAACCACGGGCTCACTCTAACCATAAAATAACATACCTCCTATTGTTTGATAAGAGCATTCTATAGTTAACGGAGATATTCTGATTGTACAGATGCCCATTTTGAATCAAAAGATAGGGCTCTCACTCCCTAGAACGCAAAAAAACTCTCCATAATGGAGAGTTTTCTGTATACGTCCCAGGAGGGATTCGAACCCCCGACCGACGCCTTAGAAGGGCGTTGCTCTATCCAGCTGAGCTACTAAGACATGATCATATAACATTGCTCCTGATGAAAAGGGTGCGTTGTTTATTATACCGCACCCTCACAATTAATCAATAGCTAATTTTAAATTACTTATTTCCACGACGCCAGTTTACTTTATCTTGAACGTGTTGTGCATGATTCTTGGACATGACATCCTCAGCAAATTCATTATTATGGGCATACTTGTTGCCTTTATTTTTCTTATATTTATCCGCCACTACGATCACCTCCTGGTATTAGTATGGTTACACTAGTGAGCGGATATAAGTATTATTATTTGGTTATTATCCATCGTATGAATGAAGAAACGCGCTTACCCCAGACTCCCTCATCTGCATACCGGTCTCCTCTGAGCAAAGCTCATATATCATTCTATAGACATCGTCTAATGCATTCTGATAGGCTAAATTTACTACTCGTTCTGGCGTATTATGCTCTCTTTCGGCATATATCTGTATGACTTTGAAAAAAGAAGGCCGCCCAAGGGCAGCCTTCTTATCAATTAACGAATAATCAAGCCATATCGTATTCCTCAGCTTGATTATTCTCCTGTAATAACATTCATTTCTGCAAGCGATCGATTAACTCTCGCAAAGCAATCCCACGATGACTTATGGATTGTTTCTCCTCTAATGAGAGCTCAGCCATCGTCTTCTCATACTGAGGAACATAAAAGAGCGGATCATAACCGAATCCACCGGTACCCGCTACATCTGAAGTGATCCAGCCTGCCACAGATCCAAAAGTCTCCATATGTTCTTCTGAAGAGGGGTTATATAACACCAATGAACAGTTAAAGCTTGCTGGACTTAACAATGTCTGTTCTGTATCTTCACCTTGTTTCAATTGCTCAAGCTCTTGCAATAGCTTCTCGTTGTTCTCCTGATCCGTTGCATTCTTACCCGCATAACGTGCAGAATATACGCCTGGACGTCCATCCAATGCCTCTACGCATAATCCTGAATCATCAGCAAGAACAGGCAAACCAAGCGCGTCCCCAACCATTTTAGCCTTTTTGAGAGCATTCTCTACAAAAGTATGTCCGTCTTCAATCACTTCCGGAAGGTTAGGATAGTCAAACATGCTTTTCACTTGTTTACCTAGTAGCGCAAAAGCATGCTCAAATTCTCTAACTTTCCCTTTATTCTTAGTGGCAACAATGACAATGTCTTGATCTAGCTTCATGTTAGACACCTTTTCCAGTTAATCCAGTTCCGATCATAAGAGCAATTGGACCTAATGTTTCCTGCTGACGCGTAATAATATCTTTGATTCCCTGTTCACCAAGCTGAAGCATTTCATCCAACTCTTGACGTGAGAAGGGGCTTTCTTCACCCGTTCCTTGTAGTTCCACAAACTGCCCCTTTCCCGTCATGACCAAATTCATATCTACTTTAGCCTTGGAATCTTCTTCATAATTTAGATCCAATAGTGTTTGATCTCCTACAACGCCTACACTAACAGAAGCTAAATAATCGGTAATCGGGAATACAGGCAGTCGATGCTGTTGAGATATCTTATTTACTGCTATACAAAGAGCTACAAATGAGCCTGTAATTGAGGTTGTTCTTGTCCCTCCATCAGCTTGAATCACATCGCAATCCAATGTGATTGTACGTTCACCCAAAGCATGTAAATTCACTACAGAACGAAGTGCTCTACCGATTAACCGTTGAATTTCCATCGTCCGGCCCGTTAGCTTGCCACGATTCGCTTCACGATGATTTCGGGTATGCGTCGCTCGTGGTAACATAGAATACTCTGCCGTTACCCAGCCCTTTCCTTGCCCTTTTAAGAATGGAGGTACTTTCTCATCCACAGTTGCTGTGCAGAGTATTTTGGTATCTCCCATTTCTATATACACAGAGCCTTCCGCATATTTATTCACATTTGTAGTTATTTTCATATCCCGTAATTGATCGTTATTCCGTCCGTTCGATCTCAATATTATCTGCCTCCTACATCATTAGCGTCCTATTTTGCAAACCTTATTTTATCAAAGTGTAGCAATAAAAGCATCTTTTGAAGTAGGATTTCCTAATTATAGCGGTATTTCGTTAATATACTGAGGCCTTGATACTGGCTCACTGTAATTTTGGTCGTCATCACCTATTACATTGGACTCGCCATTCATTTGGATCACGACCTTGTTATTTCCAACATTCTCCGTAACGGTCAGTACGACGGACTGTAGTAGTTGTGAAGGAACCTTCTCACCTTTAATAAACATATCTTCCTTAAGTGATACGGTTACTGTTCCATCTTTAGCCGTCTTCACTGACTGCAAGGAAGTTCCTGTCGTCATAACACTTTCTAACCCACCTCTTGGCTGGGGGCCACGAATGAGCTCGCTAAGAGCTGCGTGAAGTGTATCCTGTCCAGGTACTACAAGCCGGGTGATCGGCACATAATATTGTATGCCCGCAGGTGATTCTGAAGAGAAGTACATCGTTGCCGAGCTAGAACTCGTATAACTCGCTCCATCCCCTTTTTCTAAATTGATACCCATACTTCGTCCAAGATTCTGATCAAGTGGTGTATGATTAAGGGGCATTTCGGTTATCTTTTTACCTTCTACCCAGAATTGAACTTGCTCAATACTAGGATCACTTGTGAGTGTCCAAGTTACAGCCTCTAGCATTTTCCTTTCATTTGAGGCATCATATTCAGTAAAGGTCTTACTGAATTCTACAACAGCTAACTTTTTTTCCTTCTCAATAGAGACCATCTTTACTTCTGTTCCTTTAGGCAATACACCTGAGAAGCCTTGTGGTAGATAGGTTGCATAAGGTCCATCTTTAACCAGCGCCTCAAGAGATTGACGAAGGAGCATATTATCTTTATTATCCTTTGGAGGAATTCCTAAAGATACTGGAGCCAGTAAACCATGTTGGTCTGCCAAATAAACAGTCGATGTTGGTGTCATTTGCTCTTTCGTTGCTTCTGGAGCGCTGCCATTCATGGACTGAAGCATATCAGCTTCAATTTGAGCAGGGGGTGGATCAATTTCCATTGATTGACTACTGAAACCACTGCACCCAGACAATATGATGGGAACGACTATTAACCCAGCAACGGAGATATTTCGGATTTTCATTTTCTTCAACATTATTATCGCGCCTCCTTAACCATTTTATACAGTTTGTACTAGTATATATACGAGCCCTTTTCAAAAAAATAACTACTTTTTACGTTTTTGGGACCTAAGTGAGAAGTTTATTCTATTACAAAGGATGATGTGAACAGTTATGGCAAACGAAAAGAATTCTTATAGCTTAAATAGCAAGGTCGTATCGGATACAACCCATGAGTTACTTCACCAAAGAGGAGTTACCATTCCCGAAATCGCTGAACTCGTCCTGTTTCTGCAAAAAAAATACTATCCTGCCCTAACTATGGAGGAATGTGTTCACAATGTTGAAATGGTTCTCAGTAAGCGCGAAGTTCAGAATGCCGTCTTAACCGGAATACAACTGGATATATTGGCTGAGGAAGGCAAACTCCTCTCCCCATTGCAGGAGATGCTGGTCAATGATGAAGGACTTTATGGCGTAGATGAAATATTGGCCTTTTCCATTGTTAACGTATATGGGAGTATTGGATTTACGAATTATGGATATGTAGACAAACTAAAACCTGGAATATTAGAAAGGCTTAATGATAAATCCAGTGGACAGGTGCACACTTTCCTAGATGATATCGTAGGTGCGGTAGCTGCTGCGGCAAGTAGCCGTATTGCTCATCGTAAGCAAGCAGAGAGGGAAGTCGACCCTTCCAACCCGAATGCAGAGTCAGATCCTCTAAACGACGGGAGTTCCCCAGAGTAAGCGACAACGTAAAACCTCCGAAACCACTATTTATAGTGATTTCGGAGGTTTTTGTCGATTAATCTATTCTATAAATTCAAGTTCAAAAGATGATATTTCGACCTTCCTCTAAACGCGTGGTAAACGTAATGCTCCCGTCTAATGATGATACTATAGTTCCTGCTTTACTACGGCGAACTAACTCCTGTAAATGTGCGAGCGCTTCACATATGGCAAACCTCATTTGATGTGTTGAAAGATTATCTCCAAATAGAGCACAACAAATCCCATACCCACTCTGCGGGGAGTCGGCTAGTAGCTGCTCAATCTTGATTAATCGCTCTTCATGATGGTTCAGTAGCTCTTCTATTCGTTGCTGAACAGTATGGAATGGATCTCTATGCCCCGGAAATGCTTTATTCACCTCATACTCCTTCAGTCGTTGTAAGCTGTTCATGAAGGTATACAGCGGCTCAGGATCACTACCTGGAATCAGACTAATATTGGGTGAGATCTGAGGTAATATAGCGTCCCCACACATCATTATTCCTAATTCTTGATCGTATAAAGATAGATGTCCTGGTGCATGACCTCCACTCTCAATAGCCAGCCAAGAACGACCTCCCAATGTAATATAGCTTCCACCATCTACTATTGTTATTTCTGGCATCGGAGAAACCTGTGGTAAGAATTCAAGTAAGTGCACTTCAATCTGAGCAGCCAACGTAACAGGTGATCCATGTTGTCGCAACCAACTCGTTAGTTCAGTATTCATATTGGAGTTACTTCCCCACATATGTAAAGACTCAGCATATGCTCTTTGCGACATATACACTTTGCAATCCCCCTGAGATTGAAACCAACCAGCTAGACCAAAGTGATCGGGATGATGGTGTGTCACAAATATCTGGTTCACATCTTCAAACGTATATCCTAAATGTTCAAGAGCTTTCTTCCACTCTTCCTCCGTTATACTATTGCGTGGTCCAGGATCGATAATTGCTACCCCTGTTGAACTCGGCAGCACATAACTGTTCACCCAGCGTAATGGATACGACATTGATATCTTCACTTGAATGATGCCATGATCCCATAAATGAATTTCTGGCATATTTACGATTTCTATAACCTTCTCCTCCTCTACCCCTTTCTACCATATAAGAGGTTGTTCAAAAAGTCATCTTTTGAACACGAAGTATATGTTGATCCTATTATCTCTTCCGCTAAATCTCACCCTACTATTGACATTCACCCGAAATAAATATATGATTTCAATGTTAATTCAACAACTTACTTTCACTCTAAAATCCAAACCCGTAAAGGGGAGTAGCTACATACAATACAGTCGTCAAGACGAGATTATTCTCCGGCTATATTGGCAATTGATACTAAACAATTGTTAGCGAGACCTTTACCAATTAGGGCACCTTTGATTTTTGAAAGGAGCCACCTATTTGGTAAAGGTCTTTTTTGATTTTTATCATCAGAAGTACGTCAAAAGACGTTTTTCTTATAGATGTTTGAAGCATACTAAAGACATGAGGGGGAGAAGTAATGGATTTGGGATTAATATTGGAGTATAGCTGGGTACTTCTCGTACTCGTTGGATTGGAAGGTCTTCTTGCCGCTGATAATGCACTAGTATTAGCAATTATGGTAAAGCACCTTCCTGATGAATCAAGAAAAAGAGCGCTATTCTATGGTCTTGCTGGAGCATTTGTCTTCCGCTTCGGTTCACTGTTTATCATCTCTTATCTAGTTGATATTTGGCAAGTTCAAGCCATTGGCGCACTATACTTGCTATTTATTTGTGGGAATAACATCATACGTAGATTATTTGTAAAAAAGCGTCAATCGGACAATACAACGGATGCTACTTCCAACAATAAACCAGCAACGAAAGCAAACTTTTGGCTAACTGTGCTTAAGGTGGAAGTCGCTGATATTGCCTTTGCAGTTGACTCCATCTTGGCTGCCGTAGCACTTGCCGTAGCACTACCTGCGAGCGGGCTGGGTCACATCGGTGGCTTAGATGCTGGGCAATTCCTTGTCATCTTTGCCGGTGGATTCATGGGACTAATCATTATGAGATTTGCTGCCTCCTACTTTGTAAAACTGCTACATTCCCGCCCTGGTCTGGAAGTTGCTGCATTCGTCATTGTGGGCTGGGTTGGTGTCAAGCTATCTGTCATTACACTCGCTCATCCATCCTTAGGTGTTCTATCTGAATCATTTGCTCATAGCACAGCATGGAAGACTACATTCTATATCGTTCTCGTATTGATTGCCGTGTTAGGCTGGTTTATGAGTAGTAAGAATGAGGAAGAAACAGATCCGAAGGTTGCCACTGAAGTGGAGAAATAATGAACTTATTCAACCAAGTAGAAACGGCTGTGCCGTCTTTTTCAAAGACAGCACCCGTTTCAGCGGAAATATAAGGAATAGGGTATCAAGAATCAATTTCATAATTACGCAACCCGATTTAGCTGTATCGGCGATTATGAAATTGATTCAAGTGAAACTTATACTTTCTTATATTTAAATAAATACGGGTATCGTCCTTGAAAAAGGATGATACCCGTATTCTAATTATACATTCAATATACCCTTGGTCTAATCAATGCCGCCACTTCATAAATTTATAATCTAAATAATCCACGAACAAGAACAACCCGAAGCCTACCAAACTGAATAGTAGAATACCAGCATACATCTCCGAATAATTCATTCTTAACCATGCATCCATAATGAAATAGCCCATACCATGTTCTGTTCCATAGATCTCTGTGAAAAAAAGTACGGAAATAGCTGTTCCCAATGAAATACGAATCGTACTAAGAATAACGGACAATGCACCCGGTAACGTGACATGCCAAAATTTCTGCGCTGTGCTTGCACCAATACTCGTTAATACATCATAGGTATGCTCTGGAATAGCCTTCACGCCATCGCGAACAGATATAATGACTTGAAAGAGTAATATCAACATAATCATCAAAATTTTAGATCCTTCACCAAGTCCAAAAAACAGCATTACTACAGGTAGTAACGCAATCTTAGGTACGGGATATGTCAAATAGACAACAGGATCCAAAAGCTTATTCCAAAACTGCGACCGACCCATGAGCAAACCAATGAGCAGTCCAACAATTAACCCCAGTAACACACCTACAAAAATTCGTCCCATACTGTAGTAAACATGAAGCCCTATCGTTCGCATCCCCAAATGACCTAAAGCGTTGTAAACAGCGCCCGGACTTGGCAGAATCGGATGATTTATGAGAAAAAATGCAATATACCATGCTATATTCATACATAAAAATACGAATAACAATGTTAATCCATAACGGAGTTTACGTCTTTTCACCATTTCTTCTGCATTACCTTTCTAATGTTCTTCATCTGTTGAAAAAATTCGTCACTGTTACGCTTGTCTTCATGCTTCATATGAAAGATAGGGTTGTCGACCACTTCGAGCGACTCATCTTGATTGGACGGCATAACGATGATTTTCTCTCCAAGCAGAATTGCCTCTTCCACATCATGCGTAACAAATAATGTCGTGGTCGGGTGAGTTAACCAATTGTCCAAAAAGATTTGCTGTATCGTTTCACGCGTAAACGCATCTAATGCAGAGAACGGCTCATCCAGCAACATCATCGTCGGTAAAATAGCAAACGCTCTGGCAATCGCCACTCGTTGTTGCTGTCCCCCGCTGAGTGATAAAGGATAACGATCCGCTAGATCGGAAATACCCATTGATTTAAGCCAAAATTCAATTTGCTGTTCTTGAGCCTGTCTTCGTGCTGTATCTGGCTGACTAATTTTCATCGCCATAAGTATATTAGAATGAACCGTTTTCCATGGAAGGAGACCGTAACTTTGGGGGACGAGTCCAATCAGTGTTTCTTGGCTATGCACGGATTTCTCATTAAAGAGAATTTCTCCTTGATAGGTCTTGATAAGTCCAGCAATGGCACGTAATAACGTGGACTTTCCGCAACCAGACGGCCCAATAATCGTGTACATCCCATGCTCAGGTATCGTTAAATTAACACGTCCAAGCGCCAATTGTCCTCCGGTATATTCAACCCTTAGATCCGTGACTCTAAGGCCGCTATTGCTTAAATCTGACATCAGAGATCACTTCTTCAGGAGTTATATTTTTACTAAGCAGTCCTTTTTCCCTCGCCCATGCGAAAGCTGATTCCACTTCTTGTATATCCACTTGATTTGATAATATATAGTCAGGCACCTTAATCTCATCCTTTAAGCTCTCCGGAAAGCCTACTTCTTTAATAATCAAATCGATGTATTCTGATTGTTCATGGGATTTAAGATAAGAAACCGCATCATCATATGCCGCGTACATCGCTAGAATTTCTTGTTCATGTGAAACGATAACCTTCTGTTGAAACGCTAAAACAAACGGATTAATCCCCGCTTCCACCGTCGAGCTCAACACATGTAGACCTGCAGATCTCCCCATCGTAACAAATGGCTCAGGCACAATAGCGGCATCTGCCTTATTATTCTTCAACAATTCTAATCTTGTTGGTATTTGCGGTACCTCTTTTATCGTTATATCTTGCTCCGACAGCCCCGCCTGTTTGAGCATCATCGCAACTGTATATTCCGTTGACGTGTTCTTGGAAAGAATAACGGACTTCCCTTTTAAATCTTTGACCTCTTTTATACCGTCAGTTCCTGTTAGTAAATCAAATTCTCCAAAGGTCGTACTAGCAATTTTAACATCCATCCCTGCTTCATTATAAATAGCAATAGCGACCAGATCAGTGCTAATTCCTTGCAGCCTTCCAGCTTGGAAAGCCGCATCACGATCTTTTGCACTTTTAAACGTTTGGATATCCAGATTAACGCCATGCTTCTGATCAAAGCCCTGTTCATGAGCAATTATGAATGGGATAGCATCAATCGAGGGCATCAATCCAAGAGATAGTGATCGTATTTCCTTCTCCACTTTTCTCGCACCATCCGAATTCGTATTTTCAGCTGAACTACAACCAATTCCAAGGGCACTAATTAGAACAACCAACATCATAAGTATAATTACTTTCTTTATTTCTCTGCTCTCCATAATCCTTACAAGCCTCCATGTCTTTTTCATTGTCATTTCTATAAGTGTAGAATCTTTACTGCTTCGGGTTTTGAATGTAATAATCGAGTATGACTTGGATATGGAATGAATGCCTTCTCCCTTCATTGCGTAATATACGACATCATATACATTGCGAATTTATTCACAATCATTCCTGTTAAAGAGTCTCTCTACTTTTACCATGAAGCATTCTATATTCCGATTTTACACCACTCCTTATTATTTGTATATTTTAAATTTAAATCAAAGAACCTTCTTCACCGCACTCCCTAGAAGGGATTCAGGTAAAGAAGGTTAGTCAGAGCTAGCTATACAAGCCCGCTAGATTATGAGTTCCCCAAGCTTGATCAGCTCAACAACCGCTTGAGAACGGCCTTTCACATTCAGCTTTTGCATGACATTGGAAATGTGGTTACGCACTGTCTTTTCACTTATAAATAATAGACCGGCGATGTCGCGTGTCGTTTTATCCTGAACAAGTAATTCAAAAACTTCCCGTTCACGATGAGTCAATAAAAATTTGCTGTTGTGCTCATTTCCCTTCAATGGTGTCACCCCTCCTTGCTCGGGTTTTTGTGGTATAACAAGGTAAAGGGATACAGTCAACTCATTCTATGAAATATTGTGATTAATGGTGCTTTGTTGCTTGAAAATAGGCGCCAGCTATCCTTACACGCAAACAATGCCAAGAACCCTGATTCTCACAGGTTTCTTAGCATTATTTAGTCTATATTTCCATTAGTTCATTAACGCCCCAAATTGTTCATTGGTTTAAGATCATTTGTAGTGTTCACATTCTCTGATGGTGTTGGAAATATTCGATTAACTAGCGTCTGAAATTCATCCACAATACCACTTATCGGATGGCCATTAGATACATCAGTCACGAAGTTTCCTACTCGATCAACAAAATCTGGGTTTGCTGATACGTAAACATTTTTAATGTTAGTATCACTTTTCTTAATGACATCCGCTATCATATCCTTAATTTCTGTAGTGATATATTGATCATCCCCATTCATATTTCCATTACCTGTATTTGGGGAAGTTGTTAAACCACGCATTAAATCGTCAACGCCTGACGATATTTTTCCACCATAGCCTTGATCGTTATTTGTTGTGTTATTACCAGTCATTTGATTTTGATCATTAGTGCCTGAATCAGTTCTAGCAGGTGCCCCAACGCCATTATTTCCACCCATACCCAACGCATTAGTTCCATTTGTAGTTCCGAATCCAGTTCCGTTACCATTTCCAGCTCTACTCGTCCTATTTTGATTCATTGACGTGCCATTTAAATTGTTATTGTCCTTTATAGATACAGCAACATAAGCATTATCACCAGTTAACATGACGTTTGCCATATCGACTTGTTTCATCTTAGCAATCTTACTCGAAAGCTCTTCACTGTGCCTTAAATTCGTCATCCGATTATCACTGCGTGTAGCGAGACCTCTATCATTATTCACAGAATTTTTACCATATCGACTGAGGTTGCTTTGATTGATTGAATTCGTATTATACTTCACACTTTTAGTACGTAAATTCTGATTATCCGTGTTTTTGGTTCCACATCCCGTTACCCCAATCATACCTACGATGAGAGCAGCGGATAAGGACATCGTTATCGTTTTGGATCGTATCATGAATTCATCCTCCATCTCTACAATTTGTTCGTTCACATAAAATAGGATGACCATTCTAACAAAGAGCTATGCTTGAAACAATTTGGAATGTGAGTCATTAAAAACTTGTTACGCTTCCCATGATAAGTACCGTGCCAAAAGAAAGCCAGCTCCCATACAGTAGTAAGAAGCATCATAATAGGTTCTATATCCACATTGGTATCACTTGTTCAGATGAACGGAAAGTACTTTTTTATAGGGGGAGGTTTTCTTATTGAAAGGCTTGATTTTATGTGCCGGAAAAGGTTCTCGCTTGCGTCCTTTAACCTTCTCTAGCCCAAAACATCTCTTGCCATTGATGAACAAGCCAGTTCTATTCTACGGAATTGAATCATTGATTCAAGCAGGTATTACGGAAATTGCCGTCGTTGTTTCTCCTATATATCGAAAAATATTTGATGAAGAGTTGCAAGCAGGGAAGCCTTGGAATATCGACATTTCTTTAATAGATCAGCCTCAACCGAGGGGATTGGCTGATGCCATTCGAGTTGCAAAGCACTTTATTCAGCATGACGACTTTCTTTTATATTTGGGTGATAATGTGATCGACGGACCGTTACAACCCCTTATTGACAAATTCCAAGCAGAGAATCTTGATGGTTTGGTGTCCGTAAGCCACGTAGATTTTCCGGAACAATTCGGTGTTGTTCAGTTAGAAGGTGAGACAATAAAAAGAGTAGTCGAAAAACCTAAACATCCTCCAAGTAATCTTGCCATCAACGGAGTTTATCTGTTTCGGCATTCCCTTTTTGATGCGATTGAAAAAATCACTCCTTCACCGCGTGGAGAATATGAACTAACCGATGCCATACAACAATTGATTGACGACAAATATCAACTAGGGGTTTATCGTTCCCCATATTGGTGGAAAGATACAGGTCATCCAATCGATTTGATCATATGTAACCAATACTTATTAAAAAAAATGACCAGTATTGATATCAATGGATTGATCGACCTAAATTCAAACATCTCCTCACCAGTCTCGATCGGAAAGAACGCCCAAATTATTAATAGTGTCATTCGCGGGCCGGTCATTATTGGACAAAACACGGTTATTGAAAACTCCTATATTGGTCCCTTCTCTTCTATTTCTGACAATGTATCCATCTATAACTGTGAGATAGAGAATAGCATTGTGATGGAGAATACAGTTCTCGACAGTATTCCTTATCGCGTGGATGAAAGTTTAATCGGCCGAGAAGTGAAAGTGATCGGACAACCGAAAAAGCCTCAATGTATTCAGTTATGGATAGGCGATAAGTCGCATCTCAATTTCCCCTGCTAAAACTCTTCATAGCGCTCATAATAAGTCTAATAATAGAATAAGAAGGCGGTGACTCTCTACTGGTATAGAGAGTCACCGCCTTCTTCGTTATAATCATACCATGTCCCTTTTGCTACTATTCATTTCGATTTCAAGAGGACTTCATCATAATACTTTTTTTGTTTTTCCAATTGATGTGTCAAATTAAAGTCCTTTTCCACCTTTTTTCGTGCTTTCCGTCCCATAACATCCCATCTTTCAGGATGTTCAGCTAACCAGAACATTGCTCTTGCTAGATCGTTAACCGATCTTTCCGACACCAAAAGTCCCGATACCTTGTTCTCAACCAGTTCAGGAATACCAGCATGTTTCGTTGATATAACAGGCATCCCGGTAGCCATTGCCTCTTTTAACGTATTCGGAATTCCTTCCTGATTCCCTTCCCGATCCGTACAACTCGGAGCACAAAAGATATGGGATTGGTAATATTTCCTCTGAATTTTGCGGTAATCAATCCATCGAATAATGTCAACACTGGTGCCAAGTTGCAATTTTTTGATTAATTCACGGTATTTCGCTTCACAAGGTCCTTCGCCAATTAAAATTAGTTTGACCTCTTTATTTTTCTTTTTCACTTGTGAAAATGCACGAATCAGATCCGAAAACCCCTTTTTCTCTACGAAACGTCCTATAGCCAAAAACTGAACTTTGTTGTTACTATCTAATTTACGGGACTTGAATTCAAATCGGTCTAAGTCAACGCCACCGTATAGAACACGAATTTTATTTTCTGGGCACCCTAATTTGATAATCTCCTTTTTAAGATGTTCACATACCGGGAAAAACCGATCACCCAATCGAAATAACTTTTTTAATTTTTTTAGATTTTTTTCATCCTTAGGGTACGCGGTAGCATCCTTCCCGCGAAAACCGATAAATAAGGGGATTCCATGTTCTTCTTTAAGGAATTGAAATTTAGATGCTAATGTACCATGGTGAATATGAACTCCAACGACATTATGTTTTTTCAATAGCTTCTGATCTTGTTTGATAGTTTCTAAAGAAAGAACGGAAGAAAACGGTGAATGTGTACGACTTTGTTTCGAGTTGCTCATTACCATAACTCCGTTATAACCTTTAATACCCGTGATTTGCGCTGCTACATGCCCGTCTGCCAATGAATATTTATGATGCAGAATAGTAGGATCATTTTTTCCCACGCACAATTTCCCCTTTTATGTTCATATTAGTTTTAATACTTTTTTTTCAGACTTAACAAGGCCTCCCTATCCCAACGATATAATTTATAGGCATTTTTCCTAATTAGCCGGTGTCGATTCCCCATTGGGATAGGTATTCGATTATGTCTGCGGTACAAAACTAATGGTCTTTTTTGGCAGTACCCCTGATAATGACAGGCTAACCGAAGCCACATATCCCAATCTTGTGAATAACGATATTTAGAATTAAAAAGTCCGACTTTATCAAAACAACTATGGTGAATGACTGCCGTCGAGGTTCGGATGGTAAACTTTCTCTCATACAATTGAAGTCGAAACTTATTCAAATTAGGAATTCCTTTGGCATTACTAATAAGCTGTTTTCTCCTCCCTCGTCTAACACTGTAATACCAACTGTATAGAAAACGGCACTCTGGATGGGTTTCCAAAAACTCTTTGTTCTTTTGTAATTTATCCGGAAGAAAGAGGTCATCAGAATCCAAAAATGCGATGTATCTTCCTTTTGCCAGAGTAATCCCCTTATTTCTTCCTGCAGAAGGACCACCATTTTTTTTGTACACATATCGGACTTGTTCCCCAAACGACTTCACTATCTTTGAAGTCTGATCCGTTGAACCATCATCGACCACGATTAATTCATAATCTGTGCAGGTCTGTTGCAGAACACTTTTAATGGCTCTGCCGATAAACCTTTCGCGATTATATGTCGGAATAATGACACTGAAAAGAGGTCTTTCCCGCATCTTGATTGCATGAGTCTGGATCACTTGTTCAAAGAGTTGTTCTAATTTCACCGTTTGTACTTGACGATTGAAGTCTGTCTCGATTTTAATTCGAGCGTTCTTCCCTAACTCTTTCCATAATTCTGGATGCCCCATTAAATACATTAATTTCTCTGCTAGTCCATCGACATCTTGTTCAGAAACCAGATATCCATTCTTACCATCTTCAATAAGTTCTGGGATTCCTGAATGATATGTGGATACAACTGGAATTCCGCAAGCCATCGCCTCTTTAATAGCGTTCGGAATTCCTTCCTGATTTCCGGATCGGTCCTTCATGCTAGGTAGACAAAAAATATGTGCCTGTTCCAATTGCTCCACAACCTGAGAATGCGTTAGAGCACCTTTAAATTCAATATACTGTTCAAGCTGCATCTTTTTGCTCAACTGTTGCAATTTATTTTTTAACTCACCGTCGCCGATCAGGCAGAGTTTAGTATTTGGATAGACCTGCTGGACGCGCTTAAAAGCTTTTATCAGCATTTCAGCACCCTTTTTTTCGACCATCCTACCGACATATAGTATCCGAACCGGGCCTTCTGTTGGTATAGTCCGCTCTTTATAGGCAAATTGTTCAAGGTCAATTCCGCTGTATTGGACAGTAATTTTATCTTCCGGACAGCCATGTTTAATTAAATCTTCTTTCATTGCTTGACAGGGGGCTGTAAAGCAATCGCCGACAGTAAATAGTCGCATTAATGATTTTTTCTGTAGTTTCATCCTTTTGCTACCAGGCGAATCACAGCCATGGAAAGATGTGATTAGTGGTACCCTCCACTTTTCTTTTAACGGCATCATTCTAATGCCAGAGGGCCCAAACCTAGCATGAATCAGTTGAAAAAATCCCTTCTGCAACATCCGATTCAATTGATGATATTTGGGGTCAATCGTTACATTTTTAAATGGAAATAAACTTATATTCTTCTTTTTTTCACAAAAAACGAATGGTTTATAGACTTTCATTTGTTGAATCTCGCCGTAAATAAAAGTTTCACTAATCGGCAAATAAACGGAACGTACCACTGCGATGTGTTGCAAACGTATTCCTCCCTCAAGATTATATCTTGTTTATCTTTAATTTATGAGTGCTTGAAACAGAATGTGTATACGCTTTTGGATACATCGTTTTTTATAAATTAGAATAGGTTTGCCCACTCTTTTTTAGGGGTTGTGCATAGTGTGGTATAAAGAGCGGATGAGGAAGAGAGGATCGTGGGTGCAATAGACCAACTAAAACAAGAATTGGAGAAAGTCTTCGGATTTAAAATCCAAACCTGGGATGTGATCAAACACATAAAAAACTCCAGTTTCGTCGCTCGAGTTGTCACAAATGAGGGTATACAATATGCTCTCAAAAGCCTTTATATCAAACCTGAGCGGCAACTTTTCATCGCTACATCAGAATATTTGTTATCCCAAAGAGGAGTAAGGCTGGCTCTTCCTATTCCGACTTTAAATGGTGACCTGTACATGATCTTTAATGTAGTTCCTTACGTTCTATACCAATGGATTGAAGGTAAAGGAAGTCGATTAAAGGATCGGAATGACCTTGAATCCATTGTTCAGATTATGAGCCAATTACACTATGCTTCCCGCGAACTGGATTATCCTCCAGATGTAAAAATCTATGATCATCTCCATTGGAAGAAGGAATATAAGCAGCGTTTAAAGTCATTAGAAGTTTGGTTCAGCAAACACAAAGAATCAAAGTCAGAGAAAGATGTAATCATCAACAGTAACCTTTCTTTCTTTTATAAGTTTGGTAAAAAAGCACTGAAAGAACTGCAAAGAAGTCGCTATCAAGACTACATGAAAGATCTTGTTTCGGCCAAAGGTTTGGTGCGGTGCATGGAGACCTTCATCATAAAAACCTAATTAATAAGGAGAATGTACTAACACTGATCGATTTTGAAGATGTTCGCTATGATCTTCCTTCCAAAGATTTACTTCGTATTTACAGCATGTATACAAAAAAAAAGCCATTTAAAAAAAAGACATTCCTAAGAATGATGAACATCTACAACGACAACAATCCACTATCCCCTGAAGTAAAAAATATTGTAACTATCGACTTGTTATTTCCTCATATTTTTGAACGAATGCTACGCAAGAAAAAGTATTCCCGAATGAGCATTGATCAACTTCATTTCACGATTCAACAGGAAAAGAAAAAATCGTTATTTGTTCACAATCATTATTTTAGAAAACAACGGTATCAAGAAAGAGGGAACAGTCTTGACTAAAATTGCCTTTGTTCGTCATCGTTATCTTCCACCCTCGGAAACATTTATTTATGAAGAGTTAAAAAATATTGAAACGTTCAAACCTATCGTGTTCGCACGAAAACAAATGAATTTAAAACTTTTCCCTTTTTCTAGAATTAAACAATTACCCAAAAACTCTAGAAAAACTGCCATGGTATTTAAGAAGAATAAAATTAAACTCATTCATGCACGTTTTGGAAATGCTGGTGTCCGACTAATCGGTGTGAAACAACAGCTTCGTATTCCCATGATCACCTCGTTCCATGGGTTTGATCTACCTACAAAAAGAAATAGACGAAAATCTTATCATCGAAAGCTACCTGTATTGTTCCGAGTTGGCAACAAGTTCACGGTTCCTTCTCGCCATATGAAACAACAGTTGATTAGATGGGGATGTCCTAGGTACAAAATTGAAATTATGTATAGCGGAATTGATCTTAAGAAATTCTCATACAAACAGCGCGATCACAAAACCGCACAACTAACAATCATTTCTGTCGGACGTCTGCATAAAAAAAAGGGGCACCGCTATCTATTGCATGCCTTCAAAAAGATACATGATCAATATCCTTCCATTCGGCTTGTCATCGTAGGTGAAGGAAGTGAAAAAAGAAAAATAAAACATCTTATTTCATCATTAAAGCTAAACAAATATGTACAACTGAAAGGCCTCGTTGCACATAGCCAACTCACCGAGTTGTTGTACCGAGCAGATATATTTTGCCTGCCCAGCATCACGACCAAGGATGGAAACCATGAAGGAATCCCTAACGCAATAAAAGAAGCAATGGCGACGGGCTTGCCCATCGTTTCCACACGCCATGGAGGTATTCCTGAGTTGGTTACCGATGGACAGGAAGGACTCTTAGTACCTGAAAAAGCCATCAATGGATTAGTGGAACAATTCAAATATTTAATAGAAAATCCGAGTATACGACAAGAAATGGGGAGAAAAGGTCGTAAAAAGGTGGAAAGTAACTTCGATTCTTCGAAACAGGTAAGAAAATTAGAGTCTATTTATTCGAATTTAATCAGAAAGGGGTAATATCATGAATGACATCCAAGAGGTAAGACAGGTCCAGCTAACGAATAAGCACTCGGACAGCTATTCACCTCTTATTACTGTAGTTATTCCAACGTATAACCGTGCAAAATTTATAGCCCGAGGAATTAATAGTGTATTAGGGCAAACCACCGAAAATTGGAAACTATTAATTGTTGATGATGGTTCTAATGACCATACAAGTGCAGTGGTTACACCTTTTTTAAAAGATCCAAGAATTACTTATGTGAAATTAAAGAAGAACAGAGGCGTTTGTTTTACGTTGAATCATGCGTTGTCTTTAGTGGATACCAAATATTTCTCACAGCTCGATGCAGATGATTGGTATGAGCCGAACACACTCGCAACTTGTCTGAAAAAAATAGAAAAATGTAACAGTAAAGTTGCAATTATCTATGGGAATGACAAAGTTTGGAAGGCCCAAAGAAGAGATAGGATCAAGTATCAAGGCACGAAAAGAAAACGCCAAATCAACGGTAAATATGACTTCATTACTTTCCATTCGATGTTTTATCCTCGATTTTACCGAACGAAAGCTCTAAAACAGGTTGGAGGTTGGTCGAGAAATGTACCGGAAAACGGCCGTTTTGCTGAGGATAGACAAATTCTTCTCAAGCTAGCAGGACGCTATGCATTTAAATGGGTGAACAAACCATTATATAACCGATTAAAGCATAAAAAAAATAATTCAAGAATAGAAAACCGTGATAAATACGCCCATGTTACAAGATACCTGTATACAAAAGCATTAAAAAGATGGGGAAATAAGTATAAACCTAAATTTATATGGGTTCGTGGCCGCCTTAAAGTAGGTAGGCTAATAAAAAAATAGATTTAAAGTGAGGGAAATATGTGAACAGGCCGAAAGATAGAAAATGGTTGACGACGTTAGATGTCATTGATGAAATCGGGAAGGCATTGGATAAAAAGGAGCCCCTTTCTGTAGTCCGTGTCGGGGATGGTGAAAATATTACACTGTCCCAATACAAAGTATGGCCGATTCGCAAAACACTGTCCACCCGCTGGGCGAGGTTGTCACGAAGTACCAACTGGAAAGGAGTTACATTACCGAATGTCAGACTTCGCGATCAATTGATTAAGTCGATCCAAAAAGCGGACATTGTAGGTATTCCTTACTATAAGGACAATGAAATATTAGCTGAACAACAATTTTTACGCCCTTTGACGAATGCTTGCTTTAGAAGATTCAATATTCATCCAAAAAAATGTTGCCACACGTTCGTCAATCGTCACATGGTCGAACACCAGCAATTTTGGGAGATTCTGAAAGGAAAAAAAGCAGTCGTCATTTCCCGTTGGGCTGACGATTTCAAAAGTTTGGTCGGCCGAGCATACGATGATTTCGACATCGATATAATCAAAACGATTTCTATTAATCGTTATGAACAAATTCCAAAAGTTCTGCTCAAAATGAAATCTGTAGATTGTGACATTGTATTTATTTCTGCGGGAGTTAATGCGGTTATATTAGCGCAGAAATTGGCAGAGGAACAGGGACGAATCGCGATTGATTTTGGAAAGTCAGCGGTATTCATGGTCACAAGCAATCGAAAAGTTAATCCATGGAAGCCCAAATATTTAGATAAACGCGAGTACTCATAAGAAAGGGGCATTGCGATTTGAAGATTACCGTCATTGGTTCCGGATATGTCGGTACAACGACAGCGCTTGTATTATCCGATCTGGGTCATGAAGTTATCGGCTACGATGTCGATACACTCAAAGTTGAAATGTTAAACAATGGAATTCTTCCTTTCCGTGAGCCTGGCTTGGACCAATTGCTTCAAGAAAAACTGAAAAGCGGAAGAATCATTTTCACCTCAGATAGTCGATTCGCTATCACTCAAAGCGAGATCTTAATGATTTCGGTTGGTACGCCTTCCACCTTAAGCGGAAATGCAGACTTAACTTATATACAACAAGTCATCGAGGTCATTGCCACACACATCAATGAACCTAAAGTTGTCGTTACCAAAAGTACAGTACCCATTGGAACTAACCGTTGGATGCAGCAGCAGTTAGAAGCGAGAATCGACACGAATAAGTATCACATTGAAGTGGTCTCGAACCCTGAATTTTTACGTGAGGGATCGGCTCTTCATGATTCATATCATCCTTCCCGAACGGTGATCGGCGGAGAAGTAAATTCGGCGATTGAGAAAGTGAAACAGCTATATAGTTCCCTACAAACGTCTTATTTCATCTGTAACTACGAAACGGCTGAAATGATCAAATATGCTTCCAATGGTTTTCTAGCGGTTAAAATCTCTTACATCAATGAAATTGCTCGGTTAGCTGATGTGGTGGGAGCGGATATCGATGGAGTTGCTATAGGCATGGGAATGGATCCGCGTATTTCCCCGCATCATTTGCACGCCGGTATCGGTTACGGTGGATCCTGTTTTCCAAAAGATGTTGATGAGCTTCTATATCTCGCAACGCAAAAAAAAATAAATCTTCATCTGCTTAAGCAAGGCAAACGTATTAATGATTCACAAATTGCTTGGTTTGTTCAAAAAATCGAATCTTCGCTTCCCTTAAAGGGCAAACGAGTGCTCGTACTGGGTGTCACTTTCAAAGAAGATACCGATGATCAACGAGAATCTCCCGGCATTCGGCTCATTGAGCATTTGCTTGATAGAGGGGTTGATGAAATAAGGGTCATTGATCCTACTGTCACTTCCGTGGAGCAAATTCATTGGTCAAAAGATCTCCTTGATCATGAAAAGAAAAGAGTGAACATTTTCACGAACGAAGATGAAGCGGCAACCGGAGTTCATGCAGTCATGTTGACAACCACTTGGCCACAATTCTCCACATATCCTTGGCAACAATGGGTTGGTCTAACGGAGTCCCCCTATTTATTCGATGGACGTAATTTTCTCAATCCACAAGAAATGCGTCGATTTGGTTGGCATTATGTCGGAATTGCAAGAGGTGTAAAATGAACATTATTGTTACCGGAGCTGCGGGATTTATCGGTTCTCATTTAAGTGAAGAACTACTTAAGAGGGGACATATTGTCATAGGAATTGACGATATGGAACACACTGTTAATCGGGAGATCAAAGAAGACAATCTGAAGAATATTTTAGGACACCCTCAATTCCAATGGCATGCTGTTGATTTATTGAAATCAGATTTGGAGCATCTCGTTAACGATGCCGATGTTGTATTTCATTTAGCAGGTATAGCGGGTGTAAGAAATAGTTGGGGTCTATCTTTCAATGATTATTTACAGGCAAATGTTCTGCTGACACAAAAAATTCTTGAGGCATGCAAAAAAGATTCAAGGTTAAAAAAGCTAGTGTACGCTTCCTCATCCTCCGTCTATGGTGGCGGAGTCGGACCGTTCAGTTCTGAGGATTCACCTACTAGCCCGATTTCCCCCTACGGATTAACGAAATTAGCAGGAGAGCATCTCTGCTCTCTTTATCATAAACAGTACGGACTTCCCTATACGGCTTTAAGATATTTCACCGTATATGGGCCAAGACAGCGCCCTGATATGGGATTTCACCGTTTCATGAAGGCCGCTGTGCTCGACCAACCATTAACCATTTATGGAAATGGTGAGCAAACACGTGATTTCACCTATATAAGCGACTTAGTTGAAGGAAATATTAAAGCGATGAACTATACAAAGCACGGGACTGTTTTTAATATCGGTGGAGTCGAGACAGCATCAGTCAATGGTGTGATTACAGCTATCGAACGCCTCTCTGGAAAAAAATTGCGGTTAAGTTATTTACCCGAGCAACCAGGCGACCCGTTTACAACACGCGGCGATATTTCACTTGCCCGTAAGGAACTTGGGTATGATCCAATCGTTTCATTGATCGAAGGAATGACTGAGCAATGGCTATATATATCTAATCTTTATAGAAAGGAAAAATAGTCATTTATCGGGTTTCCGAACAGATTGCGGGACATACACTATTACAAATCTTTCTTACTTGTGATCGGAGGTGAAACGCTTGATCGGAATACTGTATTCAAAAGCAATGCTAAGCCAATTAATGAAAGGTAAACGTAGCTTTGAAAAGCCGGCTTTCTATATGGAAACCGCCAGAAAAATAGAGGAAAAAATTATTTTTTTTTCGTTGTTTGATATCAATTGGAGAACGGGTACAGTTCAGGGTTGGGACGGAATAGAATCTGTTCGAGTGAAAAGTATACTTCCTCCTGTGATCATAAACCGAACGAGAACGAATCATCCTAACACAAAAATGTTGATTCAGCGTTTGAAGAAGATGGGAAAGATCATCTTCAACGAACATAACGTCATTTCTAAGTTGGAAGTTCATCATATTTTAACTAAGAATAATAAACTTCTACCCTATCTTCCACCAACAGATTCAGTATCGCATCATTCGGTCAAAGATCTATTGGAACAAAACACATGTCTGTTTCTGAAACCAAGTACATCATCTGTCGGAAACGGAATCATTCGCATCCGTAAAATAAATAACAACACAGTAGCCGAAATCAACGCACTTGGGCGGACTAAAATGTATAAAGTTGGTATCCATCAAATTGTTAGATTCATCAAAAGAAAGAAACGAGACTACTTGGTACAGAGCGGTGTCTCTCTCAAGACGTATAATGGAAATCCTGTTGATTTTCGGGTATCCATGCAAAAGAACGGTAAGGGCCACTGGCAGTATACTGGAATGGTCGGGAGAGTAGCAAAGAAAGGTTCGATTGTTACCAATATTCACTGCGGCGGACAATCGCTGAAGGCAACCGAACTTTTTCAACATTGGGGTTGGAATGGACCCCGAATTGAAAAATCTATCGCAAAGCTTGGGTTGCTTATTGCAAAAACACTTGAAAAAGAACTCCCTTATATTGCTGACCTGGGATTGGACATTGCCCTAGATGAGTGGCAACACCCATGGCTTATAGAAGTTAACTTCCGTGATTTACGGATTACGTTCCGGGATGCTGGAGATAAGGAGACATGGCGAGCAACATTTGCAACACCCATTTACTATGCAGCTTATCTAATCCGTCAGTTGAGCGAACAAGAAACACGGAAATCGGAACATGACGAATCAATGGCCTTAGCAAACCATTTGACTGATGAATTAATAACGAGTTATTTACCTGATGATCATGACAGCTCTCGAGTCGAGATTGATATCCCTACGGAAATAATAGCAGAGTAACGCTTTCCTTTGTAATAGAAAAATAAGACTTGTAAGTAATAAACCCGCTGGTATATCCCGAGCGGGTTTTTATTTATTCATGGTTTCCTATGGGTATTCATTCGCTTTTCTTCCGCACTCCACGGGAGTTATTTAATGCAGTGATATGAAATGCATTTATCCAGGGTGATGAAGGAGTTCCATATTTGTTGCGCCGAAGTGGTATTCTTGTTATCATAAGGCTCATCGTACTTTGATACTCCGTCAGCAATCTAATATTTTCTTGTAAGCTGCGCGCTGTGATTTCCGAATGGGAAGATACATCCGCTATGCTGCTTAGTATACGGGCTAGCGCATGTTGGCTGAGAGCAATTGCATTTACAAGTGCAATCTTAGCTTCGAGTTGTTTGTCTAGATAACTCATCTCTCCTGATCTCCTTGATCATAATGACTACCAAAGAAGCCATTCATATCACCACTGTCTTCACCCACTTCTCCCCCCCCTAATACAACCTTCAGATTATTACATATTCCATTCTCTAGCTTCGTTAGCCCTTTAATAAGTTCTACAATCTGTCCACTTATTAGTAGCGACTCATGAAGCTGTTTATCATGGCTCTTAAACGCATCCGAATTAAAATGATTCAAAGTCCAATTGCGAATCTTTTCGGCTTCAATAGCTTTAGCTTCTAGAATCATAGAAATATCAAATTGTATTTTGGAGGTTGCATCAAGCATCCTTAAAAAGGTACGTTCTCTGCTCATTTAAGTCCTCCCTCAGTATGGATTAATTTATTCTTCTTCATGATTTCCCAATTCACTAATAACATGACCCAAGGTTTCTGCTAAGGCTTCCTCCAAGTCTGCAAGACTAAACAGGTATGCGATGATGCTTTTATTGATTCCCCCCGAATGATTAATTAAAGCGCTGATGTCGTCGAATTCCAGATTAGAATCTGGCAATTCATGAATGATCTGAGCCATATGGGTAGCCATCTGACGCTCAGCATCCAAGATGCTTGCCATTTGTTGATGGGAATTTGACATATGAGTTAGCATTTCGTCGATTTTGGATTGCACAAAAAAGGCCCCCTAATTCATCAAGTAGAAACGGCTGTGCCGTCTTTTTCAAAGACGGTACCCGTTTCAGCGGAAATATAAGGAATAGAGTATTAAGTGAAACTTATACTTCCTTATATTTTAAAAAAATGTACACCCCTTCGAAATAGATGGTTTGGTTCCCTACCCCATCCGCTTCCGCCTACAGTATCATATGCCTTCTGCAAGAGGACAGTCACGATAATTCCCAATCTTTTTAACTTATCCCCAAAAAAACTCCCTTACTATGTTGAAGTAAAGGAGTGTACGCTTCCTCAATCATATTCTATGCATGGGGTGCTGTTCCAACTGCTATCCAAGATAAATACCCCAATAACTGCGAACCCCCAGGACGCCGAATAACTTCTATAATTGCATGATCTACATCCTGAGATTGTAGTGAGGCGTAGAAATCAGGATGATTACACATGGCAACTATCACATAGTGAATATTCATGAATGGCTCTTCAATAGAGATAGGGACTTCTACACTACTTTCTCCCACCTTGAACATAAAGGGTGTCATACCATACTGTTGCAGCGTGGGCTTCTCGGAACTGCTATACACAGGCGTAAACGTGAGATGTTCGAAATTTACAGATTTCGAACTTAGATGTATACCTTTAACAGCATCCTCCTGCAAGTGTCCCATACCCACTACACTAGGCCCCAAGTGCCACTCCTGCACGCTTTCCGCTTGCAGGTGCTCTCCCGCTACCGCGCCTGACTGTAGCGCCGCGCTTCCTACGGATTCTGCACCAAGCTTCGCTACCGTTACCGCCCCATCTTGCAGCGCAGCACTGCCTACAGCTGACGCTCCGAGTTTCTCCCCTGTCACTGCCCCTTCTGCCAAGGCATCTCCCCCTACAGCTGCTCTCGAGATATGCTCACTTAAGATAGAGGCAAGGGCAATCTTTGACGAACCGATACTCCCATCCGCAAATTTAGACGAAGTCACAGATAAATCCTGAATTTTGTCAGTTGAGACACTTTCAGGTGATAACTTAAGCGAGGTAACCGCATAGTCGGCGAGATTCTGTGAAAACACAATCCCATGTCCTAACTGCTCTGTCTTAACACTACCCAAGGATAATTTCTCTCCGGTTACAGACGCATCCTTCAAGTTTGCGGTATCCACACTTCCAGCCTGTAAATGTTGATTATATATAGTATTGTGCGCGATATGAAGGGAATGAATAGCATCTTTTTGCAACTCTGTTGAACCAATACTATTGACTGCAATATGCTCATTAGTAACAGCTTCCAAAGCAATATGCTTGGAAGTCACAGCCTGTTCTTCAATGGCCTTACTTCCGACTGCTCCCGTACTTATTTTGCCGAACGTCACGCTCCTATCGGCAAGTTTCTCAGTCGTAATTCCACCTTCTTTGATATGACGCGTTTCAATTGAGCTATCTGTAATATGTTTACCCTCAATTGAATAAAGGTCTATTTTATCAGAGGTGACTGCATGATCTTCTAGATGTAACTTTGCAATACTGGCTACATCAATATGTTCGCCTCTAATCGCTCCTGAACGAATGTGACTAGTATTTATAGTATCCTTCGCAATATGGATGTCTTGTATTGCTGATTTCGCGATATGCCTTGCCATGATCGCCTCATTTACAATCTTGTTCGGAAGAATGCTCTGATCCGCAATTTTGGATGCTGTTATCGTCTGCTCTACGATATGATTCGTACTCACCGATTGATCTGCGAGCTTGGTAGAGCCAACGCTTTGGTCAGCAAGGTGTCTGTTACTCACTTCACCTTGCCCGATTTGATTCCCACTCAAGATTACTTCTGCTAAATGTCGTTCTGTGATTGCATCATGCGCTAAGATTTCCGAAGTTACGGCCCCTTGTTGTAAATGAATACTCTCGATAGAACCAGCAGCGATATGCTCTGAACTGACACTCTCGAGAGCCAGTTGTTCCCTGCCAATGGCTTCAAACGCCACATGCTCTGCAGTTACGGATCGTTTACTTAAATGACGTCCTTCAACCGTATTATCCTGCAGCTTATCACCCGTTATTTCACCACTCCGAATCTTAGAAGTTGTAACTGCTCCTTCACTTAGCTTAGAAGTCGTAATAGACTCATTCATCAAGTGGTGATCCTGAATACTAGATCCGGCAATTTTGTTAGTTGTCACGGACTGATCCTGCAGCATATCACTGGAAATAAATACATGACTAAGATGGCGTAGTCTTATTGAACCATCCGCAATTTTGCTCGCATCGATGATCTGATCGGCTAATTTGGATGAGGTGATACTACCATCCTTAATCTTATCCTCATCGATGGAACGATCACGGATCTTACTTCCTGTAACAGCGCTATCCGCAATATGCTCCTCTGTAATTGACCCTAGAGCAATTTTGGAAGAAATAACTGAATCGTCCGCAAGTTGAATGTGAGTCACCGCATGATCTGCAATAGCCTCACTCCCGATAATCCCTGGTTGTAGTTTGGAGCTATCAATTGCCCCAATCGCTATTTTATCACCTGTCACAGATGCGTAACTGAGGTCGTCTGCATAAATGAACGCTTGCGGGGAACCCGGCATCTTTTTCTCTGCTAAAATCGATTCCAAATGATTCCCTTCTTCATATGCTGTAATTTCCGTTTCTGTAACTTCTGTTTCATTTAAGTATTCTTGCCATGAATCTACTGTTTCGGAATTTGGTCCAGCCATATTTGAGAGGACAGCAAGTGAGGGATCTTCCTCTATTGGGACCTCCGTTGCTATGGAATTAATATTAGCTACTTTTCTAGTTTTTTCCAATCGTTTGGATTTACTCATCAAATTCAGCTCTTGTATATCTGGATTATCTACATAATAGAGCCGCTTATTAGCTTTCGCTGAATAGTTCTTCATCCTTTTTTTCAAAGCATTCTCTCCTTCCTGACATAACGATCTTTGGCATCCTATGCAGGCACTTAGGCTGATGTCACAATTTTGAATGAAAATAGTAATCTTGCCATTCCATAGTTCGCTATTCTGCTGAATACACGAGTTCTATCCAACACATCAGGGTTCGGATTATTTCTTATGTAATAGTGCGTGTTCAAAAAGTCAGCTTTTCAGCACCGAGAAGATTGAATGAAGATAGGGAGTGAGGAGCGGAGCGTAGGCAGTACCTACGTGAGCACCGGAAGGACCAGCTGAATTCAATATTCGATGTCGAATTAGCCTCCCGCTATACTTCGTGATCAAAAGATGACTTTTTGAACAACCTCTAATAATATTAACCATTTTTATTGATTTAACATCTAATCTATGCCAGTATATTACAGAACGATTAGGTAACCTCTGAAGGGAGAATAACGATGGCAAAAAAAATACTTCGACTGATGACGGAACTCTCCTCAAGAAAATCGCTATCCCGAATCATGGGTCGCTTTTCTCATAGTGGTGTAAGTCGCTACGTCATCCCAACGTTTATACGAAACTATCAAATACCCGCATCTGAAGCGGAAAAAGATATAAGTGAATACCATTCTCTTAATGCATTCTTTACTCGCAAGCTAAAACCTGGAATGAGACCCATTGATACGGGTGAGCATTCCTTAACTAGTCCCGTGGATGCCCGAATCACGGCAATGGGTGACATTTCATCAGGGACTATTCTAAATGTAAAAGGACAAAATTATTCTGTAGAGGACATTCTTCATCACTCCCCACATTTAGAGCTGTACAAGAACGGTTATGTATTCGTTCTTTACTTGAGTCCAACCGATTATCATCGCATCCACTCACCAGTAACGGGCGTGAAGACGGAGAGTGAACATATTCGTGGGCGTGTTTATCCCGTGAATGATTTCGGAATGACACATATGCCCTCAGTACTAAGTCGTAACGAAAGACTCATCACGTACATAGCACATTCTTTTGGGGAAGTGGCTGTCATCAAAGTGGGCGCGATGAATGTCAGCAGTATCCAATACACCGACAAGTCTGTGAGCCAATGGAGTAAAGGCGATGATCTTGCCTATTTCGAATTCGGATCCACTGTAGTTCTATTGATGGAGAACGGTACTTTTACTCCCCGTGATGATCTAAAACCTGGAGATGCCGTACGAATGGGACAACGATTAGGTGAGCTTCATCCTTGTCCACAAAGTGGGCATCGCTAGTTCTTCTTATTTAGGATATACAGGATCATGAATTGGAACCAACGATCTGGTAATACATGTTTGGCAATCACCGTTAAAGCTGTCCCCCGAGGAATACGATAACGAAATGCTGGAGAGTGTACGGTGGCAATTTTTGTGATGAGTAGAGCCACATCCACAGGGTCACCACCGCCTGTCTCACTCCGTTGCGAATATTGTAGAATACGATCCAGTAAACCTTTATAAGGAGAATGGGATGCTGTTCTTAATTGAGAGAAGCTCTTCCCCCAGATCGGTGTCCCATAAGCTCCAGGCTCCACCAATACAACATGAATACCGAACTGCTTCACTTCCATGGCGAGGCATTCGCTGAATCCTTCTAATGCGAATTTAGAGGATGCATAGGGTCCAAATCCAGGAAACCCAACCTCCCCACTTATGCTGCTCATCTGAATAATGCGTCCTCCATTTCCCTCCCTCATTAAAGGGAGTACGGCTTGAGTAACACAGACCATCCCTATAAAATTGACCTCAAACTGCTCCTTCCATACGGAAAGAGGTACCTCTTCAATCATCCCTCCGTAAGCTGCACCAGCATTATTTACTAATACGTCTAGTCGCCCGTACCGTTCTTTAATCTGTTTGACTACTTGATGTACCTGTTCTTCATTCTGAATATCCATTTCAACTACTTCGATTAAAGATTCCACGCCTGCCATCTGGGCCGCTCGCATCAACGAATCTTTGTCCTCTGGTCGACGCATACCTGATACAACGGTAAACCCCTTCCGCGCAAGCTCTACACTGGTAAGTAGACCGAAGCCACTCGAGCATCCGGTCACAAGTGCAATCCGATCTGTCTTATTGTTCATAACTCATGACCATTCCCTTCCTATTCTAACGGATTTCTGATGGATTATGACCTGTATATTGTTTAAATTGTCTGCTAAAAAAGAAGATATCACGATACCCGAGAGTCTCTGCCACTTCTGTCACATTCATACCTGCATACAGCAGTAGATGCTGTGCTCTTTCGATTCGCATCTTAATACTATAGGACTGAACAGACGAACCTATGATTTCTTTAAATTTAATAGAGAAATAGCGTGGTGACAATCCTGCACGAGCTGCTAAATTTGCCACACGATGTTGAGTTCCGGGGTGTTGTAATATGTAGTTAGCAATTTCGTGTATAGCTTCTGATAAATGATTACTTACCATTCTCTGAACAGGTTGCTCCTGATCTTCACGCATTAAATGGATCATAAGCTGCTTAAGAATAAGCTGACCTTCCTCCTTAGCAGCATAGGTTGCCACTAGAAACAAACGCACGTAACGAGCTAACATATATTCAAAGTCAACTGTCTCACGAATGATTCGATAGGGAAGAGGAACACCCGTTATGGGTTCCAACACGTCAAAGTGAATATAACTCAGGATCAATGGCTTCTTTGGATTATGTATAGCGCTCGTATGATCCCCAGGTCGAAATAGAAAACAACTTCCTTTAGCTATTTCATATGATTTATCATTCCTTATTAGTGTCCCTTCGCCACCCCAGACGTAGAAGAGATCGTAATTGGGCAATGCTTTCTCTCTTTTTTGCCATTTCCATGTAGGCTCACATACAATTTTGGCTACAGAGGGCTTGATCTCAAAGGAAGACGGCGAAGCATGTAGCATGTCCTAATCCTCTCCTATCTAAAATATTTAACTCTACTAGCAGTTCATCTCATGCTATTTCAAATCATTGTTGCACATCCATCCATGCTGTCGCAAGCCGGTGCACCCCTTCTACCACCTGATCATCATCGAGGTGAACAAACCCAAAGCAAGCTCCTAAAGGCCCAGGTATGATTCTATATGTTGAAGCATCCCTAAAGTCCACATTTCTCAACTTCGCTGCCACTTTAAAAGCTTCATATTCCTCTGCTGAACGCTGCCAATTCGCATAAATATGCAATCCTGCATCTCCTTTAATAAGACAGAATATATCACTCAGATGATCTGACATTAGAGAATAAAGTCGGTCATACCGCACTCTATATATCCGTCTCATTCGCCGGAGATGCCGGTTATAATGTCCATGGATCATGAAATGTGCAAGTGCCCTCTGCTCCAATAGCCCTGGAGAAATGGGATCGTATAACGCTTTAGCTTGCACGACAGGCTCAACAAGTGCATTCGGTAATATTGCGTAACCTAAGCGTAATCCAGCGAACATCGTTTTTGAAAAGGAGCCTACATAGATGACTCTACCATCCGAATCCAATGCCTTGAGCGGCTCAATTGGACGACCTCCCCAGCGAAATTCACTATCATAATCATCTTCAACAATGACACCCTCTTGCTTCTGTACCCATTTCAATATCTGCCTACGTCGGTCTAATGAGAGTACAGCACCCGTAGGAAATTGACGACTAGGGGTCACGAAGAGTACCCGTGCATTCCACTCTTTCGGTATTAATCCTTCCTCATCTACATCTCCTCTTACAATCTTGCCTCCACACGCTTGAATCGCATTACGAATACCATGGTAACCTGGATCTTCCACCACAACCGATTCCCCCTCATTCACCAGAAGCTGTGATAGAATGGCAATCCCTTGCATAGAGCCACTAAATAGAACGACGTTAGAAGCTTCTACTGCAATACCACGGGTAATCCGTAGATGCCCTGCAATAGCTTCGCGTAGCTCAGCATCTCCTTCAGGACGAGCAATAACTGCTAAATCTCCGCCACCTTTACCACCTGCGTAAGCTAGCGCACTTCGCCATTCATCATAAGGGAAGTATTCCATGGGCATCCCTTCAAGCAGAAAGCTAATTCCTCCTTCAAGTTTCGGTTTATCGTAATGGGTTCGATGCTGACTTAGCAATCTTTTCCCCCAAGAAGAGAGCGTGATATCTGCACTAAAGTCCTGTTCTTCAGTTGCCGGAGTGGGACCCGCATGAGTAACAAAGGTTCCCTTTCCTACAATCATTTGAACGTACCCCTCAGCAAGTAACATATCGTAACTCTGGGCAACAGATCCGCGCGAGATATTATACAGATTCGCTAAATAACGAGTAGAAGGAAGCTTGGAGCCTGAAGACAATCTCCCTTCGAGAATAGCGTCACGTAATGCATAATAGATCGCTACATATTTATATCGATACTTCTCCAAATAGGAGTCTAATGGCAAAGACAACTCCATTCCATCACCTTCTTCTATCCTTAGTAAATTGAGTGGCCTATAAAATATAACCCAAATTGGATCTTATTACTTGTCAATTATTATTATACGATATTGTTATGAATCATAGTGATTCAACCAACCCAATTACAGATTAGGAGATCGTTGCCATGAGAAGACAAGAGTTTAGTGTACAAGAAGAGGGGGAAGTAATCGAATTCTTATCAGGAATGAGCTTCGGATTTCTAGGAACTGTCAATGAATTCGGTAGCCCACGAGTGACTCCGCTCAATTTCATATATGATCAAGGTTGCTTTTATTTCCATGGAAGTCGTGTCGGAGAAAAAATGAATCATATGCGTTCCAATGATCAAGTCAGCTTTACAGTTGCTGATGAATACGCATTGATACCTTCCTATTTCAGTGATCCCACATTAGCTTGTCCTGCTACAGCTTACTTCAAGAGTGTAACGGTCAGCGGAAAGGCTGAAGTCGTTGATGGACTAGAAGAAAAAGGAAGGATATTTACTTTATTCATGAAAAAACTACAACCAGAGGGAGGATTCGATCCTATTGATCCTGTGGATCCTCGATATGCCTCACGACTTCGCGGAGTGGCCATCATGAAAATAATAACGACCCACTTATCGGCTAAATTTAAATTCGGACAGAATTTATCTGAGACTGCCATGGATAAAGTGATCACTGGACTCGAACATAGAGGACGAGAGCGTGATCAAGAGACAATTAAACATATGAAGAAATACTGTCCTCATATGCAGTGATTCAGTAATTATCAGTGACTGTTTACTTACTAGGTGGTATAATATGTCCAGCGAAAACGGAAAAATCCTCACATTATACAAACTTGGAAGGATGGACATTATGAACCAACTTGCTGAACAGTTAAATGAGAATATTAAAGCTGGAAATACGCATGTGTATGACATGTTATCAACCCTTGGAAAAGAGATTTATTTTCCTAAAGAGGGGATTCTTAGCCAATCCGCTGAAGCAACAGCCCATGCGAAGAAATATAATGCAACGATAGGCATTGCCACTGAAGGCGGAGTTCCCATGCATCTGAAAGTCATTCAAGACAAACTATCCGCATTCCAACCTAAAGATCTATATAGTTATGCTCCTCCGGCAGGAAAGCCGGAACTTCGGAGCGTATGGCGGAGCAAGATGCTACAAGAGAATCCTTCTCTACATGATAAGTCTTTTGGTAATCCCGTTGTCACTAATGCACTGACACACGGACTTAGTATCATCGCCGATTTATTTGTTGATGAAGGCGATGCTGTCATCTATCCTGATAAAAATTGGGAGAATTATGAACTAACCTTTGGTGTTCGTCGCCATGGTGAGACCATTAACTACCCACTATTTACGGATGACATGTCTTTCAATAGTGCTGGACTTCGGGAAACCTTATTAGCTCAACAGAGCAAGGGTAAAGCTATTGTTTTGCTCAATTTCCCTAACAATCCAACAGGTTATACGCCAGGTCTCAAAGAAGGCGAAGAAATTGTTGCCGTCATTAAAGAAGCTGCAGAAGCTGGAATCAATGTTGTTGTCGTAACAGACGATGCCTACTTTGCCCTCTTCTTTGAAGATTCCATGAAAGAATCATTATTTGGTAAGCTAGCAGGAATCCATCCTCGCGTGCTTCCAATCAAAATAGACGGAGCTACCAAGGAAGAATTCGTATGGGGTTTCCGTGTTGGATTCATCACCTATGCCTCTGATAATACAGATGTGCTAGTTGCTCTTGAACAAAAGACATTAGGCATTATCCGTGCGACGATCTCAAGCGGGCCACACCCTTCTCAAACCTTTATACTCGAAGCTCTGAAGGCTCCTGAATTTGCAGCCCAAAAGGAAGAAAAATTCCAAATTATGAAGGGGCGCGCCAATCGTGTAAAGGCCTTGCTCGATAATGACGCATACAATGAGGTATGGGAGTACTACCCTTTCAACTCCGGATATTTCATGTGCTTGAAATTGAAGACAGTAAAGGCTGAAGCTTTACGTATCCATTTGATTCAAGAATACGGTGTGGGAACTATCGCTTTAGGGGAGCATGATTTGAGAATTGCTTTCTCCTGTATTGACGAAGAATACCTTGAGGATTTATACGAATTGATTTATAAAGGTATTCAGGATTTACAATCTAGCTCTAACGAATGAGTTTTTGAACAACCTCTATCATGACTTCATTTTTAACAAGTATGGGGTAATACCCAAGCACTCAATTCCTTACTTTCATACAATACGGTGTAGTACCGAAACACATCATGTATGAGAGGGGAATTAATATGAGCGGAGTAGAAGAAGTTAGAGGCGGATATGGTGGGGGAATGTTTACTAATACTGGCGCGATCTTAGTCCTGTTCATTTTGTTGGTTATTATCACTAAATCCTTCTGGATCTAATTTAACATCGTAATTAATAACAGGCCGGAGAGATCACTCCCCGGCCTGTTTGTTCATATATTAACTAATCTTCATCAATTTCCTTATTAATCTTACGAGAGAGTACACCTCGAATGAGAAATGACATAACGATTCCAGCAGCAAGCGTACTCATCGTCAAGCTTACATGCGCCCATCCATCCCCCCATAAGGGTAACCAAAGAATAATCGCCAATAACAAATGAACTTGAAATACAAATATCGTTACATTACGTTGTCTGCTATTACTCGGAATCGGATAAATATTCAGCCAAAAGGAATCTCGATGATAACCTTGTAGCGAAGATAACTGTACGCCAACCAAGAACAGAAAGAATAAGTAAATGCCACTTCCCAGCAAGCTACCACGTGTCCACCATGCTAGTAATATACCTAGTAAGCTAGCACGCATAACAATTCCAAATATATCGCTACGCACGAAACTCTTCGTAATAAGATATCTATACGCGGAACTTCGTACCCATGAGAGTTGGCTTCCCACTTTAGAGAGTAAACGACGAGGATACACACGTTGTTGCCGCTCTGGAACATTAACAAACCATCCTAACACCATCATCACTCGGCCAATTTGAGATTGTTCTTTCGCAATCAATCGCTCCCATGCAACTAAATGCTTCACTGGGAATGACAATGATATGACATAGGTTACTAGAAGTAGAAGAACATAAATAAGACTCTTCCCCACGGGCTGCCATAGCCATGCGGACAGGCCCAATGCCATCACTACCCACCGCAGTAAGCGATATCCTTTAGAAGCTCGAATAGACACCATTGAGAGCTCTTTCCAGCCACCATAGCTTGATATGATCTTCAATATAAAAAGGAGAATCAGAAAAATCCAAAATGGCTTCGGTGTAATATCACTTCGAAAGTACAGTGGCCATGCTGTCAGAAATACCAGTGTCAGTCCAACTAGCTTGTACATCACACTGCTAATCCAACTGCCTGATAAATAACTCTTCATCTTCGATTCTTGCGGGAGAAGGAATACAACATCAGGAAATTGTAGATATGTACGGAAATTACTCTGAGCAGTTAGCGGAAGTAATACAACCAACATGATCCAGCGAATAGGTAATTCTGCTGGAATATGTTGTACTAATGATGTATACCATGCAGAGAAAGCAATAAACATAAATAGGAACATGACGGCCACGCCACTTTGCATGACATACCCTAAATAGGGAATGATCTCTCCCCAAAATTGACGACGTCGTTGAATACGGAGACTCTTCAGATCCATCATCAAACCCTACCTTGTACAAGCGTGTAGAAAAGTTCCTCCAACGGGACACCTGGCTTGCCTACTTGTTCAGCAATTTGTTCAAGTGTGCCTTGCGCAATAATGCTTCCTTGATGCAAGACGATAAATCGATCACAGTAATTCTCAATAGTCGATAGAATATGTGAACTTAGTAGAATCGAGGAACCACCTGCTTTTAACTCCACCATGAAATCCAGCAACGATCGAATCCCAAGTGGATCAAGACCGAGGAAAGGCTCATCAATAATATAAAGGGATGGTCGTGCCACAAACGCACACATGATCATCACCTTTTGTTTCATCCCTTTAGACAAATGAATCGATAAACTATCCATCTTATCTTCCATATGAAATAATGCCATTAGCTTCTGGGAGCGTTCCTCGAAGTCATCCTTGGACACCCCGTAAGCTCTTGCGGTAAATTCCAAATGCTCCCTAACGGTCATTTCCTCGTAAAGTAACGGAGATTCCGGTACGAATGCAAGAGCATTATGATATGCTTCAGAATCTTCTTCCCGCTTCTTTCCTTTAACGCGAATATCCCCTTTTTGAGGTGTCATGAGACCAAGAATATGCTTCATCGTTGTACTTTTACCGGCCCCGTTCAGCCCGATTAAACCGATCATTTCCCCTGTCCCCACCTGAAGCTGAACATCATGCAATACAGGACGATTCAGACTGTAACCTCCAGTTAATCCTTGAATATCTAATACTGGTGTTTCACTCATTATTATCACCTCAATTTTGATAAATACAATCCATTTGCAGGCTCATGGGAGCAGAGATACATTTTAGCAGGCTGTTCAAAATTCAACTTTTCAAACTCGTATTTTATGTGCGCGGCGGCTTATTTTTCAACCATTTCGGTGCACCTTTGTTTTTACGTATACGCTCCCGCTCACTTTTACTAGCTCCAGTAGAGTTCCGAGCTGACTTACGTGGGGCCTCCGTCATCTGAACTGGTGGTGTGAAAGACTCACTGCTAGCACTTTGCTGTGTATATTCTATGGCCTCAATCTGTACTGGCTTATTATCGATGGATGGCTTCCGCTCATTTGTTGTAAGATTTCCTTGTCTTTTCTGAGCTTCATCCCTACGTTTACTACTTTCTTCACCTGAACGATTGGCTGTTTTCGCTTCCTTAAATGAACCTGGAACTTCTCTAACCTTTAAGTTCTCTTTGCCAGGTTCAATCACCTTGCCCAATGACATCGTTCGAAGTCCAATCGGGGTCTTAAGCTCTTTGATAAACTTCTTTATAATAAATGTCTGACGATCCGTAATGATGGAGAGTACCGTTCCACTACGTCCCATTCTTCCTGTTCGACCTGCACGATGCACGTAATGCTCCGAATTTGTTGGTGGATCATAGTTAATAACCATCGTTAACCCTTCAATATCCAATCCACGCGCTGCTAAATCACTAGCTACAAGCAATTTAAATTTACCTTTACGAAATCGATCCAACACCCCACTACGGGCCATTTTGTCAGCATCCCCATAAAGTGCCTGCGTCGTAATCCCTAAATGGTTCATCTTCGCCTCTACTTCCGCTATATCCTCTGTCGTGTTCACGAAGACGAGCGCCTTTTTAGGATTGTAATGACGGATTAGACGACGTAGCGTGTCTGGCTTATCCCGTTCTTCTGCAATAAAATAGAAATGCTCTAGCCCGGAAGCTGTCATTTGCTCAGGAGCTATCCCAACTACTACGGGTTCCTTCATTTCTCTACTTACCAGCGCTGCCGACTCTTTACTAATCGTTGCAGACAGAAACACCAGTTGTCGATCACGCATAGTACTGCGAATAATACGACTTACGTCACCCGCTGCACCCAATTGGAACACTTGGTCAACTTCATCTACAACAATCATGTTAACTTGATGCATTCTGAGCTTGCGCGTTTCGATCAATTCTCTTACTCTTCCGGGAGTTCCAACGATTAATTGGGGATTAAGCCGCAACTTCTCCAATTGACGTTTCGTTGACGCTCCACCAATGAGTGCCAGAACACGAACACCTCTATCCTCTCCATACCGTTCACTTTCACGCACAATTTGCATAGCCAGTTCTTGCGTAGGCGCAATAATCAGCTTTTGAACGAATTTAAGTTCAGGATCAATCTTTTCGAGAATAGGAAGCAAATAAGCAAGCGTCTTTCCTGTTCCCGTCTGCGAATGAGCGAGCACATCCTTTCCTTGCAATACTGCTGGTATAACCTCAGCTTGTACAGGTGAGGGTTCGTGTATTTCAAATTCAGATAGTTTATTCACTAAATCCATTCGAATACCTAATTCACTAAAAGTAGTTATATTCATGTAAGTCCATCCTTTATGTTCAAATCATTCCTAATTAGAGGTTGTTCAAAAAATATGGCTTTTTGAACTCGCATCTATACATTATATGCTAAAATAGAAATCCCTCCAAATAATTAGAAAAAACCGTCCCATATGAGCCGGTTCTCTTATTTCTTATTCATCATTCTATATGTTAATCTGTCCGCCAAACGAGGGAATAGTTGATATATACGCATCCCAACAGCAGCCAACCAGGGAAGGTTAATCTCCTCCTGTTTACGATCAATAAGTCTAACCATCTTACGAGCAACATGCGTAGGCTTCATAACAAACCAACCTATATTAGATAAGTACTTCCCTGAAGGATCTGCCAATTCAAAGAATGGCGTATCGATCGGTCCCGGATTGACCGTAGATACCGTAATCCCAGTCCCCCGCAGCTCTTGGCGCAGACTATTACTAAATCCATAAACAGCATGTTTAGTCGCCGTATATGAAGTAGACCTCGCTGTTCCAATCTTAGCTGCCATGGAGGCTACATTCACGATATGCCCATCTCCCCTCATCAACATATCAGGCAGAACCGCCTTCGTACATCTCACTGTTCCCATATAATTTACATCCATCATTTCACTGAATTCGTCTACATTCATCTCTAGAATAGAATCAAATTTACCATACCCCGCATTATTCAAAAGAACATCAATTCTTCCGTATCGTTGTATCACTCCGTTGATCACCTGTTGTACTTGTTCCTGTTGTGTTACATCCATCACAATGAGCTCGTATTTCCCCGTTAACTGCGCTCCTACGAACTCTAGCTTCTCCTTCGAGCGGGCAAGTAACACTGGAATAGCACCCTGCTCTGAAAGATACTTCGCAGCCAATGCACCAATCCCACTAGAGGCTCCCGTAATAACAACTACTTTATCTTTCAACATGATCTTTTCCTTTCCCCTAGAACTACCTTGTTTCTCTATTCTAAGATATCATCACTTGAATATCCATCTCTCCAATTCCATCCATCTTGAGTGGAATACTTAGTGCCTTTTTAGTTAGAATCAGGGAATTATTCTCCGGTGTAACAATTCTAGGTGGTGTAATATCAACCGTTACACCCTGATTGGAAAGAATGGTGCTAGCATTACCACTAATCATATTTCCAAGTTCAGATATTGCACTCTGTCCCATTTCGTCCATTTCCGTTAGAATAAAGCCGCCCATCATAACCGATACAATCTTTAATGCAACCGTCTCCTTCAATCCGAATACTATATTACCAGAGAGCTGCCCTGTCATACCCACTTGAATCCATATATCACCTTTAGTAAATTCAATTGTCTTAATACCTAGCATTCCAGTAGAAGGAGATACTTGAATAACTTGCTCGATAACAACCCTAGCAGATTCTAGAAATGGATTAATAATCTCAGCTTTCATCGTTTAATTGCGCCTCTTTCCATTGAACTTATGGTTATGGAGCCAAAAGTCCCTATATTTCATCAAAATAATTATACTTTAATCCCAAGATTATGACACCATTTATATAATATTTAATGTTTTTGATCCCTTATACCTAAATAATCCGTACTCTATACACTCTTCGAAAAAGTACATATCTATATCTATCGGACTTTAATACCAGTTTCTGAATGGTACTCAAACATTAAATTAATAATATATCCAGACTTCCATTGCTCTGAATTAGAGTATCATCTATAATTTTATATAACGTATTGTAACGATAATATGAATTAAGTGCGTATAAAGAGGAGGAATAACGTGAATATCAGTCAGCTGGAGACACTTGTAACCATTTCAAAAACGATGAGTTTTCGAAAAGCAGGAGAATTACTTAATCTAACACAACCAGCCGTATCCGCTCAAATTAAAAGTCTCGAAGATGAGTTTAACACGGTACTTGTGGATCGAAGTCAGCCTGTCACGTTAACAGATCGAGGTGAAGTATTCTTAGATCATACCGAGCGTATTCTGTCCATTGTTGAGGAATTAAAACAACGTCTCTCTGATTTGAATGACACACCTCAAGGGCATATCGTTCTTGGAACAACCACTTCCATTGCTATACAGATACTTCCCCGAGTCCTATCTTATTACCAAGACCAGTTCCCACTCATCAAAACCAGAATTCAATCTATGGCATCGTCCCAAGTGTACAATAGCGTAGTGAATGGACAAATTGATGTTGGAATTGGATATCTTATTGAACGTAATCCTAATTTAATTACTTCAGTACTTTACTATGACACTTTTGAACTTGTCGTCACTCCCAAGCACCCTCTATCTCAAAAACCTGTAGCATCGATCGAAGAGCTACATGGTTTACCACTTATTTTACTTACTGGCGATACGGTTGGACGTAAATTTGTTGATGAAATTTTCAAAAAGCATAATATTACTCCTAATGTAATCATGGAGCTTTCTAGCAGTGAAGAAATAAAACGTATGGTGGAGCTTAACCTCGGTGCAGGTATTATTTCCAAATTATCTGTCTCTAGAGAACTACGTTTGGGCACACTAAAGATCATCCCGTTCTTCGAACTTGAGGTCACTCATCCTGTTGGTGTCATTTATAAGTCAGGAAGATATCTTAACTCTGCCATGCAGCAATTTCTAAGCGATCTAAAAGGAATGCCTGAGACAGAATTTATCAGTTCTGAATAATTTATATATAATTAAGAGGAGTGTGCAACCCTTGAAATTTGATATTCATACACATCATTATCGTTGTGGGCATGCCGATGGCGATATCCGAGATTATATCGAATCAGCTATTTCCTCTGGACTTCAGGTGATCGGTATTTCTGACCATACTCCTTACTTCCATAGAGAAGAAGACCGGGCGTTTCCGTTAATCACTATGGCAAAATCTGAATTGGCGAATTATGTACAAGAAGTCCTTCAGCTTAAGGAAGAATACGCAGGTAAAATTGATGTTTTGCTCGGTATTGAATCTGACTTTTTCCAGGAACAAGCTGATCTTTATCGACAAACGCTCTCAGAATATCCCTTTGATTATATTATTGGATCTGTTCATCAAGTAGATGATGTTAGCATTTTCAACAAGAATCGTTGGTCTAGCTTAAATACTAAACAGCAGGTTGACGTTAAAAAGGAATATTATGGATTGATACAGCAATCTGCAAAAAGTGGTATCTTCCAAATACTCGGACATATCGATGCCATGAAAGGTTATTATCCTGCATTTTCCGACATTCCAGCTAATGAAGTCATCGATGAAACTATGAAGACCATAGCTGAATGTGGTGTGGCTATAGAGATTAACACATCAGGTAAGACAAAGAAATGCGGGGGATGGTATCCTTCAAATGCCCTATTAGAAAGAGCACTCTATTATGGCGTGGATGTCACATTCGGATCTGATGCACATATTCCTGAACGTGTTGGAGATGAATTACTAGAAGTACGCTCAACACTCAAGGAGATCGGTTTCAAAGAATGGGTATACTATAAACAGAAGCAGAAGCATGTTGTCCCTTTCATTTGAAAATAAGGATAAAAAAAAGGGGACCCGTTATCAACGGGTCCTAAATGTATTTATATTTCAAAAGGGGGTTATGTAATCAGTATAACCACTCTCTGTTAGAGTTACGTAACTGTTATATTTCATTTGTGTAACAATTACTTTCTCTATATTCTCTAAAACATGTTGCGTTCAGACTGAATATGTTGATCTTACTCGTTAGATCCTGTTCTCCATACCTCTTCGGATGTATTCGATCCCAAATGAATCCATTCTTTATCAGTACCTTTTCCGAAGCGATATTATCTTCACGACATCTTCCCTCAACTCTTTTCAATCCAAGCTCCATGAAACCGAAGTTCATCAGAATCCCCACCGACTCTGTAGCCAATCCCTGTCCCCAGAATGATCGATCAAGCATGTAACCTAACGTCGCCATAGATTGAATCTTACTCCAACTTTGGAGGGAGATGAACCCTAGGAGATGATCCTCTTTACCCAGACAGATTCCGAAATGAAGATTATGCTCCACGTCACGACTTAAAATTTGGTCAAGTATCTTTCTAGATTGATAATAAGTATGATCCTTATATATTGCTACAGAATGGATCGCTTGATGATCAGAAAGAATTGACCATAATTGTTCCTTATCCGATCGCTCAATCCGTCTTAGCTGTATCCTTTCGCTATGTAGATCAGACAAATCCATAGGCCCAACGTTCCCCAACATACCTGTTCACTCTCCAGACTTATTCAAAGTAAATACAGTTAGTTCAGGTCTACATAGAAATCTTATTGGCAATTGCGTAACTCCCACCCCACGATTCACATATAACTGCATTCCACTGGATTCCAGCTTGTAGAGCCCCTGTATATATCGCCTTGAACCCAGAGGGGTAATTACTGCTCCGAGGAAGGGTAACCTCACCTGCCCACCATGGCTATGTCCTGATAGTTGAATATTAAATGGATATAGCGCCGCAGTATCAGCATAATCAGGTTCATGCATGAGTAATAGTGAAAAGGTACCTTCCGTTATACCCTCCAGTGCTCTCTTGGGGTCAGGATTACCGTGTAGTTGATCTTCTAATCCTACAATAGCAAACATGCTATCTTGTTTCCTCACAATCACATGAGTATTCTCAAGAACAGTGAACCCAGACTGTTGTAGCATACGCTTAACTTCAGCGGGTTGCCCCCAATGATCATGGTTACCTAATACAGCATATTTCCCTAACGGAGCCTGAAGTGAAGATAAGTCTGGAATGGCTTCGATTAATGATTCTGAATCGCGATCAACCATATCTCCCGTGAAGCAAATAATATCTGCCGATTGACTTGAGATCGCTTTAACTAGATTCTTCACCCTCTTACTATCGAAGTGAAAACCTAGATGTACATCACTAAACTGAACCACTTTCAATCCATCAAAGGCTGACGGAAGCGTTTTGAAATATAATTGTACCCGTTCAACAGAGAGCTGCCTCGGTTCCCATAGCCATGCATATCCACTTGTAAGCAACCCTGCACCCATAACCGTTGATATACTTATCTGTAGAAACTGTCTTCGTGACATCTTCTTCGAGGAATATTGAGCTTTCTCATTATTCATCATGATACATCGTCTCCAATATATTAAATATTGATTACCTACTCTGAATTTGAATAGAGTAATTTATTTCTTCACTATTCAAGAAAGCTTCGACTATACCCATCTTTTGAATATCCATCTTGGATACATATCTACAAGGTAACTTAATTGAAAAGGCAGAGTCAAATGGATAATTGGTTAATTCCACTGTCGATTGGTCCTTCCAGAATCCCTGAATCATTCCCCCATGAGTACAATCAAATTGTTTCGAAACAGCGAATCCATCACGAAACCAAGGATGCTCATGTTCCTTAGCAATTCCCGGTTCATTCAAACATAGGTATAAAGATAAATCATCACAGAATTTCAATACTTGAAGATCGTAAGTAAGTTCGCCTTCTACAACTAATTCGGTTCCACCCAGCAATAACTGTATATGATCTCTACGCTTCTGTTCATGTTGCATATACTTCGTAAGTGTTGGATGTTCAAGGTCTGCTTGGTTCAGAAGGTTCTCGAAATGCAAACTACATATTAATGCTGCGTATAGGCTTGTCGATTCGATTTCATCTAATCCTCTTCTGTAGAATGCAAGCTTCGTTGCGAGGGGTAAATCAATAAACGTATAAGGTGCGTTCTGTGCATCATTCCAAAAAGGCATGTCATCCAAATCAATCCATCCCCGATCATGCTCAGTCACCGCGAATATAGCTTCTTCCCAACGTTTACTACTTCGGAAGCTTACTGAATTAAATGCCTTAGCAAATTGACCTGCGAGCACTCCGTGGTCATGTTGCGTAATCATGACCCATTCCTCTTTACGTTCTCTGCATATCATATCGATTCCTCCTTAGGAAGTGTGATTATCGATTATTCTCTAACCAAGACACCGCATAATTCACCAAATCTCTTTGTTTGGCAAGCATACAAGGCGATTTACCAATGTTCCCACGTATACATTGTTCAGAACGATACCGTTCGAAATCCGATCCTATGATTTGAAAATCATCCGAATGAAAATTAATGTCTTGATATGATCTCCACTCTGTATTTTGTTTACCCTTTATGGGTGCTTTGGACTCAATTTCCTTCTTCCCGCGGTATGAGGCTCGATATTCTGCCAGATGAAAAGACGTATTACTATCATGAGTCGTTCCTAACAATAACACATAGGTATCCATCTCAAACATTTTTGCGAGTGGTGAACTCTCTCCTAAACTATAATCTAACGGGTGAGACTCCATGAAGTATTTAGCAAGTCTCCCCCTAGCAGCGAAAGATGTGTGAGGATGAGCGCTACGCCAAACTTCAGACTGTTTGCGAAATGTTTCTGGAATCATCCCCATTCCTGTGGTCACCGTGAAATCCGGATCATACGGAGGCATACTCTCGCGGATAAGGTGCCACCACTGAGGGTCTGCTGGCGGATTCATCCAAGTCTCTGGATCTGTAAGATTAGACGATTGTGTAGGCATAATAAGTGTACCCTCGTCTCCTAGTACATTCTCTAATGCCAGAATCACGGCTTCTGCTCCTCCTACGATCCAACCACCGATGCTTTTCAAGGAAGAATGAACTAATAAAGACATACCAGGACGTATTCCGAGTTTTTTGCAATCTCTCATCATATCGGCGCTCGTTATCGGTCGATCAATAATCAATATATTCTCCTCCATTCCTAAATTTTGTGAGCTGTCCATTCTCCACAAATAACACCTCTATAGTATCGCAGAAGTTGCGAATCGTAGAGGTGTTATTATTTCAAGCTTTTATTATACTCCCAACCAACGCTTAAACATATGTTTTGTTGTGTCTTTATTCATTTCAGCAATGGAAGTTGTAAGTGGAATACCTTTGGGACAGGAACGCACACAGTTCTGTGAGTTACCACAGCCATCTATACCGCCGTCCTCCATTAAAGCATCCAACCGCTCCTCAGAATTCATTTCACCCGTAGGATGAGCATTAAAGAGCCTCACCTGTGATATAGCTGCAGGTCCAATGAAGTCCGTCTTCTCATTCACGTTGGGACAGGCTTCAAGGCATACGCCACATGTCATACATTTAGACAATTCATAGGCCCATTGACGTTTCTTTTCTGGCATACGCGGTCCAGGTCCCAGATCGTATGTTCCATCGATTGGAATCCATGCTTTCACTTGCTTGAGTGCCTTAAACATTCGATTACGGTCGATCACAAGGTCACGAACGACAGGAAATGTACTCATCGGTTGTAAGCGTACTGGTTGTTCCAAATTATCGATAAGTGCTGCGCAGGCCTGCCGTGGCTTACCGTTAATAACCATTGAACAAGCACCACACACTTCTTCCAAGCAATTGGAATCCCAGCATACAGGAGCAATATTCTCACCTAAGCTATTCACTGGATTCCGCTGAATTTCCATGAGTGAACTAATGACGTTCATATTCGGACGGTATGGAACTTCAAATTCCTCCGTATAAGGTTTGGAATCCGGTGAATCCTGACGAGTAATAATAAACTTAACATTTTTCTTAGCTACAGCTGTTTCCGCCATATCAATTCCTCCCCAATGTTTTGAGCGTTTCTACTTGATGTACGTCGTTCGTACAAACATACATCGAAGGCATAAGCTCTACTTTTCTTTCGAATAGTCGCGAATTCGCGGTGGGATTAAAGATACATCGATCTCATCGTATGAGATCTGCGGACCTTCAGGCGTCCATTTCGCTTTGGTTGTCTTCAGGAACCGCTCGTCATTACGCTCCGGGTAATCCGGCTTATAGTGAGCACCACGACTTTCATCACGCATTAGTGCACCTAGTGTCATTGCCTGAGCAAGCTCAAGCATATTCCATAGTTGACGGGTAAACGCCACACTTGGATTGTTCCAACGAGATTTATCACTCATATTGATATTCTTATAGCGTAGCTTCAATTCTTTAATCTTCTCAATAGTAGCCTCAAGCTTGTCATTATAGCGAACAACAGTCATGTTATTCGTCATCCATTCGCCTAGCTCTTTATGGATGACGTAAGGATTCTCTGTTCCATCCATCGCGAGCAGATTCTCATATATATCCGTCTGTTCTTTCTTATAACGCTCAAATAAAGAGGAAGGAACATCTTCCGCTTTCTTCTTCAAGCCCTTAATATATTCGACTGCCTTCGGTCCAGAAATCATACCACCATATATTGCAGATACGAGTGAATTAGCTCCTAAGCGGTTCGCACCGTGATACTGATATTCACATTCTCCAGCAGCAAACAGTCCTGGAATATTCGTCATTTGATTGTAATCAACCCATATTCCACCCATAGAATAATGGACCGCAGGGAATATTTTCATAGGAATTTTCCGAGGATCATCCCCCATGAATTTCTCATATATCTCAATAATACCGCCTAATTTCACATCTAATTCCTTTGGATCCTTGTGAGAAAGGTCAAGATATACCATATTCTCTCCATTTACCCCAAGACCCTGATTGACACACACATCGAATATTTCCCGTGTCGCAATATCGCGTGGAACCAAATTCCCATAAGCAGGATACTTCTCTTCTAAGAAATACCAAGGCTTTCCATCCTTATATGTCCAGATTCGTCCGCCTTCCCCACGTGCAGATTCTGACATTAAACGTAACTTGTCATCCCCTGGGATAGCTGTCGGGTGAATCTGAATGAACTCACCATTAGCGTAATAGGCACCTTGCTGATAAACAGCACTTGCCGCTGTACCCGTATTAATGACAGAGTTCGTTGTTTTACCGAATATGATACCTGGACCACCACTTGCCAATATCACCGCATCAGCAACGAAAGTATGAACTTCCATGTTCTTCAGGTCTTGTGCACATATTCCCCGACATATACCTTCATCATCAATAACTGCAGATAGAAATTCCCAATTCTCATGCTTAGTAACTAATCCGTCTGCCTCATACCGACGTACCTGCTCATCCAATGCGTATAACAACTGCTGACCCGTTGTTGCTCCTGCAAACGCTGTCCGGTGATATTTGGTACCCCCAAAGCGACGGAAATCAAGTAATCCCTCTGGAGTACGATTGAACATTACACCCATCCGGTCCATGAGATGAATAATACCCGGTGCTGCATCACACATCGCCTTGACAGGAGGTTGATTCGCTAGAAAATCTCCACCATAAACAGTGTCATCGAAATGCTCCCAAGGAGAATCGCCTTCCCCTTTCGTATTAACCGCTCCATTAATTCCGCCTTGCGCACATACAGAGTGTGATCTCTTAACTGGAACTAATGAGAATAAGTGTACGTGAGTCCCTGATTCAGCTGCTTTAATGGTTGCCATCAACCCAGCTAATCCACCGCCCACAATAATAATATTTGTTGTTGCCATAATTGAGCACCCCTTAACTTAAGACTGTCTTTAATGATCCAATAACATCTATTGCACTCGCAAATTCAACATTACGGAAGGCAATAAGTGACAATACGAACAGTACTGATACGATAGCAAATAGCCCCATACACATCATTGATGATACACGTTGAGAACGTGGACCCACAGTAATTCCCCAACTTACAAGGAAAGACCAAATGCCATTGGAGAAGTGAAAAGCTGTAGATAGAACACCGATTAGATATAATGTGAAGGTAATAGGGTTCATTACAACGGCATGAATGATGCCTCCCAGTTCTTCATGTGTAACATTTCCAAGAGCTACTTGCACCCGAGTTTCATATACATGCCAAATAACGAACATGAATGTAAGTACGCCTGTAATTCGTTGTAACGTGTATCTCCAGTTACGCTCATACTTGTATGAACCTACGTTAGGTGTGGACTGATAAGCAATATATAAGCCAAACACCCCATGATAGAGTAGTGGTAACCAAATGAGAAACATCTCCATGAAGAATACAAATGGCAAGCCATTTAGGAAGGCAACTCCCTCATTAAATTGTTCAAGTCCTCCTTCAAATGCACCGAAGTTCGTCACTAGATGCTCCAGTAAAAAGAAACTTAATGGAATAACCCCGAGTAACGAGTGAATCTTTCTGGCATAATACCCTTTCATATGACGAGTATTCCCCTTTCCATAACAGCGTTTTCAATTCATAGTTTATTATAAAACCACATTAAAACATGACATAATCCACAGAGATTGCTATAAAACCTCTATTCATCTCCCTATTTTGTGAACATCTTGTGGCACTTTTCATGTTACTCCATTTCATCTTATAATGGAATTGCAATATAAGTATTATTAGTTATAACTAAAACGCATATGCTAATATATAAACAAGTAGAAACAGCTATGCCGTCTTTTTTCAAAAAAGCTTATGCTTTCTTATATTTTAATCAGGGAGGTGTACTATGTTTGAATCATTAGATGTATTTGCAATTGTCGTGGAACAATCCAGCCTTAATAAGGCTTCCAAACTACTTAATATCTCTCAACCTGCTTTATCACGCAAAATCGCAAAATTGGAGAGCGATCTTGGGGTCAAGCTTTTCCATCGACGCGGCAAACGATTAGAGTTAACCTCCATCGGACATTTAACCTATGTCTTTGCCCAGGAACAAGGTAAGCAACAAAGGAAATTTCTGAGAACTATTTCCCAACATCAAGATGGAAGCCAAATCTCTGTCACTCTCGGAGCCAGTCTAACGACTCTCCAAACTACTCTTCCGCCATTAATAAATACATTTATGGTAAAGTATCCGACAGCTGAAATCAAAGTGGTTACAGGGAGAACTCACGAGATCGTCTCCGCACTTCGCGAGAAGAAGATTGACGTAGGGATTGTTGCTTCTTCTATATATGAACCAGGTCTAACCTGCATCCCATTATTTGATGACCATTTGGAATTAGTTCTTCCGAGAAACCATCCTCTAGCTGAACTGACTGAGGTCAACATGAATCATTTGCAAGGAATACCGATGATTATCTTCTCCAGCGGAACATGGTATCGCAAATTAACAGACGAGCTATTTCAAAGTACGGGAATCATTCCGGATATTCGGATGGAGATCGATTCTTTCGAAGCCATTGTTCGCTTACTACCGACTTGTAAGGCTGTAACACTACTTCCCAAATCTTATTTACATCAAAGATTACTTGATGACAATGAACTAATACTTATCCATATCCCCGATCTCAAAGAGACTCGACGGACTACTTCCTTAATTTACGGGGATTATTCGGAGCTAAGTAAAGCCGCCCAACAATGGACCGAAGAAACGACATCATTATTCAACTCATCTATCCTATATCAATAGTGCGAGTTCAAAAAGTCAGATTTTCAGCACCAAGAAGATTGGATGAAGCAAGGGAGTGAGGAGCGGAGCGTAGGCAGTACCTACGTGAGCACCGGAAGGACCGGCTGAATTCAATCTTCGACGTCGAATACGCCTCCTGTTATACTTCGTGATCAAAAGATGACTTTTTGAACTTCCTCTAAATAAACCCAGAATCCATTACATCAGATTCTGGGTTCATCCCAATCCATTTAATTGTCGATCATTAGTTCATTCTCCAATTGTGCTATGTTCTCGTTAGATCCAATAATGACCATAATATCATCAGTCCGAAGCTGATCCATAGCGGTAGGAGCTATAATAATTCCATTTGCTCTATGCAAGGCTACGATACTGCAGCTAAATCTCACACGCGTATTTATTTCTGCCAATGTCTTTCCATCAAGCCGAACCGGTACTTTAATCTCGACAATGCTATAATCTTTCGAAAGCTCAATATAATCCAACAGATTGGGAGTGACCAATTGGTGTGCCACCCGGATGCCCATATCCCGCTCGGGATAAATAATTCGATCTACGCCAAGCTTCTCAAGTGCTCTCCCATGCAGAACAGATATCGCTTTAGCTATGACAGTGGTCACCCCTAAGTCTTTTAAGATGATGGTCGCAAGAATACTCATTTGAATATCGTCTCCAATGGCTACAATCCCACAATCAAAATTACGAACACCTAACGATTTCAGTACTTCTTCATCTGATGCATCGGCTACAACAGCGTAAGTGAGTAATTCACTCATATTACTTACAATTTCTTCATTTCTATCAATACCTAGCACTTCATAATTTAGTGCAATAAGTTCAAGTGCTACTGCCGATCCAAACCGGCCTAACCCAATAACAACAAACTGCTTCTTTTTCATTTTTATCCCAATGCCCCTTTTTCATACTTCAATTTCTCATTTATCCAATGATCACTTTACCCTCAGGATGACGGTATAATTCTTTTCCTTTCTTCGGTCCTAGTGCATAAGCAAGTGTAATCAGTCCTAGACGACCAGCAAACATCGTAAAGATAATGAGGATTTTGCCCGTAAAACTTAAGTCCGTCGTTAACCCCATGGAGAGCCCTACCGTACCGAAGGCAGATGTAGTCTCAAATAATATCATCAAAAAGCTACTGTCTTCTGTCGTAGAGAGTACCATGACTACAGCTATGACAAGCAAAAGTGAAAGTATTGTAATCGTCAGAGCTTTGAATATCCGTTCTTGCGCAAGACGGTAACGGAACATCACAATATCATCTCGACCACGTAACATTGCGATAACGGCTCCAATAATAATTGTAAACGTCGTCGTCTTGATCCCACCTCCAGTGGATCCTGGTGAAGCACCAATGAACATAAGTATAACCATGAAAAATTGAGAGGCCTGTCGCATATCCCCAATAGCAATCGTGTTCGCTCCAGCTGTACGTGTCGAGACTGATTGAAAAAAGGAACTGAGGATCTTTCCTCCTCCATGCAGCGATCCCAACGTTTTGGTATTTGTAAATTCGAAAACATATATAATGATCGCTCCGAATAAGATCAAGAATGTTGTCATGGACAGCACAACTTTAGAGTGCAGTGATAATCTGCGTGTTCTTCGAAAATCTACTATATCAGATAATACAATAAATCCAATCCCACCTGACACAATCAGGAACATAACTACAAAATTAACTATAGGGTCATATACAGAACCTGTGAGGCTGTGGAAATGACCAAATAGATCGAAACCAGCATTGTTAAACATCGAGATCGCATGAAAAATACCAAAGTATAAAGCTTTTCCAAAAGGCATGTCAAATGCCCAACGACTAGTCAACACAATTGCTGCAGTTCCTTCTATCACGAAGGAAAACAATAATACTTTTCGAATCAAACGTACTATACCTTCCATTGTATTCTGATTCATCGCTTCTTGCAGTAGTAATCGATCCCGAAGCGAAATCTTCCTTTTTAGAGCTAATGAGAACATCGTCGCCATCGTCATAAAGCCAAGACCACCCACTTGAATGAGTGCAACAATGACAATTTGACCAAATGTACTAAAAAATATTCCTGTATCCTTAACTACCAAACCAGTTACACATGTAGCCGATGTAGCCGTAAATAATGCATCAATAAAAGCTAGCGGCTTTCCTGTTGTATTAGAGATAGGTAACGTGAGTAACAAAGCTCCTAACATAATAATACTGGCGAAACCCAATACTAGAATTTGCGGAGGGGCTAATTTAATCCAACTCAACTTTAACTTCAACACGTTCACCCCTTAAAAGACCAACAAAAAAAGACACTGGAAATCCGATGCCTCTCGGGTTGGTTCCACCGTATTTCATATGAAAATTCGGCGCATTATTTATTTGCATCACGATTATAATCCTTATTTAGAAACTGTACAAAGTTCCTTTTCGTATAAATGATTGAATATAACGTTAAAAGAGGATAAGGGGCGTCCTCCAAGGGTTATTCTCTCTGTTTATATGTTATTATCTTCGCTTTTAACATGTTTTCGCATTTTCATTTTACAGTTACTGGATTAACAACTTGAACCTATGCTATGTTTACGTTATTCTAATGGCTACATAAAAATTTGGGAGGGAAATAAATGAATTCGTTAGGGCAACCTTTGAAACTGAAAGCTAATTATAAGATTTTGAGTATCTGCGCAGCTATCGGTCTGCTTCTATTCATGATTGTGCAAGTTTTTCCTAGTACAGCTTCAGATACATTGGAGCAGCAGAGCAGGGATTTAATTAGTAAGGAACAAGCAAGAGTAGTTGCAACACAATATGCTGAGTCACAACTTCAACTTGAAGTAGCATCTTCTCAAGAAAGTCTCGTCACATATCAATCTCATTCAGAATTATATGGTTATCTTGCTAAAGAGAAACTCGTAAAGAAATATGATGAGACTTTTGCAAGTAAATATCCATACGACGTATATCGCGTCCGTCTAAAGGAAGTCGATTCAAATACATTTTTCAATATTGATATACATATGAACACAGGTGAAATCGTAGCCTTTGCTCAGGTGAAATCTCTTACTGCACCATCTATGGAAGTTCCCATGAACCCAAGAGATCAAGAGGCTCTTGCTGTACAATGGTTGAGTAAATCAGGCTATAATCCAAGTGATTTCCACATCGTTCCGAATGAAGATTCTCACCTCACGTATGCTGATTCTTCCACGATGATTGGTGAGGCTGAACTACAGTTTAACTTCACCTTCGGCTCTGAAGTAATACAATCCTTCCAACCTTCATTTTCAGTTCCAGAAGAGCATTCTTCCTATGTGAACAACGAACGCACGAAAGCACTCTGGATGACTTTCCTTGGATATGGGTTTCTGACTCTGGTACTAGGTGTACTCGCTATCGTTTATAGTGCATTAACTAGAAGGCATACTTCTTTTGTAAGAGGTATATTCCTGAGTTCCTTCTACTTCATTGTATCGATGTTGAGCACACTAAATATGTTACCCGCATTGGAAGCGCAAGGGGTTACAGGTATTGCTCTGATCATCGGATTGATCGTGCAAGGGGCTCTCACTTTAGTTATGGCTGCCTTATTGTACTTCTCACTTGTCGGCGGAGATGGCTTATGGAGAAAGGAAGCCAATCTGAATCCTTGGCCACGCTGGAAAGAAACAGGTTATGGACATTATGTACTTCATAGCATGTTCGTTGGATACTTATGGGCATTAATATTGTTAGGAATACAATCCATTATTTATTTCACTTTAGATCTAACGATCCATAGTTGGTCCACGACAGACGCAACACAGTCTCCCATTAACATGATCTACCCTTGGATGTTGCCATTATTAGCATGGGTGGCTGGAATTTCTGAGGAAGCTGTTTATCGTTTATTCGGCATAAAGATGATGAAGAAGCTTGTTAAAAATACCTTTGTAGCCTGCCTGATTCCATCCATCATCTGGGCATTCGGTCATACACTTTATCCTATTTATCCCGTTATTTCACGGCCAATAGAGCTTATTATCATCGGATTACTGTTCAGTTTCGTCTTTTTACGCTATGGCTATATCGCTGTCATGTTCAGTCATGTTGTATTCAATAGCATCCTTATGGGATTGAGCCTACTCATGCTAGGGGACACTACCAATATCATAGCTGGAATTGTTTCTATGATCATGCCATTCATCGTCGCTTATCTCATTTACATGTTTCGTTCCAGAAAAAAAGAGAAGCCTTATGTTATGACTCCTCCTGAAGTGCTGCAATAATTTGTGAGGCGAGCTTCTCGCCTATCGAGAGAGACCGGAAGTCTTCGACACTGGCCTCTCTTATTTTTTTGAGTGAACCGAAATGCTTCAGCAGAAGCTTACGACGCTTATCCCCCACTCCGGGAATAGCATCGAGTTGTGAAGTAACCATCGATTTACCTCTTTGTTCACGATGAAAGGTAATGGCAAAGCGATGGACCTCATCTTGAATCCTCTGTAAAAGATAGAATTCCTGGCTATCGCGTGGAAGCTGAATCGTCTCAGCCGGGTCACCAATCATTAGCTGAGAAGTTCTGTGCTTCACGTCCTTCACTAGCCCACACACAGGTATAAATAATCCTAATTCATTCTGTAACACATCCACAGCGACCGAGATTTGCCCTTTTCCGCCATCTACTACGATGAGGTCTGGCATTTCCAAGTTCTCCTTCAACACACGCTCATAGCGACGACGAATGACCTCACGCATCGTATTGTAATCATCTGGACCCGCAACCGTACGAATTTTGTACTTTCTATATTCTTTCTTCTCAGGCTTACCATCAATAAATACAATCATGGCAGATACAGGATTCGTTCCTTGAATATTAGAATTATCGAAAGCTTCTATTCGGTGTAGTGAATCAATTCCTATCGCTTGACCTAAATTAGCAGCCGCTATAGATGTTCTCTCTTCGTCACGTTCAATAAGTCTGAATTTCTCATCTAAAGCAACCTTCGCATTCTCAATCGCCATGTCTATTAAGTGCTTCTTCATCCCACGCTGTGGTACATATACTTTAATTCCTAACCACTCCTGAAGGGATGAAACAACGTTGCTAGCATCCAAACTCCCTGCTAATAAAGGGGCAATAACCTCACTTGTAGCCTCTATGTCAAGTTCCTCCCGCTGTATGTCAGGGAGTAGAATCTCTTGTGGTAATGCCGGATTGTCCAAGTAATATTGCGTAACATAAGTCATAAAGTCACTGTAGGCTTCCCCATAGAACGGAAAGACCGAAGCATGGCGGTGAATCATCTTCCCTTGGCGCATATAAAGAATCTGAACACACATCCAGCCCTTATCTACAGCAAATGCGAGTACATCTCGATCTCTTGCGTCCGAAGTTGTAATTTTCTGTTTCTCCATAATCGTATCTATACTAATAATCTGATCACGAAACTCTTGCGCACGTTCGAAATATAGTTCCTCGGAAGCTTCAAGCATCTTACGCTGCAGTTCCTTCCTTATGACTTCATGCCCACCATTTAGAAAAGAGCTAATTTCTTGTATAATCTCATCATATGTCGCTTGAAGCACCTCATCTGTGCCACACGCTAAGCACTGTCCCATATGATAATAGAGACATGGTTCCTTCTGCTTCGAGCTACATTTACGAAGGGGATACATACGATCAAGAAGCCTCTTTGTCTGCTGCGCCGCATAGGCATTCGGATAAGGTCCGAAATACTTTCCTTTATCCTTCAGTACACGACGTGTCACTTCCAAGCGAGGGTGTAACTCATTTGTAATCTTTATATAGGGGAATGTCTTATCATCTTTTAGCAAAACATTATATCGGGGTTGATGTTCCTTAATCAGATTGCACTCCAAAATAAGCGCCTCTATATTACTCCTTGTAACGATATATTCGAAATCTCGAATATCAGATACTAACAGTTGGGTTTTTGCATTATGACTCCCTGTAAAATAAGAGCGAACCCGATTCTTAAGCACTTTAGCTTTACCCACGTAGATAATAGTTCCTTCGCTATTCTTCATCAAATAGCATCCAGGAAGATCCGGTAACAAGGCTAATTTATTTCTGATATGAATTTGAGCTTTCTCTTTCTCTTGTTCAGAATGGATCTGGTGCTCCATTTACTCTCATTTCCTCCCTTCAGACCTCTTATCATCATCGCATTGTAATAAAGCGCCCCCGGAATCCGGAGACGCTTAGAATATAACATCATTCTTATTGGTGTTTGGTGATCATGTTCTTTAATGCTTCCTTCGAGTTCAATCCAACCACTTTATCTACCGGTTGACCATCTTTGAAGACAATCAAAGTTGGGATACTCATGACACCGAAACGAGATGCTGTTTCTGGATTCTCATCCACATTCACTTTAGCGATCTTGACACTATCACCTAAATCAGTGGATAGTTCATCCAGAATAGGAGCGATCATCTTACAAGGACCACACCAAGGTGCCCAGAAATCTACTAATACTATTCCTTGACCTTCTACTTCTCCGGAAAAGGATTGATCAGATACATTAACAATAGCCATTATATTTCCTCCTTAATTTAGGAAAGTTCCATGAATTTAAACTGATATGTCTTTGAGGACAGTTCTAAGTATAGCACATTTTAATTAGCAATGCGAAATGCCCACACTCACTTTTTCTAGATATTCTTTACAAGTTCTTTTAGTATTGAGTATACTTGAAGTAAGTTAGGTCTATTTGTCTATGATTATTATCATGTGCAAAAAAAGTGATCTTTATGAGGAGGATTTGATCATGGAAGCAAATGTGCATTTCAAAGATCCACGTGAACATATCAATGAAGAGCCACGTGATGATTTGGGCGATTTAATGGCTGGCTTTGGTGGTATGTTCCTACTCATGACCGTTCTATTCTTCGGTATGGTTATTATCAAGTTCATTGTCGTTGGCTAATCGTAGCTCATGTTAGGACAATACAGGAAGGGGCTGTCCCGAAAGGTCTTAACTCTGACCTAGCGAGTCAGCCCCTTTTTGTAAAAATATAAGAAAGTATAAGTTTCACTTCATACTCCATTTCTTATATTTCGGCAGAGACGGAAACCTTAAAGCGATACGAAGTATCGCTAGCATCGGAAGCATGAACCCCTTCAAAAGGACGGCGCAGCCGTTTCAGCTTGTTTCATTTATCGATTGCCACGATGGTTCTCTCCATGTAAGTTCACTACATCAACGAAAGGCGCAATTCGATCCATTAAACGTTGCCCTTTATATCCTTCTTCCCCATCCTTATTCGTAAAGCTGAGATGCTTCTCTAGACTCTCGAGGTTGTAATTCGAAGTATAAAATGTTGGTTTGCGATTCATTCGATAATTTAGAATAGATCCCATGATATGGTCGCGAGCCCATGGATTCAAATTCTCCGCACCAATATCATCAAAAATAAGCAAATCACAATTCTTCATCATTTCAGTTGTTTCCTTAAGCTTTACATTATCCATCATTAACGATTTCAAATCCTCCACGAACTCCGGCATATAGACTATAACACCAGTGAAGCCCGCAATCGCTAATTCGTGCAGCATGTAGCTCATAAGAAATGTCTTCCCAGTTCCAAATGAACCATAGAGATACAATCCACGTATGGATAATCCATTCTCCTTAGTCTCGCTAATATATTGAAACACCTGTTGTACTGCAGGTGCACGCAAACGATCCTTGCCCATAATCTCTACTTCTTTATACCCCTCATTCAATGCCCGCTCATCCACATAAAAACTCTGAATACGTTTCTTCACTTGATCCTCATGTTGTTTAGTGACATAGAGTGCGCAGGGGGCCTTCCGTTCATTTAACTCTGCCACTCCATTGATTGTTTGCACCTCAAGTTTAGTGAAATGGCCTTGAAAGTCATTGGGACATTTAGCAAGTCCGGGACATTTATCACAGTTACGCTTATCACCAACATACTGATATAAACGACTCATATTGAGACGTAGCTTAGCATCATCTAATTCAGGATGAAGTATACGTAACTCCTTAATCCGCGGATGATTAAACAGTTCTTCTTCTAGCTCCTGTTGCTGACGACGGAAAGAAGGGTTCTTCATCTGCTTGAGAAGTTCACCTAAAGACTCCATCCCTTATCCCCCTTAAAATGATTATTTAATACTCTATTCGGATTTAGCCTTGTTTCTTATTCGCTTGAATTTCGGCAGCCATCTTCATCATTTCTTCAAACTGTGCTTCTGACACTTCTTCAGCCGGACTGTTATCCAGAGCTACAGGAATTTCCGGCTTCACCTTCGTAGTTTTGCCATATGTCCGACTTCGTGTGTTACCTGAGGCTTGCGCCTGCTTACCTTTCACCTTGGACTGATCTTTAATGTACTGCACTGCCTTCTCATAGGTATCAATCTGCTTCAACAACATATTCGATGCGATAGCCTCTACAAAATTACGATTAATACGCTGATCACCACCTGAAGCCAATAGTGAGATCAAATAGTGAATGAGTATATTAATAACTTCTCCAGGAAGCTTATAACTCAGATCAATCTTTTCAAATATATCTACGAAGTTATCCGGCACAGAACCAGGAAATAGCGTCTTTAGTAATTTAGTATATGGTTCATTTCGAAGCATCATATTATACTGATGTATATCACATTTAGACTTAAATTGCATCGGAACTTCAACATAATACTCCATCTGCACAGCATGTTCCATTTGAAGGGACGCTGTAGATGTTTCTTGCGCTTGACGAATAGATATTATTTTACCTGCTTGAACTTCTCGTTGTTCTTGTCTTTTCTTTCCTTGGCGAAAATGTAAATTAGCCTGATGTTGTAATTCATCCAGTTTGATATCCCCCTGTACAGTAAATATTCCATCTTCATCAAGAAGACGACATAAATCCTGAACACTCAGATCATATTTATTGACAACGTAATTCACAATGCCCATTTGTTCAAAGTTGAAACGAAGCTTCTCGACATACTGGCGATTGTCAGATTCTTTCGGAAAACGAAGAATGATATCAGCATAGTTCAGACCGTTACTTTCATCGCCTGCCTGTAGAACCGATTGTCTTGTGGTAGAAACTTCAGATAGTGCTTGCTCCAATTCATAATCTATCACATGTGTGTTTAATTCAAAGATTTCATAAAAGGGCACCGAAATATTCTCTTTATTGTGCGTAGCTCCTGACCATTCTTCAGGTTCTTTGGCCCACAGTTCCTCACGTAAAGAAAGAACCGCAAACTTACCAATCTTATCGCGTAATAAAAGTGTTAAGTGCTGCGTATTAAAAAAATCAGACGGTGATAATGGGGCTGCCAATTCATACTCGTACATATAATCATCATTATCTGGTATATAAATACGACTTGTTTGTAAAAGACCTACCGCTTCAAGCTTCGAAGCTTGTTCTATAAGAACTTTGCGCCCCGCCTCACTAGGATCCATCCCCAGTGTTAAAAACAGGTGGCGTTGTTGATCTATATTGGAATAACCTATCTTCTCTACAGGTATTTGTTGAAACAGCAGACGATAGAAACTAATAGCGAATGCACCAACCATCGGTTGATAGATACAACTTAGCATTCTTTCATCCAAGCTGCTTAAACTAAAATTACGATACACATAGTATAGATGGTTCTCAGTATAATGTAGAAGACTCTTTATGCGCATTGTTTACCTCCCACTCATTACGTACACTTCTTCTATTCTATCATAATTTCAATAGTGCATTCGACGTATTCCATGTTTATTATTTAAATTACATCATTTTCCATATATAGAAAAACAGCCCCTCCGCAAGGAAGGACCGCTTATAAGGACACATATTCAAAACATGGTATATCCACCTTGACGCAACTTCTTGATCGCCCAACCACTAACATAGGCCCCTACTAAACCAGCAATCCCCGTAAGATAGTCTCCTATATGAAACGAACTAAGATGAGTCCAAAAGGACATACTGTGATCCCACATAGAATATAGAACAACGGGCAAGATCACGATAATGAATAAATAACAAGGAAACCACGTTGTCTTCATTAACATATTAAGAATAAAGCCAATGCCGAACATCATTACAAAGAACAACACCATCAATACGATCATAGGTATAAATCCCACTTGGTTTAGCTCACCTCTTCTTCATATCAACTATTCAATTAAAAACATCACCAAAAGACTAGCTAGTAGCTAGTTTACTAAATAAATTGTCACGAAGCAATGAACATTGCGTGAATTGATTGTGACATCGTTTGCTCAATGGCTTCCACTTGAGATACAATATAATTATTGTAATAGGATGTTACCAAAATTAGGAGTGATTGATCATATGAGTGAAGTCGCACAAACCCTTGAAGGATGGTATTCTCTTCATGATTTACGTTCCATAGATTGGGCTGCCTGGAAATCTGCTGATGACGAAGACCGTGCCATGGCACTAGATGAACTTCATGCATTTCTGCAAGAGTGGACTCATGTAGAATCTGCTCAAAAAGGGAGTAGTACTGTGTACTCCATTGTCGGTCAGAAGGCTGATTTTATTTTTATGCACCTACGCGAAACACTAGAAGATTTAAATGCTGTCGAAACGGCATTTAATAAAACAATGTTTGCTAAATACACGACCAAAGCTTATTCCTACGTCAGTGTTGTTGAACTCAGCAATTATATGGCTAGTGCAAATGGCGGTAACCCTATGGATAGTCCGGAAGTCGTCGCACGACTTAAACCTATTCTTCCAAAAAATAAATATATCTGTTTCTATCCAATGAACAAGAAACGCGATCTCGGAGATAACTGGTACATGCTCAGCATGGAGGAACGTCGCACATTAATGCGTAGCCATGGTTTGATCGGTCGCAGCTACGCTGGTAAAGTGAAACAGATCATCACTGGATCCGTTGGACTTGATGACTGGGAGTGGGGAGTCACTTTGTTCGCCGATGACGCTCTCCAATTCAAGAAACTTGTCTACGAAATGCGTTTCGATGAAGTTAGTGCTCGCTATGGCGAATTTGGAGCATTCTATGTAGGTAGTCTGCAGAACGAGCAATCTTTCCAAGATATGCTTAAATTATAAGCTTTAATTACTTCATTATAAAAAAAGGATTTGTCACACCAATGAACGGGTGACAAATCCTTTTCTTCTTGTTATTCTTGCGTTGTTTCTTTCCTAGAATTCAGATATTCCGCCGTAGCTGCATCACGAGCACGACCTTTCTCCTTGAGCCTTTCAATAGCTGGTAGAATCAGAATATCAACTTCCTTCTGAACCGTATAAGCCATATCGTAAGCATCTTGTGATTCTAAGTAAGATCCAACTTCCATCAGTGCATTATAACGATCCAATTCATCCCTCGTAAGTAACCCACGAACTTGAACGCTGCAATGTCTCATCCTATAAGAATCTTCCCTTTTTCAGCGCAAGTCCAATGCCGCCGATAGTTAATAGATATCTCATGTCTACAATTTTCTTCAGTTGAGCTGCGATCCAGCCCTTATAAGTCTTGTTACCTACAATTGCAATCCCCTCACCTTTACCTAGAGAAGCGACTGTACCCTTATTACTATAATTGAATTTCTTCAGCGGTTGCTTACGTATCGTAGCTACCACGTTCTGTGCACAACACACACCTTGTTGCATCGCTATTTGTGCAGTTGGTGGATATGGGCGACCTTCTGGATTGAACACAAGTGAGTTGTCTCCAATGATAAATACATTTTCACTACCTGGGACGCGTAATTGCTCATCAACTTTGACCCGACCCCTCATCGTCTCGAAGCCTGCAGCTTCGATCATATGATTCCCACGAATTCCACCCGTCCATACAACAGTAGAAGCTTTGATCTCTTCACCTGTTGCAAGAAGAACTCCTTCGGTTGTACATTCCTTGATGGCTACGCCCATTTTGAACGTTACACCTTTACTTCTAAGTACTTCCATAGCGTACTCCACTAATTCGGGAGCAAACCCTGGCAATGCAGTTGGAGCTGCTTCAACATTATAAATATTCACAAGATTAGGTTCCACATCATATTCTTTACAAAGCTTCGGAATACGATCAGCTAGCTCAGCTACGAATTCAATACCACTGAATCCAGCTCCCCCAACTACGAAATTAATGCGTTCTTGTGCGTTCTTCTCATTCTTATATTGTGCAAATTGATATTCAATATGTTTGCGTATCAGGCGGACCGAGTTGATGCTTCGAATGGACATCGCATGTTCAGCAAGCCCAGGAATACCGAAACTTTCAGGCTCTCCTCCCAATGCGATGATAAGATAATCATAAGAAAGCGTACCATCTTCAAGAATAATCTTTCTTTCTTGCGGACGAATCTCTTGTACAGATGATTTCACCAAATCAATCTTAAATTCATCAATTAAATTCGAAATTGAAACGCGTGTATTCTCTATACTATCTGTCCCTGCAGCTGGCATATGCAGATGTGTTGTGATGTAGTGATAGTCATGTCGATTTACCAGCGTAACATCAGCCTCGTTATACTTTAATTCTTTTTGTAGTCTTTGCGCTGTTAAGATTCCTCCGTATCCAGCACCTAGAATTACAATTTTGGGAATGTTGCTCATGATCCTACTCCTTCCAAGTTTTCCTCTTTATATAGTTTCAAGCTTTTCAAACCTTATGTTGTGAAAATTTACATATCAATAATAAAACACTTCAATTCTAGAAATGAGATATTTATCACATATATACTAAACCTTTTATAAGATATAATCAAAGGTATGTTTCATTATTGATCTAGCTCATCACATATACATAGAAATACTAGCCATTTTGCAAGTAAATATCAAGATTTATTTGTAAAGGACGACACTTTTCTTATCTTGTCGATCAGATTATAATGAATAAGATCAATTATGAAACAATAACTATTTATTTGGAGGTGCTTTACCGAATGACATCCGAACCAATTAACGAAGAAATGACCGATATAATTATCATCGGGGGCGGACCTGCTGGTATGTTTGCTGCATTTTATTGTGGTATGCGTCAAGCGTCCGTAACTCTTATCGAAAGTATGCCTCAGCTTGGTGGGCAACTTGCTGCTCTTTATCCAGAGAAATACATTTATGATGTTGCTGGATTCCCTAAAGTGACAGCTCAAGAACTTGTAGATAACCTACAACAGCAATTGGATCTCTTTAAGCCTACTCTACGTCTTGAAGAAAAGGTCATCTCTGTCGTTAAAGTAGATGAACGCCATTTCATTGTTGCAACTGACCAAGGTGAATATCATTCTAAGGCAGTCATCATAACAGCAGGTGTGGGCGCATTTGAACCTCGCAGACTAGAAGTTCCGGGGGCAGAACGTTTCGAGAAGGCGAATCTTCATTACTTTGTGAATGACCTTCAAGCTTTCAAAGGTAAAAAGGTACTGATCAATGGTGGCGGTGACTCCGCAGTTGACTGGGCACTTATGCTAGAACCTATTGCTGAACAAGTTACTCTTGTCCATCGTCGTGATAAGTTCCGTGCACATGAACACAGTGTTGAGAACTTAATGTCTTCCAAAGTAAATGTAGTTACACCTTCAGAAATCACTGATCTTCACGGAGAGAACACAATAGAAAGAGTCACCCTCTCACATGTTAAAACAAAAGAAACGCAAGAGATCGAAGTAGACGAGGTTATTGTTAACTTCGGATTCATATCCTCTCTAGGACCTATATCTGAATGGGGCATCACCATCGAAAGTAATTCAATTGTTGTAGATTCACGAATGGAGACTAATATCCCAGGTATATTTGCAGCAGGAGATATTACTACTTATTTAGGGAAGTTAAAACTCATTGCCGTAGGATTTGGCGAGGCTCCTACAGCTGTAAATAATGCCAAAGTATATATTGATCCTGAAGCACGTCTCTCTCCAGGCCATAGCAGTAACATGAAGCTATAACTTCCATTATTATAAATAAACAGCTTTAAGGGTATCCCTTCTTAACGGACATGCTTTATCGTTAAGTGGATACCCTCTATTAGTCTGTCATAATCATGTATGTTAATAATGCACGCACACCTCCGAAACTCCAACTTTATAAGTACCGATCACTACCTAAATACCTAAATTACGTTTGTTTATTTCAGCTAATAGTAGCTTTATGAAATCACGCTCTAGCTTTAACTGAACTGCCAGCTCATAGGAATCTAGCAACATCTCATCCGTTAATATAGCTATGACAACCATATCCTTTCCTATTTCTTCCTAAAACTATCATATCAAACAATCAATAGCAGAACAAGCGTTCTATTTATCCACAGGGCACTGTGGAGAACCTGTGTATATTTTGTTGATAATAGTCAAATAGACTGTCAAATAGCAGTGGATAATGTGGACAATTGTTATGCACAGGGCAGAATCCTTTCACTTCCAAGAAAAATATTTTTTTATTCTTTATCTACTCTATTAAATTACCCTCTATTAAGTCCGTGACTCAACTTTTCGATAGTTCTTATTGTGGACGAGTGTTTACTTCAAAAATCCAAATCCGGCCATTTATATCCACCCCGTAATCAAATCCGAGCTCACCAATTCCCGGGAAATGTCGCTCCATAATGGTTGTGCACACTCTTGTCAGTTGACGCATTTCTTGACGCTTAGCTTTGGTCGATTTATTAGGCATGGACCGACGTAATCCCTCGTGGCAACTAAGCAGTGTCCCTCCCTTACTCAGATTCGTAACAAACAGACCTGGCTTTGCAAGACGCCCTACCATAGAACGGAATATCCATTCCCCCCCTGACTTAACTACCTTTACCCGATAGTCAATAGGTCGCCCATTAATGGTTGCCAGACGGATTCCTTGTTGTATTAAGTAGGGTCTAGATGCTTTTATTTTGCGAAATGCTATCATCATATTGTCAAAACTCGAAAAACTCAAAGTTTGTGAATGATGTGTTAGCTTATACCCTTTCGCACTAACACTTATTCGTATGACCCCATATCCACCCCCACCAACAACTGGCTTCACAACAACCATTCCAAATCTACGAAGCATCTTTCGCATGTTAGAATCAGTTAAGTGCCTTGTCAGTGGAATAAACTTTATGACACTAGGATTACTCAATAGTGCCTTCGTCTTTAACCACTTGCTTGCCAACTGTCTTATTTCCATCTTCATCCATCCCTTCTGGCTGGTATATAGTAACATACTCCCACGTTGCCAATAATTCTTGGATGATTGGCTTACACTATTAAATCGGATATAATCAAGTGTAAATGGATATGAAGATACGGGAAGGAAGATGAAACTGTGGCACAGTTTTTCGAAATTTTATATTGGATCGCAATTGTTGGGATGTCAGCAGTCCTGGCATTAGTTACTTTAATGATTTTTGCCATTGGGTTTAAGTTCATTAAAAGCAAACGAAGTATACTAGGAATGAGCTGCATCGCCTTTTCCATCGTAGCCGCTACTATGATCGTATTGATGGTCAATCACACATTTCTCTTGAACATATGATAAGACCGTTACCTGCGCAGTAAACAGCTAAAAGCCACTTGATTGAGAAGATTTACCTTCCGAATCAAGTGGCTTTTATTGTATACCGTTCAGATCAAAATTCACGCATGAATACATCCCTTACTCTCTCCTCAAAACGCTCTATCCCCTTATTAACACTCGCCCTCAGGAGCAGGCTTGCCTGCATCCAACGCCGTACGGAAGCTTGAGCCACACCCACACGTAGCGGATGCATTCGGGTTATTGATGGTGAAACCACCTGTCATGCCGGATTCCTCGAAGTCGATTTCGAGTCCATCAAGATAGATCAAGCTTTCCTTGTCAACGACGATCTTCATATCATTAACATTCATATATATGTCATTCTCAGCCTCGTCATCATCAAATCCCATTGCATATGAGAAACCACTGCAACCACCAGCTTGCACGCCAAGTCTTAGGAACATATTCGGTGTTTCTTGTTCTGATAACATCACTTTCAGTCTATCTGTAGCTAGATCACTTATATTAATCATTATTTCAGCCTCCTTTTGAGTCATACATCAATTATACTGCACAACGCATTTACCCTCAAGTGAGTACAGACTAAATAGTTCTTCTCCGTCTACCTATTCATTTCTATTCATATTGCGACTACTTAAAGGTAGGTCTATAATAAGATAGTATGAATTCGATTGAACAGGGGGAATTATTGTGTCTACACTTACTACACTTACTACACTTACTACACCTAATACAGATCAACACATGGCTGCCATTATAGAAAAGGTACAATTAGGACAACGTTTAACGATTGAAGATGGTATTTATCTCTATCAAACAGATGATATATTGACCCTTGGACAACTTGCGAACCAAGTCAATCTTCGTAAGAATGGAAAAAAGGTATATTTTATTGAGAATATGAGTCTTTACTTTACTAATGTATGTGAGTCCTATTGTGCCTTCTGTAACTTCCGTAAAGATCAAGGAGAAGAAGGATCTTATACCCTCTCAGGCGAAGAAATGGTTCAACACGTGAATCAGCATATTCATCCTGGTATCCGCGAGTTTCATATTGTTGGAGGTCATAATACCCATGTCCCTTTCCAATACTATGTGGACTCTTTACAAACCTTAACTGATCATTATCCTGACGTCACCTTAAAGGCATATACCGCAGCCGAGATCGAGTTCTTTACACGTATAAGCGGTCTTAGTACTACTGAGGTACTTCAGAAGCTTCAGCAAGCGGGTCTGAAGTCTCTAACAGGTGGCGGAGCTGAAATTCTTTCCGATCAATATCGTCAAAAGATGAAGGTCGATAAAGCCAATGTTGAGCAGTATTTAGACGTCCATCGTTCAGCTCATCGATTGGGAATGAAGACACACACGACGATGTTATATGGCTCTATTGAAAGTCATGAAGATCGCATTAAACATATGGTTCAAATACGTGAACTTCAGGATGAAACGAACGGATTTATGGTATTCATTCCACTGTCCATGCAACCCAAGAATAGAAACGCTGGTATTATGCGACGTAATTCTGCCTATGAGGATCTCAAGACCATTGCCATTAGCCGATTAATGTTGGATAACATTGACCATATCAAAGCATACTTCATTAATATAGGGGCCCAATTGACTCAAATGGCCTTAAGCTTTGGCGCTTCTGACGTTCACGGTACAATCATAAATGAACGTATTAGTCATGCAGCTGGTGCTTTAACCCCAGAAGGATTGACACGCAAAGAATTAATCTGGCTTATTAAAGGTGCTGGACGAATTCCCGTTGAACGCGATACTTTCTATAACGAAATCCAAGTGTACGAATAATTATTCACCCATAATCTGAGTAGATAAAGGGGACGAGGCATTCATGAGGAAACTAGTTATTCTTGGTGGTGGATATGGTGGTCAAGCAATTATACAAGGTCTTATCAATCACCACCTACCTGATGATGTTGAAGTCATATTAATAGATCGAATGCCCTTTCAAGGACTTAAAACAGAATATTATGCCTTGGCTGCAGGTACCGCTGCAGATATTGATCTTCGGGTCCCTTTTCCCAAGCATCCGCAACTCAGAATCCAATATGGCGAAGTTACTTCCATTGATTTAGACAACAAAACTATCCATATAGCACACGCCGAGGACATTTCATATGAATATCTTGTCATAGCTCTTGGTAGCACAGATAGTTACCACGGAATTGAAGGTGCCGAGCAATATACAAATAGTATCCAATCGTTCTCCAATACCCGTAAAACTTATCGACAACTTAATGATCTCTCACCTTACGGTCGTGTGAACATTGTGGGAGGCGGTCTTAGCGGAGTTGAGTTAGCAGCCGAATTAAGAGAAAGTAGACCCGATCTGAATATTTCTATTCTTGACCGCCCAAGTCGTATTCTCTCTACTTTTCCCTCTAAGTTGTCTATTTATGTAGAACACTGGTTCAAAGTCCACCACGTAGATATTCGTTCCCTTATTTCAGTCGAGCGAGTGGAAGATGGTGTCATCTATAATGGTTCTGAAATCATTCATAGTGATGTAACGATATGGACTGCGGGTATTCAACCTGTCCAAATCGTACAAGATCTTCAAGTGGTCAAAGACCGCGGTGGGCGTATTATTCTAAATAGTTATTCCCAAATCGCTCAACACCCTGAAGTTTATGTTATTGGAGACTGTGCAAGCCTGCCATTCGCACCAAGCGCACAGGCCGCTGGTGCTCAAGCCGAGCAAGTCGCCGAGGTTATTCATTCGTTATGGCGTGGAGAAACTCCTAAATTACAACCCATTCGCTTAAAGGGCACTCTCGGCGCTCTCGGTAAAAAGGCTGGTTTCGGACTCATGGGTAAATCCTCTGTTATGGGGCGTGTTCCCCGTATATTAAAGAGTGGCGTTCTTTGGATGTCTAAACGGCACTTTGGTTAATCTAGATCCAGATCCAGATCCAGCTCTTCCCATGCTTCAGCTTCTTTAATTTTTGCCATAATAGCAGTACGGAGTTCTTCCGCAGTCTCCGCTGACACAATTTCACCATCTACCATAGCATATGGCATCATATAACATTGGCCGCAATTCGTTAGACATCCATATTCAACAACGTCATAATCAAGGTTAAGCTCTAGCTCTGCCATGATTTTATCCGTACCAAAATGTAAATTATTCGTACAAAATTCAATAATCGGTCTCAATTGGTTCCACCTGCTTTACTTTCTGTTTTGTTTTTGTCTGCATTTGTACTATAATGAGTATATAGGAAGGAGTTGAACACTATGAGTGAAAACGCACAAAGCACCATGTATGATGAAGTATTGGATGTATTAGATAAACTTCGTCCGTTTCTTCAACGTGATGGCGGTGACGTAGAATTGGTCGACGTAGAAGATGGTATCGTAAAACTAAGATTGGTGGGGGCATGCGGCAGTTGTCCGAGCTCCACTATTACTTTGAAAGCTGGTATAGAACGTGCTCTCCTTGAAGAGGTTGATGACATTCAGGATGTAATCCAAGTATTCTAAACCAAATTTCTAAAGTAAGAAATCTTCATCATATTTAGAGAAAGTCTTGGTCTTCATTTATAGAAGAGACCAAGACTTTTTTTTATGCAATTTATACCCATGGTCTAATGGGATCAAGCCCACCCGTAATATCCATAATATTACCCGTTATGAAGTCGGAATCTTCCTGACACAAATATTGAATAACTCGGGCAATATCCTCACCACTACCAGGTCTTCCATTAGGAGTCTCTAGATCCACTATGTCTTCAACTTCTGCAATGGACTTCTCTTTATTCATTCCTCTAATATCTCCAGGACACACCATATTAACCGTAATTCCATAAGGCGCCTCTTCTACAGCTAATGTCTTCGTGAACGAGACCAACCCTGTCTTGGCTGCTGCATACACCGCACGATGAGGCCAAGCTCTCGCTTCACCTGCATGTCCGAAGCCAAAGTGGATAATTCTTCCCCACTTCTTCTTCCGCATAGAAGGAATAACCATATGATCAAGCAACATCGCACCAAGTAAATTACCATGAATAAGAGCTATGATCTCCGCTTGGGTATACTCTAGAAATGAACGCCTTTCCCTTATAAAAGGACCCGCATTATTCACGATGATATCTGTACCACCGAATTGCGTGTTCACTTGATCTACCAATCTCTCGATTTGTTTGGGCTCAGAAATGTCAGCCGCAATAGCGATACACTGTACCCCCTTGCGCTCAATAATGCTACGTAATTCCTCTGCTTCATTCGCACTATGAACATAATTAAGGACGATATTGCAGCCTTGGTCCGCCAAGGTTAGTGCTGTTCTCTTACCTAGTCCCTTCGCACTTCCGGTAATCAGGGCTACTCTTCCATTCAAAGCTTTCCCTCCTCAAAGAGTGGTCATCCATTAATTATAGAAGATTTAATAGCCCTCTACAAATATAATCCCACAGAACTAAAAATCGTTCTGTGGGATTATAAGAAAATCACTATAAATTCGAGTTCAAAAGGTCTGGTTTTTAGCACATAAAAGTATCAATTAGAATGCTGGAAGCACGGCTCCTTTATACTCATCCTCAATAAATTTCTTCACATCGTCGGAAGTTAGTGCTTTCGCTAGCTTCTGGATTGCTTCTGAGTCTTTATTATCTGGACGAGCAACCAATATGTTCGCATATGGATTATCTTTACCTTCGATAATCAATGCATCATTCACAGGATCTAATCCAGCATCTAGTACGAAGTTCGTATTAATGATTGCAAGATCCACTTCTTCCAATTGACGTGGTAGAATAGCAGCATCATGTTCAGTAATTTTAAGATTCTTCGGGTTATCAGTAATATCACTTATCTTCGCTTCCACTTTATCCGGATCACTTAGCGTGATTAGACCGTTATTAGCTAACAAACTAAGAGCGCGCCCTCCATTGGTAGCATCATTCGGAATTGCAACCTTAGCACCGTCTGGCAGATCATTGATTGATTTAATTGTACTAGAATATCCACCTAGAGGCTCAATGTGTACAGCTACGATGGATACTAGATCCATTGAGCGTTTCCCATTCTCACTATCAAGATACGGTTGGTGTTGGAAGAAGTTCGCATCCAATTGCTTCTCGAACAATTGAGTATTAGGTTGAACATAATCTGTGAATTCGATGATCTCTAACTTTACGCCATCTTTTTCTAATTCTGTTTGAATATGCTTTAGAATTTCGGCATGAGGTACAGAGCTTGCCCCAACTTTCAATGTATCTGATGATTTGTTACCACAAGCAGCCAATACAACAACTAGTGACAAACTAAGAAAAGCAAGTGACCATTTTTTCATTTGTAATTCCCCTTTTCTTTGATATGAATAATGTGATATATATGCGTCCGAATAGATATTCGGTTGATGCCATATGAATGAAATTCTTACTTTCGTGTAAAATGACGCACAAGACGATCGCCTGCCATTTGTAGACACTGAACAAGTATAACCATTAACAACACAGATATAATCATAACTTCCATTTCATAACGGTAATAGCCATATCGAATGGCCAGGTCTCCAAGACCCCCTCCACCCACCATACCCGACATCGCCGTGTAGGAGACGAGAGTAACGATTGTAATCGTCATCGCTGCCAATAGACCTGGTCTAGCTTCCGGTAACAGTACACGCATAATAATCTGCTCTATCGAAGCACCCATTCCCTCTGCAGCCTCAATCACACCACGATCCACTTCACCAAGAGACGTCTCAACGAGTCTCGCAAAGAATGGAGCCGCCCCAACAACGAGTGGAGGGATCGTCCCTAATACCCCCATCGACACCCCAACAATCTGTCTTGTAATGGGAATCATAGCAACGATTAGAATGATAAAAGGTACCGAGCGTAATATATTCACAATGACCGAAAGGATTGAATATACGAAATAGACTTTACGATCAGAAGATCGTCCGGCAAGATAGAGAAAAATACCTAATGGAAGTCCAATAATAAATGTAAATACAGCAGACGCTCCTAACATCTTCAATGTATCGACAATAGCAATTGCAATCTCGTTCCATTCTACCTTAGAGAAATCTAATCCCCACATCAGCCTATCACCTCCACGTCAAGCCCTTGACTTACTAGCTTATCCATTGTTTTAGAAATATCAGCCGACTCACCTTCAAGTCGAACAATAAGTTGACCATAAGGGGTATCTTTCAGAGTAGATATCGTCCCTTGTAGGATGGCAAAATCTACTCCTGTCTCTCTCACTGTTCTTGAAAGAATAGATTCGTAGGTTTTCCCACCTAGAAAAGTAATCTTAGCAACTTGAGAAACTAGAGGGTATATAGAACTCATATTTACTGCTTGTTTAAGTAAGTCGCTATGATCCAGATCTCCCCGTGTAAAGTCACGTGTGATGTGATGTTGTGGGTTAAGAAATACATCTGACACTGTGCCCTGCTCTACAATACCGCCTTGATGAATAACAGCTACGCGATCACAAATACTCTGAATGACATGCATTTCATGCGTAATAAGTACGATCGTTAAGTTGAATCTCTTATTTATATCCAGCAATAGTTTCAAAATAGAGTTCGTTGTTTGCGGGTCCAATGCGGATGTTGCCTCATCACATAACAACACTTCTGGATCACTTGCCAATGCACGTGCTATACCTACACGCTGCTTCTGCCCACCAGATAGCTGTGCCGGATATTTATCACGATGATCTTCTAGACCAACAAGAGTAAGTAATTCATTCACTTTCGTCTCAATATTACTGTTAGATGTGTGAACAAGGCGCAATGGAAATGCAATATTATCATAGACGGTCGCCGAAGAGAGCAGATTGAAATGTTGATAAATCATACCTATTTTACGACGCTCAGCCTGCAATTGCTTCGTTCTCAAAGAGGTCAGATTAACGCCATTCACCCATACTTCACCTGATGTTGGTCGTTCAAGCAAGTTAATACATCGTATAAGCGTACTTTTTCCAGCACCGGAATGACCGATAACCCCGAATATTTCTCCCTTTTCAACCGAAAGATCAAGTCCAGCTAATGCCGTCGTTACACGATTACCTTTGCCGTACTCCTTTGTTAATTGCTTTAATTCAATCAAGCTCAAGCCCTCCTTTCACGTTCGATGTGACAATAGTATAAATATCAAACAATATAAAAAGCCCATTTTTCAGAATGAAAAAGGGCGCTCTTTATGTAAAGACGAAGCCTTCTCATCTGTCAGCGCCGATATAACACGGTTCTGAAGGATTTAGCACCATGACATTTGCAGATATTGAGGGACATTTATCCCTGTTCATACAAACCGGTTGCCGGGCTTCATCGGGCCTATCCCTCCGCCACTCTTGATAAGAAAAAACGTATGAAATTAATTGTTGTTATTATATGATCTTTCTGAAAGTTTGTCAAAAGTATTTTTATTCCATAATATCAAATAAACAATCAAGTCCTGATGGACTTATCTATCCATTGTTTGTTTGTATAAAGATAAACAGTGGAGAGCGTTCTACAGATCATATCTAGACCTTGCTTTAGTTCTAGCAAATGCATGTCCAGATCTTCTAGTGTAAGCTTATCATGAAGTCCATGATGTCGTTGCCATAGATCATCTTGCATTTCCATATTCATATAATGAATTTCTGAATTTCTTCGTTTTCTAAGAATTCTAAGCGGCTCACGGTATTCTTCCTTGATAGAAGTCAGCATCACCCCTAGTGAACTATGCTTCTTATTACGTGGAAATTGTCGTAACACCGTAAAGAAAGAATACTGAGACTTAACCTTTGCTGTTCGTAAATCATAAATTTCATTTAACACGGTACCTAGTTTATCTAGAAGAGCAAATACACGGATAAACCCGTTCTTATAGAAATAAACATACCGAGAGTACGCGAGTTGCTCATCTGAGGTCATATCATCCATATATCCAGCTGTTACAGATTTCCTGAAATAGAATGATACAGAGTAGCTTTGTTCCAACTCAGTCAAGGACGATATAAGACCACGAGTCCACACCTCTATTTTACGTAGGTTATGGGTTGGGTCCTTATAACGATTCATTTCTTGCTGTAGCAAGTGAGTCGCCTTCTTCATCGCAACATAAGCATTCTCCAATAAGGGATTACTTTCTTCCATTGACGTGTCTCCAAGTAATTCTCTCAGCATAGTAATACCCCCTATATACGGTATAGTCTGTCCATCGGATTGAAGATTTACGAATCACAGTTCGTCTCTACTTTCTTAATTGCCAGACTCTAACACTAAGATAACACAGTACACCAAATAAAGAGGACACGAGCAGATTATGAAGTAAAGCTGCAAATATATAGAGCTCAGCATTGCCCAAAGTGTAGATAAGCCCTGCACCACTTAATACTTGCATAAGACATAGAATGACAGCCGAAATACCCAACATTTGCAATTCCCGATTCCCGTGATTCCCATGATATGCCAAATGCGCCAGCGTCGCGACCATAATAAATAAAAGTAACGCAGCTAATCGATGAATAAAGGCGATCCCAACCCCACCCGACAGTTCCGGTATCCATTCTCCATTACAGAGTGGCCAGCCTGAGCATCCCCCAGACGAATCAGAATGACTGACATAAGCACCAATATATACAACAACGTAACAATATCCGGTCGTAATCCAGGTCATATTTTTGAAAGTTGAACTTACCCGCTGCATTCTAACAAAATCTAGGTCACCCTTCGATTTATGTACTCTACGTATTCCTAGCGCGAGCATTAGCGCACTTGCAAAGGCGATCAATGAGAAGCCAAAGTGTAACGCTTTTACGGCAGAGGATTGATCATAAATGACTGTAAGAGCCCCCATAACAGCTTGAACCAATACGAATATTAGTGTCATCACAGCATACGCCCTTAAATCACGACGTCTGTTATATAACCAAAAAGCAATAACGACCGCCAATGCTAATAAACCAGCTAGTCCACTCACCAATCGGTGTGAATACTCAATGAATGATTCAACCGTATGTGCCGGGACAAACTTACCGTGGCATAGCGGAAATTCTTGGCCGCATCCCAACCCTGATCCTGTTCTCGATACAACCGTACCACCAAAGGTGGCAAAAAACATCACGAAAAACGTTACATAACTAAGCCATTTTAATTGTTTCGTATTCAATATGTTCACCTGCTGATCTAATTATTTTTGCTTTTTTATTATAACCTATAAATGTATCCTACCATAGTTCCTTTGCGGAAATCCCATTCATAAATAGAAAAACACCACCCCTATCTTTTATAGAAGTGATGTAAATCTTTTGTTTACTATATCGTGTTATACACGTTTATGGCTGTTTGCAGAAACTGTTCAATTTCTTCACGTGATTTGCGAATTTTATTTACAAAGCGAACGAGTTCCCTTCCGTCTGCGTACGCAACAAAACTTGGTATACCCATAATATTCTGTTCCTCGCTCACCGTTCCAACTTGTTCTATATCGACTTCTATGAGCGTTAATTGTTGTGAGAACTTCTCCTCAACCTCACCAATAAACGGCTCAATATACTTACAATCAGAGCACCAATCTGCTTTGAATATGGCAACCGTTAAATTTGGAGATTGTATAGATGCGTCAAATTGTTCTTTCGAATTTACCTTTTCCATCCAATTCAACCCTTTCTACTCTTCTTTTTATATAAGTGAACCAAAATGGGGAGTGGAAGTCAAACTTTTGAGCCATACTGACCATAAAGACAGATCCTTAGAAAGGATGTTCAAATATGTCGAACAAGCATTCGAATACCCACTCATTCATCAATACGTTGAGCCTTGTAAGAACTCTTCCACAGCAAGCTACTGAGATGTTAAAGGGTAGATATGCCTGCTGGAAATTATCACGCCCATTTCACAAACATCGTAGGACCTTAGGATGGAACGAGGCAACTGCACAAATAATAAGAGATCAAGTAGACAGAGCACTAGACGACTTGAATCGCTACCGAGATAATCATATTCACTTGGACAAAGAACTTCATCGATCCTTAACGGATTTAGAACATCACATCATACATGAAATACAAATCGCTACAACTACCGCCAACCAGAGTAACATCACACGTACTCAAGCCTATCTTCATTGCTATGAGGCCTATCCTGAACTACATTGGGCCTTATTAGCCCACATGGTATCTCGCAATGCAGGTTGGAACATGAGCGACCTGAAAGGTGGCTTAATGGCCGATCTGACAGATTCATCTCTCAGAGATGACATCTACCGAATGTTAGAACGCTGCAATGCTCTTATTTTTCAAGATGCCTATCCTCAACTTCAACTCTACCTGCACAGTAGGCAACATGGTTGCAGCTTCTTCCATCTCCTACCACATTTCCATGTATCTACGTTCATGGATTCCTTTTGGAATCATTTCTGGCTTGATCGGAACGGTGCGTTGCTCGCTGTAGGTTTAATTATTAACGAGCAACATTATATTGAGGATCGAGTCATTCAACAACCCTTTTTCCAGAAAAGGATCTTCCAGAGTTCAGCATATAAGATCAATCATCTAGCCCATGTGAATCAAATTCTCTTCCCTCTAGCCGAGATTAATCCTTCTAATAGCAAGGAGTGTGCTGATCCTAGCCCGTCTCCAGGACTCGTAGGTCTGGTATTAGAAAGTTTCAAAGATATCGAAGAACGAATCAATCTTGGCAAATCATTATATGGTCTTCTTTTCGGATACAGTGACGTCCTAGATCGAGTTACCTCATATGCAAACAGTATGATTCATCAGGGCTCAAGAAGCGAGTATTGGCCACATTTATTTACTACAGATAAAGAGACAGCTGTGAACTCCCCCTTAGAGAGCTCACAGCTGTTAGATCATGAATGGCTATCGTCAGGACAACGTATTTACAGTCCCGTTCTAAATGACGTGTGGTTCGATATGCCCTATGATCCCATTCCCCGATACGATTGGCTTAAAGACAAGAATATTACCCATTATATCTCCAAACCTTCGAGACCTATTCTAATTGAGATGAGTCACGATCACCGAGCCGCATTGCAAAAGGCAGCATTAGCACACGATATCATAAGAAACTTTAATTAATGTAAATCTTTCAGTGTCAACTATTCGCACGATTGCGAATACGCTTCGGTTGCAGAGTCATAAGTGGTGAGAATACCTTCTGTAACATGCGAGGGTAGCTGGTTAATTCATCTTGACGCAGTACCCCAAGTACAATAAGCAGAACCAAGTAAATAATAACGACAGCGACTCCTACAACTAAACAGGTGATTAGATAAGCTAATCTATCTGGCATGATATGTACAAGTTGGATTCCAGCTTGATTCAGTCCATACCCCGCTCCAGCTGACACAATAATCGTTATCATGAAGCTAACCCAGCGTTTCCCAAGGATCGTGAAAGGCACGATCACCTTAAGGAGTCTAAGGTTGAGAAGCGTAATTACTAAGAAACAAAGTCCCGTTGCTGCGATAATACCATAGATTCCAAAGAATGGAGCTAGAGCATAACTGGCTGCAAGCTTCACAACGACACCAATCATAACGTTGACCATCGACACTCTCGCTTTACTCACGCCGAGTAATATTGAATTAGAAGTCATCATCGTGATCTGGAATATCGTTCCGAATGTAAGCAACATAATAATCCCACTACCATCTAAGTTACTAAACAACAGACCATTGACAGAATATGATGCCACACATAGTGCGATAACCATTGGCATTCCTGTTAGAATGGCAATTCTCATAGCTAATGTAATTTGTTGTTTGAGATAAGGCTGATCCCTGCGAGCAAATGCAGCTGATATGATTGGTATCAGTGATGTACTAAGGGCGATAGCTAGAATTGGAGGAATACCTGCTACTGGCTGTGCCCGACTTCCGAGAATAGCTAGAGCTTGAGTTGCGTAAGCATCTCCTGACTGCCCTATTAGCAAATCTTTAATAATAGAAGTATCAATAAAGTTCACAGCCGGAACAGCTAACGAGGTCAATACAATAGGTATCGATAATGTAAATATATCTTTATAAATACGCATCAGAGGAATCGACGAACCTTGACCCTCTTGAAGATGAAGTGTGCGATCCTGTTTACGTATTTTGATTGTGAAATATAACATAACCCCAAATGCACCAATACTACCGAACACTCCTCCGAACGATGCCCCGGCAGCAATCAAGCTATCATCGTAATCCATTCGTAGCAACACATATGCCAGTATGAGTGCCGTTCCTACTCTTGCAATTTGCTCCACAATTTGCGAGAGACCACCAGCCATCATATTGTTACGACCTTGGAAATAGCCACGCATCATAGCAATGGTAGGAAACAACAAGAGTGCAGGTGCCAAAGTACGAATAGCAAGGGTTGCTTCAGGTGTGTGCGTGCTGGCAGCGTAATACGGTGCACCCACGTACAGGAGAACCGTCATGAGAACCCCCATGACCGCAGAGAAGATTAAGGCCGCATGATAAATTCTCTGTGCCTCATGTGGTTTCTCCAATGCATAGCGCTCGGATACCATCTTGCTTAGTGTACTCGGGATTCCAGCAGTTGCTACTGTCAATAACATCAAATAAATGCTATTGGAAATCGTAAATGAAGCATTACCAATATCACCAAGCATATGTTCCAGTGGTACTCGCTGTGCCAAACCGAGAACACGTGCGATCAAGGCTGCCGCTGCTAGAATAAGTGTTCCTTTAACAAAAGATTCTTTCTTTACCAAACTCGTTCCCCTACTTTCTCACGACAAGACAGCTCCAATTGCGAGCATTACATCCGTTCATTAATACACGATGATCCAAATGAAGAAGATGATAACCATGGCAATTTGCAGGATGATCTTCATGACCATACTGCTAAATAGCCCTACTAATGAGCCAACGCCCACTTTTGCAGACTTCGATACATTTGAACCGGACAGAAGTTCACCGATAAATGCCCCTAGAAACGGGCCAATAATGAGACCGAAAGCTGGAATCACGAATGGACCAACAATGACTCCAATGGTGCTGAGAATGACTGATTTACGTGAGCCCCCAAACTTTTTAGTCCCCCACGCTCCTACAACATAATCAGCAACAAATAATACGACCACAATTAACGTCTGGATGATCCAGAACCATACTCCAAAAGAATCAAAATGAAAGAACCAACCATAGACAAAGAACGCTAAATAAATGGCGAGTGCACCCGGTAGAATAGGATATATCGCTCCAGCAAGTCCCACAATAAACAAAACAATAATCAAACTCCACCCGAGTATCGTCATTTACCGTTTAGCCCCTCAAAAATAATATTTTTGATTACTTCCACGATACCATCATCATTGTTGCTTGCTACGACAACATCTGCTTCATCCTGCACATGTTGCTGCGCATTCCCCATCGCTACTCCTAAGCCACATTGCTGAATAGCGGCCAAATCGTTCAAACTATCACCAACAGCGATTACTTCAGACATATCTATATGTAGTAACCTACATACTTCAGCAATACCAGTAGCCTTATTGACTCCTTTAGGATTAATTTCAAGGTTGAAAGGGGATGAGTTCGTTATCTCAAGACCATCCATGTCTTGTAGCTTCATAAGAATACGATGTCTAACATCATTATCCTCCGTATAGTAACCGAATTTCAGCCATTCACTATCTTCTAGTGGCTGCTTAATCCAATGTTCTTTGTTATATACGGTATCAACTGCGTATGCCCAGAACCAAGTATCCATCTCCATGGCGATCTCATGTAGCTCCTTGAGCCTTGGAACGTCAAGTAAAGAACGTCGATGAAGCTTATGTGGAGCACTCCAGACCTCACCCCCGTTAACTGTAACCATCGGGGTATCAAGGCCTAATTGTTCCGCATAAGGAAGGGCACTTGTGAAGGACCTCCCAGTTGATAGGCATACATGCACCCCATGTTCAGTCGCCTGTCTAATCCATTTCATCGTTTCTAATGAAATCTTCTCTTCGTCATTCAAAAGTGTACCGTCCATATCCAATGCCAGCAATTTATACTTTGTGTTCATGGCGCGCTCACTCCTGTCATAATATCCCAACATCTACCTTGTGCTATAGGATGTTCATTATTGTGGATTATCATCAACTGTAATATCTTTCTTTGGTTTAGGTATTCCATCTAATCCATAAACCTCATCATACGCATCAAATATTTTCCGTGCGATTGGAGCCGCACTATTCGATCCAAATCCGCCCTCAGGAATCATCACAGCGACAGCTAATACCGGATTTTCTCGTGGCGCATAAGCGATAAATACGCCGTTATCCACTGACTTAGGACCAACTGTCTGCGTTGATGTACCCGTCTTCCTAGCAAAGTCGTATGGAAAGTTATTGAAAGCGGACACGCTACTATTCATACCTTTCTTAACTACATTCCAATATGATTTATCGAAATTAACACCATTATTAACAACATTTAATACTTCAGGACCGAATTCTTGAACAATATTTCCATCACTATCGGTTATTTTACTAACGAGCTGTGGCTTTATTCGTTGACCTTCATTAGCGAGTGTTGCTGTAAATTGGGCAAGCTGTAGCGTTGTATACTTCCCACCTTGACCGAATGATGCATATGCCATAGCAGACTGGGTACTTCCCGCCGCCTTCACATCAACATACTCACGCCACCCTCTGTATTCACCAGGCAGACCACTGCCCGTCACAACGCCAAGTCCGAACTCCTTCATGTATCTATCCCATTCATCGATGGCGTCCGCTCCATACTTATTAGTGAGAGGTTTACCCACCATATCGACCATAAAGGCATTCGAGGATTTCTCTATCGCTCTCGCTGGATCCATAGCACCATAGACAGTTCCACCTGAGTTTTGAACTCTTGCCTGATGCCCTACTTTACCGAAATAGGCTGCACCTTTATCATAATACGTATAGTTTCTTGAGAAGAAACCTTCATTTAATCCAATTAACACAGAAAGAGGTTTAATCGTGGAGCCCAAAAGGACAACAGATTCAGGATGAGTTCCTTTTTTACCAGGATTAAAAGAACGAATTGTTCCATTCTGATAAATATATTCTACCTTGCCAGACCAATCTTCTGATGAAATGTTACCCGAACTCCACACATTTGTATCATAGTCCGGCATACTTGCCATAGCTACGACATTACCCGTCTTCACTTCCATAGCTACCGCGAAGCCAGTGGTCGCATCCTTATGAAGTTTCCCAGATACAGGATTCTTATGTAACCAATCTAATTGGTCCATAATCGCTTGCTCAGTCTTCACTTGAATCTCCTTATTAATCGTTGACCATACATCATGTCCTTTTTCCGGAGGTACTATCTCGTCGATACCTTCAGGCATATTACGTGGATCAACCGGTATCTTCAGATAACCGTTCTTACCTCGAAGTTCATCTTGATACATCAATTCTAAGCCATCAAACCCAACGAACTCGGATTCTCCATACATGAGTCCCGGGTCAGTCTGTGTACCGTTTCTCATCTCTTCATTAATATTTTGATATTTGTCTAACGTTTTAGATCTTTTGAAATCTTTGATGTAGCCAATCGTTTGAACAGCGACGGTGTCCAGATCATATTGTCGAACGTTCTCCTCAATAACGCTTATTCCTGGGAATTCCGTCTTATGTTCCATGAAATAAGCGATCTCTTTATCATTAAGTCCCATCTTAATACGTCTAGGAATAAATCCGAAATACAATTTATTATTCAAATCCATCGCTGTTAGAACGTCTTCTTTCGTTAAGTTCCCACCATCAGCATCTTTAAACTCCGCGAATGCTGCTGCAATCCCCTCAGCCAGCTTCTCTATTTCCGGATAATTATCTCGTTTCTCCCCATCTGGTTTATCACTATAATTACTCTGTAAAGTAATATATAAAGATTGAACCGGTTTAGAATACGCCAACTTTATACCCGTGGCATCTCGAATACTTCCGCGTGCCGGGGCGATAGGCACATTCTTCACATCTCTACTTGTTTCTTCCCCTTTTAACGTAGGTCCTTCCACAAATTGTAATATAGCTAGCCGTATAATAATGACGCAAAATATAAGAAATGTGCTGAAGAAAAACAAATTAATCCTCAAGTTAAAACTATTCTTATGTTTGGGCGATTCTTCCTGTACCCGATCCGGCACGTAATCACTCACCGGCTCACCCTCCTTTAACTTTAGCCTACTTAAAAGTTGTTCAATTTTACGAAAAATGTCTTTCTTATTCTAACATAAATCAAAGCCACCTTCACCTTTACCACGTTCTTCATCTCAGGTTATATATATGCCGAATCAAACATAATGTATTTTCTTCTAACTTATATTAATATAGATGTAGATGAAGTAGATTATTGTCGAACATTGGCTATTATAGTTCATAGTTCGTATACATTACATCAGGTGGTGATTAATATGAAGTTACGAATTCTCCTTGGTAAATTCAGTATAACTACAGTTATTATCCTTGTCCTATGTATTTCGATCACTCTTCTACCACAAAAGACATATGCGAATTACTTCACAGATTTTTATGAAGGATTAGAAATATTCTCCGGGCTTCCAGCCCAAATGAATGAGCTAAAGAAAAACTATGAGCAGACTTATAGTGATCTAAACGATGCCCGAGCAAATATTAAAGCCTATGAACAACAAACAGCACAACTGATAGAACAGAATCGACAACTCACAGAGACGGTTCAACTATTGAATGATTCAGAGATAGCACGTCAGAATCGCTACTCTCAAATAAAAAATATCGTTATTTGGGCAATAGCTCTAGCGGCAGGATATTTCATTCTTACACGTACGACTCGCTTCGTGATGAGGCGCTCAAATAAGTGATAGGTCTATTTAACTTCTGCATAGGAGGTTCACCCCATGGATATACGAATAGATAATCCCAGTAATGCCCCCATTGGACAAGCAGTCACCTTTTCTCTTGCAGAAGGAGATCTCATTCATATACTTCATCCCGAACAGATCGTTTCCTATCGAGGACCATCTAACGGGCGCAGCGATCGTTTCATGAATGTGAAACGTATGTACCGCAAGGGGAAGTTGATCCAATCAGACATGAGCGGTCCTTCTCAATTTGTGGCAGCGCTACCTCCTGGCTTTGCAATGAAATCAGTGGAAATCCATAATGGTAGTGATCTCCTTTATGATTTTCGCAATCTGTTCTTCTATAGTGATGGCATTACTATGCAGACACGGCTGTTGCAAATCAAGAATATGCTCGTCACTCGTGATGTCATAAAAGTGAAGTTCTCTGGAACAGGAACCCTCGGCCTACTTACTCAAGGACCTGTGTGCCAAACTGAGCTACACCCTACAGAACCTGTCTATATCGATGCTGGAAGTCTGGTCGCCTATCCTGAGAATGCCAAGCTTGAGTTAACCGTATATGGAAACACACTCGCCAGCCAGCACATGAGCTATCACTGGAAGATGACTGGACTAGGGTCCGTTCTTTTCCAGGCTGGTCGTCAAAACCATCGCTTGGAAAAAGAGTGGGCTAATGATGGTTTCATCAAGCGTGTACTTAGAGAAGTCATCCCATTTGGAGGGATTTTCATTAAATAGTAGATCGTCAGATAAACATTGGGATAAGTTAATAACGTGATTATTTACTGCTTCCATGTTATAATGATGCCGTTCTAAGTTCACCGCTCTATAAGTTAGAATAACTGAAGATAATCCATGCTAATCCGTATGGAAGAGGTTCGCGAACTCCCTCTATAAAAAACTATTTACCTTATTCGATGTAATGAGGCTTTTTTCGAGTTGGATACAGTTCATGAATCTCCTATTCTTCTATGAAATTTAAAGAAGATTGCGAGGTTTTTTGTGATGATTAACGACAAAGCGGTCGTCGTATTCAGCGGCGGCCAAGACAGTACTACATGCTTATTTTGGGCCAAGAAAAATTATAGTGAGGTAGAAACCATTACCTTCGACTATGGTCAACGTCATAAATTAGAGATTGAGTGCGCAGCAAGCATTGCAGCTGATCTGGGTGTCAAACAGACCGTACTTGATATGAGTCTGCTGAGTCAACTTGCTCCGAACGCACTAACTCGTCACGATATTGATATCACTCACGAAGATGGCCAGCTTCCTAACACCACCGTGGATGGACGTAACTTGCTATTTCTAAGTTTCGCAGCGATCGTTGCAAAGCAGATTGGTGCAAGACATTTAATTACAGGTGTGTGCGAAACAGATTTCAGTGGGTATCCTGACTGCAGAGACGTGTTCATCAAATCTCTCAATGTCACTCTTAATCTATCTATGGATTATAATTTCGTAGTTCATACTCCACTCATGTGGTTGAACAAAGCAGAAACATGGCAAATGTCTGATGAATTAGGTGCATTCGACTATATTCGGAATCGTACATTAACTTGTTATAACGGTATCATTGGTGATGGCTGCGGAGAATGTCCAGCATGCATGCTTCGAAAGGCAGGCCTTGATCAGTATTTAGTTGCACGCAACGATTCTGCATCACTCAAGGGTGGTGCTGAAGGATGACTCGTACACCAGGGGAATTCCGCATCGTAGATGCTCTTCAGCACTTCGAAAGGGATATTCAACGTGATGAACTCAGATACCACAGCAAAAGAGTACTCGTCAGTAAGGAATTCACTTTCGACGCCTCTCATCACCTACATGCCTATGAAGGGAAATGTAAAAATCTACACGGTCATACGTACAAAGCCGTCTATGGAATTAGTGGTATACCTAATGATATAGGATTAACGATTGATTTCGGAGAAATCAAAGAAATTTGGAAAGATCGTATCGAGCCCTTTCTTGACCATCGTTATCTGAATGAAACTTTACCAAAAATGAATACTACCGCTGAGAATATGGTCGTCTGGTTGTTCGAGCAAATGGAAGATGCCTTGCACAACTCCGATCATTTCAATAAACCGAACGATATAAATCACTCTAGAAAGATCCGTACAGAATTTGTACGACTTTATGAAACTCCTACAAGCTTTGCCGAAGCAAGACGGGAGTGGATGATTGGGTGAGTAACGCTACGATAAATCGCCCCATTCCCGTTCTTGAAATATTCGGACCTACCGTCCAGGGCGAAGGGATGGTCATCGGGAGAAAAACGATGTTCATTCGTATGGCTGGCTGTGACTATCGTTGCTCATGGTGTGACTCAAGCTTTACTTGGGACGGTAGTGGAAAGGAACACATCAGGCTTCTTACGCCTGAACTGATCTGGGATGAACTCACCCAAGTTGGTGGAGACCGCTTCTCACATGTGACTCTCTCCGGTGGTAATCCCGCCTTACTTCCGCAACTTGGCAGATTAATTGAGTTGTTACACCAGCGGAACATAACAATTGCAGTCGAAACACAAGGCTCCAAATGGCAAGATTGGCTCACTACCGTTGATGAAGTAACATTGTCCCCTAAGCCTCCAAGTTCTGGCATGAGTACAGAATGGGAAGCATTAGATGTTATTATAGATAACTTGAATTCTCGACCTTCAGCTTATTCCCATAGTCTAAAAGTGGTTGTTTTTAACGAGGATGATCTGGAATATGCTGTTAAGGTTCATCTTCGCTATCCGGATGCTACTATGTATCTACAAGTGGGGAACGAAGATGTCCACACAATGGACTCTGCTCAACTCACGACTACTCTATTACAGCGATATGAATGGCTTATTGATAAAGTAATGGATTCCTCCATTCTTAATGATGTGCGGGTATTGCCTCAGCTTCATACGTTAGTATGGGGGAACAAACGCGGCGTTTAATAAACAATAAAGGGGTATCATATATTATGTCAGGAAGACAACCTAATGAAATGGAAGACATTACGTTACTCGGAAATCAAGGGACGAAATATGTTACAGAGTATGATCCCTCCATTCTCGAAAGCTTTGATAACAAGCATCCTTACCGAGATTACTTCGTTAAATTTAACTGTCCGGAATTTACAAGCTTATGTCCTATTACCGGGCAACCAGATTTCGCTACAATCTATATTAGTTATATCCCTCATATTAAAATGGTAGAAAGTAAATCTCTTAAGCTATACCTATTCAGCTTCCGTAATCATGGAGATTTCCATGAAGACTGCATGAATATTATTATGAATGATCTTATTGCATTGATGGATCCCAAGTATATTGAAGTATGGGGGAAATTCACGCCACGCGGTGGAATATCCATTGATCCCTACTGTAATTACGGACGTCCAGGAACGAAATATGAGGAAATGGCACAACATCGTCTCATGAATCACGACATGTATCCAGAGAAAATAGATAATAGATAATCCTCCAGAAAAAAAGGGGCTATCTCATAAGTGACCTTTAATGGCTTATGAGATAGCCCCTTCGTATATCATAATTTCCACGCTATGCGTTATCCCCCTTATGAGCCCACTGGGAAACCAATGACGACCTCTGTTCCGATCCCTTTTTCACTTGTAAACATAATATTTCCCTCCATTGCTTCAATGATCCTGAACGTCACCATTAGACCAAGGCCAGTTCCTCTAGTCTTATTAGAGTAGTAAGGTTCTCCCAAACGCTTAATTTCATCAGCTTCCATTCCTTCTCCATTATCATAGATATGGATAACAACTTGTCCTGTATCTTGATATGCCCATATTCTAACAACTCCGTCTTCACCCAAAGCCTCAATACTATTCTTAATCATATTAATGAACGCTTGCTTGAATTTAGATACATTTCCGCGAATCATCAATCCAGATGGAATATCAATCTGAATACGCCCACCTTGGTAGTTGGCCAAAGGTAAAAGTATGCTTTCTATATGTTTAAACTCAACAAAAATATCTAGCAGAGTAACCTGTTCAATTTCAGGCTTAGCAAATGTTAAAAAGTCTGTAATAATGCTGGATGCTCTATCTAATTCCTCAATAGCAAGCTTTAAATAATCTCTCTCTTTATCCTTAGATTTCTCCTCCAACAATTGAAGAAACCCCCTTGTGACTTGCAGTGGATTTCTTACTTCATGCGCTACAGAAGCTGCTAGTTCACTAATAATATCCATCTTCTCAGAGCGCTGTAGTTCATTATTAAACCGTTCGAGTTCCTTAGAATACTCAATAACTCGACGATGATTTAACGCTAATTTCCTTCCAAGCACTACAATGAGTGAGATCAGAAACCCTATTAATCCCCATTTCCATAGAAACAATTCATAATTTCTCTCTTGCATATAAAACCATATAAACTCCGCTATCACTACTAATGAGAATATAATAAATCCCAAAAAAATAATTCCAGCGTCTTTATTCCCCTTAATGGCGTAGTATATGGCATGAATCATCAGTATCATACCTTGAATTATAATTAGAATACCTAATAGCAGCACGGAGACCACATAATAAGCTTCGTACAGTTCATTATCATAAAGACTGTTGATCAACATAAAAACCAAACAAAACAGGGAGTAGATCACCTGGAATTTGCGCAATTTACGAATAGATCCACCATATCCCTTACCAATCATGGATTCAAATATGTAGGTCAGACCTGGTAAAAAGGTAAATAGAGCTATATCAAATAGGGCGATATACAAGTTACCATATTCTCCGTAATGGCTATATAAAAAAGGCGAATATGTAATGATTAATATACCTATCGAAAATAACACGACATTTAGTGGGACCCATTCAGCTATTTGGGCCTTTCTTAAGAATATGGTACAAATAAGCATTACTATCGCTATAAAAATAATAGAACTTCCTAAAATGATATCCATCAAGTTTGTCACGATGAAACGTTGGAGTAGTGTCTGGTAATCTCCGACAATAATCTCCTCAACCATACCTATACGATTATTCTGTGCATGTAAGACCATAACTATTTCTTTACCTGCATCCTGAGGATTTAACGGCAAAAGGATCGTGTTCAAATCATACATATAGGTTCTATCGTCCTTATAAAGGATCTCATTATCTAAATATATATGGACCTTATTCGCATAAAGCTTATTCATGAATAATGCTGGAGTCTTTATTCCAAATGCCGGCAGTCTAAATTTGATCCATAAATGATCACTTAAATGCTCACGATTTGAAATACTCAGATTTGAGTCACGCCAAGTCCAGGAATTTGAGGGATGAACAGTATTTATATTTTGTATAGATTCCCTATAACTCTGATCCCAATAATATTGCCATTTCGTAATTGTAGTGGAATCATGCCTTGGCTCCTCTTGAGGAGATGCATAGATCGTATTAAAAGATGTACCGACAATCATCATAAACATAACAACAAACACACTTCTTAGAACCCACTTCATGAATACACCTCAACATAAAATAAATAGTACTCTCTCTTCGTTTATTTTTCAGTATTATTCAAAATTCGACAAACTTCGTTACTTCCCTCTAAAAAAATCCAAATTATTGAAAATAAAAATTTATTTTCTCAATATAAACGATTTTCACATAGGATTACTAAAATAACTGTAGTAAAATATTGAAAAGGGAGGTGTCACTTTTATTATCCAATCTAATACATTCATCTGTAGAATCTGAAGCAAGGCATCAAAAATTCTAATTATTCAGGTGATTCTATGAATTGGTATACAGACTTCGAAAATGAAATAGCCCATGTCTTTGTCGCTTCACAACGCGTAGTAGAGAATTTTCCACCGCCACTAAATCACAAAGGCTTAACTTATCTAAGTAAATTTGATGCTCGACGAGAGGATAGCGCAAAGAACTATATTTGCTATCTATTGCCCTTTTGGTTAAAGGATTTGAGTCATCTTAAGAATGAGGATTATGTCGCATTATCTGTTGGCAATGTATTTGCCATGCTCTACTTCTTCATTCAAGATGATATCATGGATAGTAAAGACGACTTAGATCGAGATCAAATACCACTCGCAAATTTACTTCTTATGCATTTCCAACAAATCTACAGAAATTATTTTCCTTCCACTTCCCCATTCTGGATATACTTTCACCAATACATAATCGAATGGGCAGACGGTGTCTCCAATGAGAAGCAACAGGATTACTTTCACACAAATTTAGCTATGATGGCCAGTAAAGCCGCTCCCCTGAAGCTGTCTAGTACAGGTACCTTATTACTATCAGGGCAGTCTGAACTCGTATCCCCCTTATCAGACATGATCAATCATGTCCTTATTACTTTACAGATGGCTGATGACTGGATTGATTGGCAGGAAGATTACAATGAAAACAACTACAACGGATTGATATCCATGATTAAAATGGAGAATGATTCAGGGGAACCTATAACTATCGAATATATTAAAAATGCTATCTTTGTCCATGGTGTATTGAAGCGTTATACAGAAGTCGCCATTCGTAATCACACTTATATTCAACAGTTAAACTTAAACCTTCCTTACCTTTTATCCTTTCATGAAACACTTGTTAATGATTTGATTAAAGATGCTGAACGGATTGAGAAAGACAAAACATTACAAATACATGGTGGATTATATTACTTTTTATCAAAAAATATGAAATAATGGTAGATTTATTTCACTTCCCATGTTATCCTCATAAAGTAAGTATTAACCAATTTGAAAGGGTGATTCTAATGGCGCAACAGGCTCTCCTTCAAACACAAGTCATTAACAAGGCATGGGAGGATCCAAGTTTCAAGGCACTTCTCTTAACAGATCCTAAGAAAGCTATCAAAGACGCACTAGGAGTTATTATTCCAGATCATATTAAGCTTAGAACAGTGGAGGAATCATCCGATGTATTCTATCTAGTCCTTCCTTCTAGCCCTTCTGGAAACAATCCTGATGACACTCAAACAAAAGCAAAGTGGTAGTTTAGTTACATTACCTTTCACTTCATAGATTACTGCTAAGGGTTGGGCATGGGGCACACTACCTCTCTATCCATCATGGATTCAATCCAAGATGGATGGGAAGGTAATGACCGCCTCTGTCCCAACCCCTTTTTGACTTTTATATTGAATTTCTCCTTTCATTACTTCAATTATTCTAAAACTCACCATTAAGCCTAATCCAGTTCCTTTCGTTTTATTCGAGAAATAGGGCTCTCCCAATCGTGCTAATTCCTCCTGATCCATTCCCTCGCCATTATCTTGAATATGGATAGACACAGATGAATGATCTTGATAAGCCCATATTCTAATATCACCTCCACCTTTCCAAGCTTCAATACTATTCTTAATTAAATTGATAAGAGCCTGCTTAAACTTAGATGAATCGCCCCTGATCTTAATATCCTGAGGAACCTCTACCTTAATTTCTCCACCTGATAAATTAGCAAGCGGCAAAAGAATACCTTCAACATGCTTCAATTCATCATAAATATTCAACTCTATAGTCCGATCGAATCCAGGCTTAGCAAATGTCAGGAAATCAGTAATGATATTCGAAGCATGATCTAGTTCATCAAGTGCCAATGTCAAATACTCTCGCTCCCGTTCTTTCTCATAACTTTCCAATAATAACTGTAAGAATCCTCTTGTCACCTGTAACGGATTTCTCACTTCATGTGCAACTGATGCTGCCAGCTCACTAATGATCTCGATCTTCTCGGAGCGTTGTAGCTCATTATTAAATAATTCCAGTTCCTTAGAATATTGAACAATTTGATCGTGATTAGCAGCGAATCTTCTTCCACTAATAATAATGAGCACTACAATAAATGCGACAACACCCCATTTCCAAGCAAAAAAGTCATAGTTTCCCGAGCTATAATAAAACTGTACCATTTCAATTAAAACAGTTCCTGCAATAAGCATGATTCCAATGGATAGAATTAAGGCATCCTTATTGCCCTTAACGACATAAACAATCGAAGTAATGACCAATAACAGACATTGAACGATAATCGTGTACCCTAAAATCTCGACAGAAACAAAATAATAGTATTCATAATACTTGTCTCTCAAAAACTCATTCATTAACATAAACATAAAACAAATAATAGAGTATCCAACCTGGAATCTTCGAAAATGTTTCACAATAGAACGATATCCACTACCAAACGTTTCCTCAAAGAAGAACGTTAATGATGGCAACAAAACAAACATTGAACAATCAAACGCAATATCAAATAACTTCCCCTGGCTTCCAAATAACATGTATAAATAAGATGAATAGGTCATCAGTAAAATACCTATAGAGAAAATAATGACTGACAATGAAAACCACATCGATAAAAATTCTTTTCTTAGAAAAATGGAGCCAATCAGCATTATGACCGATACAAAAATAAACGAGCTACCAAAAATAACATCAATCAGATCCTGATTAACAAATCTCGAGATCCGTTCATGGAAGTTCCCAAGCACTAGTCTATCCTGAATGCCTATTCTTCCAATGTCTGTTGCAGTTCCTACATACATTAATTCGTTAGAATCGTTCAACTTCTTGGGATTAATAACCTCGTTCACTTTATAGTCATCCATGTTCTGCGATTCATATATTAGCGAATTACTTGTCTTAAGGGCAATATCCTGTCTATAATTGTTATTGATAAATAATGCTGGGGTACCCCAATGCATCTCAGATAACTGTATCTTATACCATAGGGTTGAATCGATTTTCGGTTTAATGGGTATTGGCTCGCTTGAGTCACCATCTACCCAATCCTCCTGCAGTTCTAAAGCTGTATCTCCCATTAACTCGGCCTGCGAGCCCCATTTGGTCTGCCATTCTTTAATTGTTATAGTGTTTTCTTGCTGATCTTGCTGAACTTCTCTATTATTGGTTGAGATAAGAACTAATGAGATCATGATCAACACAATAATAACAGCCATCATTTTGGGTACAACCTTCATAGTAAACAGCACCTCAGTAGTAATATTTAGATTAAAGTTATAGATATCAATATTGAATAATCTATACATTCTACCTATTGATGGCTTAAACCTTCTATAATAAGTAATATTTTAAAAATTAAGTGAATGACATCGGTTTTTATGCATAAGAATTTACATTTTTCCATAAAAAATAGACCATAGCCTAAGCCATGATCTATTTCAGTATAAACTATATTATGTTTATCCTAATACAACGTCCACTTGATGTGTCTTGCCATCGCCAATAACGGATAGTACGTTACCTTCGATCAATTTACCATCGACAGTCATGGAGGCTACTCCTTTGGATACATGGTTTGGATTCGTAATGTTAATTACAAAGGTATCTCCACGGAAGACACGTGTGATACTAAATCCATCCCAAGCAGTTGGGATACATGGATTCACTCTAAGTCCATCAAATTCTGGTTGAATCCCGAGTATGGATTGTGTGATTGCCACAAAGTTCCATGCTGCTGTACCCGTTAGCCAAGAGTTCTTCGCCTCACCTTCACGCACCGCATCTTTACCTGCAATCATTTGAGAATAGACATATGGTTCTGTACGATGAATATCACTGATCTCTTCCAAATAGGCAGGTGCAATCTTCTTGTAAAGTTCAAATGCACGATCTCCACGGCCAATAGTCGTCTCAGCCATCATAATCCATGGATTATTGTGGCAGAATATGCCTGCATTTTCTTTGTATCCTGGCGGATACGAGGAAATTTCACCAAGATTAATATAGTATTTGGAATATGGTGGATTCTGCAGAACGATACCATATTTCGTATCTAGTCTTTCTTCAACCGCATCCAAGGCTTTCTTCGCTAATCCTTCTTCAACACCAATTCCAGCCATGACGCAGAATCCTTGTGGCTCAATAAAGATTTGTCCCTCTTCATTCTCTTTACTTCCCACTTTATTACCATAATGATCATAAGCGCGCAAGAACCATTCACCATCGAACCCATGCTCAAGCGTTATTGATGTCATGGTATCAATATGTTTCTGCGCAGCATTAGCTTCGTCGTCAAGCCCTCTACGTTTACATAGTTCCACAAAATCTGGTCCCGTGAATACGAATAGACCCGCGATAAACACAGATTCTGCTACGCGTCCTTCTAAGTTCTGAGTCGTTTGGTAAGGCTCATCTGGAACGTTAGAGAAACAGTTCAAGTTCAAGCAATCATTCCAATCTGCACGACCAATGAGTGGTAGACCATGTGGTCCAAGATTCTCAATGACGTGGTAGAAGGAACGTTTCAAGTGTTCGAATAAGCTTGCTGTATTATTCGGATCACTGTCGAAAGGAACCTCTTCATCTAGAATGCTGAAATCTCCCGTTTCCTTAATGTACGCAGCTGTTCCGAGGATCAACCATAATGGGTCGTCGTTGAATCCACCACCGATTTCGTTATTACCTTGTTTCGTTAATGGTTGGTATTGATGATATGCTCCGCCGTCCTCGAATTGAGTTGAGGCAATATCAATGATACGCTCTTTCGCCCGTTCTGGAATTTGGTGTACAAATCCAAGTAGATCCTGATTGGAGTCACGGAAGCCCATACCACGGCCAATACCGGATTCAAAGTAAGAAGCTGAACGTGACATATTGAAGGTAACCATACATTGATATGGATTCCAAATATTAACCATACGATCCAGCTTGTCGTCTCCACTATTAACCGTATATTTAGACAGAAGATCATTCCAGTAAGCTTGAAGATCTTCCATCGCTCTGTCCACGTCTGATTCATTCGCGAATTGCTGTATCATCGCTTCAGCGCGTGTTTTGTTAATGACATCCAGCGCTTCCCACTTCTCTTCCTCTGGGTTCTCTACATACCCCAATATGAAGTTGTAACTTATTTCTTCTCCAGGTGCAAGTTCAATCTCCATACAATGTGAAGCAATCGGTGACCAACCACTTGCAATAGAATTGGATGATTGTCCAGCAGCAACCACTTGTGGGTTATCAAGACCATTATATAGACCTAAGAAGGACTCGCGATCCGTGTCGAATCCATCCATCGGCCGATTCGCCGAGAAGAAAGCAAAATGATTACGACGTTCGCGATACTCTGTCTTATGATAAATGACAGAATCCTTCACCTCTACTTCACCTGTATTTAGGTTACGTTGGAAGTTCGTCATATCGTCATATGCATTCCACAAACAGAACTCTACAAATGAGAACAATTTCACTTTTTTCGTTGCATTTGATGTATTGGATACCGTTACTTTATGAACTTCACCGTTATAATTCAAAGGTACTAGTGCTAATTGATTAACGCGAATTCCATTTCTTTCACCCGTAATAGAGGTATAACCGAGACCGTGACGGCATTCATAGAAATCGAGTTCTCTCTTGACTGGCATCCAACCTGGAGTCCAGAAATCACCTTCATCATACAGGTAGAAGTAACGACCACCATTATCTACTGGAATGTTATTGTAACGGTAACGAGTTAATCTACGAAGCCGAGCATCACGGTAGAAGGAATATCCACCCGCCGTATTGGACATCAAACCGAAAAACTTCTCATTACCAAGATAGTTGATCCAAGGATACGGTGTTTTAGGCGTGTTAATAACATACTCTTTGTTCTTATCATCGAAAGATCCGTACTTCATTTACAAAACTCCTCTCAATTTATAAATCTATGAACGCGTGTTTATTTCGCGTTAAATGAATCCCCTGTAAAGGGGAACACTTTAGAATAATATCGTGAAATGGTTACTATAAAAACCTTCTTCTTTAAAGCCTAGAATCCCAGTTTCTTAGTGGATTCCCTGATCATTAACTGTGTTGGAAAGCTAATTGTACTGAAGGATACGCTTCCCTTCTCACACATTTCGACTAGACTAATCGCTGCCTTTTGAGACATTTCATAGATAGGTAGACTTACAGATGAAAGACTAGGATTCAGTTGTGAAGCTACAGGTATATTATCAAATCCAATGAGTGATAACTGTTCCGGAATTGCAATTCCAAGTTCTTTGCAAGCATCCATTGCTCCAAGAGCCATCTCATCATTCGCTGAGAAGATCGCAGTCGGCCATGTATTCTTATCAGATTGCAATAGCCTTCTCACTTCCTCTTGAGCCTTAACCCTTAGGAAATCACCACTTAAGATATAATCATTATCCACATTCAAACCATGATTATGCATCGCCATAACATATGCCTGATAGCGCTGTTGGCCAGAATAAGTATTCTGTCTACCGCTAATAAATGCAATATCACGATGTCCTAGACTAATCAAATGTTCGACCGCTTTTGCTGCACCCTCATAATCTTTAGAGTTTATAACAGCCAAATTGTTGCGGTCTAGCCCATTCTCAAGCAACTCTGCAATGTCATAGTCTATCAGAACAAAAGGTACCTCCAGATCAGCTATGATTCTAGCCATAGCCATATTATTCTCGGTACCTACAATAATGCCTCCGTCAATTCTTTTCTGCTGGAACGCTTGCCTTACCTTCTGGAAATCATCCTCCGAGTATATTGTGTGGATCAACACATAATAGCCAAGCGCATTAGCGGTGTCTACTAGTGCATCCACAAATGGTGCAAAATAATTATTCTGATAAATACGATTCGGATTATGCTTCTCAGCGGTACTAACAACAAATAGCCCAATCGTATTATTTCCCTTGCCTGCTAACACTCTTGCAGATGTGTTGGGCTCATAATGATGTTCTTCAATGATCTTCATGATCTTTACTCGTGTCTTCTCAGGTACGTTTGAATAATTGTTAATGACGCGGGACACTGTGCTTCTAGACACCCCCGCAAGTTTGGCGATATCTTCACTTCGCATAGTAACCCTCTTTTGTGAAAGCGCGTTTATTTCATATATTGTAACTGCTTATATGGATTATTTCAATCCTATTTTTGGATATTTTTTTGTCCAACTTAGCAATATACGGACACATTTTACCATCCAGATGAAATTCCCTACTACCATACTAGCATACAAGTATGCTAGTATATATTTATCCTACTTAATAAGGAGATGATCTATTGGATCTATTTATGAGAGCGCAACCAATTTCAACCCGAGACGCTATCTATTATGCACTACGGGATCAGATTGTGTTGTTAGAACTTCCTCCGGGCACCGGAATATCCGAGAAGGAAATGTCGATCAAGTTCAATGTGAGCAGAACACCTGTAAGGGAAAGCTTCGTTAGACTCTCACAAGAAGGTCTATTGGAAATATACCCTCAACGCGGAACCTTCGTCTCCCTCATTGATTTAGATCTTGTTGAAGAGGCACGCTTCATGCGTGAACAATTAGAAAAAGCCATTATTCAACTCGCATGCACAAGTTTTCCCTCCGATCAATTAGCGATGTTAAAGAGTAATCTAGCGTTACAACAATTATGTATCGAGGAACACAATCACATCACTATGTTCGAGCTTGATGAAGCCTTCCATCGTATCCTATTTGATGGTTGTAATAAATTGAACACATGGTCGATCATGCAACAAATGAACGTACACTTGAATCGAACTAGAACACTACGCTTAGCAGCCGATCAACATTGGGATCTGCTCTATAATCAACATCTCCAAATGGTTCAGGCCATAGAGTGGCATTATCATCAACAGGCTGAACAACTGATGAGCGACCACTTACACCTGACGATTACTGATCAAGCTCTATTAAAGGAAAAGTACCCAGCTTATTTCAAAATTATATAATGGAGTGAACGCATTATGAAAATGGTATTCAGATGGTTCGGTGAGAATAACGATACTGTTACATTTCAACAAATAAAACAAATCCCAGGTGTTGAAGGCATCGCTTGGGCGCTTCATGATGAATTACCCGGTGAAGAATGGCCAATGGAGAAAATACTCGAAATCAAAGAACAGGCAGAGCAAGCTGGTCTTCATATACATGTCGTGGAGAGTGTTAATATTCATGAAGATATAAAGCTCGGACTTCCCAGTCGCGACAAGTATATCGAGAATTACAAAAGAACAATCGCTAAGCTAGCACAAGCAGGTGTTAAGGTGATCTGTTACAACTTCATGCCCATCTTCGATTGGCTACGTACTGATCTATATAAAGAAGCAAGTGATGGTTCAACAGCTCTCTTCTATGAGAAGAGCAAAGTTAGTGGTCTCGATCCCTTCGAGCTAGTGAAACAAATTAACCAAAATTCAGATTTTACGATGCCCGGTTGGGAACCAGAACGTTTACAGCATTTGACTGCACTCTTTGAAGCTTACAAGAATGTCACTGTCGATGATCTGTGGGACAACGCCAAATACTTCTTAGATGCAATTATTCCTTTTGCGGCTGAACACGATATTCAGATGGCCATTCATCCGGATGATCCACCATGGCCTATATTTGGACTACCACGAATTATAACTAGCCAAGATCATATCCGTAAGTTCTTACAATTGCACGATAGTCCTTATAATGGTCTTACATTATGCAGTGGTTCGCTTGGAGCCAATCCTGATAATGATATTATTGGCATGATCCACGAGTTCGCCGATCGCATTCCTTTCACCCATATTCGTAATGTTCGCGTATTTGATAATGGAGATTTCATTGAAACATCACATCGTACGCAAGATGGCACGGTTGATATTACAGGAATTGTGCAAGCTTTCCATGAGAATGGCTTTGAAGGTTATTGCAGACCTGATCATGGTCGACATATATGGGATGAACAATGTAGACCTGGGTACGGTTTATATGACCGAGCACTCGGTATCATGTACCTATGGGGACTTTGGGATGCTTATCGACAAGGAACTACAATTGAGGGAAAGAAGGTGCAACAATGACTCACTCATTAACGGTTCATCCATCTTTGAAAGGTAAGGTTGTTGTCATTACAGGAGGGGCTGGTGTCTTATGCCGGGTAATGGCACTTGAACTTGCTAGACAAGGGGCATCTATTGCTATTCTAAATCGTACCATGGAGAAAGGTCTTGCTGTCGTAGCTGAGATTCAGGCCATTGGGGGGCGAGCTATATCAGTCTCATGCGATGTGACAGAACATAGCAGTGTCCTTCAGGCTTCAGAAATAGTTCTTGAAGAATTAGGGACATGCGACATACTAATTAACGGTGCTGGTGGAAATCATCCGAGCGCTAATACTACGAATGAAATTTTCAGTAGCGAAGATTTAAACAATCCTAATATTTCAACATTCTTCGATTTAAGTATTACTGGTTTTCGCAATGTGCTCGATCTTAACTTCATTGGCAGCCTGATTCCAACGCAAATATTTGCGAAACAAATGCTTGGTAAACAAGGAACTACAGTTATTAACATTTCATCGATGAGCGCACCTTCACCTATGACCAAAGTACCTGCGTATAGCGCAGCTAAAGCAGCTATCGATAACTTCACCCAGTGGCTTGCAGTCCATATGGCCGAGAGTGGCATTCGTGTAAATGCCATTGCTCCGGGATTCTTTCTCACGCAACAGAATGAGAAACTTCTAAAGAATGAGGATGGAACATTAACTGATCGCTCACATAAAATTATCACTCATACACCGATGCGCAGATTCGGTGAACCTAAGGACTTACTTGGCACGCTTCTATGGCTAAGTGACGAGAATACATCAGGTTTTGTTACTGGCGTAACCATTCCAGTCGATGGTGGATTTATGGCCTATTCAGGTGTGTAGAGAGAGGGTGTCCCATAAGTCATTATAAATGGCTAGGGACACCCTCTTAATCACATGATAGTTTTTTGAACAACCACTAAAATACAAAGATGAAGAGGATAAAATGATCTCCATATCCATTTGGGCACTCGCATCGATTCTAGCCTATTCCAAAGCTGTGAACCATAAACCATAATTATCGTCGGAACAATACTAAGCATTTGTAATATCCAGTTATTCGAGAACAAAAACAGTAAGTTAAGTAGCAAATGTGCACCAACTAACTGATGAGAAGAACAATATCTAAATAATAATACTAGCAGAAGTCCATAGGCTCCATAATCAAATGGAATTGCCTCCATCACCATTCCAAATAAAAGAATAATCCCTGCTGACAGCATCTTGGAAGAAATTCTATCTATTATATTCAGGACTACGACTGCTACTACTAAAGTCCCCACGACATTCATACCATTGGGGTCTAATGCTAGTTGATACGGTATTTGTGACACCAACGCTATAATAAACAATCGGATCATATACTTTGACTTATTCGATGTGTGCAAATGTCCTTGTACTAGTGCATATGCATAAATCGGGAAGGACACCCTTCCAATTATTCTCCAAAGCATCTCATTAGGAAAGAATACATATCCAATATGATCTATGAGCATCGTTAACATCGCAATCCATTGCATTACAAGATCTCCTTTTAGTTAAGTTGCTTCTTATTAGTATATATCACTTTCCTTTAGTATAATGACTGTTATCAAGGAGAGCGTATTGGGTCAAACTTATACTATCTTCTATTCTAGATTAACCTTAGGGGGACAACAACATGGATTTCAACCAACTTACACAACGTAATCATACCGCATCATTAAAATGGGATGGAATCGAGAGTATCTTCGGGGTAAAAGACGCCTTACCTATGTGGGTAGCGGATATGGATTTCATGGCACCTCCATCTGTCCTTGAAGCTTTGCAGAAGAGAATAGCTCATGGCATATTTGGATACTCGCTCCAGACTGATTCCTATTTCCAAGCCATTATCGACTGGATGAAACGACGTCACCAATGGGATATCGAAAAGGATTGGATCGTTTATACTCCCGGTGTCGTACCCGCACTAAGCTTGATCGTGCAAGCCTTCACAGATCCCGGCGATAAAGTCATCATTCAGACACCCGTGTATCCACCTTTTTATCAAGTCGTAGAGAACCATGGAAGAGAGCTTATAGAAAATCCACTCCATTTAGTAGATGGTAAATACACGATGGATCTAGCTCAGCTAGAGGCACAGATCGATGATCGAGTGAAGATGTTAATTTTATGTAGTCCACATAATCCAGTAGGTCGCGTCTGGACAAAGGAAGAGCTTGTACCTTTAGCAGAGCTATGTGCACGTCGGAATATTCTTGTTATTTCGGATGAGATCCATGCCGACCTTCTCTTCGATAAAGGATCACACACTCCTTATGCTCTTCTCTCAGAGGAGGCAAGAAATCAGTCCATTATTTGCACGGCACCTAGTAAATCTTTTAATATTGCAGGACTTCATACTTCGAATATGATCATTCCTAATCCAGATATTCGAAGTAAATTGGTAGAAGCACTTCAAAAGTATGCGTTAGGTTCGATTAGTCCATTCGGCTTAGTTGCAACAGAAGCAGCTTACAATGATGGAGAAGAATGGCTTGATGAATGTTTGTTATATATCCAGGGTAATATGGAATATGTAATACATTATATCAAGGAACACATGCCTGAACTACAAGTTACGATGCCAGAAGCCACCTATTTACTCTGGATTGACTTCCGTAAGCTTGGAATGTCATCTGAAGAACTCTCTTCTTTCATGCTGAACAACGCAAGAATTGCATGTAATAACGGGGTGGCATTTGGGCGGACTGCAGAAGGCTTTATACGGATGAATATGGGATGTCAGCGCGAAATCGCAGTAGAAGCAATGCAACGATTAGACAAGGCGATACAATATTGGCGAAATAACAAATAACATCATTATTCCATAACCATCTATTCCACCGAATTAATGGTGATTAGATGGTTATTTGTAGTAGCTATAGTTTAAATTAACGGTGACTATAGTACAATTAAGCTTAGTGTGACAAACTTAGACAATCTATCATATAAAAGTTTGCTGAAATTTGTTACAATAAAGTAAAATATGTGACATTCCAAGGGGTGAAGTAATTGTAATAGATCCAACTCATAAACCAAGTCGAATGGTGATTGTTGGTACTGGCGCAGTAGGAACTACTACTGCATATACATCACTGTAAAGACATCGTATGACAGAACTAGTATTAATTGACGTAAATCACGAAAAAGCTTTGGGCGAATCACTTGATATGAACCATGGTCTTCCTTGCGTTGGCGGCATTAAACTATGGGCTGGGGGTTATGAAGATTGTACGGATGCTGATATTATTATTGTTACCGCTGGGGCATCACAGAAACCTGGGGAGACACGCATTGATCTTTTCAATCGTAATGTCACTATATTCAAAGATGTTATTCAGCAAATAGTCTAGGTGCATTTATTGCTATTCAACTAAAATCATACGCTCTATATACCGATATCATATAATAGAATCGTTTCAATGGGAGATGAATATTGTGACTAACAAATCCAATTCCAGTACTAAAACACGGGGATGGTTGAAAAATGTTTTAACTGCTCGCTCTGAATCCGGAAATGAGCTTATTTCCTCACAAGAGGTTTCCGAAGGAGAACTCATTGGAACTGATGTCGATTCTTCCAAACTCGACTTTTCATTTCTGGATCAAGACAAAACAGCTCTCGATCTTGTTGTTGCTGTTGAGAACCTTCTGAATGACCGACAATTATCCCATTTCAAAAGTAAAGATACGGAAGACCAGTTGTCAAGTGCTAATGAATCAATTAACCGACTTAAGAATGATTTGAACAAGAAAGAACACATGATTCTTGAGAAGGAGAAAGAGTTTAGAATACTTGAGGATAAATTGACAAACAAACAAATGAGCTATGATCAACTTCTAGAGGATTATAAAGACTATCAAAGCTCCTCAAATACAGGGATCGAGAACTTGAAATATCAACTAGAGAAGGAAAAAAGTAAATACTCTCTAATAAATGAAGAGTTTGCAAAACATCAGTATGATAGCATGCAGAAGATAAAAGAACTAGAAGAAACAATACGAGATTCAGAAGCTGAGAATGCGCAAATTTCAAGCCAATTCCAAAAGGTTATGGAAGAAAAGACACAATTACTACAGACTGTCACCGATTTTACCGAACGCATGTCTTTTTCATTTTCACCCCCTTCAGAAAAATAAATACTAATCTCTGCATACAAGGAGGGCAAGCTTATCCACACTCACACTGAGAAATGGCTGGAGCTCCTATACGTGGATAAAGGATCCAGTACTAATTACATCCATATCAAGTTTACCTTTGAGCGAACCTTCTTACTGCAATGGGAGATTGATTCATATACTGCAGATCATATTATGGCTATAACCGAAGCTGCTGATAATATCAAATACAGGCTTTCTTTACAAAGTTATTATAATGCATCACACAACCATTATTACAGCTACATAACTACATATGATCATGAGAATAGTAATAAAACAATGTTCCCATGTTCTCAAGCTTATGCAGCGAAGATCTCTTCATTGAGAGTTATTGAAAGTCCGAACCAATTAAACTCAGCGGTTCCTAATTTAGATCAACAAGATGTCTCAGAATTTAATAAAGAACCTAGTGGGATAAATGGATTGCGTCCTTTGATGGTTAGCAGATTAAAACCAATCTTATCTCGGACATTAGTTATGACGATGATTTTAACTATGCTATCTTTCATCTACCTTCCCAGTTATTCATATATAAGTGAAAAAGTATTCGCAAAGTTCATTACAGTAGCTCCTGATTTAGCAGAACCTACCTATCTGGAACCTGCAGCGACGCTTGAGATGAAAGAATCGGTTTATTCTAATCCTACTACTGTAGCATCAGTGTCATTAGCTACAGTAACGAAACCTACCGAGGAAAACGAACTACCTGAGAAACACGCAGTGACACTGGACAACTTCGTTAGTTTTAGTGTACCTGTTGGATATGTTGCCATTACCTTCGATGACGGACCTTCCATTTACACCAAGGATATCGTCAACATATTGAACAAATATAATGTTGGTGGAACATTCTTTTTTGTGGGAACACAAGTTCAGAAATTCCCCGAATCGGTTAAGTATGTTCATGACCATGGTTTTTCGATTGGAAATCATTCCATGACGCATTCTAACCTATCTAATCTATCTGCGGAGAAGCAACTTTCTGAGCTTGAGCGAACCAATCAATTGATACAGGATATCACTTCCAAGCCTGTACTTCTGTTCAGACCACCTTATGGCTCGCGAGATGATAAACTCTCCGAGTTAATAGCAAAGAAGAACATGAGGATGGTATTATGGAACAACGATCCTGAAGATTGGAATAATGACAGTCCGCAACAAACACTTAATTATATCTCCCAAACTAGATCTACAGGAGCCATCATACTCTTACATGAATCCAAAGCAACATTAGACATTCTACCCATGATCATAGAGTATTTACAAAAGGAGCAACTTAAGATTTCGAGTGTATTCTAATTTTGGGGATATTTATGAATACGTTAGAAACACAAAAGACTGCGATCTTTCTCCGCAGTCTTTTGTGTTATTGTATGCCCTACAAATAGCATAATAATGTCAATTGCTATTAAGGCAACGTAATCATTATTCACTCGGCTATTTGACTTCCTCTTGAAGATCTCTCCACACCTTCTTATTGCTATACTGCTTCTCTGAACTAATATCTTTACCGAACCAGTCTGGTTCTACGAAAGATTCTGCTGCCTTGATAGACTCGAATTCAACCTCGACTACAGTCATGTTGATTTGATCATAGCAATCAATTTCAACGAGAGTATCTTCCCATTCTGCTGTTATACGGTTCTTCGTAAGGGGCACTGCCTTGAAGGCTTGTACAATCTGCGCATATATCTCTTCAGTGATGGAGTATTCAATTTCCTCACGAACGAGACCATTCCCGCTCTTAAATGTATGTGTAAACTCAACCTCTTCAGTGATCAGATCCATAATTCTTCGAACTCTCAATTCCTGCGTAGCATCCAGCGCCAGATAGGTCTGTTCAATCCGTTGCTCTGAGCGTACGCGAAGTGTTCCTTCCTTAACCAGTGCTTCAGGAAATTCAGGTAAGAGAAATTTTCGTTCTATTTCTAATGACATCATGTTCAGCTCCTATTAAACGACCTACGACTTCATACGATAGATTGCCTTGTTCTCCAATCCACGAATAAAAGGGGTCCATTCTTCCGTCTGTGGTGTTGTATCTAGCGCATCTTCTACCATTTGCAACTTAGCATCCATCGCATCAATGAAGTGAAGGGCTACAGCTTCAGCCATTTGTGGTTGAACAGGGCTACCCCATTCTCCTAAGTTATGATGAGATAAGACCATATGTTGTAAACAGATCATTTTCTCGGAATGTTGATCAATCTCACTTCGAATAGCTGCTTCCGTAATCCAGTTCGATGCCATTGAGATATGACCAAGAAGCTTCCCTTGAACACTGTATTCCTTCACGATGCCTAGTTCAGCTGTCATCTCTTCTGTTTTGGCTATGTCATGAAGTATAATACCTGCCTTGATCAGATCCGCATTGAGAAAAGGTCTCTGCTTGCAAATAAAGTCTCCTAGTTCCAACATCCGTACAATATGGTAAGCCAGACCAGCGTAAAAAGCATGATGGTGCATTTTGGCGGCGGGATAATGCATTAATTTCCCTTCAACTTTAGTAACACAGTAATTCACGATCGTTCTCATCTCAGTATCATTGATACTTTCTATTGCCTGCTTAATCGTAAATAAGAGATCCACCGGAAGAACAGGTGCAGCACGAATAAAATCGGTAATCGAAATACCATCTTCGTCTGTTACCTTCCGTATCTTCATTATTTTCACTTGCAACCTTTCTCGATACACATGAGCGACTCCCTGAACTTTAACTAGGTCCATAGGAAAGAATGTCTCTTTCTCCATTGGTTTAACATCCCAATACTTTGCCGAAAGCTGACCACTGGCATCTCCAAGCACGATATCGAAATAATCCTTCGGTGGAGTCCCATTCGTTTGCTTCACTTCTAATTCTTTTAATAAGTAGTATCCAGTAAACTCTTCTTGATTCGTTAACGTATTAATTAATGTCATGAGTTATCCTCCAGCATAAAATAGAAACACTATATAGCTATTATATCGTTATTTGTGTTCATTAGACATCCTTCTTTCTTGTAGTTAGGAATAGAATGCCCATAATCCATTGAATATCTCGTTGTTTCCCCTCATAGACATAGAAGGTATCTAAATTTCTCCTTCCAGAAAGGGGGGAAGAACTTCACATGCATCAAGATGAAATAACCGTATTAGAACGTGCCATTGCAGAAATCACTGAGATTGCTACTGGGTTCGGACTCGACTTTTATCCTATGAGATACGAAATATGCCCTGCTGAAATTATTTATACTTTTGGTGCCTACGGGATGCCGATCCGGTTCTCCCACTGGTCTTTCGGTAAAACATTCCACAAGATGAAAACTCAGTACGATTTTGGTTTATCTAAAATTTATGAGCTTGTCATCAATTCTAATCCCTGCTATGCATTCCTGCTCGATGGAAATTCATTAATTCAGAACAAACTAATTGTGGCACATGTCCTTGCTCACTGTGACTTTTTCAAGAATAATGCACGTTTTCGCAAAACAAACCCCGCTATGGTCGATAGTATGTCAGCCACAGCGGAACGAATTAGCCAGTATGAGATAAAATATGGCAGTCAAGTCGTTGAGGAATTTCTTGATGCCGTCTTAGCTATTCAGGAGCATGTAGATCCAGAATTAGTTCGGCCTTACCGTCAGAATCGATACGATCTAAATAGTGATGGTAAGAAAGATTCCTACAATAAAGAGCCCGCTCAACAAGTAACTGGGTTTGAGGATTTATGGGATCTTGATAATGAACATAAGCATGATCAAACACCCGAGGACAAAACGACTGTATTCCCACCTCATCCGGAGAAGGATATCATTTGGTTCATCCAAGAGTACTCTTCTCATTTGGAACCTTGGCAACGTGATATCCTTACGATGCTACGAGATGAGATGCTTTACTTTTGGCCGCAAATGGAAACTAAAATTATGAATGAGGGTTGGGCCAGCTATTGGCATCAAAGAATTCTACGCGAATTAGACCTAACATCAGAGGAAACCATCGAGTATGCTAAGCTCAATTCTTCCGTTGTACAGCCTTCCAAGAATAGCTTGAATCCCTACTACTTAGGATTAAAAATATTTGAGGATATTGAGAAACGCTGGAATTCGCCTTCGAACTTAAATCCGCATCAACCCTCTAGAAAACCCGGTCAAGGTCGAGCCAAAATCTTCGAGGTACGAGAGCTAGATTCTGACACCTCCTTTATTCGCAATTATATGACAAAAGATCTAGTCAATGATCTAGACTTATATGTATTTGAGAAAAAGGGCGTTGAGTGGAAAATAACCGACAAAACATGGGAGAACATTCGAGATCAGCTTGTCTACTCCCGCGTGAATGGCGGTTTCCCTTACCTAGTTGTTCAAAATGGGAATTATATGGACAATGGCGAACTCTATATCAAACACATGTATGAAGGTGTTGAGTTGGATTTAAAGTATGTCGATCGAACGCTACCTTATGTTCATAAGCTTTGGGGTAGAACTATTCATGTAGAAACGATCATGGAGGAAAAGACGGTGTTGTTTAGTTATGACGGATCTAAGAGTATCCGAAGATTTATGTAAATAAATAATAAGGAACACTATAAGTCACCTATAAGCCTAGGTATCCTTATAGTGTTCCTTATTTACGGTTCCCTTACTATTCCAGTAGACTGCCTTATAACCAAACTAGACGGCTCAGTAAGAATAGGTGGCGGTGTATCCGATTTCTCAATCATCTTAATCAGATTCTCTATCGCTCTTATCCCAATGCTATGCGTATTCTGATTAATGGTAGTAAGCGCCGGTTTAAACACTTGGGCGTAATATGTATTATCAAATCCTATAACTGAAATATCATCTGGAACAGACAACCCTTGCTCTTCGATTTCGTGAATCGCGCCAAAAGCTGCCATATCAGAAGTGCATATGATACCTGTCGGAGGCACCGGCAAAGAGAGTAACTTCCTCATTGAGAGACTTCCCCCATCAAATGAATAATCACATAATTCAAAATAAGATGGATTATAAGGAATATTTAATACATCTAATCGTTGTTTATATCCACCATATCTACTATCTGACATCACATGACCCAATACGCCAGATATATATGCAATTCTCTGATGCCCCAAATCATATAAGTGTTGAACTGCTATTTCAACTGCCTTTTCATTATCCGTAGTAATGTATCCCGCGCGCTTCCCCATCAATGCTGTATCCACGAACATAGTTGGAATTTCTGATTGAATCAGTTGTTCCAAATTGGGATTATCATATTCTACTCCAAATACAACAACCCCGTCTAAATTACGACTCTGACAATGATCTATAAAAGAATAATTAGGGTCATCAAGTCGGGTCGAAAGACGCATAAGATCATATCCGCTATGCTCTAAAGCAGTCTTAATTCCTTCTAACAATTCGGCCACATAGGGATTCGTAAATGGAATATTAATCAAGACACCTACGGTCCAAGAACGCCCTGTGACTAATGCTCGCGCAACTACATTGGGTTGATACTTCAATAATTCAATAGCTAACTTAACCTTTTTTCTTGTTTTATCGCTGACATCTGTATAATTGTTAATTACTTTGGATACGGTTGCAATCGAAACGCCTGCTTCCTTTGCAACATCATGAATAGAAGTCACTACTAACTCAACCTACTCTCTGTCATATCTGAACAACATGTCATTTATCAATCATTATAACTTAAAACGTTCTGAAACGGTATGACTTTACAAATCAAGTAGAACTTATACTTTCTTGTGTTTATAAAAACCCTGTAATCTCCATTGAAGAGAATACAGGGTAGAAGTACAAACTTTTGTTAACATCTTTCGTTTAACTATCGATTCAATAAGCTTCCCACATATTTCAGCAACTCATTTGCACATATTGGGCAATAACCATGATCTTCAATAAGGCGTCTGCTTACCTCATTCATTCGTTTTAACTGATTTCCATCTGGGGTCTTTGTTGAAGTCGTAATCTTCACAATATCCTTCAGATCCACAAATAACTTCTTCTCAATCGCTTCCCGAAGCCGATCATGATGATTGTATTCGAACTTCCTACCTTTGCGTGAGTACGCAGAGATCCTGATCAGAATTTCTTCCCGAAATGCCTTTTTTGCATTTTCTGACACACCAATCTGCTCTTCTATAGAACGCATCAGTCTTTCATCCGGATCCATTTCCTCATCCGTAAGCGGATCGCGTATTTTAGACCAATTGCAGAAAGCTTCAATATTATCAAGGTAGTTCTCAAATAACGTTTTGGCAGACTCTTCAAAAGAATAGACGAATGCCTTTTGTATTTCCTTTTTCGCCAATTCATCATACTCTTTACGGGCTATAGCAATAAAATTAAGGTATCGTTCGCGTTCCTCTTTCGTTATAGAGGCATGCTGATCTAACCCATCTTTGATTGCTCGTAGTACATCCAGTGCATTAATACAATGGAGATCCTGCTTGATGAGAGCACTTGATATCCGATTGATCACATAACGCGGATCTACTCCAGACATTCCTTCGTCCAGAAATTCACTCTGCATCTCTCTTAAGTCCGCTTCCTTATACCCCTCCACTTCCTGCCCATCGTACATCCGCATTTTTTTGACGAGGTCCATCCCTTGTTTCTTGGTCTCCTTCAGACGAGTCAGAATCGAGAAGATTGCAGCAGCGCGTAATGCATGTGGTGCGATGTGTATATGTTTCATATCACTTTGATCAATTAATTTAGCATATATTTTCTCTTCATCAGATACCTTCAAATTATACGGTATAGGCATGACGATCATACGTGATTGCAAAGCTTCATTCTTTTTATTAGAGATAAATGTTTTATACTCAGATTCATTTGTATGGGCAATAATCATTTCATCCGCCGATATTAACGCGAATCTCCCTGCTTTGAAATTCCCCTCTTGAGTCAACGATAATAAATTCCACAGAAACTTTTCATCACATTTGAGCATTTCTTGGAATTCCATTATCCCGCGATTCGCCTTATTCAACTCTCCATCGAAACGATACGCTCGTGGATCAGATTCTGATCCAAACTCTGTAATTGTCGAGAAGTCTATGCTACCCGTAAGATCAGCTATATCTTGCGATTTAGGATCCGAAGGACTGAACGTTCCAATCCCCACACGTCCCTCTTCAGAAATTAACACTCTCTTTACTCGCACTTTCTCAATATCACCATCATATTCCGTCTTAAGCCTCATTTGGCAAGAAGGGCACAAACTCCCTTCAATTCTCACGCCTAGTTCCTTTTCTACTTCAGGACGTAATTCCAATGGAATTAAATGTAGTGGTTCTTCATGCATGGGGCAACCGTCAATGGCATACACAGCGCCCTGAGATGACTTTGAGAATTTCTCCATTCCACGTTTTAAAAGTGTTACCAAGGTTGACTTCCCACCGCTTACAGGTCCCATAAGCAATAGTATCCGCTTACGGACATCTAGGCGTCTTGCTGATGAATGGAAATATTCCTCCACTAGCTTCTCAACAGCACTATCTAATCCAAAAATCTCTTGTTCAAAGAACTTATACCGCTTATGCCCATTAACCACTTCAACCCCATAAGATCGGATCATTTCGTACACACGAGCGTGTGCAGTCATGGCCGGAGTCGGATCTTTACGCAGTAATTCAATATATTCTTTACATGTGCCACTCCACTCCAACTGATCACTTTCTGCCCTATACGCTGCCACACGTTCAAAAATATCCATGATTGGTACCTCCTATAACTATGTTGTGAACTCCTATCTCGATTGAAAAGTGTATTACATACCTATGCTAGAAAGTCGGTTTAGTTGACCTATTTTTTTTGATATATGGAGTTTGTCTTTTGGGAGATGGTATAATGGATCATTATTAATAAACGATTGAAATACATTCGAGGAGTGCATCCGTATGGCTGTGAAATACGAAACTGAACTGTATGAACCTTTGAAGCAGTTCTTTGAGCAACAAGGGTATATCATTAAAGGGGAAGTTCGCCTTTGTGATCTGGTCGGAGTGAAGGATGAGTTAGCAGATCCATTAATTGTGGAAATGAAGAAGACATTCAATCTCTCGCTGTTACTGCAAGGAATGGAACGCCTCAAAATGAGCTCTAACGTATATTTAGCTGTTGAACGTAGTCGAACCAAGCGCGGGGCTGTAAACCAACGTTGGGGGGAGCTATCGGCGCTTTGTCGACGTTTAGGACTCGGATTAATTACCATAACATTTTACAAAACGAAGAAACCATTTGTTGAGATACTCACCCAACCTACGGATCAGGTCAAACCGCTACCGAGAAGTAAACGACGTCAATCACGTTTAGTAGATGAGTTTCATGAACGAAGCGGTGATTATAATATAGGTGGAAGTAATCGTACTAAGTTGATCACTTCGTACCGAGAAAGAGCTCTGCGTATCGCTCTACCGTTACGACATGCTGATTCTAGTGGGTTGTCCCCAGCTTCATTGCGCGAGATGACAGGCATTGGTACCGCCTCCTCAATCCTGCAGAAAAACTATTATGGCTGGTTTGAGCGTGTATCTCGCGGTCGCTATGTTCTCACTCCATTAGGAATCTCTGATTTGATTAAGTATCAAAACGTGTTAGAAGTATCTGCATCACTTCACACATTGTCTACACCGGTAGAATACCGCATGGACACAGAAAATGACTAGCTTCTAGCAGTAAATTCATTCACTGCCTCACTTAATAGATTCATACCAAGTAACAATTCATCTCGTCTTGGATGAGTGAAATTAAGACGAATGACATCCATTCCCATAGTCTTGTCCGTATAGCAATGCGTCCCGATACAGAATGATACGCCTTTACTAATAGAACACTTCAATAATGTTTCACTTCGCATGCCCTCGGGCAATTGAATCCATAGAAACATTCCACCAGAAGGTAGGTTGTATTTACACTTCCTCCAGGTAGGGCGCTTTAGTAACTCCGTCATCAATCTTAGACGTGTACTATATTCACGCCTCAGTAAAGTAATATGTTCATGCCAATTAAAAGTTGTTGATGTAAGCATTTGGTACAGCAGTCGTTGGTTTAAGTTATAGCATTGCTGATCCAACCACTGTTTAGCTACCCCCATCATATCAATCAACTTGCTAGGACCAGCTGCAAAGCCAGTGCAGAGACCTGGTGCCACCGTTTTACTGAACGATCCTATATAAAGCACTTGTCCACCTTTTCCGTGATCGTCCAGTGCACTTAAGGACGGATACCGTCTGCTGAATGGTTCATTCTCCTTATTCTCTTCGAAATACAAATCACCATAAGAATCATCTTCCACAATGAATACCCCATGGGCTCGACATAAATCTAATACCTGCTTGCGCCGTTCCAAGCTCCATAGAGCTCCTGTCGGATTGGTGTAATTGGGAGTTACAAATAAAAGCTTCGGATGATGCCTCTCAATTAACTCAGCTAAACGTTCAATGAGCAACCCCTCCCGATCCCCCTCAACCGGAATAATATTTGCTCCTTGCATTCTTAGAATTTGTAAGCTAATGGGTGACGTTGGATTCTCAATAAGTACATTATCTCCTATATCTACGTATACCCGCATCAACAAATCCAGCGCTTGTTCACTACCTGTTATCATTAGGATTTGGTTCATATCCAAGTCCAGCTGTTTATGTTGTTTCCACTCTGACTGGAGCCATTCACGAAGAGGTGTATACCCTTCTACATTACCATATTGAAGAGCCTGCGGAAGACTTAAGAGGACATCCGTTGTAGCAGAATACAAGGATGTCAGAGGAAATATATCTGAAGTTGGCCATTCATCTGCTAGTGATATAAATGAGCTCTGCTGAGGATGCGATCTAATATTATTGAATGGGGCCGACATTATCCATTCCATACGAGAAGAAAAAGAATATTTCATGTACGTCCTCCTTTGCATTTTGCTGAAAAGCTGACTTTTTGAACTCGCACTAATAGGTATTCCTACGCAGACAAAATTATGACTATTCATCATAAATATTAATGTTCACCTATACTGTCATCACTTTGTCTAAAATGATATGATGGAGACATTGCCACGTTCATACCCCATTTTTTTCATGAAATAAAATTTTAGTGAAACTACCATTTATTTTTATACGCTGTCTGGGTATAATACAGATAGCAATGTATTTGTACAGGAGGTGTCCATGATGTCATTTTCATTAACTTTTTGGATTGTTACATTAGTACTCGTTCTATTCATGACTGGCATCCTCACATCATCATATAACGAGGATAAAACTAAAGGCCTATAAGCTAGTAAGTACTATCAGGATTCCTCACTTCGAGGAATCCTCTTTTTTTCATTGAGCAACTACCACACAAAAAAGCATTGCGACAATGTCGCAATGCTTTCTGTTACTTATACTAGGCCTTTATTAATTGCATCATATCTGACTGACACTGTTCACAAATAAAACGTTCTTTAAATAAGCTGACTTCTGCTACCGAACTACAGAACACACATTTCGGACGATATCTTTCCAAAATAATGTGATCTCCCTGAACCAAGATCTCTACTGGGTCTCCTTCATTCATCTGATATCTCTTTCTCAGTGATTTAGGTAGAACGATTCTTCCCAGTTGATCCACTTTACGAACCACACCGGCAGGTTTCATATTGGTACTACACTCTCCTATCAATAATTAATTATAAAACACTCAAAAAAATAGGTCTAAAGAAACAAATCATACTTTCACAGCAAAATAAATAGGTAATACCTAATAGTTCGATATAATTACGTCGAATCCTGCTTCACTCGACAAAATTATTGTAAATTCGCGAAATCTAGCTGCCTTAATGCCTCATAAACGACAATTGCTGCAGAATTAGACAAGTTTAATGATCTAACCAGATCACCCATTGGCAACCTTATGCATGTATCTAGATTCGCTGAAAGTAATTGTTGTGGAAGTCCCTTTGTCTCTTTTCCAAATACAAAAAAGTCACCATCCTGATATTCAAAGTCACTATATCTCATCGTCGCCTTGGTTGATGCATAGAAGAAGCGACTTCCTGCATATTTCTCTTGAACCTCTGCAAAAGAATCGTGATGCTCAATATGAACAGCATGCCAATAGTCCAGACCCGCTCTCTTCAATGCTGAATCATCAGTATTGAATCCCAACGGGTGAACCAAATGTAAATGAGCACCTGTCGCAGCACATGTTCTTGATATATTCCCTGTATTAGCCGGTATTTCTGGCTCTACGAGCACAATATGTAATGCCATGATGATATCCCCCACCTCTTCGATTTATTGTTATTATACCCCTGTTTGTTCCACAGCAAAAGCCCTCCACCATTGGCGAAGGGCAAAGATTACATCTTAATCAATAGAACTATCGACTTCGATTACCCGTTACTTTTTTGAAAATGTATCATGAAGTCCGTTAATGCTTTACAGTTCTCGTAAGGAACAGCATTATAGATCGAGGCGCGCAATCCACCCACACTACGATGTCCTTTGAGTCCTACGAAGCCTTCCTTTTCTGATTCTTTAATGAACTGCGTCTCCAACTCCTCAGAAGTCAGACGGAATGTAACGTTCATAATGGAACGGCTTCCTGGTTCAACAGGACCGCGATAGAATCCTCCGCTGTTATCTATTGTATCATAGATTAACTGTGCTTTCTTCCGATTAATCTTCTCCATTCCTGCCAATGAACCTTGCTCTTCGATCCATTTCAGAACTTCATTAACCATATAAACAGAGAAAGCAGGCGGCGTGTTATAAAGTGAGTTATTCGACTGATGTGTACTGTACCGCAACATCGTTGGAATATCCTTCGGTGAGTTAGAGATCAATTCTTCCCGAGCAATAACAACTGTTACACCTGATGGTCCTAGGTTCTTCTGAGCACCTGCATAAATAAGTCCGAATTGATTCAAGTCCAATTGACGACTAAGAATATCACTCGACATATCGGCAATTAACGGAATATCTCCTGTATCTGGGAATACTTGATATTGTGTACCTTCAATTGTTTCATTAGAAGTCACATGCAGATAAGCTGTCTGATTAGACAATTGAATCCCACTCAGATCAGGAATAGACATGAATTTATTAGCCTCTGATGAAGCTACTATTTGTGTCTCACCAATCAATTTCGCTTCTTTGATTGCTTTATCTGCCCAACTTCCAGTGTGTACATAACTAGCAACCTTGCCTTTAGGAAGCAAATTCATAGGCAACATAGCAAACTGAGTACTAGCTCCACCTTGCAAGAATAGAACTTTATATCCTTTCCCACCACCGAGTAATGACAACAGACGACTCTCTGCTTCATTATGCACTTCTTCGTACACTTTACCCCGATGAGACATCTCCATAATTGACATGCCTGTATTTCTAAAATCTACAAATTCAGCTTGTGCACGTTCAAGAACTTCAAGCGGTAACGCAGCAGGTCCTGCATTAAAATTATAGGCTCTCTTACTCATCAGTACTCCCACCCTTTCTCTATCTTCTATTATAATAACGTTATGATAGCAGTATTCTAACACCTCAGCAAGTATATTCCCCATGTTCTAACATATACTGGGACATTTAATTTTTTTATTGGTTCATTTACTTATATTTATTGGAATGATGAATGAAATACTTGTAATCCAATAGGATCAACGTATCCGTCAAAAGACCCAGTAAGTTCGGTTCATTAAACCGGACTTACTGGGTAGATGAAGCCATAGAGTAATATAAATATATTAATTATGCTCTTGTAGAGAAAAACTCAGCAGGTGCTTTCTCTGTATTGAATGATCTTCCTACCAAAGGTGCTAGTTTCTCTAAATCTTTAAGTAACGCTGCAAATTGATCTGGGAATAGTGACTGTACGCCATCGCCTGTCATCGAATTATCGGGATCGGTATGCATCTCAACAATCAGTCCGTTTGCACCCGCAGCAATGGATGCCTTCGACATTGGCTCTACCAATTCACGTCGTCCAGTACCATGGCTTGGATCCGAAATGACTGGAAGGTGACTCAATTGTTGTAATACTGGTATCGCAGTTAAATCAAGTGTATTTCGTGTATAGGATTCGAATGTTCTAATCCCACGTTCACAGAGCATAACATCGGGATTTCCTCCAGCAAGAATATACTCTGCAGCATTTAGCAATTCGTCATACGTTGCACTGAAACCACGTTTAAGAAGAACGGGTTTACCACAAGTTCCTAACTTACGAAGTAAGTCGAAGTTCTGCATATTACGGGTTCCGATCTGTAATATATCGGCATATTCAGCGCAAACATCCACATATTCAGGTGTCATCACTTCAGTAATTGTTAACAAACCATGTTTCTTCCCTGCTTCTTGCATCATAATAAGACCTTCTACTCCAACACCTTGAAAACTATATGGTCCTGTACGTGGTTTAAAGGCTCCACCTCTTAGCACCTGGCCTCCAGCAGCTTTGACTAATGCAGCTATTTCATCAATTTGTTCAGCGGATTCTACGGCACATGGTCCACCCATAATAACGATTTCTTTCCCGCCAATCTTCACACCATTAATATCAATAATGGTATCTTCCGGATGGAAATCACGACTAGCTAATTTGTACGACTTAGATATTTTGACTACGTTCTCTACACCTGTCATCTGGCGTAAATGCTCAGCAAGTTTAGGATCAACACTACCAATTAGACCAATCACAGTACGGTCTGCTCCTTGGGATACATGTGCCTGTAGCCCCTCTTTCTCAATGACCCTCACGATTTCCTGAATTTGTTCACTTGGTGTTACATTTGACATAATAACGATCATAATGCTCATCATCCTTTCCTTATTTAAAGGCAACAGAATTAATCTACTGCTTAGATAGTGATTACTTTTTATTTATTTGCTTAATAATTCAATCCACATCTCACTTAGACGCTTAAACGCTTTTAAGCGCTAAAGTAAATATACATCAAATCCCCCTTCGCCGTCAAGGTGAAAGACGAAACATCTACTGTCTTCTATTATTTAAGAAAAGCCGATCTAAAGATCGACTTCTTACAATACGATACCAATAATGCGGATAATCGGTACGTAGAAGTTTAACTATTCGATGTTTAACTTGAATGACATCTTCTAGCAACATACGGCTCCATTCTTCCGTTTCGTCGCAAGAGCATGTTGTGCAGAAGCGGCCTTTGCATCGCTGGCAGGTATGTGTTGCAACACTAATAATCCCATTTCACCTCTATCCATTAGCACTGTAGAGTAAAGGACTGAGGTTACCGTGCCTCAGCCCCCTTTCTCAATCGCCTATTACTACTGATAGTAACTGTGTTATTCACAGAGCTTCAGTCATTGCATTTCGCCAATAGCTGTCTGCTAGCTTCGCTATGCATCCAGTTGCATTGTATACATCTAAATTCTACCTTTGTCATCTTCAGCCAATTTTAATTGCAAAACTGCATCTAAATTACTGAAAGTTCTACTTTTCAGCGTTATTTCCACTTCTAAGTGTATTTTTACAACTAATACTCTCTCCCCCTAATTTTTCTGCTAATTAAATGTACTCTATGCATCTATTCAATCCTCTCTTTCACTACCTTCATGCCCGAAGCTTTGTTCATCACCCTAACATCCTCATTCTATGCCCATTTCACTGAATGACATCCATAATTTAAGAGTTTTATGGAATTTGGTGGGTGTCGTATCACTTTAAAGCACCTGTTTCAGCGAAAATATAAGGAATAGAGTAGAGTATCAAGTGCAGCTGATTTTTTTATAATTAAAATAGGAGTTATCCTAAAAGGCTTTCTTGGCCTTTAGAATAACTCCTTCATTCATCATCATTTAAGTGGTAGCTTCACTCTTCGCTTTAACAGTGGGTAGCAACTTTTTCATATTAACTGTTCGCTTGATTTCCCATGTATCCTGATTATTGGGGTCATACTGCTCCAAATAGGCTATAACTTCCTTCGTAATCGGTGTCGGTGTCGATGCACCCGATGTGACCGCAACCTTCGCGATTCCTTCAAGCCATTCCCGCTTAACTTCTGTCACATCACTTACTCGATATGCTTTAACATTAGCAATTTCCTCAGACACTTGAGCAAGACGATTGGAATTATTACTCTTCGGATCTCCTACTACGATAAGAAGATCTGCTTGCCCAGCTTGTTCTACCACAGCTTCCTGACGCACTTGTGTCGCGAAACAGATTTCATTGTGCACTTCAGCAGTAGGGAATTTTTCTAACAACTTCTTCATGATATGTTTAATATCCCATTGGCTCATCGTCGTCTGATTCGTAATCACAATACGTGTCGTATTTATTTGAAGATCTTCAATCTCTTCTTCTTTTTCAATAAGATGTACATGCTCAGGCGCAATACCAATGGCACCCTCTGGCTCAGGATGACCATCCTTGCCAATATAAATCACTTCAAAGCCATCATTAACCTTTTCCTCGATAAGAACATGCGTCCTTGTTACATCTGGACAGGTAGCGTCAACCGTTGTTAATCCTTTGTCCCTTGCAATCTTACGCACTTCTGGTGACACTCCGTGAGCAGTAAATATAACAGTCCCACTCTCTACCTTATCTAGTATATCAAGACGGTTCGTACCATCTAGTGTTATAATGCCATCATCTTCAAACGAATTCGTGACATGGCTATTATGAACAATCATGCCCAATATATATATAGGACGGGGAAGATCTAAGTTCTGAGCTGCTTTGCGAGCAAGAACCATGGCATCAACAACGCCATAACAATAACCTCTTGGAGAAATCTTAAGTACTTCCATGTTATTAACCTCTTTTCATAGACTTACCTTTTATCCATTATACCTCATTCCAAAGGGACATTAAAGATCATAGGCAACCAAATGATGAAAGTGCTCCCCTCATTAAGTTTCGTAACCACTTCAACGGAGCCATTCATTTCATCTATGATCCATTTCGCAATCGATAATCCAAGTCCAATCCCTTCTGTTACACCTCGAGATTGATCAGCGCGATAGAAGCGTTCAAATATAAGCGGAACATCTTCCTTATCCATCCCAATCCCTGTATCCGCAATTCGTATCCCAATTTGGCCCTGATAACGAAATGCGTCCAGAGATACCTGTCCATTGGGAGTATATTTAAATGCATTCTCAATGAAAATGAACAGTACCTGTTGTAAATAATCTTTGTTCCCCAGCACATAAACCCCATTTAACGTCGATAAGTTTCCTATTATCCACTCTGCCTGATGAGGAAGAAACTGCGCACGCCGTGCAACCTCCTGAACTAATGGCTCCAGGGGTACTGGCGACTTCTCAAATGTCTGTCCTGTATCCGCACGTGCTAATGAAAGCATGTCACTCACAAGTTGGCTCATTCGCTTAGCTTCATCCGCAATGTCACTAAGCGCTTCGTTAGACATCAATCGCAATGTCCCTTCATCCATATTAGGACGATCGCCAGACTCCTCATCCCACACCTTTTGGAGTAAGTCAACATTCCCTCGGATCGTCGTAAGCGGTGTTCTTAGTTCATGTGAAGCATCCGAGACGAATCTACGCTGTGCCGCATAAGCATCTTCTAATTCCTTATAGAATCCATTCATACGACTAAGCATATTATTGACAGTTCCAATTAACTGACCTATTTCATCCTGTGGACCATTGTACTCAATTCGTAAGCTAAGATCTGCACCCTTCTGAATTTGATTGGCAGCTTCAATCACTTTACCTATAGGTCGAATAGATTTATGTGCAAGGAATAATCCCAAGCTCGAAGCAATAATGATCATGATCGCCGAGCCCATTACGAGTATGTTCTGAAGACCATTTAATAGGTTCTGTTCAGATCCTGTATAAGCAGCGATCTGGAGAAGAGCAATGACAGTCCCCCCTTCAGCAACAATTGGCTCCTGATATACGAAGAATGGTTTACCTTCAATTTGGACATGACTTATACTTTTCATTATCTTTTCTGGATCGACTGATGGAATAGGAATCTCTATATCCAGTCCCTTCAAGTTTTGATCCGCTATATTTACTCCTTTATAATAATCGTGTATCTGTACAAAGATCTGATTTTCTTGAATAGTACTTGGCTCTTTATACCTGATATCAAATGTTCCTTTATTCCAATCTACTCTAATAGAAGGATATGGATCAATGCGTAGACGCTGCTGTTGAATGCGTTTCTCCACTTCATTGTATGTATTGAAGTAGATAACACCATAGATGGCGGAGCCAAATATGATCAGCGTCACCGCCAAAATCGCCGAATACCATGCAGTAAGTCGATGTCTAATGGACATGTTATGTGTCTCCTCTTAGAATGTATCCAGCTCCTCGAATGGTTTGAATAACCCGCTTGCCTCCATGCTCCTCTACTTTTTGACGAAGCATGGCAATATACACTTCCAACACATTGGACTCACCACTGTAGTCGTATCCCCATATCTTATCCATAATCAAATCACGAGATAGCACTCGCTTCGGATTCTGCATAAATAAATTCAGCAACTCAAATTCCTTCGCCGTTAATTCCAATCGAATACCGGCTCGAAGCACTTCTCTAGCATCCATATCCAATATAATATCTTCATAGCTGAGTGTTGGCTCTCCTGATTCATTAGGTCCTGGTTTACGACGAAGTAATGCACGTACACGAGCAAGGAGCTCTTCTAGTGCAAATGGTTTAACTAAATAATCGTCTGCACCCAGATCTAATCCCTTCACTCGGTGTTCGATCTCATCTTTGGCAGTCAACATCAGAATAGGAACCTTACTCCCTCCTTCACGAAGTCGTCGACACACTTCAAATCCATCCACTTTTGGCATCATGACATCCAATATAACAAGGTCAGGTTCACTGCTTAGTAGAATATTCAATCCCTCTGCGCCATTCATTGCCGTTACTACATCATATCCTTCGAAGGCTAATCCTCTACGTAACATAGATATAATCTTCTCATCATCATCAATCAGCAAAATAGTCGACCGCATAGATTACAACCCCTTTATTATTAACGAATCATTATTCATACTTTTTTACTAGTTATATGTTTATTGTAACCAACTGTAACTCATCTTGCTATCTATCCATATATAAATAGCGGAAGGAGTATTTCCCTTCCGCTATTCGTTGATCCGCCTTATTTCTGAGTTGCCGAAACTTGGAATCCGTTTTTATCCCCAATTAATACAGGCAGATCCATACTCTTACCATCTCTTACAATGTTAAGTGTTATTTCAGTGTTAATTTCTTGTTTCTGAATGAAATCGATCAAATCTTGACTTGCAGCATAGTTAGTACCATTGATTCCAGTAATGATATCATATGGACGAAGGTCCGCTACATATGCTGGAGATTTAAAAATGACATCTGCAACTAGCGATCCTTCTTTCACCGTTGTTTCCATTTGTTTGGCTACTTCATCGGTCATCGTAATTAAAGATGCACCGATAAAAGGAGCTGGCGCTTTCGGAATTTCTTGATTATTCTCAAGCTTATCTAAGACTCCTTTAATAACCGTTGTCGGTATTGCGAACCCAATCCCTTGTGCATCTGCACTAACTGCAACATTCATTCCGATAACTTCACCGCTCAGATTCAGAAGCGGACCACCAGAGTTACCAGGATTTATAGAAGCATCTGTTTGTAGTAAATGCTCATATTTGCGCGTACCACTACCATCTTCTTCAGCGATTTCAATCGTACGTTCCTTGGCACTAAGTACACCGGACGTAACAGTATGGTCAAAGCCTTGAGGATTACCGATAGCTACTAGACTCTCGCCAATGATAGCTCGATCTGAATCTCCCATTGGAACAATCGGGAAGTTATTATCTCCTTCAATCTTCAAAACTGCTAGATCAAGATCTTTACTTGATCCAAGCAACTTAGCTTCATAAGGCTTAGTAATCCCTTCTATTGTCACCTGAATAACATCCGCACCACCGATAACATGTTGATTCGTCAATATATATCCTTCTGCGTTATAAATAAATCCTGAACCAATACCATAAGCGATCAACTTATCTGAATCTGATTGCGATTCGGATTGTGAGGATGAGCCTCCATTATTGTTTCTGCTGCTTCCCCCGAATTGATCACCAAAGAAATAGGAGAATGGGTCATTAGAGTATGGATTAGTCTGTTTCGTATTTCCAGACTTCACGAATGTTGCAATCTTCACAACTGCAGGACTTGCTTCTTTAAATACCGTTGAGACATTTCCAGAATTCGTTAAAGGCAACGATGTTGCTACTGCTGTATTCGTCTCAACTGGAGCAAGCGCCGCTATTGGCGTGTCCGGTGTAAACAAGTTCATTCGATCCGCTGTGAACATTAATGACGTAATCACAACCATACCTGCTAAGAAGGAGACCAATATCGTTTTAACCGAGCTTTTTGGCTTTTGGCTATACTGCCAGTTACCATTCCCACCAGAACCATTGTTGTTATTGCCTCCATCTTGGGAATGCCTTGATGAATTAAATGAACTCTCTACAGGTAAGTTACGTAGTGGTTGAGGTTGAGTAATCTCCACTTCCTCACGTTCCTTATAATTATTGGAATCTGCATTATTCTTTAACACGCTATCTTTACCCATGGATTGAAATGGTCCGTAGGAATAATAATAAGAACCTGAATCTGAAGACTCATTACCTTTTGCCATTTCTTGATCCAATTCGTCGTCCAACTGTCCAAATTTATTATCGCGTTCGTCCATGTTTTGTTACCTCCTATACCCTAATCTTACTGTTGTAAGTGGGATATTATTTAACTGTTCTTATCATGTACTATGAACCTTAACGTCACATTAAAAACAATTTAAAGAGAGATAAAACATATTCAAACGACTTATGTATTTATTTCACAACTAAACCAATCCTTTTCGATGAGCATAAATGGCAAGTTGCGTACGATCGTCCAATTCGCATTTCATTAACAAGTTACTAACATGCGTTTTCACCGTCTTAATACTAATATGTAGTTCTTCACCTATATCCTTATTACTTTTCCCTTCAGCTATTAGGAGAAGCACTTCTTTCTCACGCTCTGTAAGATTAGAGGAATCTGCTTCAACCATGCGGTTACGAATTCCTCGAGTTAGAGCTTGAGAAACATCCCCTGTCATGACGGGCATACCCCGAAATGCACCTTGTAACGCATAGATCAATTCATCTGCTGATACAGTCTTTAACACATAACTAACAGCACCTGCTTCGATAGCATCCACCACTAGATTATCCTCAAGGAAACTAGTTAATATAACAATCTTCATCTCAGGATATTCTTTCATGACCACTTTGGTTGTCTCGGCACCATTCATAATAGGCATCATAAGATCCATCAATATTAAATCGGGCGGACTTTCTAATAATTCATTTCTCAACATTCCGAGAACTTCTTGACCATCCTTCGCTTCACCAATCACTTCGAATTTGGGTTCTAGCATTAAATATGTTTTCAGACCCATTCTTACCATATCATGATCATCTACAAGCAGTATCTTAATTTTATCTTCCATACTTACAGTTCCCCCTCAAAAATAGCATCATCCTGTTCATGTTCCAATGGCGTAAATTTAGGTATATGTACCCGAATCGTTGTCCCTGCACCTTCTTTACTAATAATCTCTACTTGCCCCCCCAGCTTCTCCGCCCTCTCTCGCATCGTCATAAGCCCATAAGAACCTTGCTTCTGCACGCCTCCATTAAAGCCACGACCATCATCACTAAGACTGAGCACGACCTGATGTGTTCCCTCACGTAAAGACATGCTCACTAACACCGCCTGTGCATGCTTCACAATATTAGCCATTGCCTCTTGAATAATAAGGAATAGTTGATGCTCAATAGCTTCCGACATATTCCCTTGCATTTCAAGCTCCTTCATCCCCTTTAGCCCATTCTGGCGACAATAATCTGGGAACCATTTCTCCAGTGCCTCTGCAAGACTCTTCCCTTCAAGTTCCACGGGACGCAGTTGAGCGATGAGTGCGCGCATTTGCTTCTGTGCCATATGTGACATTTCAATGAGTTGTTCCAGTACAAGCTTGCCCTGCTCTTCGTTGTGGATCATTACTTTGGGCAGAGCTGAGGCAGACATATGTATGGCGAACAGCTGTTGACTCACTGTGTCATGGAGATCTCTAGCCATCCTGCGACGCTCTTCAATAACAGCATTCTCTGCTGCTTTCTCCTTCTCCATCACTTCTTGAGCGCCTAACCGTTGCAATAACTTCATCTTTTTCTCCACAGCATCCATCATCGTATTGAATTCGTGATATACGCGTGCAAAGGATTGATCATCCGCAAGTGGCATCCGCACAGATAAGTTGCCCTTAGCCACCTGCAGCATATTAAGATCCAGAACGTCAATTCCCCGCTGAATACGCTGTCCTGCCATATAACCTATGACGACAGTAAACACAATGATTCCAAGTGAATAATATACCCACATCACACTATCTTTGATCTCAATGTATCCCATATAACTCCCAGCATAGATAACTCCAGCCATTACAACTCCACTTAGCAAGAAATACAACAACAACAACCATTTAGTACTCTTAATTATTTTCAGCATTGGCTTAAGCTACCGTATTCACTTTAATATCTCCAATAAAAGCACTAACAGTAATAATTATTTTTTTATTAGCTTCCTTGAAATATGGGGTTGAGGATGAAATATTGCTAATAAATCCACTCTTATCTTCGGATAATATCGACATATCTCCTATGAAAGAACTGGCATTAATTTTGAAACCTAAATCCATATCATCGGGAACATAGATCTTGATATCTCCAATGAACGCTGAAATATTAATCTTAGTCTTACCATAAGGAATTTGAGCTTTCGTCAGATCAAGTACTGTGTCACCAATAAACTGAGAGATATTCGTAGGCTTCAACTCGAAATACTCCCGTCCCATATGCGTATCGCCAATGAAAGTGGACTTGTTAATCTTCTCACCGTCACCATAATTTTCTTTCGAATAATGTCTTTTTCGTCTATCATCATAGGAATTACCCTTTTTATTGTTATCGAAATCTTCTGCTTCATCCGAATCTACATGTTTCTTACTTCCAAAAGACATACCGAATTTCTCTTCAAATTGTTTATCTAATGTTGATTGGGACTCTCCATTCGGCAAATCCGATATATTAGGTAAGTTAGGTAGCTCAGATGGTTCCTGTGGTTGCACGTTCGGTTCGATCGTAGACTTCATCTTCTTCCCCGAAATAGAATGACGGCGTTGCGGTTTAAATATAACGGCAAGACCCGCCACAATTAGAAAACCAGGAACTAGGAACTTAAAAAAATCACCTGGAGTCAAGATAATCCAGTCCAACGCCCGCGCTTGAAAATAACATCCAATAGCAAGGAGAACGAAGCCTCCTACAAAAGAACTCCCTTCATTACGTAACGTCAACAGATTTTTTATACCTGCATATATTAAGATTAGCGGCCAATACGTAGAAATAATAGATCCAATACTGATATCCACTATATTCATTTGTTGAAGGAGAAATATTACCCCTATTCCGATAAGTACTAATCCGCCGATACTTCGATCAACCCATCCCTTTTTCATGTTCAGATCCCCTTTTCCTCATATATTATTATAAGTGTACAACAGACTCTTTATTTCGGATACATGCGCTAGAATGATATTCTCTCAGTCTAGAGGATGAGATGGATAAACCAAAAATGCCCATACCGCTGTAGTAGCGGCATGGGCACTCTTTACACAAACATGTAGAATCATTATTCTTTAGATTCAAACTCCGCATTAAACTTTTCATTCGGAGTTTTATAGTTTTCTTGAACTTTATTCTTCTTCTCAATTTGACCATTTTCCTCGGCAAATTCAGCGTTAAACTTTTCATTCGGAGTTTTATAATTTTCTTGCACTTTCTTTTGTTTTGATTTAAAATTTTGGTTTTGGCCCTTTTCCACGGATATCCACCTCCTCATTATTTCTGCCTGTCGACAACTTGAATTGGGGTCACATCTTATCCCATTCATTAGTATGTCATCCACTCAGAAATTTATGCAGAGGATTTAACACCAACATGAACTCGTACACGCTGGCTTGGAAATCCGTCAAATAGCTTCTTCTAGCACAGAGGCTGGTAGGGATTTATAAGTCTCAATCGCTGTACCAAGTCTCTGCAACATTTGCTCAGTACACTTGCCATTTCCACGTTTAATTACTTGTACGCTAACGTCTTTCTTCCCCCACTCTTTATATACCTGCTTCGTTGTCGCAAAATATAAATCAATCTTATGTCCTTTGATAGCTGATCCTGTGTCAGCAACAATACCGTAGCCATAACCAGGGATATAAAGAATACTTCCTAGTGGGAACACTTTGGGATCGGCTGCAATCGTGGATACTTTATTTTTATTCCGTTGCACCTTCACACCTGAATAGGTAATTCCATATTGTGGGTGATTCGGTCTTTTACCTGTTGATTCATATCCAGCCGTGTAACCGGTCGCCACTACCTTAACCGTTCGAATAACTTGCTCTTGGCTAGGCGCAGATACTGGAAGTGACTTATCCTCTGTTGTATTCCCTGGTTTTATCTTAACATTCTGCACGTTATTGGTTTGTGTGCGAACATTGTTCAAGTTAACATTATTCTTCATTTGTTGACTATAATACATCTGTTGCTGGTAACATTTATTTGTAGATATTCCTAACTCACCGCATTCTGTGAAACTCATCGAAGCATATAACTTATTTCCCCCATCAATCATACTTAGCAAAAATACACATAACAAAATCCTCTGCCATGTTGTTACCTGATTCATATGGAAATCTCCCCCTTACTATCGAGGGTTCCCACATAAACAGATAAGTATACATACGATGACAGAGGTTTATAAATAAATAATTGTTATTTAGTGTTAGGAGATTCGGTGATTATCGATTTCATCTTTCAGCATGGAAATAACCTCATCAAGGGATTTAGCTCCTATATCGCCTTCTCCACGTTTACGAACTGAAACCGTGCCAGTTGTCATTTCATTCTCACCTACTACGAACATATACGGAATCTTCTCCAGTTGGCTTTCACGAATTTTGTATCCAAGTTTTTCATTACGTAGGTCACCTTCAACCGAAATACCGTTAAGTTTCAACTTGTCTACAACCTCATTCGCATAACCTTCAAAGGCACCAGATACCGGAATAACCTTCACTTGAACAGGCGACAACCAAAGCGGTAACGCACCCGCAAAGTTCTCTAATAAGAATGCTGTCATTCGTTCCATCGTTCCAAGAATACCACGGTGAATAACGACTGGACGATGCTTCTGTCCATCATCCCCTACATATTCTAATTCGAAGCGTTCTGGTAACAGAACATCAATTTGTGTCGTAGATAATGTCTCTTCCTTACCCAGTGCTGTCTTAACCTGCACATCCAATTTCGGACCGTAGAACGCAGCCTCACCTATTGCTTCAAAGAATGGAAGCCCCATCTCTTCAACGACTTCACGGAGAATACGTTGTGTGTTTTCCCACATTGCATCATCTGGCCAATACTTCTCTGTATCCTGAGGATCTCTATATGACAATCTGAAGCGATATTCCTTGATTCCAAAATCCTCGTAAACCTTTTGAATCAGTGTCACAACTCTTTTGAATTCATCTTTAATCTGATCCGGACGGCAGAAGATATGAGCGTCATTCAACGTCATGGAGCGTACACGATGCAGACCTGTTAGTGCACCTGACATCTCATAACGATGTTGCGTACCTAACTCCGCAATTCGGATCGGTAGATCACGATAGCTGTGCATATCACTCTTATATACCATCATATGATGCGGACAGTTCATTGGACGAAGTACTAATTCTTCGTTATCAAGTTCCATTTTAGGGAACATATCCTCTTGATAATGCTCCCAATGTCCCGATGTTTTGTAAAGTTCGACATTACCGAGCACTGGAGTGTATACATGTTGATACCCTAGACTTTCTTCCATATCAACAATATAACGTTCCAGCGTCCGGCGTAATTTCGCACCTTTTGGTAACCACATTGGAAGACCTTGACCCACCAATGAAGAAAATGTGAAGATTTTTAATTCTTTTCCTAATTTACGGTGATCACGTTTCTTCGCTTCCTCTAAGAAATGTAAGTACTCATCCAATTGCGCCTTTTTAGGAAAGACCGTTCCATAAATTCGTTGAAGCATCTTATTCTTGCTATCCCCACGCCAATATGCACCAGCAACATTCATTAATTTGAATACTTTAATCTTTCCTGTTGATGGAAGATGTGGTCCACGGCAAAGATCGAAAAACTCACCTTGATCGTACATCGAAATGATGCTATCTTCAGGTAAATTATTAATTAATTCGATCTTGTACGGGTCAGCAAGTTCACCAAAAATCTGTAAAGCTTCTTCACGGCTGACTTCTCTACGAGTAATTGGTAAGTTCGCACCGATGATACGTTCCATTTCTTTCTCTATTTTCTGCAGATCTTCCGGATTAAGGGAATGCTCTAAATCCATATCATAGTAGAACCCATCCTCAATGACCGGGCCTATTCCAAGCTGTACCTCTTTATTACCGAACAAACGCTTCACAGCTTGCGCCATCACATGCGCTGTACTATGACGCATAACTTCAACGCCTTCTGGCGAATCCAACGTCACTATTTCGATAAGCGCTCCTTCTTCTAACACAGTGGATAAATCCACCACAACGCCATTCAATTTGCCGGCTACTGCGTTCTTCTTCAGACCGCTACTTATTGACGCAGCTACGTCTTCAATGTTACTGCCTTCTGCGTATTCCCGAACTGAACCGTCCGGTAACTTGATGCTTACTGTCATTTCAATTCCTCCTATTTTCTTTGTATATTTCCGAGAAGGCACACAAAAAACACCCGTCCCGGTAAAGGGACGAGTGTTATCACCCGTGGTTCCACCCTAATTTAACAGTTGAATATACATTCTTACGAAAATTGAATGTAAAATCATGTCCTTCATCAGCATTATATAACGGTAATGAACCGGCGCTTCTTACTGTTCTTCAATCAACTGATGAAGAAGTTCATAATCGCAGCTACAAAGGGGTAAACCAACGTCGGTTACTGAAGGGAATTACAGCCTATGTTCCCTCTCTCTGAACAGCCCGTATTACGATGGCTCATGTCTTTCTCAACGCTATTAGTGAATTTAACAGTAATTATAGTTCTAGCTGACACTACTCGTCAAGTTAAATCTTCTCTTTCTCCCTAAAGAATGCATGACATTTGGGACAATTGTGACATATCTCAACTCTTTTCTCAAAAATCTGCTGTATCGTCTTCACGGCCGGCATTTGCACATCACGCGTATGGATAATTAATTTAGCCGGTGAAACGGAAATAAGCGTACTGACTACAACATCTTCCATTTCCATATCCTGCTGATTAATTCTTTCTACGTAAACAGCATCATCACCTCTACAATCCAATGAATTCATTTTATCGTCAAACAGCAACAGTTCCCGTCCGCCCTTATGAACGACATGAGCCAATGGTATTCGTGGCTCTTGGAAGTACACGAAATATTTAAGGAGACCGACAAACTCCTCATACTGTTGATCGACCAAGAACTCATCTATCGTATACTCAACAACTTCCCTCAGCTCTTTACCATATTCCTGCAGCCGAAAGGAAATAAATCCATCTATATTTAATTCATTGCTTTCAAGGAGGCATTTCTGCAAACTTTTTGCCAGCATCAGATAACGCCGATTCCAAGATGGATTCGGTGAATCGTTTCCTTTCTCTAACAAAGTTATACAATGTTCAATAATCGGCTCAGATTCCTCTTTCTCAGAGAAATTAAATTCATTCCGAATCAAAGATCTGATTATATGTTGTTCCTTTATTTCTAGAATGAGTTCCGCAGTAGCCTTGGCTGCGAGCTGATAAATAAAGAGCAAGCTCTCACCTTTAAATGATCTCTGCTCATTTCCCATGCAATGCCAATATGAAGTTCCATCATTTGAAACACAAGTCAAATGTAATGATTTGTATTTTTTATGTAGTTCTTCATTCACTCTCGATACAATTCGTTGGAATGCCACTTCTTCTTCTGATGTCACTGTCGTAGCTGATATACTGAATATCATCATGGAGATCACTCCTTTCGTTATCCTTGTTAAGTATATGGTCCCTGAACAAAGGATATACGGAAGGGGTTAGTGGAAAACAAGCTAACATTTCTCAAGTACAGGAAAACCCCATTTTCTCTTGGAAAATGGGGTGGTATTTAACAAATATTAATTTTGCATAACGAAATCGCGATCAACTGTTGTTCCTTCTTCAAATACTTTCAATATATCATATCTCGTATTACGTTGCGCTGGTGTTTTACCTGCTTCACGGATGAGTCCAATAATAGATTCAATATTAACTTTATACACTGCACCTGCCGAAGAAACGACATTCTCTTCCATCATCGTACTACCGAAATCATTACATCCATAACTCAAAGATAATTTACCTATCTCCGGTCCCATAGTCACCCAGGAAGACTGCAAATTCGGTACATTATCGAGTAGTATCCGCCCCATTGCTACAGTCTTAAGATAAGCCTCAGGCGTCTCACGTTCACGCACAAAATTTGTATTATCCGGTTGGAAAGTAAATGGAATGAATGCCAAGAATCCTTTGGAGTTATACTTATTCTGTATGCATTCATCTTGAGCATCCCGAATACGCATCATGTGCAGAGCTCTTTCTTCCATCGTTTCACCAAATCCAATAACCATCGTGGCACTCGTATTCATTCCTTGCTTATGCGCAGCCTGCATCACATCCATCCAATCTCGCCAAGTCCCTTTTAGTCGGCTAATCTTCTTACGAATACGATCGTCAAGAATTTCAGCACCACCGCCAGGTAGAGAGTCAAGCCCTGCTTCATGAAGCTCACGAACGACTTCTTCTAATGTTAATCCAGAAACCTCCTGCATCTTACGAATTTCAGCAGGGGAGAATGAATGCATCGTAATATTAGGGAAACGATGTTTAATCCCTCTGAGCAAGTCGGTATAATAGCTAAATGGAAGATCTGGGTTCGTACCACCTTGCATCAGAATCTCGGTCCCTCGAACATCTTCAGTCTCTTGGATCTTCTGGAATATTGCCTCATCTGGCAACACATAACCCTCACTAGAACCTGGCGGTCTATAGAAAGCACAGAACCGACAATAGGTATCGCAAAAGTTAGTATAGTTGATGTTACGTCCTATAACAAAGGTTGTGATCGGATCAGGATGTATACGTTTCATGAGAATATCTGCGGTATGTCCTAATTTCTCAATCTCATCACTTTCAAATAATCTTACGCCTTCTTCGAGATTAAGTCGCTCACCTCGAACTGCTTTATCTAAGATACGGTCCACCGTACTCATAAAGGAAACCTCCCTTAATTTCAACTCTATTATCTTTACATTTCTTTATATTAACATATTACTGTCTTCAAAAAACAGCATCGTCAAAACGATGCTGTTTTGATTAATTTTCTTGGAGTGCTTGGTCAAGATCTGCGATCAAATCATCAATATGCTCAAGTCCAACAGAGAAACGGAGTAGCCCATCCGTAATGCCCCGTTCAGCGCGAACCTCAACTGGCATAGCAGCATGTGACATCATTGCCGGATAAGAAAGTATACTCTCAACAGCACCGAGACTTACAGCAACTAGCGGTAACTGAATTTTGTTGAGTACTTTCTTCGCCCGTTCTCCTGAACCAACATCAAAGGATACCAACGCTCCATATCCTGTGGACTGTTTCTCATGAATTTCACGCCCCGGATGGCCCGGTAAGCCTGGATAGAACACATTGGTAATATCTGTTCTTTCACTTAACCAGGTCGCCAATATACCTGCACTAATCTCACTTTGCTTCATCCGTGCTTCTAGCGTCTTCATTCCCCGGATAACAAGCCAAGAATCCTGTGGACCTAGCACGGTACCGAGACCATTCTGAAGCTGCTTTAACTGACGTCCAATAGCATCCGTTCTAGCAACAGCAAGTCCGGCTAGCACATCACTGTGCCCACTTAGAAACTTAGTAGCACTATGGAGTACAATATCCACTCCCATTTCTATGGGACGTTGATAATAAGGAGTCATAAAGGTATTATCCAGGATCGTTAATAGATCATGCTCTTTCGCCCAATTCGTGACAGCTGCTACATCCGTAATCTTCAATGTCGGATTGGACGGTGTCTCCATATATACAGCTTTCGTATTTGGCTTAAGTGCGTTCTTCACCTGCTCGATATCAGTCATATCTACAAATGTACTCTCAATCCCATGTCTATTCAGAATACTTGTTAAGAGACGGTAGGTTCCACCGTATACATCCTCAGTTACAATCATGTGATCGCCAGATGACAGCATCATAAATGTACTTGAAATGGCTGCCATCCCTGATGAATAAGCAAATCCACGTACCCCACCCTCCATTAGAGCGATATAATCTTCTAGAGCTTGGCGTGTGGGGTTGCCGGAGCGACTATAATCATACTCTGGCGGGTTATAGATATCCTCATGATGGAAAGTAGATGCCTGATAGATTGGAACACTTGATGCCCCTGTCGTACGATCTATTTCAGATCCAAAATGAAGCAATCGCGTTGCGAAATTCAAGTTTTTCAGTGAACGTTCTTTACCCGACTCATGTTGATCACTCATACCTTATTCTCCCCCTTCAATTTCTTGACGCGCAGCCTCTAGAGCCCCACCAAGATCAGCAATCAAATCTTCCACATGCTCTATGCCCACAGAGAATCGCAGCAAACGATCATCCACACCAATAGCTTCGCGAATTTCAAGTGGAATATCAGCATGTGTTTGTACTGCAGGATAAGTCATCAGTGACTCGACTCCACCCAAGCTTTCCGCAAAAGCAATTAATCTAATATGTCTAAGAATCGGTTCCACATAACGGGCATCCTTTACTTTAAATGAGAAAATACCTGTATTCCCACTACACTGTTCTTCTTGAATAGCTCGTCCAGGATGATCCTTTAGATACGGATGAAATACTTCTGCTATAGCAGAATGAGTAGTTAAGTACTCCGCTATGGCAATCGCATTACTCTCATGACGTTCCATACGAAGTGCTAACGTCTTCATCCCACGCATTAATTGGTAGGAATCTGATGGTCCAAGAACCGCACCCATCGAATTGTGAAGGAAGAACATCTCTTCCGATAGTTCCTTCCCTTTCGTAATAATCAATCCTGCCAATACATCATTATGCCCGCCCAAATACTTCGTTGCACTATGGACAACGATGTCTGCTCCCAATTCCAATGGACGTTGGAATAACGGTGTCATCAAAGTATTGTCAACAACGGTTAGTAATTGATGTTGACGTGCCCATGAACAGACCGCACGAATATCTGTAATCATCATGAGTGGATTTGTTGGAGTTTCAATAAAGACTGCTTTCGTATTCGGACGTCTATGACTCTCCAATGCGTCCAAATCATTCGTATCTACATAGGAGGCACTAATGCCATATTTAGAAAGCACTCGTTCCAATAGTCGGTACGTTCCACCATATAAATCTAAAGAGACAATGAGATGATCACCTTGACCAAACAAAGCAAATACGGTCTGTAGTGCTGCCATGCCTGAACTACAAGCAAAACCAGCATCACCTGATTCCAACTCTGCGGAAGCGTCCTCCAGCACCTTACGTGTGGGATTCTTAGTACGTGAATAATCAAATCCAGTACTCTTCCCTAATTGAGGATGACGAAAAGCTGTTGCTTGATAAATAGGAAAATTAACCGCTCCAGTAACTGGTTCTTCAATCGAACCAATCTGTGCTAGCCTACTCTCGATCCTTAACCCATTCTTCTCCATATCGAATTTCTCCTCATCTATTATATTTGTGGCCATATATCCCTTGTTTCACCAATATCATAAGGTGTTTCTTGGTATACATAATAATTCAGCCAATTTGCAAACAATAAATTAGCATGTGACCGCCAGATTGAAGGTGGGACACGATCTGGATCATCATTCGGATAATAGTTCCTTGGAATTTGAATGTCCATTCCTTTAGCAATATCTCTTTCATATTCCCATCTTAATGAGAATGGATCATATTCAGAATGGCCTGAGACAAAGATCTGTTTACCATCTTTTGTCGCAACGAGATAAATACCTGCCTCTTCTGATTCGGACAATATTTCAAGTTCCTGAACACCCTCGATATCCTCACGGCGAACCTCCGTATGGCGGGAATGTGGAACATGGAATATTTCATCAAATCCTCTTAACAACTTCACATTTGGCTTATTAATCGTGTGTTGGAATACACCAAATATTTTCTCTTCCATATCCCATTTCGGAATACCAAAATGATGGTATAGTCCTGCTTGAGCTGCCCAACAGATATGAAGTGTTGATGTCACATGGGTCTTACTCCACTCAAATATTTCCAGTAGTTCTTCCCAATAGTTCACATCTTCAAATTCCATCTTCTCCACAGGTGCTCCAGTAATAATCAGTCCATCAAATCGGCTATTCTTCACTTCTTCAAACGTTTTATAAAATGCTCTTAAATATTCTTCAGATGTGTTCTTCGATACATGAGAGTCTGGATGTAGCAATACAATGTCCACTTGAAGTGGTGAGTTCCCCAGCAAACGGAGTAATTGCGTTTCTGTCGTTTCCTTAGTAGGCATCAAGTTAAGAATTGCAATACGTAGGGGACGAATATCTTGCTGGTATGCAAGGCTCTCATCCATGACAAATATGTTCTCTCCTGTGAGAATTTCTTTTGCTGGTAACGTGTCTGGAATCTTAATTGGCATTCTAATTTCACTCCTTCGGCCGAGGCCTCTCATCATTATTGCTAACAAAAATGACCTTATCCATAGGAAAAGTCCATAGGAGAAAGGTCATCATCGTTAATCTATGCGCCCTTCTCATCTCTCAAGAAGGATTCGCATGAACTTCAGCAAATCTTCCTGCAAGAATTAGCACCGTGCGTTATTCACGCCGGTTGCCGGGTTTCATCGGGCCTGTCCCTCCACCTGCTCTTGATAAGAAAAAACTCTTTAATTAGTCACTTCTAACGGTTATTAACCTTACGGATAAGATTATTCATCGTTAACTTGCTAATTAGTGTTATTCAATTGAAGTTCATTGTACATCATTGAAAATTTTGGATATGATCATAATTATACATGTTTTATTTACTTTCGCAAGATGAGAGTCATTTTTACGCTCTTTCCATATGCTATATATTAAGAGGTTGTTTTTTTTTCTTCTTGAAACGAAGTTTACGGACAGTTATACTAGACAAGTGTTACAACCAAATGATGAATAAGAGGTGAGATGGAAGATGGACGGTGACCCGAGGCCCAAGCTCTTTGGACTTGAAATGAAATTGCATAGGATTTGTACCAGCCTGTTGATAAAGGGGACTATTCATTCTTTCCATGCTCGATCAGTAACTCCTCTTACAGTAGATATACTACGTCGACAAAGCTGATCTCTTTCCTTTGCGTATAATTTACGTTACCCATGACAAATTATGGGATGAAGGAGTGAACCTAGATGAAAATTCGGTTAGTTAATTCAGGGGTGTTTACCCCTATTGATGATATTCAAACAACGCTTAGCCCTCCAAAGGATGGATTCTACTGGATTGATGCTGATTCAGTAGATCTACCCATTCTACAACCACTCTTTTCTTTACATGACTTAGCTGTAGAGGATTGCCTTAGTGAAGAAGAACAACGCCCTAAGATCGAAATATATGAAGATCATTATTTCATTGTAGTCAATAGCATTCGATTTGATGATGAGGAAATATTTCTGCGTGGTCTTAGCGTGTTCTTAGGTAGAAATTATATTATTACAGTTACGAATCAAAAGATAAATGAACTCCGCGTACTCAAACCTATTCTATGGGAACAAGAGGTTAGTGAACCAGACCGATTCCTGTATCTACTCATTGACTTAGTTGTCGATAACTACTTCACGGTAGGTGACCGAATTGAAGCCAAAATTGAAAAGTTAGAAGAAGATATTCTTATGCACACTAAGAAATCTCATTTGATTGAGATTATAGGACTTCGCAGTGAAATATTGTGGCTGAAGAAAGTGCTTGGACCACAGAAGGAAGTCATTAACATCCTCAATAAGAAGGACCTTCGATTGATCGATGACCAATTGCAGAAATATTTTAGCGACATTTATGAAAATGCAGTGAAAATCGCAGAAACCTTTGAAACCTATCGCGATCTTATGGGTAACTTACGTGAAGCTTACCAATCCAGTATCGCAAACCGTGCGAATGAAATTATGAGAGTGTTTACTGCAATTACAACCATCTTCATACCACTAACACTTATTACCGGCATCTATGGTATGAACTTTACTAATATGCCTGAATTAGATATGAAATATGGATATTTTATGATCCTCGCTATTATGGCGACGTTAGGTTTCGGAATGTTTCTAATTTTTCGTAAAAAGGACTGGATTTAATAAATTTGCAAAAGGACGAAGAATTCTCTCCTCTTAGAGAATTCTTCGTCCTTTTGTGTATCATGTTCAGCTGACGCTTCGTCTCATGATCTTATTTCGTCTAAATTGAATACGAATCAATCGTATACGTTCATACAATACGTCTATACTTCCTTTGCCCACTAAATCTTTATCTTCACCATATACTCTATGCAGAATCGGTTTCAACAGGGAATCCCCCAGTTCTTGAAATGCTGACCAAATGGCCGTCTGCTCTTCACTCGCCGTATCCTTGAGTTCACTTTGTAGTAGCGGCTCCGTATCATATCCCGCCTTCTCCAGCTCCTCCAAAGCTTCGATAATTTCTTTACGTGAAGACTCACAATCTCGTTCTAACTGCTCCAAGTTCTTCCCTTCTGATATCCCTCTCATAAGAGCACTTTGCATCCTAAATTGATTCAGCTCTTGTTTGTATTTCTGTTCCTTCTGCTTAAATACCCATGCCCTGTATACCTCTTCGTTTAATTCAGCATACACCCAGTTCAAAGGGAAGGTATGATTGCGTTCCACTTTAGCGGTAATCTCTAAGATTTCAGCCCCATACTCACTTGCCTTAGTCTGACCTACTCCTGGAAGTTGCTTCAATTCATCCACATGCTGAGGAATATAAGCACTGATTAGTCGCAGTAACTTATTACTCGCAATAAAATAGGGAGCCTTACGCTCAGTAGCTGCTCTCCTACGTCTCCATGTACATAATTCTGCATATACGCTCTCCTCTGAATGAAGTTCACTATAGCAATACAGCTTCTGAGCCGCCTGCCCCCGTGATGGAATCTCCTCATCTTCATGAAATACCCCCTCTATAATGGGGCGATATCCCTCACCAAGCTTAATTGCAAGGTCATGACGATAAATACAGAGGAGCTCGTGCCATGAACCACCTTCGTACCATGAAACATCATTAAATTCCCCGTCTATCAAGAGATCCCTCCATCCTAGATGCCAGACCCCTTCCTCCTCACCAATCCACACTTGTGCAACTAGTTCTTCAGCACTTCCAGATGCCTTCATCAAACGATTCATAAATACAATCTGCATCTTTAACACTCCTACATTCAATTCAGCATAACACGCAAAAAAAAGCACCCCTCTTACAATAAAGTAAGAGAGGTGCTTCCTCAGTCGAATCATGTTATCCTGTTATTACTATAATACCATATGCTACCATAACGTCAATCACATTATAGGGGTGGTTCAAAAAGTCATCTTTTGATCAAGCTTCCTCGATTGCTAGCCTTGCAAGTGCTAATGCACCACTTAGACCGGCATTGTCGCCTAATTGAGGAGAGACGATATATTGCTCTATGTCATTATGGATGGATGAATGCTGAACATAACCATTCAACAGACTACGAAGCTCACGATGAATAAGTGGATAAAGCTGTTGTTGCTTCATAACTCCACCGCCCATAATGATCTTTTGCGGAGATAATATCAATATATAATTCATTAATGCTTGTGCTAAATAATAGGCTTCCATCTTCCACGCTGGATGATCAGCACCCAATTCAACACCTTGTAATCCGGAGCGGCGACTGATGGCAGGTCCTGCTGCCAAACCCTCTAAGCAATCCGCGTGATAAGGACATGTGCCCTCATATGTATCTTCAGGATGACGGCGAACGATGATATGTCCCATTTCAGGATGTGATAGTCCATGTAGCATTTGCCCATTAACGACAGCACCAGCCCCGATACCGGTCCCAACAGTAATATACATACAGCTATTTAGTCCTTGTCCAGCACCCCATAAATGCTCACCAAGCGCTGCTCCGTTCACATCTGTATCAAATCCAATAGGTACATTAAACTTTGATTTCATATGACCAACAATATTGTACTGACTCCAATTCGGTTTAGGCGTCGTCGTAATATAACCATATGTCGGACTTCCCTTAATAGGATCAATCGGTCCGAAAGAACCTACTCCAATAGCCTCTACTTCTTTACCCGCGAAGAAAGATTCCACTTGAGCCATCGTCTCATCTGGGGTCGTTGTAGGAAAACTGACTCTTTCCTTTATTTGCCCATCCTTCGTACCTATTCCGCAGACGAATTTAGTGCCACCGGCTTCAATTGCTCCTAATAAACCCATAACAGAACCATCCCTTCTGATTACCTATTCAGATTGTTACCAAATACTAACGTATTGCTCAATGACCGCCCAGCTAGGGTCATGACTATCCCGCCACCATAAAGTGCCGAGGAAGCACCACCATCCAAATTCATAGCCTGTTTAGCGCCCATTTTCTGCATCACTTCGGCTCCAACCTCGAAGCGATCTGTCATCGATTTCATTGTTCCAGTACATATAAGTACATAGCCATTCTTCGGAATAGGGACATTATCATTCACTACTTTTTTCGTCACTACTCCATTCTCCATCACCACAGCAATGCCACCCTTAAATCCCACATAACTACCACGATCTTCTGTGTATAGGATGCTAACATTAGCATTAGCCGATGGAGTTCGGTTAACAAAGGAAACGTACCATCCAATGGGACTACCCTTTGTCCTGCTAACTGTACCTGTAAGGCTCATTCTAAGACTATCCATAAGTACGGTTCCGTCAGATTTGAAGCCAATTGTCGTCCCGGTGTTCCCTTCGGAATAGCAACCGTCTGTACAGTAAAGCTTTTCCCACTAACGGTTACCTTCTTCACGCCACTTTTAATCGTAGCCTTCGATGTTGCATATGAAGTATTCATGTTCCCTGATAGTAGAAAAGATAATACCGTTACGATCACTAGTGCTGGAATTACTACATGTCGTCCCTTAAATTTAAACGATAGAATCCTCACTTAGGATACCTCTAGCCCCATCAATTGACAGAGGCTTCTCATTTCAAGTTCTTCAAATTTAGATGCGACTAGATCATGATTCAATTCAAGTAAAGAGCTCTCTATTGAATACGCGACAGGTACAGCGCAATGAATTTCTGCAAGTCTACGTGATAAATGAAGCATATCAAGATCATTCTCTATCTTAGTACGTACACTCGCGGATAGTTGATCTAAGTTCTCAAGAATCCCCTCAATTGAGCCATATTCTTGAACAAGCTTTGTCGCTGTCTTCTCTCCTATCCCACGAACACCGGGATAGTTATCACTAGCGTCTCCCATCAAAGCCTTCATATCAATGATTTGACGAGGATGAAGCTCCTTTTCCTCGTATAAGGATTCTGGCGTATATACTTTATAATTGCCCTGTCCCTTTTTCATAATAATAACGCTTGTAGTTGGACTCACCAGCTGAAGCATATCATGATCCCCAGTCAATACCATGACATTCATTTCTTGACTAATTTGCGCTGCTAAAGTTCCAATACAGTCGTCCGCCTCATATCCTTGATAACTAATATTAGGAATTCCGAAACTCTCAACGACTTCCTTAATCAATGTAAACTGAGGAATTAGATCATCTGGTGCTTCTGAACGATTCCCTTTGTAAGCTGCATATTCCTGCGCACGAAAGGTAGGTCCACTCAAATCCCAACAACAAATAACGTGGGTTGGGTCAAATTTTTGTACTGCATCCCAGAAATAACGTACGAACCCATAAATAGCATTCGTAGGTACACCCGATTTCGTTCGACGAATATAACCGCTGGAAGCTGATGCGAAATACGCTCTAAATAATAGAGCCATTCCATCAACTAGCATAATAGATTGTTGTTTATTGCGTGTCACTCTTTTACCGCTCCTTATATATCTCTACTTCCGCACAGATGGCGGTGATACGATTAGTATAGCATAACTATGAATGACCTTGCGGTCTCATCAACCGCTCCAAACATTGGCATATTGATCTTCTTTGAACCCTAAAGTCACACTCTCTCCGTTAGTTACAATAGGTCGTTTAATCAACCTGCCATTTGACGAAAGAAGCTCGATTTGTTCCTCTCGGCTCATCTCACTAAGCTTGTCCTTAAGCCCCATTGCTCTATAGACATCCCCGCTTACATTGAAGAACTTCTTAAGTTCAAGCCCACTATGCTCCACTAATTCAGTTAACTCAGAAATAGTTGGAGGTTCTACAAAAATATCTCTGATCTCAGGCTCATGCCCGTTAGCTCTTAACCATTTCACTGCATTCCTGCATGTACTGCATTTGGGATATAGATATATTAATAGATTACTCATGTGTATTATTCCTCCTAGATCGAACGATTAAGTAATTGATGTCGCAGTGTTTCCATATCTAATGGCATAGGTGCCTTAAACGTCATCCACTCATGTAGAATAGGATGAATCAACGATAATTCATATGCATGTAAAGCTTGACGTCCTATACTCAGATCAAGATTTATGACATGATTATTCTCACTGCAACTGTCAGCATTTTCATTTCCTATACGATTATCCGCTTGCTCAACATCTAACGCAACATAAATTGGATGCCGGTATAATGAGTCTCCAATCAATGGACAGCCGATAGATGTCATATGAACACGAATCTGATGAGTTCGCCCACTTTCCAACTTCAAATTCACCATGCTAGCATCATGAAATTGCTCAGTCACCCAATACCGTGTCAATGAACTGTAACCTGTTGGTGTAACTATTCTGCGATGAGGATCCTCTGGATCTCTATCAATCGGACCGTCTATCATTCCTTCAGGTGAGCTAGGCACACCATGGACTATTGCAACATATTTCTTATCCACTTCGCCAGCGATCATCTGCTCAGAGATATGTTGATGGACATAGGGATTCTTCGCAATAACTAAGACACCCGTCGTTTCTCGATCTAATCTATGAATAGGCCTAAAACGATAATTCTTCCCTTGTTCAAGCCAATAATGAACGACTCCGTTCGCTAGCGTATCCGTGTAATGACCGTGTGTCGGGTGGACAATTCTACCTGCCTCTTTATTCACAACTAACAAGTGATCATCCTCAAATAAAATGTCGAAAGGAATGGGCTGCGGCAAAATGTCTTCCGAAGTTTCCTGCTCCATTCTAATTTCAACCACATCTCCATTCCTAACAGGTACGCTAATGTAAACTCTTTCACCATTCAACATAATTCCTTGCTCGGTATATTTCAAACGTGATAATAGTTTACGAGAAACATTCAGCTTCTTTTGCAAGAGCTTCTTCAATATCCAGCCATCTTCTTCAGGGGACACAACATGTGTGATTGGGTTATAATATTGACTCATTGTTCCGATTTAAATACCTTTTGGCTACGCACATATTCGATGTCTACTACTTCTTTGCGTGCATTTACCGTTCTTGCAATGACGAAGAAATAATCGGATAAGCGATTTAAATACTGACGTACATGCGGATTGATATCCTTCTCCTTGCCTAAAGTAACTGTTCTGCGCTCTGCTCGACGGCACACTGTACGACAGACATGGAGAGTGGAAGATAAGATGTCACCACCTGGTAGAATAAAACGCTCTAAAGGCGGATTCTCCTTCTCACAAGAATCCAGCCAAAGCTCCAAGCGTTCAACCAATTCGCCTCTCACTTTATATTTACTCTCGCTTAGCTTCACGAATGCTAAATCCGAACCACAATCAAATAACTCATGTTGGATCTCTAATAATTGTTCCTTCAGATCGACGAAGAGCTGATCTTCTCCCATGAGACTGATCACTTGCCCTACAAAACTATTCAGTTCATCAATCGTTCCATAAGCCTCAACTTGGTTATCATCCTTGATCACACGTCCTCCAATAACAGAGGTCTCACCCGCATCACCTGTTCGTGTATATACTTTCATTAGAATTCCTCCTACAATATTTACTTATTTCATCATTGCCTTCAATAATGCAATCGAACTCTCCATAGAATCTGTTGAGATTGGGATCGTAGCGTACAGACCTTCCCTCGCATAATTCAGATCCTGAAATACCTTCATCTGGGAGATAGGAATGGCAAATAGATGCGTCTCCATAACTACCTCATCGGTGTCCACGTCTATTACACCAGCTTCGAATACTCCCGCGGGGTATTTCTCAGAATCGAAATCCTCATCAAGTACGATATGGGTTCCATCTCTAGCATATAGCTTCATAATCGATTCAGGCAATATAAAAATCTCATGCTCCTTAGCTGCATATTCTATCATTACTTTTTGCTCATTATATATTGGCGAAGCAGAAACCTCGACCGCCAGTTCTTCTCCAACCTTTTCTTGTAATATCTTTTCTAGTGGCTCTCGAATACCGGAAGGATCCAAGTAATCATCTGTAATAAAGACCGATACCTTCCCATTTCCCTTCCCACAGCCTGCCAGCATGATCATACTGATCACAATAATAAGTAACTTTCTACCTAATCTCATTTTATTCCTCCTATCGCAAGTAAGATCAATATACCATATGTCAAGATCAACCCACAAAAAAAGGGCTCTCATCATGACGAGCCTTTCTGGATATGATTACTTTATTTGTTGGATGAGGAAATTCTCATATATTCATTAATTTTCAAGTCTAGCAAACTGCTAATTTCGATTACAATATTGGAAGTAAACGACTGCTCCTGAACAAATATCTGTTCCATCTGACTACGAAGTAAACAGATCTCATCTTCTAACGTACACTCTCTTTTTGAAGAGTCAATCGCTTGGCTTGACCATTTACCACGGATTTTTTCGGCGATATTACTTCCCCGATATGTGGGCATGTTATAATCAGCACAAAACAATTCAAATCCCTCCTTAGACCGTTCATTCTGATACTAAAGGAAGATTATAACATAGTTCATTCAAAATAATAGTGAATTTATTAATTGTTTATTTTATTTAGTACTTAGCCCTTTTTCAATTGCTCTACAAACTTACCTATTCGTTCCAGCGCCTCGTTCAATTGAGCTACCGATGTTGCGTATGAACAACGAAGGAATCCTTCTCCTCCGAGTCCAAAGACATTACCCGGAACAGCAGCTACCCTCGCCTCCACTAGCAATCTCTCCGCAAAATTGTCGGATGATAGTCCAGTATCTTGGATGCTTGGGAATGCATAGAAAGCCCCTTGTGGTTCATGACAATTGAGACCTATCTCGCGAAACCCTTGCACGATCAGACGTCTACGTTGGTTGTAAGATTCCAGCATCCGATCTTTCTCCTCCAAGCCATTGGTCAATGCCTCTAGAGCTGCTACTTGACCCATCACTGGGGCACACATGACTGTATACTGATGAATCTTTAGCATCGCAGCAATGAAATCCTCATGCCCGCATACATATCCCATCCGCCAACCTGTCATAGCAAATGCTTTAGAGAACCCGCTCACTAGTAACGTTCGATCTTTCATCCCAGGAATGGCTGCAAAGCTAACGTGTTTATCATCACTATAAGTAAGCTCTGCATAAATTTCATCAGAAATAACGATGAGATCATGCTTTTCAATTACTTTAGCGATGGGAAGCCAATCCTCATAGGTCATAATCGCGCCTGTCGGATTGCTTGGATAACATAGCATCAATACTTTCGATTTAGGTGTAATCTTCGCTTCTAGCGCCTCAGCTGTCAGTTTGAAACCATTCTCAGACGTCGTCTCAATCCCAACAGGAATACCTCCACCAATCGTTGTAATCGGCGAATAGGATACATAACACGGTTCTGGAATGAGTATTTCGTCACCTGGGACAATCAATGCTCGCAATGCTAGATCTATCGCCTCACTTCCCCCTACGGTAACTAGAATCTGATTTGAAGGTTCATAGGCCACTTGGAAATTGTCATGCAAGTATTGGCCAATTGCCTCACGAAGTTCAGGGGTTCCAGAATTAGAGGTATAACCTGTGCGGCCACGTTCTAGAGAGTACATGCAAGCTTCACGTACATGCCATGGGGTGACAAAGTCAGGCTCACCTACTCCCAGCGTAATAATATCCTTGTTACCAGATACTAGATCGAAAAATTTCCGTATGCCCGAAGGAGCGATATCCCTGACGAGCGGTGCTAAATAGCTATCCATTGATTTATTGTGTTTCTGCGCACGCTCTTCATTCAAGATCATCACGTTTACTCCTTCACGGGGAGATCATAAGTCGAGGTTCTTCTTCTTGTTCCTCGTATATAATCCCAGCTTGTTTATATTTTTTCAGAATAAAATTCGTCTTCGTAGATAGAACAGAATCGATCGTGGATAACTTCTCGGATACGAAATTTGCAACTTCTCTTAAGTTACGTCCTTCAACCTCAACAAGTAAATCATAGGCCCCGGACATCAGAAAAACAGATTTCACCTGAGGGTATAAATAAATACGTTCTGCAATCCCCTCGAACCCACGCCCACGTTCAGGCGTAATCTGCACCTCAATCTGAGCTGTTACCTTCTCATCTTCAACCTTACTCCAATTTACAACAGCAGCGTATTTCACAATAACGTGCTCACTTTCAAGTTCTGCTATAGCCGTTGCAACTTCCGCTTCATCGACACCAATAAGAGTAGCCAGTAAAACTGGCGTCATTCTAGCATCTTCTTTCAGAAGGTCTAGCACTTTCATTTCCAGTTCATTAAGTTCCTTCATAAGTTACCCTCCAGTGCTTGCTTTTTGTGGGCACTGATAATAATCAAATAACATACCCGCGAAAAAGAGATCAATTCATATAGTACAGCATTAAAAGGTTTATGCATAGAAAAAACTATCCTCATGGCATACCTTTCAAAAGCTAATTGATCATGTATATGATGCAACTACTTGAGTTGTGTCTTACCCACTTAATCCTTGAATAAGTCTTAAACGATCTTCCTCACATAGCGTAGTATGAACATGGAAACAACCTGTACATACATAAATGTCCACTGAGAATGGTGCATTCAATACAGATCCCTGCAGTACTGGCACCACAGCCGGATTCCAACCAGCGCCTGTTATTTGCTGTTGCCCAGTAAGCAACATAAATTCACGACAATGAGGGCATTCAGGCACTTCCTCCTGATGATCCAACACCTTTTCGACCATAGCTTCATAGTTCATTAGATCGTGACTACTCTCATATTTATCAAGCGCACGAAATGCAGGGGTCGTAGTCATCATATCTTGCTCCCAGAATGGCTGAATAGATTCGACTCTATTCACTGGTTTATCATAGGCTTGTGTGCTTACTTGTTCCTCTAGCTCATCCTCATCATCAAGACCGATGTTGAGTGTACGATACTCATTCAACTCATTCTGACAATGTGGACATTCATCCTCCGGACCTATTTCTTCATCCCATACAATTTCCGTCTGACACCATGGGCACACCGTTGTTTCCATGTCCTATTCCTCCTAGCTATTCTTCAAATATATAATACCCGCCGCAAAGAAAATAACAGCGGCCACAAATAATATACGTGCCAAATTCTTCATAGGATGATCCTCCTACTGCGGTACTTTTTAAAGTATTGATTTATTCCAACTCAACAACGGTAACTCCATTTCCGCCTTCTCCATAATTCCCTAGACGATAACTCTTTACATGCTTATGTTTGCGGAGATAGTCCTGAATGCCAGCTCGTAATATTCCTGTACCCTTACCATGAATAATATGGATCTGACCTAGATTACTTAAAAAAGCCTCGTCGATGAAATGATCGACCTCCATTAATGCCTCTTCTAGATTATCTCCACGCAGATCCAATTCAGTACGTATATTATCGTCTCTAGTTCGCTTGACCATCGTTACTTGCTTCTGAATTTGTGGTTTGTCTGACTTGTTAGCACTTAATAGTTCCAGATCATCCAAACTTACTTTCATTTTCATAATACCTAATTGTACTAGCGCTTCTTTGTTACCTGTTAGCTCAACAACAGTCCCCTTCTGGTTAAGACTATATACTTTCACATCATCACCTGGTTCAATCGTACGAGCTTTAAGTTGCATCTTCGCTGGGGTTTTCTTTCGTTGCTTCGGTTCCGCTTCTTCTAATTGTTTGCGTGCTGCAATCAACTTATGTTCTTTCACTGAAGCTCCTTCAGCCATAGCAAGTTCACGTAGTTCAGATATAATTCGTTCAGCCTCTGATCGAGCTTTGTTGATCACTTCCTGTGCATCAAGTTCCGCTTTCTCTAACAGCTTATCGCGTGATTCCGCAAGCTTCTCAAGCTCTCGCTGGTGGGTTCTTCTTAATACTTCCATCTCCATTGTAATCTTCTCAGCTTCTGCCCGTTCATTCTCAGCGCGAAGACGATTCTCTTCAAGAGATGCAATCATATGTTCCACCCGCATATCTTCCTCTTTCACTTCACCACGAGCGAAATCCAGTATATTCTGCGGTAATCCCAATCGCTCTCCGATAGCAAATGCATTACTTCTACCAGGAATACCGATCAGCAAGCGATATGTCGGACTTAATGTGTTCACATCAAATTCCATACTCGCATTAATAATTCCTTTACGTTCGTAAGCATAGGCTTTTAACTCACTGTAATGCGTTGTTGCGACCATCCGGCACCCAAACCGATGAATATGTTCCAGAATGGATATCGCTAGCGCTGAGCCTTCCGCAGGATCCGTCCCAGCTCCTACCTCATCTAGAAGGATAAGACTCTTCGTCGTCATCTGCTTCAGAATACGAATAATATTTGTCATATGACTGGAGAAAGTACTCAAATTCTGCTCAATACTCTGTTCGTCCCCAATATCCGCAAAAATAGCATCAAATACACAAAGCTGACTTTCCTCCTCAGCCGGTACAAATAAACCAGACATCGCCATTAGACTCAGCAGTCCAATCGTTTTTAATGTAACGGTCTTCCCACCTGTATTAGGACCTGTAACGATGATAGATGTATGGGCATTACCGAGCTCCACATCTAAGGGTACTACTTGATCCAAAGGGATCAGTGGGTGTCGTCCTTTTCTCAACTTTAAGTATCCACGATCATTCATTCTTGGCATCGTCGCCTTCATCACATGTGCCAATCTTGCTTTGGCGAATATGAAGTCCAGTTGTCCAACCAAATCAATATCAATCAGTAACATCTCCGCTTGATCGCCAACGAGAGCCGTTAACTTCTGAAGAATAACTTCAATTTCGCGTTCTTCCCTCATCCGTAATTCTCGCAGTTTATTGTTCATTGCCACGATAACCTCTGGTTCAATGAACATGGTTGCACCCGAACCCGATTGATCATGAACGATACCACCGAAATGAGAGCGGTATTCTGCCTTCACCGGGATAACGAAGCGATCTCCTCGAATAGTAACGAGTTGATCCTGTAGCATTTTTGAAACCGTTGAGGAACGAATCATCGAATCCAACTTCTCACGAATACGACTCTCCCCAGATCTAAGTTCTCTCCGCACTTGCCCTAGTTCTACACTTGCGGAATCCATGACCTCAGCACTTTCATCTATACATGATTTAATGGCATCTTCAAGAACCTTCTGTTCTGAAATCCCCTCGCTAAGATTGAATAATATCTCAACTTCTTCGTCCTCATGGATATTAGCAATGAATCGCTTAATACGTCTTGATCCATAAATAGTATTACTAACAGCAAGTAGTTCATGAGGATTCAATGTTCCTCCCAACTCTGCTCGCTTCGTAGGAGCTGTAATATCAGTAATTCCACCGAATGGAGGAGTACCTTTCAATCGATCTACGGTATATGCTTCATCTGTAGTTTTTAACAGCCGCAGAACAATATCTATATTGGTATCAGGTTTAAGTCGGTCAACGATCTGTTTCCCCATGCTTGTTTGGGTGTAACCCGAACATGTATTTAAAATCTTGCGATATTCCAACGTATGCAAAATTTTGTCGTCCAAGAGTGCTCACTACTCCTTTCAATCTTGCCTTTATTATAGCGAAATCACTCCGAATTCGCTATTCGTGAATCTTGCCATACATAATGTTCCCGACAATTGCGTACAATAACTCTTGCATAACAATGAGATCATGTGTAAAGGAGGCCAAATGCATGCATTTCCTAGGTCATATCGTTAGGTTCATTGTAGCTGCACTTGTGTTAATGGTAGTGGGTTGGATTGTCCCACAATTTTCTGTCGGAGGTTTCTGGAGCGCCCTTGTACTCGCTCTAGTGATCGCCTTGTTAAGTTGGGTCATCGAGGGAATATTCGGCAAACGAATAAATCCCTTTGGTCGAGGTATTGTCGGTTTTCTGGTAAGTGCTTTGGTAATCTATATTGCCCAATTCATCGTCAGCGGGGTCAGCGTCACTATGCTGGGTGCCCTACTCGCAGCATTGGTCATTGGAATTATCGACCTCTTCATTCCCGTAGCTACACCTTATGAGGCAGCGCGTGACAATCGATAGATCCCAAATCGACAGTAACTTTAATTAGCAGTATCAGTTAAGCCTCTGTTTTTAACAGGGGCTTTTCTATCTGATTTGTTCACCATTCCTTCATATGATCATGTGCAAATAGAGTAACTATACGTTATGATATTACTATATTTGTCACAGTATTTAGATATGGAGGAGATGAAATTATGAAAAAAGTACTTGTTTACATGATGGGTTGTGTGCTATTGATCGCTCTAACTGCATGTGGAGGAAATAACTCCTCAGCAAAGTCATCGAGTAACGAAGTTTCAGATACCGGGGTAGCTCCAGCCGAAGAGATTATTATTAAAGCTACAAATTATAGCTTTGACCAACAAGAATATCGTATCAGTAAAGGTGTTCCTGTTAAGATAATTTTCGAAAATGTGGAAGGTAACCACGGTATTATGATTCCCGGATTAGACCTCCAATTATCCACTAAGAAGACTTCTAAAGTTGTTACCCCTGACGAAACAGGGGAATATGAAATTATCTGTTCCGTATTTTGTGGTACTGGGCACGGCGGTATGATATCCAAATTAATCGTTGAATAACACACTTTAATCCCTCCGCATTTCAAGGAAGTGACTATTTCTTTCTTGAAACGGGGGGATTCTCATGTATTTGGAAGAGCCGTCTTGGGATCACACCGTATTATTCTTGATCCTGCTCAATCAGCTCAATCCACTCATTATATTCCGTTTGCAACTTCCTATATTCCTCAGCTAGCTTGAGATGTTCTTCTCTAAGCTGCTTCTCCTGCTCGATCTTCATATCATGCTCTACTTGTAGAAGTCGGTATTGATGAGCCATAAGCTCAAAGGACTCTCCAACATCGAGTAACTCTGACTCCACAGTGTCCTTCTCTCCCCGAAGCTCATCCCACTTCTGCTCTGTTGCTGCAATCTCCTGTTGCCAAATATCCAGTTCTTCCTTCAACTTCTGTTCATCTTGAATCCACAAAGATTGCTTACTCTCAAGCTGGCTATATCGTTCTTTCCAGTTCGCCAGCGAATGTTGTGCTATTTCAAGTTCCTTTAGTCGCTCTACCTCACGACTTCCCGCTTCGGTAACTTTACCTTGCAGATCACTCACCAGCTGCTCATTCTCTTTCTTCACTTCTAATAACGTCACATTCTCTGTTCTTACATCCTCATATCGTTTCAGCGTATCGCGGTATATCTCTTGCGCCTCTTCGTACTCCTGCTGAAGATGCAATAATTCATCCTCAGACATTCGTCGTCTGTTCAGTTCCAGCTCAGATTGCTCCTTCAATACACTTAGTTCATCATGAAGTAGCTTCATGCCAGATTCAAGAATCTCATTCTGTTCATTCGCCTTTACAATCCGTTGCTGCAAATCAGCAATTTCTTTATTCCTTGTGTCCTCCAGCATCTTCCACGATTTCACTTCTGCAAGCAATCTATTCACTTCATCTTCAAACTTACGCGATGAGGAGATTTGTGCCTCAAGTGACTTCTGTACCGTATGGCACTCTGTTTCGGATTTGGTTAAACTTATCTTCAGCGTATTTACTTCATTATTTAATTTAGCAATCTTACTTTGTAAAGCATTCTGCTCAACCTTCGCAGTCTGCTCTCTTTGAATCAATTGATTATGCTTCTCATCCAACAATCCATGAACACGTTGCTCTTCCTTCAAATCCTTCTCAACTTGGACTAGTTTAGTCTGTAATTGAGTATTACTATTTCGAAGATCTATTAAATTCTTATCCAAAGCTTGAAGAGATTGTTTATGCTTCTGCTCCTGATTGGATTGTGTTTGCGTTAATTGTTGGTTCTTCTGTGTCTCCTGCTGTAGCAAAGACATCGTATCCTCAAGCTTCTTCTCTAATTCGGCCTTTACTCGCGTTAACTCTTCTTGAAGTTCTTCCTTTTCCTTAATAACACTAGCGGATTCTTCCTGCAGCTTCTGAGTCTGCTCGTTATGTTCAGCACGACTCTTCTGAAGTTGTATGATTTCAGCTTTAAGTTCACTACGCTCTCCGGTGAGCATCTTTAATTCATTACGAACTTCCTGTGTTTGAATAGCTTCTTCAGCCATGTGGACAGCAGCGAGTACCGCGATTTTGGGCGTATCCAGCCTAGAATGATTCTTTGATATGCTATTCATACGTTCATCAACATACTGTGCAATTTTTTTCATATAGTCAGAACTACTTCCGACAATTTTATAAGAGCTCCCGTAGATTTCCACGGTAACACGAGTACGTTCGGGTAAATTCACTGTTGTTCCCTCCTTCTGATGTGAGTAACTCTTAGATGTCTACTTACCATAGATTCTACCAAATTTCCCTATAGAAAAAAAGCCACACCGAACCTTTATGTCTATGGATTCGATGTGACTATGTTCTATTCCTGCTATTTTCTTAATTCAGCGTCAAAAGTTTGTTCTAACGCTGCCACAACTGTACCATGTAACGTTGTTATTTCTTCATCCGTCAATGTCCGCTCCTGATGGCGATATAGAAGTGAAATGGCAACGCTCTTCTTATTATCACCTAGTCTACTGCCTGTGTACACATCGAATACTTGTACAGTCTGGAGTAGTTCTCCTGCAGTCTCACGAATCGTGGACAGTAATGCCCCTGCTTCCGTGCTATGATCTACGACAAGCGCTATATCACGTTCAACAGCAGGATAGCGTGGCAAATCACGATATTTGATCTCATAATCCGTGTTATCCAATAGTGGCTGTAACAAGATTTCAGCCACATACACGTCTTCTAGATCTCGATCAAGTTGCAATTGTGGATGAACCTGACCTAACGTACCTAGCAACACTTCTCCACCAGTGCTGTTCTTCAAGTAGATTGAAGCAGAACGACCAGGATGATATCCTTCCGGCTTGTTGGCTACATAGGTAATGGAATCCCGCACACCAAGATGATTAAACAACGTCTCTAGGGTTCCCTTGAGATCGAAAAAGTCAACTTCCACTGGATTAACATTCCATTGTTTCTGGCCTAATTTCCCGCTAAGAAGTAAGGACAAGACCGATAGTTCTTTCGGCTGTGTAGTCAGTGTCTCTTCTTTTGAAAAGAATACACTCCCCATCTCAAACAATGCCAAATCCGGATGTTTCCGATTCACATTGTAAGTGGCAGCATCCAACAATTGAGGAATAATGCTCGTACGCAGAACACTACGCTCCTCACTCATCGGCATGGACAACTTCACAGGCTTGTTATCTATCGTTAATGCTGGAAATACTGCTGTTTGATCTGGATGAGTAAATGAGTAGCTAATCAATTCCTGCCATCCACCATGAGTAAGCAATCTCCGTAATTCGCGACGTAAAGCTTGAGGTTTCGTGTAAGCCCCAGGTGTCGTCGGTCCTTCAATGGCTGTCGTGGGAATGTTATCATACCCATAAAGTCGAGCAATCTCTTCCATAAGATCTACATCGCTTGTAATGTCACCGCGTCGAGTTGGAACTCTGACATCAATAACCCCCTGGGTCGTATCCGCACAATCAAAGTCCAAGCGAGCAAATATCGTTTTCACTTCAAGCATAGATAGTTTCGTACCCAAAATACGATTCAACTTATCAAGCCCTAAAGCAATCGTTACTTCTTCAACAGGTGTATCCACAGATTCTACAATACCTTGGTGAACTTTACCTCCAGCATAACTAGCCATAAGCGCTGCAGCCCTGTTCAATGCTGGAATAATCGCACCACGATCAACTTCTTTCTCAAACCGAAGACTGGCTTCTGAACGAAGACCTAACTGTCGAGAAGTTTTACGTACAACGCTCCCAGCGAAATGGGCTGACTCTAACAATATATTCACCGTTTGCTCTGTCACTTCAGAGTTAGCTCCACCCATCACACCTGCAAGCGCTACTGGTTTCACTCCATCGGTAATTAGAAGCATATGTGGTTCCAACTTACGCTCTTGTCCATCCAAAGTAATCAACGTCTCTCCCGCTTTAGCAAGTCGAACATCAATGGCACCATTATTCAGCTTATCTGCGTCGAAGGCATGAAGTGGCTGGCCATATTCGAGCATAACATAGTTCGTAATATCTACGATATTATTAATCGGACGTACACCCGCAGCCATTAAGCGATTCTGCATCCATTGCGGCGATGCCTTGAGAACCACTCCTGTAATATAACGGGCTGCATAGTGGCTGCAATAATCTGGTGAACTGATATTTACAGATATATGATTAGCAGCTGCATCGTCTATTTCCTGATTCATATCCAATGGATCTGCAATGTGAACTTCACGACCTAGAATAGCCCCAACTTCATATGCAGCACCATGCATACTTAAACAATCTGAACGGTTAGGTGTAAGGTCGAATTCAAGCACATAGTCATCCAATCCGAGTACATCACTAATTGGGGTACCGATCTCTACAGAATGAGGTAGAACGAGAATCCCTTCCTGTTGATCCTTAGGCAATAATTTATCATTCAAGCCCAATTCCTTAGCGGAACAGATCATACCTTGAGATGGAACGCCACGCAGCTTCGCCTTCTTGATCTGCATGCCATCTGGCATTGTAGCACCAATTAGTGCAACGGGTACCTTCTGACCCGCATCCACATTCTTCGCTCCACAGACGATCTGCAATTGTTCTTCCTGCCCTGCATCTACAATGCAGACGTTCAACTTGTCAGCATCTGGGTGCTTCTCTTTACTTACCACATAACCAACAACAATCTTGTTAACACCTTTATTGCGGTTCTCAACGACATCTATTTCAATACCTGCACGTGTAATTTGCTCCGCTAGATCCTTTGCGTCCACATTATCTATAGCAACGTAATCCTTCAGCCATTCCATTGATACTTTCATGATGATCCCCTTTCTTCCTTTAAATTAAATCCTTGCAAACTGCTTCAAGAAAGCCATATCACTATTGTAGAAATGACGAATATCGTCAATACCATATTTCAACATCGCAATCCGCTCTACACCCATTCCAAATGCAAATCCACTGTATTTGTCAGGATCATAGCCGCCCGCTTTCAATACTTTCGGGTGTACCATGCCACAACCAAGAATTTCTAACCAGCCTGTTTGTTTACATATACGACATCCGCTTCCCTCACATTTGACACATGTGACATCCACTTCCGCACTAGGCTCTGTGAACGGGAAGAAACTTGGACGAAGACGAATTTCTGTATTATGACCGAACATCTCCTGAACGAACTGCTGTAACGTTCCCTTGAGATCGCTCATACGAATGTTCTCACCGATCACAAGACCTTCGATCTGATTGAACTGGAACGAGTGAGTCGCATCATCATCATCACGGCGGTATACTTTTCCTGGACAGATCACCTTGACTGGCGACTCACCATCCATGCTCTGCATCGTACGCATTTGCACGGGAGAAGTCTGTGTCCGCATCAATAATTCCTCTGTAATATAAAAGGTGTCCTGCATATCACGAGCTGGGTGATCCTTCGGAAGATTAAGTGCTTCAAAGTTATAATAATCCGTTTCAACTTCAGGTCCTTCTGCGATGTTATATCCCATACCAATAAATACTTCTTCAATGTCTTGTATGACTTTGTTGAGCGGATGAACGCCTCCTTGAGGCATTGTGCGTCCTGGCAATGTAACGTCAACTTGTTCTGCTTGTAGACGTTTCTCAGTCTCTTCTTTTTGAAAAGCATCCTGTTTGGCTTCAATCACGTTCTCAATGGCGGCGCGAACTTCATTACCAACTTGTCCTATCACTGGTCTTTCCTCCGCACTTAATGAACCCATTCCTCGTAAAATTTCAGTCAATGCGCCCTTCTTACCTAAATATTTCACACGTAGATCATTCAGCTGTTCTGGGCCACTCACCTCTTGCAACTGGGCCAGTGCCTCAATCTTCAACGCTCCTAATCTCTCTTTCATAGCCTTTCAAGCCCCCTCAATTCATAATGTACAGTATATTTCAAACAAAAAAGGCCCTTCCTCCCGGAAAAGGGACGAAAAGACCGTGGTACCACCCTTGTTAGAAAACATGCATCTAAAACTTAGCAGCATCTCTTATCACTGCGTAGCTAAATACAACTCTCTCACTTTAAACGATGTAACGGATCGTGAACCGGTATCCCCTACTCAAGTTCAAGGAACTGCTCCGGAGGGAACTTCAGCAGCCTATTTCTGTAGAAACGCTCTCAATCAACTGGCGCTTCCTCCCTGTAAAGAGGCACTGCTTACTTTACTCCATCAATGCATTTCATTCATAACACTCATATGGATACAATTATATCATAATTGTATCCACTGGCAAGTTGTGTATTCGACATCGAATATTGAATTCAGCCGATCCTAGCATTACTTTTTATCGTTATCCTTATTATCTTTATCTTTATTTCTATCTCGATCATCATTATCTCTCGTATTACCAACTCGTTTATTGAAAGCTAACTCAAAAAATCCTGTAGCTGACAATCCTGCTAATCCCCCACCCCATAACCTTTCTATCGTCTGTAAATCTGAAAAAGGGTAAAACGCTAGCCCAAGCAATAGCCCGATAAGCACCCCCACTAGCGGTATAATTTTTTTGGGTAGATTAATGGTAGTCTTGACCAGTTGAACGACCGCCATCACGAATACAACTAATACCGAAGCAAACGAGAGAACATCATTTAGACTCTGATTTATCATCATGGATCACTTCTCCTTTTCAAGATTCAATCGGGATTGAGAGAATACAATGTACAACCTTATAATGAGATTATGATTAGGAAGGGATTATCATTCATAATAAAAAGGAACTAATCTGCACTGTCATGCAAAGCAAGACAGTCTTATAACCTATTTTACGCAGAGAGAAAATTCTGTTACCCATTAGATTCGAATAAAACAACCAAACTACTATGTACTTGGACACAAGCAGACATCACGATTTAAGGTACATATCTAAACAAAAAAATACCCCACCAGCCACTTAAGGTTGATGGGGTATTTAGCCGTTGCTTGTGGATTCTTGCCGATGCTTCTTATGTGCGATTGTATTACAATTCATTTGAAACATTCTATATCGGGATACAATCACTCTGTAATCATAGCAGTCTTACTCTTATTGTCCCAAGCTGTCTTAACTCCAAGGGCATCTCCCACTGCCCGCAATGGGACATATGTTTTACCGTCCACTAACAATGCATCTTCGATCTTCTTTCCATATACAATTAGATTTGCTTTGACCACCAGACCTACTTCCTTTCCCGCCAATTCTTTGGACACTCTATTTTTAAAATCTATCCAACCTGTCCACTTTCCATCATCGTACATCAGCCTTGGACATATCTTACCCGACCAATCCCAATGCCTACGCAACCTATCCACGTCCCAGCCACGCTCTTTTAACATATTAGCAATAAGTGAAACAGCATTATCTAGTGTCTTTGCGTAATTACCGCTCTCACATATCTCTATAGCAATGCTAGTCCGATTGCCACTTTTAGATCCGCTACCGTCTCCACTGTGCCATGCGCTCTCCGTTAAAGGTAGACACTCAATAGCCTCTCTCTCATCTATAACTATGTGATAACTGGCTTGTCGGTCGTTTGATGGATTCGTGAGCCAGTTACGCTCATTCGCTGCTGTGCTAGATAGATTACCTGTATTGTGGATAGTGATAGTTCTGGCGGACATAAAGAGTCCAGGACGACGATTATATGCCATCCCTTTAGGTAAATGATCTTTGCGGTAGATCACTGCTGATCAACTCGCTTTCTGGCTTGCTTGACTAGTTGATTCCCGTAGACGGCAAACGCCCCGCACAATATACCTTGTATAACGGACTCAGAACTAAATCCTAAAATCCAGATCGTAAGCACCACAGCAAATAAAGTAACTACGTATACAATAGACCAATCTGCTACTCTCGGCGTTTTCTTTAACGTAATTCCGAGCACCCAGCATACAGCCACAACAACAAATAATTTGGGGTCAATTAAATTAAATATTGCTGACCATTCCATATATATCATCCTTTCTATTCTTATTTAAGCCCACTCTTATTTAAGCCCACCAGAGATAATAAATGTAACAATCGCTAAAACAAAAGCCCCGGCAAATGTACGCCAGAGCCATGTTTGGTTACTCTCAATTCGATTAATTCGTTTGTGCGCGGAATCCGCAGACGACAAAGCCTTAACTGCTGTCTCGCTTGCATTTATTGCCCTGTCTAATTTGTCGTCCATGTTGTCCACCTTAGTCTCTACTCTGGTAATGCGTTGCAATGTCTCGGATTGCACATCGTCCATATCCTATCCCCCATATCAATATAAATAGCCCCCATAAAGTTATGAGGGCAAAATAAAGGCGCCTTATTGGGCACTATCAGTGTTATGCATATTGAATATCTGTAATTAATGTAAACTCTTCTGAAGTTATAACACCAAATGCTACATATTGCCTAAGCTGTGGTTCCTTGGCCCACTTCTTTTCAAAGTAATACTTCAATCTATCAAAATCGTTCTCAAACATTCTCTCCATCCCCTTCCGGTTTAATTTCTAGTGTTAAAACTCGCAATTCCAATCCAACAATATGACCGCCCAGTGCTTCGTTCTGTTCTTTTAATTCCAACGATTCGAGTTCACGTTGCACAAGTTGAGATCCAATTTGATCGATATTTACCTGCTCTGGAGTTTTCGGGATAGGCTCAGGCTTTACATATTCTGCATCAATTTCTTCCTGGTTCTTTTCCCGAATTTTCTCACCATCAAACTTATATGCGTTCGCGTTTGCGGAATATAACTGCCAGTCCTCTGTTGTGATCGTAATCGCTGTTTCCGGGATATTGTCACCATGAATGTCGTTGACATAAAATCCGATTATATTTCCCTTCTCGTTAACGGATGCATAGTATTGTGTGGGTGATTGGGTATATATTGGTAGTTCTAAAGATGTTAATTCTACTTCTTCATTGTTAGCTACTTCATCCATTTGAACCTCTCCTTTTAGTGTCCTATTGCAAACCACCTAATCACACGCCCTATTGCATCATCATGACGTGCGACAAACCCCTCTTTTGATAAACTACCAAACACCGCCGATGCAGGAGTAGAACTTTCTACCCCTATTGAAACATTGTATACGTTTCCCGGGAATGACAATGGGAACACAACATTGATAGCGGTATTTGGTAATGTATTAGGTGTCGTCCCCCACTGAATGATCAATCCACTAGCAAGCTTTTGATATCCATTAAACACAAGAATTGCTGGGTTGTTTCTCGACGTCCATATCTCCGTCCACGCAAACCATGCCCCTCCCGATTTTCGTCTATAAAACATAATGTCTTGAGATCGCCCAAAATATACCTGTTGCGCACTAAGCCCATCGTAGTGCAACGTCATTACGCTGGACCCGGAGGATGCCCCTGCAGGGGCATTGAGTGTAGCACTCGTAGTAATGCAGAACCCTGACTTTGTTGTGCTGTTTAAATCATTATTCGGTGCTAGGTTACCCTCTGGAATATCCATCTTTCCACTACGAATAGAATCAACGACGTTGGATAGCGCCGACATCCCAATTTCAACGTCACTCAATGCACTATAAAAACTATCTGCATATGTGATCGCACTTGGATTGATTGGTACGTTGGCAGATTCTACGTTTACGTAGTTATCTCCGCTTTCCAATACGACTGCACCGCTTGTTTGAACATCCTCAATTACGGGAGTTGCTAATTGATAGAGAAGTTGGTGTGGAATCCACCCTCCCGAAACGGTTGTTGGAACTAAAGCGACCCCAGATCCATTTACAAAATCACCGATAAAAGTTTTCATGGGTTGTTTTTCTCCTACACCGAGATATCTTCTGACCCACCCCTTAGTCCCCACTCCATTGTAAGGCTCTGCTTTTATGTTCCAAGTTTCTTGTCTTGTCATTACCCACCCATTAAAAAAGGCCTTTCTTTCTTCGTCCGTTGGAAGATAGTCTTGTCCCCACCCACTCTCTGTATTGGATATCGTAAGATGTACGCCTACAGTAGACTTAGCAAACGTATTGACCGGAAACTCATCTCCCACTTGAATAATCTTGAGGCTTGATCCATCGTATTTCGTAACCATACCTATGTTTTCTTTGCCACCTACTTGCGTGAACAGATGCTTATATCCTACCAACAAACCACTCTGAGTATCTTCAGCCCAGGTTAGAGATCCGTCCAATACGACTTTTCCCCATTGCTTGATCTTCTTAGGTTTTCCGCTTATATACTCCAACAAGTCTTTTGTCGTGCCGTCTGCGTTGCTGTATAGTTCGGTATAAGCAGTCAAGGAAGTTTTGCCTTGTGGCTTGAACGGTTGTGACGCTACTCCTCGGACAAGTATTGGATTTTTAACAGTTGTGGGAAGTCCTGTTGTATCATATAGCCTAACTCCTATATGAGTTGCAGAACTCGGAGCCGTATATGAACCCCCCATCGGATAAACCTCTATGTCTACGGGATCATCATATCTCCTAAAGAACACTTGCCCTCCGTTAATGGTGGTTAGATCCATTGAAAAAAAATATGAATAACCTGGAATACATGGGACCATAACCCATGTAAGATTAAGTGCCACATCCTCTATTGCTATCTCATGTGGGGCTATGACTCTATGAGTTGTGGTAGAGGTTCTAATCCACTCATTAAACGGGGGCAATAAATTGTCTTGTACACTTGTAATTGTAATATCTTTATTGCCATATATCCCTGTTCCCACGTATGGATATTTAGCAGCCACTTGACCTGCTGTCATATTGTCCATTTCGTTATATTCCGCATCAGTTACCTCAAATACTCTAATAGAGTCGACGAAGGCAGTTTCTCCATCTTTTCCAACAGCTACCACTTCGGGGTATAATTCTGTTGTAGATGAATTTGCGAGATACTTTCCATAGGCAGTCACAAATCTATCTTTATTTTGTATGCTAGGAGTAGACACTGCGGAGCCCAATCTAAAGTAGATAGCAGCAGCGGTACCAACTTTTAGATCGGCCAAGAAGATATAGTTTTTATCATTCTTGAATCTAGTTGCGATGTGATTGATTGCTCCGTATCCGTGTGTCGTAGTCCCTGTCATTTTAAACCCTGATGCCCCTGTTGTTTTATTATCTATATCCAAAGACAGAGTTCCAGCAGCTATGGCCCAAATATTTAAGCTTTCGCATCCTCCGGCATCCCCCAATAAATTAATCAGCGTCCGCCCTTCCACCTTCGGAAAAGCGATAGCTGGAGCCTTTCCACCTTGAATGACTTGCGTACCGTCTTTGAGTACAGCTGAAATTTGTGAATCGTTGCTTAATTCGTTGTGCAATAGTCCTACAGCTTTTTCTGTAGCTGCTACGTCCTCACGTATACCATCCGTAGCATTAGATAGTTGGACATGTCCTTTTGTTGATAATGTCGCATCTTCCGCCATATGCCTAGCAAGAGTGTCATTTACAATCTTAACCGCTTTTGGCGTAGCTGCCTCCATCTCTGACGTGCTATCTACAGCGCTGTTTAGTTGTGGAATAGCTTCCACTATTCGTTCATCCACATATGTCTTCTCCACTGCCTTTTCCTGTAATTCCTGAAGTGATTCAGCAGTCAAATTCATGAACCAGTTCAACCATGCTGCGGGTGGGCGATCTTCTACTTCCCAACCTGCAATCCTCTTAGACTCGGGGGGCTCAATCCCTATTGCTCCCCACTCCGGTGCTTGTTTATTAAATGCCATAATAATCCCTCCTATATCGGTAATTCGTAATCATTGCCTGGTACATATACTTCTCCGAGCGTGCCACCCATGATCATGTCTGGATCGGATAATCCAAATTCGTCCCATTGCAACCCTTCATAAATGGAAGACAGCCGAAATGTACCCGCTAATTCAATCTGTGCAATACTAACGCCAGCAGCTACGGTCTTCTGAATGATCTTTGCGAATTGCATAGGTGACATTCCTACCTCATTCAATCTTTTCATGGGCATGCGAATTAATGAGAGTGATGCTGCTTCCGGCTCGTTCGGATCCCTAAACTTTTCTTTAATTTGAATATCTTTATAATCACAATCTAAGGCCAGAGCAAGCACGCGTATAATCGTGTTAATATCTGTTTTCGATAGATTTCTTGCTATCTTCGACTTTAACAGCACCCTATACACCTCATCTGTCGCGGCACCACGTGGTTGAATGACATTCTGTCCGATACGATCCAACGTCGTACCTTGAGCCTCATCAATGTCTCGCCACTCACGCACCTTCTCGAGAGATGTGTTTAGCTCATCCATCTGACCGTAAAGAATACCGATTAATTTACCGATATTGCTATTCGGATTTTTGTTAAACACATCCGTGAAGCGTGATAGCATATCCTTCATACTAAACATGACGATTCACCACAATGTCCTTAGCACTAATCTGGGCGACTTGATAGCGTTCTAAAGCGACGTTGTCCTCTTCCAGCACATCGCCCTTACCCATCTTTAACGTGAAATCCTCTATGCCCTCAATTTGATCTATTGCACTGACCAACTTTTTGTATACAGCTGTTGCACCCATCGATAATCCGCTATAGTAACTGCCACCGTCTTCCCCACCAATGTAACGAACTATGGCTGATCGAATCTGCTCATCCCCGTCTGCCGGATACTGTTCATTAGCCGTCAGATTGACAAAGATCTGCAAGATCACTTCTTCCGCTCGACTGAACTTCACCTCATGGCCATAACCACCAATATCCAAGACCGTTTTTACAATATCTCCGTAAGACTCAATGCCACCCGCTCCGGTTGAAAATATAGCCTGTGCTATCTCATCATCATCCCCACCTAACACATAACATTGATAGGTATGAGGAGGTCGCCCGGAAGCGTCCGGTTCGTTAGAATAATTCTGGATGACTGTCGCTGCTCTGACCGAATTAATTCTAAGCAATGCACCAATTAGAGCATCAATCGTAGCCGCACCCCCACCAGCAACCGACTGAGTAAATAAATCACGGAATTCTAAGTCCGTCATTTTCTCTCGCCCAGCCGTGGTTGGTACGATATTCGTCACGCCTGTAACATCTGGAGTTGGATTCACAATGACGACAATCGAATCTGCAGCAACATTCCCGGCCTGACCTGCTTCTACAGCTTCAACAAGAACCGTCACTATGCCAGTGCTATCAAAAGTTATATCTTCCGTCGTGTCGAAATAAACCTTCGTTTCTGTTGCAACACGGAAGCCTTGTGCCAACGTATGGCCCGATGTTCCTGTCAATTGAACAGTCCCCCGAGCATATTGATCCAATACGCGAGTAATCCCTACATGGGGACCCAGTCGATCTAAGCTACTTCCTTCTGCAGTATTTATATAACTGCTGTTGTATACGTCCTCTGCTGTCACCCACAACTTAGAGAGAAACCATGCAAAGATACGTAAAATAATTCCTAACGGCGATCTTTCAGAAGTGTTCACCTTTTCCCCAAATGTCTCTTTCGCCTTGTCATTCATCTCTGCAAATAAGTCATCAAATCGTCTGCGTTTAAACCCTGTTCTATCCAGCACCAATACTCACTCCTTCCGCCTTAATCCGTTCTCCCTCTGTACTTGTAGCATCAAATGTTACCAGCAACGTCCGAGATTTCGCGTCTATTTCGAATTTGATTAGATCCACAGACTGAATTCGTTCTTCCTGCATCAGTCCCTGTATCAATTCATCACGCATGTCTTCTTCGTTCAACTGTTTCCCCAGAAACTTAGAGAATGTAATTCCCATATCCGGATTCAGAAACCATTCACCTTTATTCGTTCCAATTCCAATATGACAGCATTGAGCGACTTCCTCGGTCCCCTCTATCAACACTAAATCGCCTGCAACATTCATTAGAAGATCTCCGGTCTCGCTTAACTTTAAAGACTGCATCCAAACACCCCCACAATGACAGCATCGTTCACGTCATGTCTTCGTTCTGTATCTACGGAAGCCACCTGCCCATTCAGAGCATTCTTGATTTCTCGATCCGCACATACAACATATACGGTATCTCCAGATTTAAGAGAGGGTCTATAGATCTGTTCTATCTCATTAACTTTGAATCGATGTCCTAGCGCAGGTATGCTCTGAATCATGGCAGGTTCACCATCGTTAGTTCGAACCAACGGCTGCACATCAGCCTTACATGTCACTTCATCAAATGAAATAACACGACATGGGAAGCCCACATGAACTGCATTCAACTGGTGAACCATCATCTGAGCAATGACTTCAGACAATGTTGAAGCCGGATCATTTCTCACATGATCGCCTCCATTTCCGTAGTGAAATCCCCAGTGCGACTAATATGATGTGTACCACCCCGAACATATAAGCGCCCTTCAAATTGTGAACATGCTAAATCAACAACAGAAGCGGTTGTTATAAGATGCTGTAATTGTGATTTGAGGTTAAAGCCTTTGAATCCACCTTCGTCAAAGCGTTCTGGTGTCCCAATTAAACCCGTCGCTTTAGCTAAGCGGAACACATGGTCTCCCCCACGACGCAAACTTCGCACATACAGCTTTCCTTTATTAATAAAAGCGGATGTACCACAGTCTTTCGCTACCTTAGTAATAATCTCAATGACATTCCCTTTGGCTGTGTAACCCTCTTTATACTGATAGTCCACATTCAGCGCCATTTGAGCTATTGGTAGATTTATCGTTTTTGCCATTTGCTTGATGATGTAACTAGCCGATGTATTCCTTGCAAATGCGGTTTCGTTCACTTCTTGCTTATCGTAATTCTTATCCTCACTATCTAACACAAAGATTGATGTTACCTTATCTACGCCCTCCCATCGTGTCTGAACCTTCGATATATAACCCTGCAACATAAGGCCCACATCTCCACGGTAACCACCATTCATTTGTAAGAGAGCGCCATACTTCATGTTGTTCAACGTTTTATCCGATAAGTTCCAAATCTTAATTTCACTCTCATTCGGCAAAATATCATTATCAAAAGGAATGGTTGCTTCCATTGCAAAGTCCTCCATACTAAATTTACGATTGGCGACAATCATCTCTGCAACTCGTCCAAAGTTAGTCATCCTCTTCCTCCCCACTTTCAATGACATATAAAAAAACACTCTCAGAGAGTGTTTCCCATGTTACATCTATACTGTTCTCAGATTCATCGTATGGAATGATCGAGACTTTAGGGAACCTGTGATCCATGACGTCATAAAAAAGAGGCATCGCATAAATTAATTTCTCACCTGTAATTAATACTTCCCCATCTCGTTCTAGATCGACCGTAAAGAAATCGTAATCCTCGTTATAGTTCACTTCAAAGGTAAAGAACTCGTCTGCAAGCGAAAGATCGAACCGATACGGAATGAGATTCTTTTCAATATCAATATAATTCATATTCCCTCCTCCTTCCCTACATCGGCATTTCCCACGGAGTTCCCCTCTTATGTGTAGATTTCGTCACCTTTGGTTTAGTGGTCACCTTGGCAAGACTCTTAGCCTCATTCGAGATACTGCTACTTCCCTTAGTTGGACTACTCTTTTTACTTTGAGGTTGTTTAACTCCGGCGTTTGCAGCCTTGGAAACTTGTACTTTAACCGGTGTTGGAAGTTTCCCCACATAAGATGAAACTGCAATTCGAACTTCCTTCATCGTCAATGTAAACGCTAATCCATCCTTAATCGTATGGTCATGCTTAGATGAGAACCCTGAGAGTAATCCAGTAAACATAGTTCGACCCGAAAAACGAACGACCTCTCCCCGATCCTGGGCCTTCACGATCATCGCCCGTGTACTATCCGCATTGTCACCAACAATAATGCCGCTAATGGAAAGTGTCCGGGCTTTACGTTGAACATGGTCACTGAGGTCAATATCCCTCTCCACAGGCTGATCAGTGATATCCACTTCAAAGCTCGGACTCTCATCCTCAACTAAGATGTAATGACCGTTAAGTATCGCCATTATCCACTCGCCCCCAATCCATTACGTCTCAGCACGCTTTCCAATATTTTTTGAACTTCTTGGGCAACGATCGCTCCTACGTCCCGTGCATTCTTAACATCTCCGCCACCCTCTACAGTGACAGGTACGGTAACATTAATGGAGACACCACCACTCCTTGGTGTCGTACTGGCTGGATAGCTTCTTGCTGGATTTGCGGATGAATAAACTTTGTTCTCCGCAGCCGTCATGACTCTTTCACCCTTATGAAGTTCGGCAATATAACCATCGAAAGGAACGTTATCTAAACCAAGAGCATGACTCCCATCAGCTTGTACACCGTTAGGGATCGTTGCAATAGTCGGAATGCTAATACCCAACTTACCAAATCCGGGTATTTCCATACTTAAGATGCTATTCACTTTCGTGATCATGTTATTCAGTTTCCCTATAACCCAATTAATCCCTGTTATAAAGCTTCCCTTAATTCCTTCCCACATCCCTGTAACGCTTTGAGACATTCCATCCCACAATTCGGAGGATACCGATTTAATTGTGCCCCATACATCAGTAATAATAGTTAGAATACTATTCACTGACGTCGTTATGGATAAAATAATACTGTTCCAAATTGACGTCAACATCGTCCATATCCCAGTAAACACTTCCATTGCGTACAATCTAATTTGGTTCCAATAAGTAGCGAGTTGAATGACTAAATTACTAATGTATCCTATGATCGCATCCCATATTGCCAATCCCCATGTTACAAAAAAATTAATAACCGAATTGAATATTGACTTGGTGAACGCTATAAATGTCGTCCATAATACTTTTAACCAAGCTACAATTGCTCCCCAATTTTTAAAAATCAGGATAACACCCGCTATAGCTGCTCCAACAAGTACTGCAAGTCCTATAATAGGAAGAAGTGGTGCTATCATTGCCCAACCAGCAATAGCGGCAGACCACATAGCTGGAATCATGGCTACTAGAAGCACTAGCGCAACGCCCCCAAGAGCTGGAGCCAGTACATCAATATGATCAACAAAGAACCCTACAGCGTCTGAAATAAGTTCCAGTACAGGTAGCAATAATAATCCCATTGGAATTAGAATACCTGTTTCAATTTGCCTTCCCATGGTTTCAAGCGCCTCTCCAGGAGATTCAAAATTCGTCTGATTTATCTGCTCCATCGTATCCTTCGTCATATCAAACTGGCTTCTAGCTGTTCCCATAGCAGCGATAATAGGCGCATCCAATGTCTTGAATTGATCTCCCATTAGAGCCACACCTATAGAATTTCGCTTCAAGGGATCTTCTATCTCGGAAAGCTTCTGCATTATTCCTGAGAACGACTGCTTCGCTTGAGGTCCCCCATCGGTAAAAGTACTGAACATTTGATCTGCATTTAGACCAAGAGATTCAAACGCTTGTCTCGTCTCATCTGATCCACTGGTCGAAAGCATACTAAATTGTTCAATCGCAGCACCCACTGTATCTAAACTAAGCGCACCATTGCTTGATCCAGCAGCTAAAGTATCGAACATTTCATTAGCAGTAAACCCTAGCTCCTGAAATGGTTTAGAGTATTGGTTAGCCGTTTCTACAAGCTTACCTGATTGATCTAATCCACTTTGCGCTCCTTGCGCTAATAGTCCCATAGATTGTTCGGAAGTTACGCCAAAAGCTTGCATCATCGTATCTGCAGTCTTTACAGATTCTGTGACGCTATAACCAAATGCCTCCTCTAATAATAAAGCATTCTTAGTCGTATTCTGTAAGTCATCTCCGGTCTGCTTCGTGATCTGCATCGTTGTTGATATCGCGCTCCCCAAATCCTCCCACGACTTACTGAAATTCTGATTGTATAAGTTATTGGCAACGTCCTCTGTAGCCTTCATCTGTGCATTAGTGGCACCTGTCGCTTGTTGAATCGATGTCATCGCATTAGAATAATCACTCGCTGCATCCATTGCTTTCTTTCCTATTGATATGCCGTTACCTACAACGTTTAATTTTTTAACCAAATCCGTTAACTTAATCGTCTTCTTCTCGGCTTCTTTCAGTGCAAAGCTGACAACTTTGATGTCAACCTCATAAGTGAGATCACCGATCTTTACATCAGCCAAATAAATCACCTCATATGAAAGAAAGAGTACCCGAATGGGTACTCATTTCTTATTCATTTCCTTTTTTTGATGCTCCATATAAAGATCCAAAGCTGCATTCGCTTCTGCTAGATCGTCATGATCCATCTTATCCAGATCACTATATGAAATTTTCATATCCGATAACATCAAGCGCCACATATGCCAATTCTCTTTAGCTTTCCTGCGAGCTTCCGCCTTGCTTATTGTCATCCTCTTCACCATCCTCGTCTTGACCCGAGATGAATGAGTACGCTGCATTGATGACTTCGGTATATTCCTTATAATTCGAGAAATCATCAATTTTCATTTTGGGATTAACGACAACGTGCTTCAGCACTTCTTCGGCCAGACGTTCCTCAAGAACAACACCATGCTTGTTCATAGCTGCATCCTTAATTTTGGATACGGTACGTACACCTGGATGTTGGAACATATACTCCTTCTTCAATGCTTTAGATGTATAATTTTTCTGTTTAAACATGAATGATCGTCTCCTCTAGTTTACTCGACCACATGGTCAAGACATTGAATTTCATACTGGCGGTCTTCCGCTTCATTACCGTAAGTGCGTGTAGCTGGCTTTTTAACAAAAGCTTGTGTCACTGTAATTGTTTCCTTAGGTTCGCCATTGAAAATAATTGAGATCGGCACAAGCTTGCCTGTACGTGCTATCTTATCCAGGAATGCAACCTGTGGACTGGTTGGAAATAACGTCAACGTGAGCGTCCCCAATGGGTTATTCACCTTTGTCATTACAACGTCACCCTGAGAACCTACCTTTGCTGTTTGTGCATCCTCATCCTTCTCAAACTCCACCATATCCTCTGAGAATCCAGTGATATATACTCCATCAATCGTCACAGTTAGATCCATCGGATCATAAGTTGTTGCCATATTTATCTCTCCCTTTTATAGCTTAATAACGCCGCTTATTTTAGTTTTGTGAATAGCTCCTGCCAATTCAAATGAGAATGAACCATCATTGTATTCCCGCTTCTCACGATCCGCTGGATCCACTTGGGAACGCGGCTTAAAGGTTGTGCTATATAACGGTAGACCTTCATCATCTTGAGCAATCATGCCATTCATATCCGCACGCTTCAGTACAGTCTTAACTTCCCCCTCAATCTGAGAAATTCCAGTATTATCGTACCGAACCTTGTCTTGTCGATTGAAAAGTTTCTGTACAGCCAGTTCGATACTTTGCGTAATATAATCCTGGGAATGAATAATATCGATATACTCACCACTAACGGTCTTACCTTCACTTGTAACGTCATCGCCTGCTTTGGTGACATACGTATTCGCACCAAGATCATGAATATTAAGTAATTCCGTTGTATCCATATCTACAGGTACAATTCCACGCAAGGTTAGATTCTTCCATGTCAGAGCCCCAGGCGATGTTGATGCTGCTCGACCCGCCCACGCTGCTTCGGGAAAATTGGATACATCTGCATGATAAAAAACGGCTGTACGTGTGAATTTTTTAGCCTTCATTGCAGTGAGGGTTTCTTTATCACTACTACGGGCTATAAACATCCGCGTACCATTCTGTTCCACTGCCTCAGCAATAGCTGTCATATCAGCAAGTTCGGTAGAAGTAGATATAAGGAAATACCAATCCTTAGTAAATATCTTCCCTACCAAATCCTCTAGCGTTTCTCCTACCGTTTTATGAAGCATAATGGCAATTTCAGCTGGTGAATGGTCACCCTGATTCAAGAGCGCATAAGCTGCCTTATACACTTCCGTATTCTCTGCAAAATCCTTCTTAACGGCATCTAAATCAGCATACCTTGTATACTCCATCCCACTTACGCTCTCACCAATAATCATCGGTTTGCCAAAACCGAGTTTCGGTGTTGGACGCTGAATATCAATCGTTACAGTTACATCATTTCTTACTGACAAAGTCCTCAACTCCTCTGAATTTTTGTTTGTTGTATCCATTCTAAATCTGATTCCAAGATATCCAACGTTCGGAACTCCACGTCAAATCCTTCACGACGCTCCCATACCGTACCGTTCTGAATATCTCGATTGCTTACTGATCCTACTTTCGCTACAACCACATTAACCTTTTCTTTCAGTTCTACATGTCCCTCTGACTTAAACCATTCCCGAGCGGTACATGCATTGTGTGTGCGGATTGCCTTGTCGTCATCGAAAGATAAGAACGTCATCGTGAAATGTACCGTCTCTGTCTTAATGAGCTTATCTCCCACTTGCATGACAACGGGAAACCCACGACTACTATGGAACACATCTGAGAATTCGCAGGTAACCAGTCCACCTGTTAAGTTGCCAATCGTTCCAACCGTTACATTGACTTCGTTATCGAGGTGAGCAGATAACCCCTCGATAATAATCGTACGAATAGTCTCCAATGCAAGCATAGGATCCTCCTTTCTTCGTAACTTTAACTTCAACAAACCATAGAGTGGTCTTACCTCCTTTCCCCCGCACCGCACCCTTGACGATTCACGTCTAAGGTCAATGATCTGACCCACAGCACAGCCGAGTTCTGCAACGATAAGGGGTAGCAGATACACCCGAGAGTGTTCCTCTCTATGAATCTACTATATCTTCGAACCCCCGCCAGAAGACTGTCACGTTGCCGCCAGTTTACCGTCATTGTTCTAAATCACTCCCCAAAGTTTCAAGCTTTCTGTGATCATGGTTATCCCCTTCTCCAGCCTACGATCTACAGTCCGCTCACTCATGATGCTCCGAAATTGTATAGATGTAAGAACATAGCTCCTTGACTTGAAATACCTATGGTCTATAATCCGTTTCACTTCATCATCTAATATAAGGGCGTGTGCTAGTTGAATATGCTCAACTAAATGCTTGTACGCCTTACTCACTTGCTCCTCTTGCAGCGTTAGCTCCTGTTTATGGGACAATCCCGTAATCATCTGACACATCTTAGGGTAATCTCTCAAAAGTGCTTTCGTAGCTTGCTTGTCATTTTTAGTAACTGCCAATAAAACAGAGTTCATCATATAACCTCCTACAACTCGTATTGATATAAAGGATCAAATGCTATTAAGTGAAGTTCCAATACTTACCTTGTGTAATTAATGTAAGGTAATCACGACATTTTGTAAAAGCCCATATTAGACTGAATTGGATCGTTTTAGGTTGATTTTGTAGGTTTTGTCGTTAATTCACGACTATTATCTTGTGTTTACTGGTATATACGACATACAATAGTATTGTATATCCGTCTTCACATCGTTATAATAGGTTATACATGTCGGTAATCCCGACAATAGATGAGGGAGTGGACAAGGTGAGTATCGGGGATCGAATCAAAGAACAACGCAAATCAAAAAAACTTACACAAGCTGAGCTAGCTGAACAAGCTAACTTGTCCCGCTCCTATTTAGCGGATATCGAACGAAATCGTTACAACCCTAGTGTAGATACGTTGAAATCTATAGCGAACGCACTTCATATCAATCTCTCACTACTGATTGAGGAACAAACCTATGACGCGAACACATTGCCCGAATGGGCCACATACAAGGATAAAAGAGACTTTAAGAAGATGCTTGAAGATGATGGGGAATTGATGTTTGATGGAATACCACTTAACGGAGAAGATAAGCGAAAAATTAAAGATGTACTCACGGGATTGTTCTGGGAGGCCAAGCATATGAACAAAGAAGCTCGTAGAACAGGTCAAGAACAAAGACAAAATAACAAAGACTAACGGTTAGGGTGAATGCTATGGATGAACTTGTTAATAAACTTATTCGCAAATATAAAACGAATGATCCCTTTGCCATCGCCCTCAACATGAACATTTCCATTCGTTATGCTGATCTGGGTAATCACACGCGGGGGATATATCATAGAACACTTCGTCGGAGATTCATTATATTACATAATCAGCTTTCACCTGAATGGCAACGTTTTATTTGCGCACATGAATTAGGCCATGATCGCCTTCATAAAGGGATTAATCGTTTCTTCATAGATGAGCATTCTTTCTTTCATGCGGGGAGATACGAACGACAGGCTAATCGGTTTGCGGTTCATCTTTTAACGGCAACCGATACCCTGTTGCCTAATGAATCCGTCCAACATTTCTTACAACGAAATCATATACCTGAAGAAGTGTATCCATTCTATTATTAGCTTGTTTCGCACGCCCAAAAATAGAACATACGTTCCTTGCTGGCGGTATTATGTGAAAATAAGCAAACAAAAAAAGCCCTTGATTATCAAGGGCTTCGAAGTTGTATATTTGGAGCGGGTGATGGGAATCGAACCCACGCTATCAGCTTGGAAGGCTGAAGTTCTACCATTGAACTACACCCGCATAAATAATTAAAGATCGGGACGACACGATTCGAACATGCGACCCCCTGGACCCAAACCAGGTGCTCTACCAAGCTGAGCTACGTCCCGTTATCTATCTTACTTCAATAAAAATCTTTAAGAGTACGAGAAATAATATACCACGAATTCCTATACATTGCAACCATAAAATTACGAATAGTTATAAAAAAGGCGTATCCAATCATATTCTCATTGGATACGCCTTTATAAATTCATTCATTCATTTATTTCTGTTCGAATGTCACTTCAGGAGACATTAATTTATCATAGAAGTCAGCTGATTTGTCTTTGTCTTTCGTCGCTCTTAGAGCCATAGCAGAACGTGGATGCTCATCTAGAGATCCCGTAATCATGTAAGGGATGATATATCCCCACTCTTCCTTTTCACGTAAAGGAATCATGAGTTGTTCGATCACATCTAATACAGGACGTAGCTTGTATTGTGTGTTCTTTAGTTGTGAAACGAGTAGCTCGGTAGGACAATTCCCTGCTGCACGACCCATACCGTACACGGAAGCATCTAACATTTCAACACCGCACTCCGAAGCAAGCGCTGTGTTCGCGAACGCTAGTTGAAGGTTATTGTGGGCATGAATACCAAGACGTTTATTTGGCAAATGAGTCTGGAACTTCTCTACCAAAAATTTAATATCTTTATGATCCAAACTTCCGTAAGAATCTACAATATAAACTACATCAACGACGCTCTCTTTAATCATCGCGAATGCTTCAAGTAATTCATGCTCCATTACATTGGATAGAGCCATAATATTAATTGTCGTCTCATAACCACGATCATGGAATGTTTGAACAAGCTGAAGTGCTTTATCAACGTCCTTGACGTAACAAGCTACACGAATAAGATCAATCATGCTCTCTGAGCGATCTGGAATATCGTTCTCATCCACACGTCCGATATCGACTAATGCAGATAATTTCGTAGTTCCCTTCTGAGGAATGACTTTACGAAGGAATTCATCGTCTAGGAATCTCCAAGGACCTGCTTGCTCTGCGCCCTTAAGCAATTTAGGAGAGTTCTTATAGCCAATCTCCATATAATCAACACCAGCTTCATTCAAGCCTGCATATAGTTTCTGGACAAATTCAACACTGAAGTCCCAATTATTAACTAGACCTCCATCACGAATGGTGCAATCTACAATTTTACTTTGATTCAACTTCATATTTCTAACTCCCCTCACCTATACAATATTATCCCATCATACTAGAATGCCGATCTCAATGTAAAGGGTAAGCGGTTCATTGCAGCGTATTATTCAGTATCATTATGTACACATGAACAATTCGGAGTTTCTTAATAAGTCTGAAGTGACGCAATCAGTTGTGTCGAACCTTCCCCTACTTCACCCTTGTTTAGATTACCCATCGTAGATACGACTACTTCCTTCGCCACAGAACCGGTTAAAAGGGCAACCGATGATCTCCAATCTCCGAAGCCAAGTGGTGTAAAGAATGGAGGATTACTTTGTTGCTGTAACCGAAAGCGGAAGGCACGAATATCGTACACTATGAGCTTCAACGGGGTGTGAATACATCGTGCGGAAACAAAAAATGAGTAGAACAATTGCAGAAACGTCAGAATAAAAAAACTGCCTTTCGGTGCCCTTACCTCGACCGATCCTTCCTCGGTTACATGTACCTAGCTTCACTAGGCACGCAGTTGCATTTTGTACAACTAAATTCAGCCTTTATCCTCTTCAGCTAATTTTAATTGCAAAATCTACATCTAAATTACTGGAAATTCCACTTTTCAGCGTTATCGCCATTTCTAAGTGTAGATTTGCAACTAATTCTCTCTTACGCTACTTTTCCTGCTATTTAAATGTACTTTATACATCTATTCTAGTATATCAAAAGGAATGAGATTGCAGCGAGTTTACGCTTCAACCTCATTCCCTTCCTACCCACTTACTTTTCCACAATCCAAAAATAGCTGTTCCTCTTCGATTCATTCCATCGGTATCCACTATATCTACTATTGGAAACTTTCTTATTTCTTCAAGCGATCGATCACGCTCTGCAATTGGTGCTCCTGAATTACTTTGCCTCCATAGCGGACTTCATTGTAAAGTGAGGTTACGTCTTGCACCACCGAGGGAGACAGCGTAGCACCCTTATTCTTCTGAACTTGTGCCTTTAGTGTCTTTATTGTCTCTTGTTCCCCTTGCATTCCCTGTGTCTCTTGTAACTCTTGTATTTCTAACCCAACTTCATTGGGAGTTTGAGATGTAGAGTACACTAATCCCTGTTTAATTGCTGTTCTAACCATGTCCTGGTAGTAGTAACGAACCTTCCCATGATGATCTTCTGGAGGCGGATTATTCTTGCGTCTAAATGAACGTGAACGCCGTTTAACCTCAATCTTCTCAACCGTATCCAAGTAAATATGTTGATCATCACATTGTTTACGGGGTGATTCAACCCTAGCTCCAAACTTCGCCAGTAACTCTCCTATTTTCAAAAAGACAAAACGGACTAACTTATAGAGTGCAAACAGAACAAGTAATACTAGAAGAATTCCTACTATCCAGTATAGAATATCCATCCATATCGACGGTCCAGCTTCTGTCGGAAGTTCACCATCCAGCATAAACGGATTTTCCATCATCTCTGGCGGAGGACTCATATTATCCGTAACAGGCTCATTCGTACTGGATAATATGTTGTTTAACCAATTAGCAAATTGAATCCATAACCAATAGAAACCTTGACTTAATTGTGTAAATGCTCCAAAGACTAACATCACCACTAGAGTAACGACACTCCAGTTGCGATTCACTTTTACCAACCCTTTTAGTGGCCCCTGTTGAAGAGACTCACTCGATACCTCTCGACTAACCTGCTCAGAATTCAGACGAAGTAACCATGAAGAGAGTGAGATGACACCCGCTATATATAGCAAACCTGCTTCCCAAGGAGACAAGGATAGTTTCGTAGCAAACATCGACAGGACTAACGTGCAGCCAATGCCTGCTAATTGATATTTGAGGGGAAATACCCATTCCCGATTATCATTACCGAGTTTACTTCCTCTAAAAGATATGATAGTGACTACCAACCCTATGATCCAGGCGCTTATAGTCATGCTACCTTGACCAGAAATCGCAAAAGCCACCCCTCCTACAAGCAGTATGCAGAAGTAACTTAGCCAGCGATGTCTAGCTCCTATAAAAAGGGTAGACGCAATCCCAACCATCCCACCGATCCACATCAAGCCAGCAGTATATATGGATGGCTGCAGCGCGATATATTGACTTATAATTAGAATAAAAGAGTAGAAAGCTACCAATTCAAAAAAGACAGCCCTAGATAATACGCTAAATCTATTTATCCCTGTTCTCAAGTTCATGCAATGGCCTCCTTGCCTGATGGCATCTCAGCATGAATGGGAAGAACCATAACAGAATTACCCCGAGAACGAAGTCTCCATACTTGCTCTTCTATTTGTTCAGATACATGACCTGTGATCAGTAAATAATCCCAAGTCTCCCCTTCATTTCTTAATTCTAACTCGTCTTTCAGAAATTGTTCAAAAGGTTGGAGACACTTCATCTGTACTTCTGCCATTGCCTTCAATATGTCGTCCAAATGAGCTTTACCGTACCCAGGTTGAATTCGTATAGCTTGTACAGACTTCGTATGATGAATCGCATTATGCCCAAACCCTACCTTCATCCCTTGCTGGATAAGATATGAGGCTGCCGTTGCTGCATAAGATAATGCTCGTTCCACCATTTCCGGATCAGAGACCACATTCCACATTTCAGCATTAACCTGGACGTTAACATATACGATCACCTCTGGATCAGCCGTATATCCTTGTTTATACACCTGTAGCTGGCCTGTCCGAGCACTTGCTTTCCAATGAATTCGATTCATCGGATCATTTCCCGAATACTCTCTCGTACCTAATATAAGAAATGGGTCCTCCACTACCCAACGTGACACTTCCAGTTCTCCTTGCCAGGTTCGATAGGATGACGGCATATCGTCGATCGATAGCAAAGTAGGGTAGACCGATAATGAAGCATTCACAGGCACTAACTTCGTATTAGAGAATAAACCGAATAAATCTCCACCTGACATGGATACCGTCTCTAATATGTACACTCCTCGGTTCTGTGCTATGAATGGATGATGCCTCGTAATTTTATTATAGGGCTTGAGCGTAAATACACTTCGATGATTCTGATATATACTACCTTTACTGATCTGCATGACCTCTTGGGATTGAAATAAAAAGGAAGCAGGCAGCATAGCCTCCAAACGAAGCCAAATGACAGGCAATCTTTTTTCATTGAGAATGATCTCTACCATCTCTAGTGAATCACCCGCATAGCAATAATCTTTGTTCAAATGACGAGAGTAAGAGATATGTCGTAACACCGGAACACCCAATATAGCAACTTGGATTAGAATGACCAGGATGCCGGCAAAGCACAACCATACAAAAGCCATAGATCACTTCACACTGCTTTCTAATTGGTCTTCGCTCGGCACTGCAATATGTTGTAGTACTTCCTGCAGGAGCACTTCTGCTCGTCCTTCCTGTTGCGCAAGACGATTTCTAAATACTAATCTATGGGACAACACACTAGGCACCATATATTTGATATCATCTGGAAGAACATAATCCCTACCTCTTACAGCGGCGAATGCCTGGGTAGCCCGAAGCAAAGCCTGTGTCCCACGTGGACTTACCCCAAGCGATATATCTGCATGTTTTCTAGTAGCCTCAGCGATCTGAGTAATATAACGGAGGAGATCCTCATGTACCTTTACTGCCATATAGGAAGACTGCGCATCTACAATTTCTTGCTGAGTGACTACAGAGTTCAATTTTTGGCTAACCACTGAAGATGTCGTTCGCTTCAATATTTCAACCCCTTCATTCTCAGAAGGATACCCTAACTTCATTCTAAGCATGAATCGATCCATCTGTGCTTCCGGCAGTGGGAATGTCCCCTGATTATCTATCGGATTCTGAGTGGCTATTACTATAAAGGGTCGTCCAAGAATATGCGTCTCACCATCAACACTGATTTGCCGTTCCTCCATACACTCGAGTAAACTTGCTTGTGTGCGGGGAGTAGCACGATTAATCTCATCAGCGAGCACCATATTGGCGAACAGCGGACCTGGACGGAAGTTGAAATCCCCTTCTTTTTGATTGTAGAAGTGGATTCCTGTTAAATCAGAAGGAAGTAGATCTGGCGTAAATTGAATCCTTTGAAAAGAACATGCCATTGAATTCGACATTGTCTTCGCTAATAACGTCTTGCCTGTTCCCGGCACGTCTTCAAGTAGCACATGTCCCGAAGCTATGATGGCTGTTAACAGTAATTCCACTGCCTCTTCTTTCCCCACAATAACTCGACTAACATTTTCCTTCAACTTATTAGCTAACTCCTGAATCTGTTGAACTTCCATTATCTCCATCTCCTCTAGTAATCGCTTACAACGTTGTTGCCAATGATATAATCATAATTAAACACTGTTCATAATAATTATATCATTCAACCGCCATGGTTTCATCTTATGATGTATGTAGAGGAATTCTAATGGAAGATATAACTTAACGCATTCATATTCTTCTTTACCTAGCACAGGGTAACGATATCATAAATTGCGTTCCTTCTCCTAAGGTGCTTTCCACAGCAATGATACCACTATGATTTTTAATAATTCTATAACTCACGGAGAGTCCAAGACCTGTTCCACTTTCCTTTGTAGTAAAGAATGGTTCAAACAAGCGTACCAATGAGTTCTGATCCATTCCCTTCCCATTATCAGCTATGTTAATCCGCACATGTTCGTTAAGAACTTCAACATGTATTTGGATCATTCCAACGTGATCATGACTCAAACCATCAATCGCATCCATGGCATTTTTAATAATATTTAATATGACTTGCTTTATTTGCTTCACATCAACCGATATATAAGCAGATTCTATTACTTCATGAAGGATAATTTGGCAACCTTTCATTAACGCTTCGCTCTCCGTAAGCAAGACCACTTGCTTCAACAACGATGAGACATTAATAACAGACATTTGAGGAGCTGTTGGCTTAGATGAGTTTAGAAATTCACATATGATGTCATTCGCCCGATCAATTTCCATTAAAATGATTTTTGCATATTCATCTTTTCCCAGCTGAAGTAAGTTAGGGCGTAATAATTGGATAAATCCACGTATCGCTGTCAATGGATTTCTAATTTCATGTGCAATGGAAGCCGATATTTTACCCAACATAGCTAGTTTATCATTCTGATATGCTGACTCTTCAATTTGTTTGTAATCCGAGACATCCTTAGCGCTCAGTAAAAAGTCACCATCCATTTGATCTCCGTACGTTACTGTGAGCAACCAATCACGCCCCCGTTCATCACGAAGTTCATGATGTCCTTTACGTAGAAAGATCGTTTCCCTGTAGATCCGCAATAATTTTCTCTTATTTAGTCGACTTAACTGCGGATGTCTTAATATTTCTATTAAAGAACAACCTATTAAAGATGAACGAGATATTTCAAAAAGCTTGGCCATCTGCACATTAATAAACGTAAGTATTCCATAGCTATTAAAAAGAATAATTCCACTATCAAGATGTTCTAATACATTCTCATACTTATTCTTTAATAGTTGTGATGATTGAAAATCCTGAGGAGATCTTAATAATGTACTTTGGACTTCTCTCAACTTTATTCCTCCCTCTTCATTGAAAGTGAACATCAACTAAGTAATAAGAATATTTTCATTTATTTCCATATTTCATCACATACCAATCATAGACAGACTATTAGAAGAACGTCAATCAGAAATTCTGTCGAAAAAGATAAGATAAAGGGTTCCTTTCAAATATAATACCAAAACAAAAAAAAGGGACCTCCGCATAAGCGAGTCCCCTAATATAATTCCATATATTTAATACTATTGTTAAGTCTTATGTCGAAGACGAATTCTACGCTGACTCATCACTGCAAGTCTTGTTTTAAGTTCTCTTTCCCACTTCTCATCTTCCATCTTCTTCGCAACAACGAGTAAATCCAAAGCCATGTCAATCTGATTCTGAACGATATGATTTGGATCCTCAGTTTCACAGTTAACAACATTCTCGAAAATTTCATCCTCATCTTCTGTTACATAATCTTGAAAGTCAACCTCGAATGCGCCGTCCCCATGTGCATATTCTGCAAGGATTTCATATTCATTCTCTACCTTATAATGAACCTCCACCCGCTGGCAAACTGGACACAGAAGTAGGGGAACATTATGGACTTGAGTGCGGTAATGCTTTAGGGTCCCCTTCGTACCAACCATACTCGCTCCACAGCAAAAACTCATGATCGCTCACCCTCCTCGATTTCTTCTTTCTTGCTTTAAAATATTCGTTCAACAGGTTAACAATTCCTCTTTTTTATGAAAAACCCCCTTACCTGGCACTACATAGCCAGATAAGAGGGAGTTTCACAGTAAGTAATTTATCAAAAAGGCTATTCAAAAAAGAACAATCCACGAAGTGCAATACCTTCTTCTTCGATAAGGATACCGTAATCACTAGCAAGCTTCTTCGTTGATTTCTGCTTTATAAATGTTATCATTCACCGAAAACAAAGTCAATATTATAGGAGTTATTATTTTATATTTATTATAAATAGACTATTTCTTCATTGCAGCTAGTATTAAATCACCCATTTGACTCGTGCTGATCGCCTTACTCTTATCCACCGCGATATCACTAGTACGATGACCTGCATCCAATACTTCTGCTACCGCAGCCTCGATGGAGTTGGCAGCATCTTCGTATCCGAATGTTAGACGGAACATCAATGCAAGGGATAGAATCGTTGCAATGGGGTTAGCCAATTGTTGTCCAGCAATGTCTGGTGCAGAACCATGGACTGGTTCATACAAACCGTAGCTTCCTTCTCCCATTGAAGCTGAAGATAACATACCGATAGATCCCGTCAGCATCGCTGCTTCATCACTCAGAATATCACCGAACATATTCTCTGTAACGATAACGTCAAAACTTGATGGGCGACGCAGTAGTTGCATTGCACAGTTATCTACAAGAATGTGTTCCAACTCTACATCTGGGTATTCCGGAGCTACACGGTTCACAACTTCACGCCATAGGCGGGATGTTTCAAGAACGTTCGCTTTATCAACAGATGCAAGCTTCTTACGTCTCTTCTGAGCAATTTCAAAAGCCTGACGAACGATTCGCTCGATTTCTACTACATTATAAACACATGTATCTACTGCTTCCTCACCATGTTCACCTTGGCGTCTCAATTTCTCACCAAAATAGATACCACCTGTTAATTCGCGTACGACCATTAGGTCCGTTCCTTCAAGAACTTCAGGTTTCAATGTGGAAGCATCTTTCAAACAATCAAATACGACAGCTGGGCGAAGATTAGAGAAAAGTCCAAGTTCTTTACGAATACCGAGCAATCCAGTCTCAGGTCGAAGTTCCTTAGGGTTGTTATCCCATTGAGGTCCGCCAACTGCTCCCAGTAGAACAGCATCTGCATTCTTACAAACATCCAATGTATGTTGTGGAAGCGGTGTTCCCAATTGATCAATCGCGATTCCACCGAATAATGCATGCTCCGTTTCGAAAGAATATCCAAACAGTTCTTCTGTACGTTTCAATACCTTTTCTGCTTCTGCAACAACTTCAGGTCCAATTCCGTCTCCAGAAATAACCGCTATTTTCTTTACTTCAGACATTATTATCGCTCCTCTTTTATCATCTGCACTGTTGTATTTCACCTATATATTGTTGTATCATACTTCATATTGATTTGACAAAGATATAGAATCTATGAGATTGATAGTTTATGCCTATAAGATACACGGAGATGCAGCTCCTGTCGATGATAAGCCATGACAGAGCCGCATTTATCGTGTCTTAGTTCAATGCAATGACTACAGGTTCACATTTTCACGATTACTAAAGGTCTTACGTTTATCTAACAGTTGATTCAATGCATCCACATAAGCACGCGCACTGGCCTCTAGAATATCTGTGCTCAATCCTCGTCCCTGTGCAGCAACATCATTTTGGGTTAGTAGCACATGCACTTCTCCAAGTGCATCCTTCCCATGAGAAACTGACTTTATCGAATAATCTGAGAGTGTTACATCTTCCTGTGTTGCTTTATCGATGGCATTATAGATCGCATCTACAGATCCATTACCTTCTGCCTCTTCGATAATTACTTGATCCTGTTCCTTCACGATACGTACTTTAGCGGTTGGAGTCGACTCATTTCCGTATGTTACATAAAGTGTTTCAAGCTTAAATACTTCTGGTGTATCCACAAGTCTTTCTTCTAACAGAGCAAGTAGATCATCATCAGATACTTCCTTCTTCTTATCTGCAAGGTCTTTGAATTTAGCAAAAGTATCATTCAAGCGTTGATCATCCAACTCATAACCTAAGTCGATTAGCTTCTCCCGGAATGCATGCCGCCCTGAGTGCTTACCAAGAACGAGCTTACTCTCCTTCAGACCAATGGATTCTGGCGTCATTATTTCATAAGTAGTTTTCTCTTTGAGCATACCGTCTTGATGGATTCCTGATTCATGAGCGAACGCATTCGCTCCTACAATCGCCTTGTTTCCAGGAACAACCATGCCTGTTAATTTACTAATTAAACGACTTGTACGAGCAATCTCAGTCAATTGAAGACCCGTTGTAGCATTAAAGAATGATTCACGTGTAGCTAACGCCATAGCCACTTCCTCAATGGCCGTATTCCCTGCACGTTCACCAATCCCATTAATCGTCCCTTCAATCTGGTCTGCACCGTTCTGAATGGCCGCCAATGTATTGGCCGTAGCCATACCAAGATCGTTATGACAATGCGCACTCAATTGAATCTTCTCAATATCCGGAACATTTTCTTTGAGAAACTTGAAGATCGCTCCATATTCAGATGGATTCAAATAGCCGACCGTATCTGGAATGTTAACGACAGATGCGCCTTCTTTAATGGCCATACTAACCATCTCAGCCATGAAGTCATATTCCGTGCGACCCGCATCCTCTAGTGAAAATTCAATCTTGGAGAAATACTTACTAGCATATCTTAGCGCAGATTGTGCAGTTTCTAGTACTTGTGACTTTTCCATCCGTAGTTTGTACTTTCTATGAATCGGTGAAGTTGCTAGGAAAATGTGTATACAAGGATCCTGAGCTCCGATCAACGCTTCACGAACAGCATCAATATCTGTTTCCCGTGAGCGGCTAAGTCCGATGACCGACACATCCTTAACGGCTTTAGCGACGGCATTTACCGCTGCAAGATCACCAGGGGATGCGGCTGGAAAACCTGCTTCCATTCGATCGATTCCTAACCTTTCAAGTTGGAGGGCAATTTCCACCTTCTCACGCGCATTCAAATTCACACCTGGAGACTGCTCACCATCTCTTAGCGTGGTGTCAAAAATATAAATTTTCCGCATAACCGACACCTCCTTCACAAGTATAAATCGTAACTATGAAAGAAATTCCAATGCGGATCACGCATATGTGCACGACCGCATTGGAATACCTTTATCACTTTATTACTCCAATGCCTTAAAGCATATATCTAGCACAAGGCATGCAGTTGCTGTACTATTTCTTACTCCAGTGCATCATTTCACGCAACTGCGATCCAACTACTTCAATTGGATGATTAGCTTCATTGCGACGTGTTGCATTCATGAACGCATTATTAGATTGGTTCTCAAGAATAAAGTCACGTGCGAATTTACCTTGTTGGATATCATTCAATACTTCCTTCATTGCCTTCTTCGTATCTTCTGTGATTACACGCGATCCAGTTACATAATCACCATATTCTGCAGTGTTCGAAATCGAATCACGCATACTAGCCATACCACCTTCATAAATCATGTCTACGATCAATTTCATTTCGTGTAGACATTCGAAATAAGCCATTTCAGGTGCATACCCAGCTTCAGTTAAAGTTTCAAATCCTGCTTTAATTAATGCTGTCACTCCACCACATAGAACAGCTTGTTCACCGAATAGATCTGTTTCTGTTTCTTCACGGAATGAAGTCTCGATAACACCAGCACGTGTACAACCAATTCCTTTAGCATAAGCTAAGCCGATTTGTTGTGCTCTACCTGTTGCATCTTGCTCAATAGCGATCAATCCAGGAACACCAAATCCTTCTTCATAAGTACGACGAACCATATGACCAGGTGATTTAGGTGCTACTAGAAGCACGTCATTTCCTTCTGGAGCAACAATTTGTCCGAAATGAATATTGAAACCATGAGAGAACATTAGTGTAGCGTCTGATTTAAGATTTGGTTTAATCTCATTATTGTATACAGAAGCTTGTGTTTCATCAGGCATAAGAATTTGTACGACATCTGCACGACGAGTTGCTTCAGCTACTGAAAGAACCTCGAAGCCATCATTTTTAGCTTTCACGGATGATTTACCTTCACGAAGTCCGATAACCACATTCACGCCACTATCGCGTAGGTTTTGTGCTTGTGCGTGTCCTTGGCTACCATAACCAATCACCGCTACCGTCTTTCCTTTCAATACGTTAAGATCTGCATCTTGCTCATAATAAGTTGTAACTGCCATGTTTATTAGTCCTCCTTTAATTTTTAAAGAACCCTCTATGATGAATTCAAAATTGTCATATATCAATTTTGAATTCAACTTTAAAGAACGGGTGTTTCAAAGATTCACTTCCAGTGACCCCTGTGAACCTCTCAAACGCCCGCTCTTTAAAAGCGGGTCTCTATTTTTTCATACTCATACTACACGTTTCCACGAGTCATTGCTGTAACGCCAGTTCGAGATAGTTCACGGATACCATAGGGTGTTAACAATTCAATCATAGCATCTATTTTACCCGAATCTCCAACCACTTGGACCATCAAACTATTCGAACCAATATCTACTACGGATGCACGGAACGTCTCCACTACCCCTAGAATTTCCGGGCGTTCAGATGTTTCAGCTTTCACTTTAATTAGAGCTAGTTCACGACCCACCATTGGTTTGGAACCCAAATTAATAACTTTGATGACATCGATTAACTTATATAACTGCTTCTCAATCTGTTCAAGTGTCTTGTCATCGCCAAGTGTTACAACAACCATACGTGATAATCCAACTTCTTCCGATTGTCCAACGGTGATACTTTCAATATTGAACCCCCGTCTTCCAAAAAGTCCAGAGACTCTTTGCAATACGCCTGGTTGATCATTTACAAGTATTGAAATCGTATGTCTCATACTCATATTCACTCATCCCCCATCAACATTTGATCAATGGTCGATCCTTGAGTAACCATCGGATATACATTCTCATGCTTGTTAACTACGAAATCCAATAGAACTGGACCTGGAGTATCAAGTGCTTCTTGCCATGCAATCCGTGCTTCCTCTTTAGTCGTTGCCCGAAGACCCTTCACACCATAAGCTTCGGCTAATTTCACAAAATCAGGGCTTCCAGCAAGGTCAATGTGACTATACCGGTTATCGTATATTAGCTCTTGCCATTGTCGTACCATACCGAGTACCTGATTGTTAATGATTACAATTTTAACAGGAATATTATTTATAGCACAAATCGCTAGTTCCTGCGAACACATTTGAATACCTCCATCTCCGTTTATGGAGATAACGAGACGTTCTGGTTGGGCCATCTGTGCGCCGATCGCTGAAGGAAGACCGTAACCCATCGTACCAAGTCCACCTGAAGTAATCCATGATCTTGGCTTATTAAATTTGTAGTACTGCGCTGCCCACATTTGGTGCTGTCCTACATCTGTTGTAACTATTGCTTCACCTTTGGTTGTTTCGTTCAACATTTCGATAACCCATTGTGGCTTCAATACATCTTCTGAATCCGTATATCTAAAAGGATATTCTAATTTCCATTGTTGAATTAGAGTTCTCCAAGCGTCCGCTTTATTAGCACGACTCACCATTGGATTGATCAGCTCAAGAACAGTCTTCACATCGCCGACAATAGGAATATCTACCGCCACATTCTTACCAATCTCCGCAGGATCAATGTCAATGTGAACAATTTTGGCATGTGGTGCAAAACCATTCAACTTGCCTGTTACCCGGTCATCAAACCGAGCTCCAATATTAATCAGAAGATCACATTGTTGAATCGCATTATTCGATGCGTAGGTACCGTGCATTCCTGGCATCCCCGTCCATAATTCATGGCCGCTTGGAAATCCACCAAGTCCAAGAAGTGTCGTCGTAATTGGAATACCAGTGCGGGTTGCAAATTCATACAGTTCATCGTGAGCCCCTGAGTAGATTACGCCTCCACCTGCTAATATATAAGGACGTTCTGCTTCACTAATCGCTTCCGCTAGCTTCTCTAATTGTAACTTATTAGGTACAGTGCGTGGGCTATATCCACGTACATTGGTAGTTTCACTTGGCTTGAACATCGTCATAGCCGCTGATACATCCTTAGGAATATCAATCAACACTGGACCTTTACGTCCTGTATTCGCTATATGAAATGCTTCATGAATCACTCTAGGCAAGTCTTCTACATCTCTTACTAGATAACTATGTTTGGTAATCGGTAGCGTGATACCTGTAATGTCAGCTTCTTGAAAAGCATCCGTTCCGATTAAAGTTGTAGCAACGTTCCCCGTAATAACTACCATAGGCACAGAATCCATATAAGCTGTAGCAATTCCTGTCACCAGGTTAGTTGCTCCTGGTCCAGATGTTGCAATACACACACCTACCTTACCGCTAGCACGTGCATACCCATCTGCTGCATGAATCGCTCCTTGTTCATGACGAGTCAATAAGTGCTTGAACTCTTTGTAATTATACATGGCATCGTAAATGTAAAGCACTGCCCCTCCTGGATAACCAAATACACATTCAACATCCTCCAGAAGAAGGCTACGTAGCAATATTTCCGAGCCGCTAATGACTTCCGGTTTCATCCATTTCTCTCGTAATTGCTCGATCGACGTCAGTTCAGGGTTTTTCTCGCTCATCAGTCATCCTCCTAATCAAGATTGTTATTATTTTGAAACAAAAAAACCTTCCATCCTCCACTACAGACTTATCTCTGTGTGAGGGACGAAAAGTTAGATTTTCCGTGGTACCACCCATGTTTGCCCTGTATTTCGCAACACAAAGCCTTGTCAAGTATACTTAAATATACCTGTAGCCCTATAACGTGGACCAGTCGATTCTCCCTAATAAGCATTCCTGCCTTTCAGGAGAACAGCTCCGAGGTGAGCTCGTATAAAAGGGGTTTTGGTGGAGGTTGCAGCAATTCCTCTCACTCTCTGAACAAAAGAGCCCTTAAAACTTCGTCCTCTTCATTGCTGATTAAATATACTCGTTAAAATGTTACAAGTATTATATGATTCATCTACCCGTATAGTCAATACCCTTAATTTATTAATTCATTTAATTCCGTCATCTTATCCCATTTCTACCCTCCAATTGTAGCACACAATCCCTGATATAGCACATATGATGAATTGGATTAACTCATCATAAACTGCATAGCGAAGGGAGAACATGTTGGATGATCCGATACAGAAGACCCAAGCAAGATGATGCTATTATTATACATTTAATTGAATCTGAACTTGTCCCATTATCTAGTATGAGTACTACACAAATTATTGAGATCAAGAATCATATTCCACAACGATTAACCCAAGGAGTAACTCTTGTAGCTTCTGTTTACTACGAAGATGACCCCGTAGGATTTGTTCATTTCATGTTACACGGCGACCTTCTTTATATCGATATGTTGGCCGTTGCACCCGCTGCGCAGCGTAAGCGCTGGGGGAACCTACTAATGGCTCACGCAGAACGCTTTGCGCAATCACGTGGATGCAGACGGTCTAAAGTCATGGTAGACATTGTTAATAAAAACGGACTTGCTTTTTATAAAAAATTAGGATACTCCATTACCAAAGTACACTCATCAACGAAATATTATGAAATGGAAAAGTTACTACTCCATTAGGCAGGATCAAAAGAAATACCCAGGTGGATAAACTCCGCCACCTTAATAGTTATTTCCATAATTACCATAGTTAACGTAATTTCCATAAGGACTATAGTTGCCATAAGGGCCATTTCCTACACCGTTTACACCGTTCACACCGCTCACACCATTTCCAAACCCGGTCACGTATGGTGATATTCCAATGGCCAATAAATCAAATAGCACCAAGGGAATGATAGCTTTAGTCTGCACTTTTTTTCTAGCATTACGCTGCAATATGAGACGATTCCCCGAAATCCTCAGCAATTTACCAGTAACGAGAGTTCCGTCCTTTTTGGTAGCTACAATATTTTTCCCTACCCATCTTTGCGCCTGAGCCTTCGTTACAGAATGTTTCATGTATTCCCTCCTCCTATCGCTTCCAATTCAGTGTATTCTTATAAATACTCTAACGCTTGTTCATTAGCCCTAATTATGTATTTCCTTTTTGTGTGAACGCAAAAAAAGGATCACGCTAACTACACAGAATGAACAAGTATTTCTCTAGTTCAATCCAAATAGCTCTAGTTGTCCCTTATAGGTTCTTCATCTCTTCTGCGTTGCAGGTGCTTAAACATAGAACCCAATGCCATGTAGGCATTGGGTTCTATGTTTATTGTTGCAATAAACTACGCGTTAATCTTTTCTTTAGCAACCGCTGCAATAGAGTTAAATGCAGTGATATCATGAACCGCTAGATCAGCAAGCATCTTACGGTTAATATCAACACCAGCTATTCTCAAACCATGCATTAACTTGCTGTAAGACAATCCGTTCAAACGTGCAGCCGCATTGATACGTACAATCCATAGTCTACGGAAATTACGCTTTGTTTGACGACGATCACGGTATGCATAAACCAATGATTTCATTACTTGCTCATTTGCTGTTTTAAAGATACGGTGTTTCGATCCGAAATAACCTTTAGCGAGTTTCAATACCTTTTTATGTCTACGACGAACGACAAATCCGCCTTTTACTCTTGCCATATTAGTAAACCTCCCGAATAAATGTTGTTAATTACTTCAAATTGGATAGACCTTGCTTCAAACGTCTAACGTCCCCTGCTGCCATTACTGGGTTTGTGCCAAGCACACGTTTTTGACGTTTGGATTTATGTGATAAAAGATGGTTTTTGAACGCTTTATAGCGCATTACTTTACCTGTTCCGGTAATCTTGAAGCGGCCTTTTAGACTGCTATGAGTTTTCATTTTAGGCATTATAGTTCCTCCTTAGGATTATTGAGTTTTAGGAGCCAATATCATAATCATACTGCGTCCCTCAAGTCTAGGGTGACGCTCAATAGTTGAAAGCTCAACTACCTCTTCTTTTACACGTTCAAGAATCTTCTGGCCAATGCTTGCATGTGCAATTTCACGTCCACGGAAACGCACAGAACATTTAACCTTGTCGCCTTCTTTTAAGAATTTAACGACATTACGAAGCTTCGTTTGGTAATCATGCTCGTCAATGTTAGCGCGGAACCAAACTTCTTTCGTATCCACGATCTTTTGGTTCTTACGAGCTTCTTTATCTTTCTTCTGCTGTTCATAGCGGAACTTACCGTAATCCATGATGCGGCACACCGGCGGTTTCGCCTGAGGCGCTACATTTACCAAATCGAGATTAAGATCCGTTGCCATCTGCAGTGCTTCACGAATCGGCGTAATTCCGATTTGTTCTCCCTCTGCTCCCACCAAGCGGACCTCTTTGGCCCGAATTTCGTCATTGATCATATGTTCCTTACTGATAACCGTCCACCTCCAAATTTAATTCAATTCCTATCTCCAAAATTCCATTCAAAAAAACAAATAAAGGGATGCTGGTTTTTCCTCCCAGCATCCCTATGATCAATTATTCATGAAATATCCCATTCATAAATCATCGGATCAAATACCAGCCAACATACGTTGGTCAGGTGAGAAGCTGGTGCCTCTGCTTAAATCCAAATATTCGTTTAACACGCTTGAATAATATATCATCTCACTCACAGTGATGTCAAGTATTATTGTTATACTTGCTTACTTTGTACTACCTCTTCCATTCTCATAACTCGAGTATGTTCCGTATGGCTCCAGTGCTTGTTGTTCTGTGTAAAGAAAGCATAGACCGTAATAGGGTACCAAGAGATCAAGTAAATCGGAAAGAAGATTAGATATTGATAAACCTTTTTAAAAGTTACTTTCTCTAATACCAATGCAGCAAAGAATGTTAGAATATTAGCAGAAATAGCTACAACACTTAACCATATTGGTAAATAGCCATAGATATTGGCAATGTTAGGACCATTAAGAAAGGCCATATCCACCCACATCGTCGCTGTCATCAGAAACGTAAGAAGTACGATGTACACATTGACTCCATACAATGCTAAGTCAAATTTAACAAGGCTTCTTTCCTTAATACTTTGCCATAACAGTGGGAAGAAATATTTACGTGCCACTGTAAAGTGACCTTGCATCCAACGAAGACGTTGTCTTGATGAAGCTTTGAACGTGATCGGTTTCTCATCAAATACTTTGGCATCATAATTGAATTTAGGGTAAACACCGTTTTGGACGCTACGCATTGTAAATTCTAGATCTTCAACCAAACTTGTCGCTCCCCAGCCCATTTCCTTTAACAATTTTGTTTCAAAGCACATCCCCGTGCCGCCTAGAAAGTTAGCCATATTCATATTGTGCCGAGATAGTTGCCACAAGCGATTGATGTACCAATATGAAATTCCGTACGCTGCAGTAATCCATGAATCTTCAGGATTCTTAGTATCAATATACCCCTGAACAACACGTGCACCTGAGTTCAAATCATCATTCATTTCACTCAAAAAGTTAGGAGCTGCCAAATTATCAGCATCAAACATAACAACTGCGTCATATTGACGCGGCAACTTCCAAAGCTCCTTCAACATCCATTCAATGGCATACCCTTTACCTCGAAGATTCTTGTTCGTACGCACACAAGCCTGCATACCATGCTCTCGCACGATAGCTGCTGTTCTGTCCGTGCAATTGTCGCAAATGACAAAAACATCATACAATTCTTTTGGATAATCTAAATTTTTCAGATTCTCCATTAGTGCCCCAACAACTTGTTCTTCGTTATGTGCTGCAACTAAGACAGCAAATGATTTGGTTGCTTGGAAAGATTCCTTTTTCTTTTTTCTGTGCAGACCTAATAAAGAAAAAGTAAATTGGTACAGACCTACAAAAGCCAAAATGATCTGAATCGCAACAAAAATAGTATCTAACAACATTCTTTAAAGCCCCCTTTTTTAACCCTTAGCACCTTTTTCTCTAATGATGCTATTTACTCTTTTCTTTATCTCTATTTGAAACTGTATTAATATTGTACGTTTTTGTTTCTTTTGTCAAAAAGTGTTTAGCTCATTCTTGCCCATTATTAATATAAAAATCGCTATTTACCGTTATAATAAGGTCACTATCTCATCTTCATGAAGATTTACTTCTTATTTTCGTCCATTTGCTTCTTAAATTTTGTTTCACATCCTAAATTTATTATTCTTTAAATGTTTAATTATTAAGTAGCTTATCCTATCTATACAGAGGTAACCAGTAACGACAAAATTGAAACATATTTGAACCTAGTATGTGAATATAATTATAAGTGTACTTTTTTATGAGGGCGGAAGTCAAAATTCACTGGACTTTATCATAGCTAGTTAAAAAACTTATCACAAAATATAACAGAAATTAAAAATATGATACAATGAATGTTGTCCGCATTAATTCATAAGGATGACCGCTTTCAAATAAACGCCATGGCCTCGAGCCATAGGGGAGAAATTACATGAGAGAACTCACCTATAAACTTCTAAAATTGGATCAACAGATATTTCAATGGATTAACGGTCGACTTCATAATCGCATCCTAAACTTTTGGCTATTTTATCTTACGAATTTAGGTGGAGCTACATTTACTATTGGTATTAGCTTATTAGCTTGGGTATTCGCACCACTGCCATGGAGTGTCGCTGGTTCACAGGCGGCTGTTGCACTTGCCATTAGTCATATTCCCGTTGCTATTGCCAAGAAACTATATCCACGAATCCGACCTTATCTCGCTATTCCAGAGACGCGCACATTCCGTAATCCTTTGAGTGATCATTCATTCCCATCGGGTCATACGACTGCAGCATTCTCTACAGCAGTTCCTTTCATCATAGCTTTTCCAGAAATGATGCCATTATTTCTTAGTCTCAGTGCAGTAGTCGGTTTCTCAAGAATTTATCTTGGGCTTCATTACCCTTCAGATGTCCTTGCAGGAGCAGTTATTGGTACTTCCATAGCGGCAATTACTGTTGCAATATGGTCTTAAAGTCGCTATGGTGATGATATGGAAAACCTTGCAGGAATAGGTGAGTTTAAATTGAATAAAAAAAGAGTATTGTTGTTATCAGAAGGTTTTGGTGCTGGGCATACTCAAGCGGCCTACGCACTCTCGAGCAGTCTGCGCAAACTATCTCCTGATGTGAACACAAAAGTAATCGAACTTGGAAGTTTCTTGAATCCCAGAGTTGCTCCCTTAATTATAACAGCATATAAAAAAACGATTACTTCCCAACCTCGGTTGATCGGGATGATGTATAAATACCAATATAAGAAATCACTTAATCGCTTGACAACATTAGCACTTCATCGTATTTTTTATACTCATACTAGAGTTGTTGTGAAGCAACTTCGACCTGATATCATCGTCTGTACTCACCCCATCCCAAGCGCTGTCATTTCTCGTCTGAAGCGTTTAGGCGTTACCGTTCCGTTATGCACCGTGATTACAGATTATGATGCACATGGCACTTGGATTAGCCCTGAAGTGGATCAATTTCTTGTTTCCACTCCTGAGGTGAAGTATAAACTAATGAGCAGAAATGTCCCGTCATCCAAAATACAAGTAACTGGAATTCCGATACATCCTAACTTTTGGGAACATCCAAGTAAGGAAAGCATACGGCAGAAATTCCAATTAAATGATATGCCTACGGTATTAGTTATGGCAGGTGGATGGGGAATCATTAGTGATGATGTTATCAATGACTATCTCGTACAGTGGAGCGATCGTATTCAAATCATATTCTGTCTTGGAAGTAACGATAAGGCTCTTCATAAAATGATGTCTAATCCTCAGTATAAGCATCCTAACATTCATATATTCGGTTTCATCCGAGAGATCGACCAACTAATGGAGATTTCAGATGTGCTTGTGACTAAGCCTGGTGGAATGACATGCTCAGAGGGATTATCAAAGGGTATCCCGATGCTCTTCCATCTCCCTATCCCCGGTCAGGAGGAAGAGAATTCTCAATACTTCACTTCGCTGGGATTAGGAGAAACCATTACCTCCGTCGGTGTTATGGAGAAATGGGTACATAAACTGATATATGAGTATCCAAAAGTCAGTACCGATAGACAGGAGAATCTCAAGACCATCGATAAGTATCATCCGATGCAAAGTGCTAAAAGTATCATCGAAATGCTTGAACAAACGGGTTGTCCCATTAGTCATTAATCATGGCTAGGGACAACCCGTTTGTTTGTTGGTGTAGGATACCGCTACCAGTGGTTATCAATCACTTATTTTGTATGATATTAAGCTTCAATATCGGGCTTGTTCTCTTGGAGACGGTATTTCTTCAATCGCTCCGCCTGATATCGCTGTAGCGATTGCTCCCCAACCATAACCTCACAGCGATAAATATTCATCCCTTGACCTACAAATTTCGATTCATACTCCGTCATGACGTTCCATTCCGGAATACCTTCACGGTGTAGATCAAGGGATATGTTGTTCATTTGCAATCCAACATCTGCAAATGAGTTTAAAGAAAATTCAAACAATGTTAGTGAATCCGTTTTGAGGTGGATTTCCCCATTTGAATTCAGAATCGAGGCATACTTTTCTAAGAAACGTGGATGTGTCAGACGACGTCTTCCGTGCTTAGCCTTTGGCCACGGATCACTGAAATTGAGATATACGCGCTCCAACTCATCTACTTCAAATACTTCATCAGCATACTCTGCATTAGCAAACGCCAATCGAAGATTAGGAGGAAGTTTAATTTGCTGCTCAGACCAAGCATCGATTGCTTTCTCACTCGCGCGTCGAATCAATTCATCGTACACATCAATACCTATAAAATTAATTTCCGGATTTTTTATGCTCATCTGACTAATAAATTGACCTTTTCCCATCCCAAATTCAACATGGATTGGATGATCATTTCCAAATAAAGATGCCCATTTCCCTTTATATTCTTTCGGATCCAGAATAACAAGTTCCTTCTGCTCTTCTAGATTTTCCCTTATACCTTTTCTACCACGTAAACGCATGTTTTCCCTCCGCTTTCAATATCTTCGCTATTGCAATATTGTGCCGAACTTCTAGCCAAATGTAAAGAGGTTGTCGAAAAAGGAACCCTATTTCTCTTGAGTTACAATAAAATACATAATTATCTATTATTTATATATGGAATTGGGGTCCAACAACTTCATAATTAACTTATTATGTTAACTTCCTTAGCATTGCTCACATTACTTTTATTCTTTTTTTTGATATAATAGTTGCGGCATGTCTTAATAATGTAAGTTCATAAAGGAGCAACTCATGAATCATTCAACAGTGGCTAACCCATTACTATGGGGGGATAAGAGATTTCATACATGGAACTACGAAATGCACCAACAGTTTAATGATAAAGTATTCAAAGTCATGCTTGATGCTGGTTTTACATGCCCGAACCGTGATGGCTCCATCGCTAAAGGAGGCTGTACCTTCTGTAGCGCTAGGGGGTCCGGAGACTTTGCAGGTAGTAGACGAGATGATTTAGTCACTCAATTCAATACGATACGTGATAAGCAACATCTCAAATGGCCTAACGCACAATATATTGGCTATTTCCAAGCTTATACGAACACTTATGCACCTGTAGAAGAGTTAAGGGAGTATTTTGAAGTTATTTTAAAACAACCAGGGGTTGTAGGATTATCCATCGCTACTCGTCCAGACTGTCTGCCAGATGACGTCGTTGAGTACTTAGCTGAGCTAAATGAACGAACTTATCTATGGGTCGAGATGGGGCTTCAGACGATCCATGATTCTACTTCTGAACTGATTAATCGCGCACATGACACACAAGTCTACTTAGACGCAGTTGAGAAACTGCGTAAGCACAATATTCGTGTTTGTACTCATATCATTTACGGGCTTCCGCAAGAAAACCATGAAATGATGCTTGAAACAGGGCGAGCTGTTGCTCAAATGGACGTTCAGGGTATTAAAATTCACTTATTGCATCTTATGCGCAAAACACCTATGGTCAAGCAATATGAAGCTGGTCTGTTACGCTTCTTAGAGAAAGATGAATACGTCAAGCTTATCATTGATACATTAGAAATATTGCCTCCCGAAATGGTCGTTCATCGGCTTACTGGAGATGCACCAAGAGATCTACTAGTCGGCCCGCTGTGGAGCCTGAAGAAGTGGGAAGTTCTGAATGCCTTCGATGCTGAGCTTAAAGAGCGAGATACTTGGCAAGGAAAGTATTGGAGGAACGTTTGATATGGGCTTTCTCTCCGTCCTCAGCTTCGCTCATAGATTAGTCTCCGAACGGCTACGACCAGGGGATATTGCTGTTGATGCTACTATAGGAACTGGTTCAGACACTCTATTTCTGGCGCAAGCAGCAGGCCTTAAAGGACATGTCTTTGGATTCGATATTCAGGCAGAGGCCGTTACCCTCACCGAGCAGAGACTAACTCAAAGTTCAGTCTCTGTCATAGCACCCGTCACTTTATTTCTTAAGAGCCATGCTTGCATGAATGATGTGATCCCACAAATCCATCATGGAAAGATTGCTGCCATCATGTTTAACCTTGGTTATTTGCCTTCAAGTGCTTCTAATAAAGAGATTATAACGATGACAGACAGCACCATCACAGCACTTCAGGCAAGTCTTGAGCTGCTGCGTCCTGGAGGTATTATAACAGTCGTTTTATATCCGGGACATCCCGGAGGCGATTTAGAATCTGAGGCTGTACGACAATGGGCTTCCAATATCCCTCAATCTATCGCACAATCTATCATCTACCAACAACTACAGCGTTTAGATGCACCTTTTATCATAGCTGTAGAAAAGAAATCACATAACAAACTCAAATCGAGAGGATGATTTATTATGATTAAACCTTATCCATTACAATTCCAACCTGAATTTAAAGAGCGTGTATGGGGTGGTCGAGCACTCGAACAATTCGGTCTTGAGCTTCCAGACGGTCATATCGGAGAAGGATGGATGATCGCAGATCATCCAAATGGCACAAGCCAGGTCATGAATGGCGAACTTTCCGGATTAGGATTAGATCAAGTACGCGAACAATTGGGCAAGGAATGGTTCGGAAGCAAAGGCTTCTCCGAGGTCAACGGACGTTTTCCTCTACTTATTAAACTACTCGACTGTAATGACGACTTATCTGTACAAGTTCACCCAACAGATGAATATGAAGGACTACCAAAGGGTGAATTAGGTAAAACTGAAATGTGGTATGTGCTTGATGCCAAACCAGGTTCCAAAATTATATATGGATTAAACGATGGCGTTACACGAGAAAGCTTGCAACAAGCCATCACTAATGGAAACATTACAGATAGCCTCAGAGAGGTATCTGTCGCGGCAGGAGATACATTCTACATCCCTGCAGGCACAGTTCATGCGCTCTGTGCAGGCGTAGTCGTCGCTGAAATTCAGCAGAATTCGGACACAACATACCGTCTATATGACTATAATCGTCCAGGTCTCGATGGCAAACCACGCGATTTACATATTGAAGATTCCTTGAATGTTATAGCTTACGAGGGCTCAGGTGCCACAACCATGAAGACCGATTCTGCCGTACCTGGCGAATGGATGGAGCTGGCCAATTCCCCCTATTTTATTGTTGAAAAAGGTATTGTATCTGGAAGTTGGCCCCTCACAACCACATCTGCTAGCTTTGCAATTCTTGTCATTTGTGAAGGGCAAGGGACATTGAAATGGAACGATGGATCTTTAGACTATAAAGCGGGACAATGTTTCTTATTACCTGCGAACTTACTTCATTATGAACTAGAGGGAAATGCAACAGTTCTACGCTCTTATCTTCCTTAAATCTTTAGAGGTACAATCGGTTATTGATTGATATTGTGGGGGTGGTATCTGTTGAACGAACGTTCATTTACGCTAATTAATCAGCAAGGAATGACCCTACACATCTACGAGTGGCTTCCTGAGGTATCCGTTCCATTAAAAGGTCTTATTCAGATTGTCCATGGTATGGCAGAAACGGCAGACCGCTATGCTAGAGTCGCTTCATCCCTTTGTGAATCAGGCTATGCCGTCTATGCTCATGACCAACGAGGTCATGGCAAGACTGCCAAGAGTATGGATGAGATAGGACATACTGGCGTGGATGGCTTCCATGGAATGGAGAAAGATATTCTTGAGGTAAGCTCTTTCCTTAAAGATAAGTATGCAGATATCCCTCATTATTTATTGGGACATAGTATGGGGTCATTTCTAACACAGCAAATCATCGAGAATCATGGCGAAGCATATTCAGGTTTTATATTATCGGGTACGAATGGCCCGAGCCCGAACCTTGGCATAGCTAAAATTTTGGCTCAGTTTCAGGTTAAACTCCAAGGTGCATCCCATCGTAGTCTGATGCTCAATGCAATCATATTCGGACGGTATGATCAAGGGATAACACCTGTACGCACCGCATTTGATTGGTTATCTCGAGATGAGGATGAAGTGGACAAGTATATTAATAATCCATATTGTGGTCAGGTATGTACCGCTGGATTCTTCCGTGACTTCTTCCAATTGTTACAGAACATACAGAAGCCAGCTAGTTATCGGAATATTCCTAGAGATAAACCTATCTATTTATTTGCAGGTGATCGTGACCCCGTTGGCTTGTATGGAAGGGGTGTCACTAAGCTTCATGAAATATACCTGAAGTTAGGGATGAAGGATGTCGAATGTCGACTATACCCTGGCGGAAGACATGAAATGCTAAATGAAATCAATCGTGATGAAGTTATTGCTGATCTGCTGGATTGGTTGGAACGACATACTTGATGAAAAGTTACTATTGTGGGTGGGAAGGAAGCTTATGCTTCCGATGCTAGCGATACTTCGTATCGCTTTCAGCTAGGGGCTACATCCGAAAGTCCCCACATCGATATGCTTTCTTATATTTTAAAAATAAAACAACGGCTGCATGTCCCTTAGGGAACATACAGCCGTTGTCTCATTCATAGCATATTCTTACGATAACGCCGCTGGTTCTAGCTTCCTCGTAAACCATCTAGGGCGCTGGCTCTCATCTTGCTGATAAAGAACAATCAACAATGTCTGCTGATCTCTTCTATCCGACACCACGCCATCCTCTTGCTGCAATAACTCATCCAGATCGAATGGGAGGACATCCATCACAGCATGTTTCAGTAGTCCTCGCTCATCTAACTGAAGTGCTTCAAATTCAGGGGATACTTGCTCTGGATACTCTACGAGTTCCTTCATGAACACCGACCATTTATCTTTGGTCAATCGAGAATCCCACCAAATGGTACGTGGCTTGTATTTGTGATTCAGGAAATAATCTAGCTTCATTAGGCCTAATATAATGTCCATCCGTCGGACGCCCCGGTGTTCGAGAAACTTATGAAGACGGAGGAACAGATCTTCCAGTTGATGTCCTATCTTCTGCCAACCTTGTCCTTCCCAGTAATCACCAAAGTCCTGGAAGAAGTCAAATGGAGAGTCGAATTCATTCTTCATAAGATACTTCAATGTGTGATCCATACGATGCGCATTCCAGTATTTCTCTAGCACATCTTCAAGTCGTTTCAAATGGATAATATCAGCAAAAGAAAGCTTATTGCTACTTAATATTTCATAAGGTGCGTATTCCATATACTTATACTCATATTTATCCGCATCAATCCGGAGTCCTGTCCCTCTTAGCATTTTGAGGAATCCGAGTTGTAGTTCTTCCGGCTCCATAGCAAATACATCATTGAACGTTGTACGGAATGTATCGTAATCCTCATCTGGTAATCCAGCAATAAGATCGAGATGCTGGTCAATATTGCCGCTAGCTTTGATAGTGTTCACCGTACGCGATAGCTTCGTGAAATTCTGACGACGCTTCACAAGTTCATTCGTAATATCGTTCGTTGATTGCACGCCAATCTCGAAACGGAATATTCCTGGTGGTGCATTTTCAGCTAAATAATCTAATACCTCTGGTCGCATAATATCAGCGGTAATCTCGAATTGAAATACACAACCCCGGTGGTTATTCATAATAAATTCGAACATTTCCATCGCATAGTTACGATTAATGTTAAACGTGCGATCCAGAAATTTAATAATCTTCGCACCATTGTCGATTAGGTAAAGAATATCTGACTTCACCCGTTCAATATCGAAATAACGCACACCAACCTCTATGCTGGATAGACAGAATTGGCAACTAAATGGACACCCTCTACTCGTCTCAAAATAGACGATACGCTTGCCTAAATCCGGAATATCCTCAGCGAAACGATATGGTGTTGGGAGTGTATTCAAATCACTCTTCGGACGTCCAGGATTAATAATAATCTCATTTCCCTTACGATAGGTTGCACCATATACGAAATGAAACTTCCGATCACCTTGAATCGTCTGTAACAAGTGATGCAATGTCTCTTCGCCATCGCCCATAACGATGTGATCGACATTCTGAATACGCTCCATCCAGTGCTGGGTATCATAAGAGACTTCTGGTCCACCTAACACAATCGTTACCTCTGGCATGACTTGTTTAACAATATCAACAACCTTAATGGTCTCTTCAATATTCCAAATGTAGCAAGAGAACCCGATAACGTCAGGCTTCCTTTGATATAGATCAGATACGATATTTATTACGGGATCTTTAATCGTATATTCAGCAAGTTCGATATCAAACTCTTTCTGGCTATATGCTTTTAACAACCTGATCGCCAGTGACGTATGAATATATTTAGCATTTAACGTAGATAAGACGACTTTCATTATTCACACACCCCTCATTTATTCGTAATCATCTATGAGTCCGTCCTGATTCAAGTTTTGAAAGAAATCTAGGAACGGCTTACCATATTTACGGAATTTCACTTCTCCAACACCTTTAATCTTCAGTATCTCTGACTCTGTCTGTGGACATACCACACTCATCTCACGCAGTGTTGCATCATTAAATATGATGTAGGATGGAACACGTTCCTTACCTGCAAGTTCACGACGAACGAGACGTAATTGTTCAAACACCGTCTCATTAACGGCCGATGGCGAGTCATCACGACCTCTATTCCTGACATATCCTCCTGCTGCTGTTCCGCTCGTCCGCGTTGGACGGGCTACTCGCTGCATGACCTGTCGTTGCCCTTTGAGTACTTCTGCAGCTAGAGGTTGTAGCTTCAATACGGGATACTGTCCTTCAGAGAGGGAGAGATATCCGTCCGAAGCCATCACATTAATCACTTCCGAAATATCCTTCTCCGTTCGATTGGACATCATCCCATAGGTTGGTAAGCTTTCGAAACCGTACTGCAATACTTTTTTATTCCGAGACCCTTTGAGCACAGAGGCTACCATGGATACACCAAATCGCTCACGCATACGGTGGATGCAGGAGAATATCTTCTGCGCATCCACCGTCATATCGACTAGCTCCCTCTCATCCGTACAAGAACTACATGTACCGCAGGGCTTGTCCTCATGTATCTCACCGAAATAATCTAACATCGCATTACGCAAACAGCGGTTAGTATAACAGTAATCTAGCATCTGCTGCAATTTGCGATAATCATTATGTTTGCGCTCATCATCCATCTGGTTCTGCTCAATCAGAAATTTCTGGGTCATGATATCCTGCCCACTGAACAAAAGGATACATTGGCTCGGTTCACCATCACGCCCCGCACGACCGGCTTCCTGTACATAGGCTTCCATATTCTTCGGCATGTTGTAATGGATGACGTAACGAACGTTAGATTTATCAATACCCATTCCAAATGCATTGGTCGCAACGATCACTCGAAGATCATCGTATAGAAATCCTTCCTGACTAGCTGCTCGATCTGCATCACTCATCCCCGCATGATAGCGGCCTACAGCAATGCCAGCGCTCTGAAGCCGCTCCGTTAGTTGATCTACATCCTTGCGTGTCGCTGCATAGATTATGCCTGTTTCATGGGCATGCTCAAGCGTATAAGTCATAACAAACTCACGTTTGTTCTCACCTCGTAGTACGGACATAGCCAAATTATCCCGTCCCAGACCCGTAACAAATACTTGTGGTTCCTCGAGACGCAGCAATTTCACAATATCATCCATGACTCCGGGAGTAGCTGTTGCAGTGAATGCAGCTACGATTGGCCGTTGTGACAAACCCTCTACAAATGGGGCAACAGCCAGGTAACTTGTGCGGAAATCATGCCCCCATTGAGAAACACAGTGTGCTTCATCTACTGCTACACAAGAAATGGGGAGATAAGACATTTCTTCACGGAACCAATCCAGCTCTAATCGCTCGGGAGCCACATACAATAGCTTAAGCTCTCCCTGCGCAGCAGCTCGAATTACTTCATTCACTTCTTTTCCACTAAGCGTACTATTAATAAATGCCGCAGAGATGCCCGCTGTTGTCAGTGCATCCACTTGATCCTTCATCAAAGAGATTAGCGGTGATACGACTATCGTCAGTCCGGGAAGCATCAATGCTGGGATTTGGTAACAGATGGACTTCCCTCCACCCGTTGGCATAACGCCCAGTGTATCTCGGCTATCTAATAGGCTTGATACAATATTTCTTTGACCTTCACGAAAATCCGGATAGCCATAATATTTCTGCAGATAATCCTGCGCTCGATCCAATGTCATTGCTTCCATTATCATCATGATTAACTCCTTACTATTTTGCTTGGTCTTGCAATACCGAACAAGCTATTTTCCTAGTTATACAAGTTTACTGGGGTTTGATGGATTGAGCAACCTTAGTTGAGGATTATGACGTTCTCTTGCATGGCATTACACCATTACTCATGGTATTATTGGACAGTAAACCACATGAGGATGGAGAATTCACGATATGAAGAATAAACAACGTTCTGGCCAAGGCCAACAACAATCTTATAATAAAACTAAACCCAAAGCATCACATCACAACAAACAAGCTCCTAACAAGCATTATACAGTGAATGAAAACTCTGAACTATTGGCATTCTTGCTAAATACGTTAACGAATATCGGACGTAACTCTGTTAAATCCATGCTCGCACGGGGACAAATCTTCGTGAATGGACGTGCGGAGACGGCTTATAATTTCCCCCTTCAATCGGGTCATACTGTAATGGTCTCTAAAGATAAGATCGAAGAAGAGATTCCACTTATTGGACTTCGCATTATGCATGAGGATGAGGACATTATTGTCGTATACAAGGAAGCAGGCCTACTGTCTGTTGCATCATCGAAAGAAACTGAGCTGACGGCTTATCGCCAAATTACCGCTCATGTTCGAGAAAATAATCCAAACAATCGTATTTTTGTCGTCCATCGTCTTGATCGCGACACCTCAGGTGTCATGATGTTCGCCAAGAATGAGGAAGTGAAGCAGAAACTTCAAGATTCGTGGCAGGATATGGTCAAGGAGCGTACTTACATTGCATTGGTTGAAGGTAAGATTAAGAAGCCTGAAGGAACAATCACATCATGGCTCAAAGAAAGTAGCACATTAAAAATGTATTCAAGTCCTTATGCTAATGACGGCCAGTTAGCCATTACACATTATACAACCATTCAGACTAACAGCTACTTCTCCCTACTAAAAGTGAACCTCGAAACAGGGCGTAAGAATCAAATTCGTGTCCACATGCAGGATCTCGGTCATCCTGTCGCAGGAGATAAGAAGTATGGAGGTAAGACGAGAACGATCGGAAGAATGGGCCTTCACGCACAAGTGCTAGCTTTTGAACACCCAACTACAGGTGAGGTTATGACCTTCAAAACAGAGATCCCAAAAACTTTCCTTCATCCTTTCCGAGCTACACCCACTAATTAATTTCATTCATGAGAAACATTATCATTTAGAATAGAGATATGATACAATAGTGTTCGAATCCACCTGGTTGAAAAGGAGTAGAACATATGAATACTGTATCTGCGCAACACATCTCTTTGCAAATTGATGACTATTTAGACCTATTGAATCTCGCAAAAAGAGTCGAAGATCTTAAATGGCAAAAAGAAATCATTCGCAAACTCGAAAGAATGAACCATTCTACCTCTTTTTCTAACATACATCATTTCGAGCGCAATCATGTTAACCATTAATTGAGACTTTATACTTTTAAAATATGCTGATTCACAATTCCAATCTATAGAAAGGAGCATGCCGTTTGTATAGGCATGCTCCTTTTTTTGTAATGAATATGCTCCGACCCTACGTTGAATGACTATAAACTGACCAATAACTACTGATCGTATGTAACAGGCCCATCCCACTCCAACATGCCGCCTGACATATTTATCACCTTGTATCCTAGCTCCGTGAGATATTCGCAAGCTCTAGCGCTACGGCCACCGCTTCGGCATACTATAAGCGTTAATTGATCAGAGTCTAGCTCTGTATGACGTACTGGTAACGTCCCTAGAGCGATGTGTTTAGCTTGTGGAATATGTCCTGATTCCCATTCATCATCTTCACGAACATCAATAATCTCAAACTTATCACCTTCATTTAACTTTGCCAGAACCTCTTCAACATCCCATTCTTGGATGGGTAAATTATTCATATTTTTCACTCCTATTAACTCTTGTTAAATTACTGTATATCACCTTTATCATCGTAACACAATTTGTTCTCATTCCAAAAGAGGCAGACCATGATTGGTCTGCCCCTCTTAAAGTTTGCTATTATCCTTCGAGCAATAACGATTCAGGATCTTCAAGCAATTCCTTCACTGCAACTAAGAATTGTACAGCTTCGCTACCATCCACGATCCGGTGATCATAAGAAAGTGCGATATACATCATTGGGCGATTTTCCATTGTATCTTGGTCAATCGCAATCGGCCGTAGCTGGATTTTGTGCATTCCCAGAATACCTACCTGAGGTGTATTAAGTATCGGAGTAGACAATAATGATCCGAATACCCCTCCATTAGTAATTGTGAAAGTACCACCTTGAAGCTCTGAAATACTTAGTTTATTTTTACGCGCCTTGCCTGCCAATTCACTGATTTGTCGCTCAATCTCCGGGAACCCTAAACGGTCCGCATCACGTACGACAGGAACTACCAAACCTTCTTTGGCTGAAACGGCAATTCCAATATCATAGTATTTCTTAACAAGAATATCTTCCCCATCAATTTCTGCATTCAGAAGAGGATGTGCTTTCAACGCACCTACAACAGCCTTTGTAAAGAATGACATAAACCCAAGATTCACATCATGCTTCTCTTGAAAAGCTTGCTTACGACGTTTACGAATATCAAGAATTGCAGTCATATCTACTTCATTGAAAGTCGTCAGCATAGCTGCAGTTCTTTGAGCTTCCACTAGACGTTTGGCAATCGTAACGCGACGACGAGACATCCGTTCACGTACCATTGGCTTGGAACTTGCAACTACAAATTCCTGTGCCGAAAGATTCACTCCACCTGTACCACCTTGTCCATCTCCAGAACGCTTCACCTGATCACTCGGAACTTCTGAATGATTACGAACGTTTTCTTGATAAATACGCCCCTTCGAATCTCTATCCTGTACTTGTTCAAGTTCAATGCCACGCTCACGTGCTAACTTTCGAGCTGAGGGTGAAGCGGCTAGAAAGGATGCACTTTCATTCACCTGAAGAGGTTCTGCTGATTTACTAGCAACGGTAGCAGAAAATTTCTCATCTGCTACTACCTTTTTCTTCTCATCGATGGACGTAGATTCTTCAGAAGCTACCTCTGCAGCAACACCAGCTTCTCCACCTGATTGAATCCGCCCAATCACTTCCCCAATTTGGACGGTATCTCCATTTTGTCGAAGTACCTTCTCTATAACTCCATCTATTTCTGCACTCATCTCTAAATTAACTTTATCCGTCTCAAGCTCTAAAAGGACATCACCTAACTTAACGGCCTCTCCTTCTTTCACATGCCATTTATAAATCGTTCCCTCGGTAATAGATTCTCCCATTGCAGGTACAATAATATTATTCAAATCTTCTACCTCCTCTTATAAATATCAAAGTTAATTATTCTGAGATTGGTTTAAACGAAGTGCCAACGAAATAATCTGTTGTTGTTCAAATAAATGAACTTTCTGATAACCACTAGCCGTACTAGAACGCTCTGGACGACCGTTATAAGCAACCGAAATCCCCTTAGGTGCAATAGCACGGATACGTGGTTCAATATAACGCCACGCTCCCATATTCTTTGGTTCTTCCTGTACCCATACGATCTCTTGTAGTTTCGTTAAGCGGTCTAATACATTCTTGATATCTTGCTCTGGGAATGGATACAGTTGCTCTACACGTACAATGTGTAACCAACCAGGACGCTTATCCGTTTCATTATCTAACGCCTCTTCCATTTCAACCGCGATTTTCCCCGAGCATAGAATTAAGCGTTCAACATTCTCTGGTATTTCTCCTAACCCACTTTGCTCCAATATCCGATTAAAGGTCCCCTCAGTGAAGTCCTGACTAGGTGACGTTACTCTAGGATTCCGAATTAGACTCTTCGGAGACATCATGACAAGCGGTCTTGCTTCCTCTGTATTCGTCAGTGCCGCTTGACGACGTAATAAATGGAAGTATTGAGCTGCAGTAGTCAGGTTCGCAACAATCCAGTTATCATCTCCTCCAAGCTGGAGAAAACGTTCAAGCCTCGCACTAGAGTGTTCTGGTCCTTGCCCTTCATATCCATGAGGTAGTAACATCACTAAGCTTGATTTCTGTGACCATTTAGAACGTCCTGCTGAGATGAACTGATCCATGATCACTTGAGCACAGTTAGAGAAATCACCATACTGCGCTTCCCAAATGACAAGCGTCTCAGGTGAGAATACGTTATAACCATACTCAAATCCTAATACGGATGCTTCAGATAAGGGGCTATTATGAATCGCAAAGGATGCCTTCGCTTGCGGCAATTCATGTATTGGACAGAATGTAGCGCCTGAATCAGGATCATGCAATACGAGATTACGATGAGCAAATGTCGCACGTTCCGCATCTTGACCACTAATTCGAATAGGTGTACCATCCGCAATAATTGTTGCGAAAGCTAGCGTCTCAGCAAGTCCCCAATCTACCTTTTCACCTTCATCCAGGGAATTCTCACGACGTTCAAGGATTCGCTGTAATTTAGGATAGACCTTAAATCCTTCGGGGCGCTTCAATAGCCCTGCATTAATCTCTTGCAGTTCATCTAATGGTACTGCAGTATAAGTTATCTGCGCCGGATCTGGCACCATGACAGCGATAGTCCGATCTGTAGCATTCTGCACATCATCGCGTTTCATCTGCTCGTAAGCTTCCTTCAAACGATTCAAGACACTTTCCTTAAGCTGTTCAGCCTGTTCTTCCGAAATCAAGCCCTTTTGAGATAGCTCAGAACGGTATAGAACGCTAACTCGTTCGTGACTTTTCACTTTTTGATATATTAAAGGTTGCGTTGTTTCTGGGTCATCTGTTTCATTATGTCCATAGCGACGATAACCGATAAGATCAATCAGGAAATCCTTCTTGAACTTATTGCGATACTCACTCGCCATGCGAACTGCCGCAATACATGCTTCAGGATCATCCGCGTTCACATGAATAATCGGAATTTCATATCCTTTAGCCAAATCACTAGCATAATGAGTGGAGCGAGAGTCCTTGCTCTCTGTTGTAAATCCTAAATTATTATTTACTATAATATGAATAGTTCCACCGTTCTGATAACCTGGCAACTTCGTAAAGTTCAACGTTTCTGCAACAATTCCTTCTCCAGGAAAAGCAGCATCGCCATGAATGAGTATCGTTGCCGCTTTATTCACATCTTGTCGAGGATATCCAGGCTGGGTGCGATCTTCCTGAGCTGCCCGTGAATAACCCTCAACTACAGGATTCACAAATTCCAAGTGACTCGGATTGTTTGCTAATGTGATTCTAGCTTCCAGCTGACTTCCTTCTTTCAATAGGCGATTAGCTCCTAAGTGATATTTAACATCACCCGTCCATCCATAACTAATACCTGTAGATCCCTCTGATGGAATCAATTTTTTATTTGGAGAATGGTGGAATTCCGAGAAAATATTCTGATATGGTTTGCCTAGTACATGGGCGAGTACGTTCAATCTCCCACGGTGTGCCATCCCCATCAAAACATGCTCCGTACCGTTATCTACCATAGATATCAACATTGCATCAAGCATAGGAACGAGTACATCGTTTCCTTCAATGGAAAAACGCTTTTGTCCAACAAATGTACGATGAAGGAACTCTTCAAACTGTTCTACTTGAAGTAACCGTCTTAAGAGAGCTGTCCGCTCATCTATGCTTAATTCCACTCGCGGAGATTCTGCTTGACGGTTTAACCAGACACGTTCTTCTTCCTCATGAATATGACTGAATTCATAAGCAATTGTTCCTGTATAAAGTTCACGCAACTTCACAATAGCATCCCAACCATTAGGTACACTCTCAGGCGCATGGTGCCATATTAAGGAAGATGGAAACGCTTTTAAATCTTCCTTTGACAAATTATACCTTTCTGATTCTAGCAAGCTCGTGTCCAGAGCAGGTCGAAGCCCTAAAGGATCAATATCTGCTGCTAGATGTCCATAGGCACGAATATTCCATACTAACTTCCCGGCGTCTACACCCTTTTTCAGCAGGTTGCGATCCCAAGATATCCGTTCTGTAGGTTCCTTGGGACTACTAACTTCATCAGCAATTGTAGGTGGTGCTCCCCATAAACTAAATAAATGTTGAAAGGTCTCATCAACAGATTGAGGATTTCTCAAAAATTGATCATACTGTTCCTGAACATAACCAAGATTGGGACCATAATAAGTTTGCCAAGGATCGCTTGTGTGTTGCTTATTCATTAGCATTGTCGGATATACCTCCGTTATGAACTATGATAGTTACATGGTGAATAGAAAATCTCATAAATCATTAATACATCTAGTATAGCCCTTTAAACACAATAGCTAAAATAGTCTTTTCATATTGTTATCATCTAATAAACAGATCAATCAAATAATGAGTACTTTGGCTTTATTTTCATTATTTGCTATACTCAACATTATCATCGACTACATTATGATTAATCCTTGTAAGCTTGAAAGGAGACGTTCAATCATGTCCTCATTCTTTAGCTCAGATAATACCCATACTTTCCATGCGTACGCCACAGCACATCTAATTCAGATCAGCATTCTAATCGCTTTATCTCTGTTATTATTCATATTCAGAACTTCTATTAAAAGAGAGCCTTCCATCAAAAAGATAATTCGTTATTGGATCGCTGGAATTTTGATCGCTTCAGAAGTCGCACTAAATATTTGGTACGTTGCACAAGGAATATGGAATCCTCGAACAAGCTTACCTCTTGAATTATGTAGTATTACTTTGTTACTAGCTATAATCATGCTTTTTACTAGAAGCCGTTTATTGTACTCCATTGTTTTTTTTGCTGGAATTACAGGAGCGCTACAAGCTGTACTTACACCAAGCTTAGATTTTACATACCCGCATTTTCGTTTTCTACAATTTTTCGTAGCTCATTTCGCTATTATTCTCTCAGCACTATATATGACCTGGATTGAGGAATACAAACCCACATGGAAGTCAATTGGAACCGCCTTGATCTCCTTAAATATTCTCGCTGTTATAGTTGGTTCTATCAATTACATCATAGGTTCTAATTACATGTTTCTTATGCGTAAACCAGCCAGCGCATCTATTCTTGATATTTTGGGTCCGCATCCTTATTATCTATTGGCAGAGCAAGGAGTTGCGCTTCTTTTCTTCACCTTGCTACATCTACTATTCTTCGTATTACCTGATCGTTGGAAGCGACACACGACAAGGAGAAGTACGAAAGCCAATTTACCACTATGATAAAGGTAGTTCAAAAAGGACTATATTACAAAAATAGAGCCATGAACTTTATTTCGTTCATCGGCTCTATTCATTGATAGTCTTAACGTTTAGGAATAGATATTGTTACTTTATCATCCTTTAATGGCTCTCCGAAATTCGGTGTCCCATCATTATTCCAATTTAATATTTGAGCCCGTGTATGACGATTGGGATCGTATAAAGGATCTCCTACAATTTCTTTGTAGTTACGAGCGTGATAGACAAAAATATCTTGTTTGCCATCTGCCGAGACAGTAAAGCTATTATGCCCTGGTCCGTATTGCCCTACCTGCTCATTGGTTTGAAATACCGGTTGCTTCGACTTAACCCATGAAGCGGGATCAAGCAGATTCGCATCATCCTTTGCCGTAAGAAGCCCCATACTGTAATGATGGTCTGTAGCGCTAGCTGAATAACTCATGAATATCCGACCATTCCTTTTTAGTACAGCCGCCCCTTCATTCACCTTAAACCCAATCACTTCCCACGAATATTCAGGGGTACTAATCATCGCTTGTTCACCACTGAGAGTCCATGGATTACTCATCTCAGATATATAAAGGTTGGAATTACCCTCGATTGCTAGATCTTTCTGAGCCCATACATAATATAGTTTTCCTTTATGTTCAAATATCGTTGCATCGAGTGCGAAGCTTTCCCATTTCGTCCGAACCTGTCCCTTCTCTATCCATGTTCCTTCGAGAGGATTAGCAGATTCATTCTCTAATACATACATCCGGTGATCGAACAAACCTTCCTTCGTCTCACTTGTGTGTGCAGCAGCAAAGTAAATGTACCACTTGTTATTAATATAATGAAGCTCAGGAGCCCAAATATTAGCGCTTAATATTCCAGTATCACGCTTACGCCAAGCAACCACTTGCTCAGCACTCTCCAATTCTTGAATAAACTCCGCGCGACGAAGCTCAATACGATCGTACTCTGGTACCGAGGCGGCAAAATAGTAATATCCATCAGTATGTCTATACACCCAAGGATCAGCACGTTGCTCCACTATCGGATTATTTATGTGTCCACTCTTCTCCATGTCTTTCTCTCTCCTTCTATATATATGTTTCATGGATTTCTCTCAATCAATATACTTTATTAAGTGTCTAGTTTAACCTTTAATGCCTGAATTCAAATTAATGGATTGAACAAAATATTTCTGTGCAAACAAGAACAACACAAATGTTGGAATAATAGCTATAATCGCCGACCCCATTAATTGTCCAATCATACGATAATTCCCATAAATATCTTGCAATAAAAGTAATCCAGCTGTTATTGGCATTTTATCTACATCTGTATATACGATAACTGGCCAGAGAAAATCATTCCAAGATCCAGTAAAGGAAAATAAGGCACACACGATCAATATCGGTTTTATTAAAGGTACTATTACTGAATAATAAATTCTAAAGTCACCCGCACCATCCATTCGAGCAGACTCATCTAATTCTTTAGGAAGACCGTTCATGAACTGTCTGACCAAAAATATATTTCCCATTCCTGCTAAACCAGGGATAATCATAGCCCATGAGGTATTAACCCAACCTAACGCATCAATGATTTTATAGGACGGAATTAGATTAACAACACCTGGAAAGAAGGAGATACCCAGTAACGTAAAAAACAACATATCTCTACCTTTAAACTTCATTCGAGAATAACCATAACCCGTGATTGAAATAACAAAGACCACTAAAAGAGTATGCAAAGTTGCAATGAATACCGAATTCATTAACCAACGCATTATTGGTGCAGTAGATGTGTTGTTTAGGATGGTGACATAGTTATCAAAAATCCACTTTTCAGGTAATAATCTAAATCCGGTAGATACCACTTCCGTTTGTGATCTAAACGATGTAGCGACCCCATATATTACAGGAAATGCAAATATTACACAAAGTAAAATCAAAAATAAATATGCACAATATTTAGATATATTACCATCAGACGATATCTTCCCCTTGACCTTTGGCAATATAATCGGGTTATTATTCGATGCATGTGACACTTGGTTTGGCATTTGTTACACCTACCTTTTCTGTTTCCATTAAATTACTCACCGTAAATCTACGAAGCATTTCGATTCATCACATAATATTGCAGCGCTGAAATAACCAAAATAACTAATCCCAGTAATACTGCCATCGCTGAGGCCATTCCGGCAATTGATTCGCCGTTACCAAAAGCTAATTGACGAATATACATCATCAATACATGTGTACTTTGTTGTGGCCCACCCTTCGTCATCATTAACGGTTGACCAAATACATTAAATGCCCCAGCTGTTGTCATAACAAATGTGAAAATTAATGGAAAACGAATAGAAGGTAAGGTAATACTAAAGAATCTTCGAACTGGTCCCGCTCCATCCATTTCTGCTGCTTCATACAAATCCTGTGCTACACCGCTTATGGAAGCACGATAAATAATCATGTTTCCTCCGACTCCACCCCATACCGTTAGTACAATGATAATAAGCCAAGCATAAGGTTGATGTGCTGCCCAAACCGTATCCGAGCCCAATATATTCCCTGTAATCCCCAATTGCTTATTAAAGATCAAGGACCAGATGAGTGCAGCTGCAGATATAGAGATTAATCCCGGTATATAAATAATAGCTTGAATGACATTTTTCATTTTTACTTTTCTATGTTCTAATGCAACAGCAACCATTAACGGAATAATAATTAATAGGGGAACACTGGCTGCAACAAAGATTAACGTATTTTTCAGACCATTATTAAATTGAACATGGAAGGTTGATTTATTGTCAAAAAGGATCCTTTTGTAATTATCAAGACCTACCCATACCGGATCACTCATTAAATTCCATTTCGTAAATGAAGCATAAATCCCATAAATTGTAGGCAATAAGATGAAGATAGCAAATAAAATAACATGTGGACCTACAAAGAAAACAGGTGCTAAATTCAACTTCTTTTTCATAGGCATTCTATTTCTCCTTTTGTAAAAGTAATGTGCCATATCGGGCACATTACTTTACAATCTTTTCAGTTTCAGCTTACTTTGTTCCACTGCTACTTTCAGATATCTTATCTTCAACAAATTTTTGCATGGTCTGTAAAGTTTCGTCGATATCAACGTTACCACGAACGATATCCGCACAATACGTATCTACTGCCTCTGCAATATATGGATAGTATTCATAAGTATAAATGTAAAGGGATTGAATTTCTTTTTCATTTGATGTAAAGAAGGATTGCATATAGTTCTGGTACTCTGGACTATGGTTAACTACGTTACTTGCTACGTTTTGTCCAGCCTTAGCCCATTCCATTGAATTTTCACGAACATATTCTAAAAAACTAGCAATACCAACTTCTTTTTCATCTGTTCTTTTATCGTTCTTTAGCATAGCGAATAAATGTGAAGAAGATCTGTTAGTAAACTTATCAGGAGTAGGAGAATAAACATTTGTCACCCCGAAGTTCAATCCTTCAACTCCAGCATGTGCATTAGAACTCCATGTACCATCTGTTGAGAATAGTACGTTCTGAGATTGGAACATCAAGTATCCATCTTCACCAAATGGCGTCATCAAGCCAGCATCGGATATTTTTTTAACGTTTTCAAAGGCTTGTTTGAACACTGGCGTATTAACAGCTGGTTTACCATCTACTTGGACATCTCCGCCTAAGTTTTGAATTTGTGCCAAGATGACCCAGCCTAACAACGCATCATTAACGACATAGTCACCTTCATCCAATTTCCCTTGTAATGAAAGCATCTCATCAATCGTAACAACATTATCATCTAGGAAAGATTCCACATTATATTTTTTAAGCAAATCTTTATTGTAATACATTACATTACTATGAATATCTAGCGGGACTGAATATTGAGTTCCTTCTATCGTACCGGTTGACCAGGCTTGGGGTAAGTAATTATCTTGTTTTAATTCGGGTTGTGATGCCATTACAGATGTCATTGCTTCTAATGAACCCTGTTTAACAAATCCAGGAACACGGTCCGCGTGTATGATGGCTAGATCAGGTACACCTTTGCCAGATGCCAACACCGTGGAAACTTTAGTATACATATCTGATGTAATAACATGTTTAACTTTGACCTCAGGGTTAGTTGCATTGTAGTCTTTAACAATTTGATCCATGTTAGCGCCATCATCACCTGTTAGCGGAGTCCAAAAGGTAATTGTATTTCCCCCGCCATCACCACCACATCCAGCTAAGATTGTTGTAAATAATAAAATAAGTACTAATGAAGCCCCCAATTTTCTTCTCAAATATTTCTCCTCCTAAATATGTTGTATTTGTTTGGACAATCATTCACGAAAAGTGCCTTCGCAAATAATTACTTGAGCTAAGTATACAATCACGCTGAAAGCGTTGTCAATAACATTTATATGAATCATATTTATATTTGTATCATGTAAATTAACTTATTAGTTAATTAGCTAATTGAAAATAAGTCCCTATAACATACTAATTAATATATACATTAATTAGTATACAACTTAATAATGTTTATGCTATTATTAGTAAGAGTTAATCATCTTTCTCAAATCAATGAAATAACTTGAAAGAAGTGAATAATATGCAACTGGAAATAGACAAGTCTTCTCTCATTGTTTACGAAGCTTTAGCAAGTGAAGTTCGAATAAAAATAATACAGTTACTCTCAAAAAACAAAATGAATATAAAAGAGTTGGCTCAGGAACTTGGATTAAGTAGTCCTATCATGATAAAACACATTCAAAAATTAGAAGATGCAGGGATCATTAAAACGGAGAAAGTCCCCGGAAAACCAGGGCAATCAGGCCACCAAAGAATTTCCATCTTAAGAGTAGATCATATTGAAATTAATTTTCCTAAGAAAATATTCCATTCGTTTGCATCTTATGAGACATCGGTTCCTATCGGTCATTATACTGATTATGATTTGAAGCCAACTTGCGGGCTTGCTACGGAAAAGGAATTTATCGGAAGAGTTGACGAACCGAGGTACTTTATGGACTCCAAAAGAGTGGATGCAGAGATATTATGGTTCACCCAAGGATTCGTCCAATATAATATTGCTAACTTTTTGAAAAAGGAAGAAGAACTACAACAATTTGAGATTAGCTTGGAACTTTCTTCTGAATTTCCATTTTCAAATGATGTATGGCCTTCTGATATCACGTTCTCCTTAAACGGTTTGGAATTAGGCACTTGGACGAGTCCTGGTGATTATGCCGATGCAAGGGGGAAATTCACACCTGAATGGTGGCCACACAATATCAATCAATATGGATTGCTAAAAACGATTAGAATAACAAACCATGGAACATATATTGACGGTGACCCCATGTCTCAAGTTTTGATTGAGGATTTAGATACGACTTGCGACAGATGGACCTTTCGAATCGAAGTTAAAGAAGATGCAAAGCATGTTGGAGGAGCGACGATTTTTGGGAAAAAATTTGGAAATCATGATCAAGATATATTGTTTAAATTGTATTACCTTTAACATTACATTCTTCCTTGTGACCTATTGTTTGGCCATATCCGAGAAAACACGCTACCAAACGCACATAAAAAGGTTGAGCAGAATGACCCTGCTCAACCTTTTTATTATATTTCTCTAGCCATTCATTATTCACGTTCAATAATGATAGACTTCGTATAATTATTCCACTCTATTGTAGCACCTAACGCATCGGATATGAATCGAAGTGGTACATAATAAGTTCCTTCATAGTTCATAACAGGCTCAGCAAGCTTCACCTTTTCACCATCTACAAGTGCTTGGTTAGAACCGTTCTTAAGAACAATAGTTGAACCTGTCAAATCATCAATAACTGTAACTTGCTTCAACGTATTATCCCATTTCATCTCAGCATCCAACTGTTCAGCAACATGTCGAAGTGGTACCATCGTCGTTCTATTCACTTCGATAGGAAGAGAATAATCATAGTACCAACCATACTCTTCATCCACTAGCGTTTCTAGAATGACATACTTGTTTGTAATACTCATATCTTCTTTTAAGAAACGATACGCCTCAGATTGACCTTCAAAATTACGCAGAAGTGCTCCAGGAGTAATCTGATCCACAGCTAATACATCTAACTCCAAAGCTCCTTGAGTCGTGTCTACTTTATTTATAGTAACAGGCTCATTCACACTCCAGATTTCACTTCTAGAATGAATCTTAACTTGCTTCACTGGAATTCCTTCCATAATTGGAAGCTGAACGATAAGATCTACATTTTGCTTACGTATCTGTAGCTTGTTATCAAACATAATATCCATTGATAGTACTGTATCTTTACTAAAGACTTCATTCAATAATGGCTCTTCCTTAAAGATATCGTTTACGTCACTATCATAATCTGTAAGTAGTTCTTTCAGTGCCTTTTGTAATTGATTCGTCAAATAAATCACGGTCGCTTCTTTATCTTGGATAACACTTTCCCATGAAGCGAATGGTGATACTTCGTCCTCGAAATATTCTTCTTCTAAATATTCCTCGCTATACATGTTTAATCCAGATTCATAAATAGGATAGTACACATCATATAACGTACTAATTAATTCTTTGACCCCTTCTTTATCCTCAGACACACTCGTCAGGAAGGATTTAGCGAGACCCACCAATTCATCTCCACGAACATCCACATGAAGCTTCTTCAGGGTTAGTTTCTCTCCATACACCGTATCTGTTACGGATGACAAGGTGATTGACTCTGGGTTAGGCGCATTCTTGAAGAAGAAATCACCTACATCTGTTATCAATTTAAGAGATTGTTCAGTAGAGGGTTGCAGATTAGCTAACTCCACGCCATACTCTGAGTTCAATGTATCGAGAGCTATAGAGATCGGTTGTTTAGCTCCTTCGACCCAAAAAATCATTTCTTTCTTATCGACAGATACATGGAACGGCACCTTTTTTCCATCTAAGCTTAATGTTCCTTCTACAGATGCAGTTGATGCATCCTGCATTTTCACATGGTCAATACTTAATGAGAATGAGTTCAATAAATCAATTATTTCCTTATCTTCTTCACTAATTTGCCCGAGTGCAGGTACAATTTCAATTGAAAAGGTTTGTTTCGATTCTGAAGATTTGACCGCATAGCTATCTACCATACTTTTCTTAATATCCAATCCCCCGACAGATTGACATCCTGATAATACAACAAGCATGGATGCCAGTACTGAAGCTATTAACCATTTGATACGTTTCATTTCTTTCCTCCTCAGTAAACTTAAGTTACATCTATTTACCAAGTATGCCTGCGGATAATTATTCTGTAAAGAGAAATTCCCTTATTTATTTCCTCACTTCATATATAGTTCAAGTTGCTCTTCACTCCAACGCCATAAATGCTCGGCATCCTGCTTATTATTAGCACGCGCTGAAAGTTTCCTCATTTCTTGACGATAGAAATATTCCCCACTTACTCCCGTAACTTCAGGCGACGTTGCTAGATATATAGCTGATTGAGATCCTTCCTTTGGAGTCAGAAAGAATGGACGTAACAAGGAGTATACTTGTTTACCGAATCCCGTCTTACGGTCAATGCCAAGATTAGTCATGACCGCACCAGGGTGCAAGCAATTGGCTGTCACTTGAGAATCCTTTAACCTTTCAGCCAATTGCTTGGTAAACAGAATATTCGCCAGTTTAGATTGTGCATATCCTTTGACAACATGATATCTTTTCTTTAAAGTTGGATCATCGAAATGGATTTTCCCAACCTTGTAAACTCCAGAAGAGACATTCACAATTCGACCTTGTTCGGCATTCTTCAGTCTATCTAGCAACAAGTTTGTGAGTAGGAAATGCCCTAAATGATTAATACCCATATGTATTTCAAAACCATGCTGCGTGTATTCATGCTTCAATGAGACCACACCCGCGTTGTTAATGAGTACATCCAAAACATCAAATTTCCCTTTGAAATTAACCGCTAGCTTACGGATACTATCCAGATTGCCTAAATCCCCGAGCATCCATTCGATACTCTCTGACCCACTCTGTCTCATAGCCTCTTCATGAGCTAATCTAGCTCTTTCTTCATTCCGGCAGACCATGATGACATGAGCCCCTCTTTGGGCTAATTCAATGGATGTAGCAAGTCCCATTCCTGAATTAGCCCCGGTCACCATGACGACTTTATTTCGCATTTAGCATCATCCTCCTATTTAAGGGTAAAAGTAGAAGCAATACCTTAGTTTCTCTACATGCTAATTGTACACTACGAACTACCTGTATAGCGCTAGTCTCTTCCTCATTTATAAGTAGAAGTTTATAATACAATTAGATATACGCGCTTTTCCACTTTGCTATGAGAATACGAAAGGATGAATATAAAATGAATGAAAGATTGATTGAACTAGATACTGCTATGCATCAGCAAGGATTGGATGCCTTGATTATTACTGATCCTAAGCATATATACTACTTAACAGGCTTTGCTAGCGACCCGCATGAACGATTCTTGGGCTTAACGCTTATGAATGGAGAGGAACCTGTATTAATCGTACCCTCTCTTGATGCTGAAGCGGCTCATGCTGCATCCTCTGTTCAGAACATCATTACACACTCTGATACAGATCATCCATATACACTACTTAAGAAACAACTTAGAGAGAATATTCACGCCCTCGGCATTGAGAAAGATCAGCTAACAGTCTCTCACTTTGAGCTTCTTCAAGAATCTATTGGTGCACAGTCATACCATGATATTGGTCCTATACTCCAAAGCATGCGAGTAAAGAAGACACCCGAAGAAATTATCCGAATGCAACATGCCATCAACCTGATTGAAGAGGTTCTCCGTCAAAGCCTGACTCATGTTCAGGTTGGTGTAACTGAAATAGAGTTAGTCGCTGAGATTGAATATTTGATGAAGAAGCTTGGCGCAGACGGTCCCTCTTTCGAAACGATGGTGCTTTCTGGACCTAACACGGCTCTTCCCCATGGAATACCTGGACAACGGAAAATTCAGAATGGTGACTTAGTAATGTTCGATATGGGTGTATTTGCAAATGGCTATGCTTCTGACATTACACGCACATTTGCAATTGGAGACATCAGTCAGGAACTTACGAATATTTACAATGCCGTACTTGGTGCCAATCTACAAGGTATTCAATCCATTCGCCCAGGAGTAACATTAGCATCTGTGGATCAAAGCGCTCGTAGCGTTATTGAACGCGCGGGATATGGTCCTCAGTTCATGCATCGACTTGGACACGGACTAGGTATGGATGTTCATGAATATCCTTCCGTACATGGCAACAATATGGATCTAGTTCAAGCCGGTATGGTATTTACGGTAGAGCCAGGAGTCTATGTTCCCGGTATAGGTGGAGTACGAATTGAAGATGATATTGTCGTAACTGACGATGGGGTAAATGTATTAACCTCATTCCCTAAAGAGCTAACTATCATCGGTTAATAACCACAAGAACCTGACGGAAAAACTACCGTCAGGTTCTTTGTTATGGAAATGGATCAGAATATCAATGTATCTACAAAAGAAACCAATGCAACCCTCTGCTTTGGTTTCTCATGTATTGGATTATAAAGACCCTACTTACTTAAACTTGTGTAGCATCTAAATCTATATTACGGTTATTGTATACTTTCTGGTCATTCTCTTTTAATATTTTGCTAGAAATAAGACCTGAAGTCATGGAATCATTCACATTCAGTGCAGTACGTCCCATATCAATTAGAGGTTCCACGGAAATTAGCAGACCCGCTAATGCAACAGGTAAGCCCATCGTAGAAAGGACAATAAGTGATGCAAAGGTAGCACCTCCACCGACTCCTGCCACACCAAAGGAACTAATCATAATAACCAGAATCAATTTCACAATAAAGCCCCAGCTTGTTGGATCTATACCTACTGTTGGAGCAATCATCACTGCGAGCATGGCTGGATAAATTCCAGCACAACCATTCTGACCAATGGTGGCCCCAAAGGTAGCTGACAGATTCGCGATCCCTGTAGATACTCCGAGTTTCCTCGTTTGAGTCTCTACATTAAGAGGAATGGTAGCTGCGCTAGAGCGTGAAGTAAATGCGAATGTCAGCGTAGGCAGTACCTTTTTGAGATATACAAGCGGGTTGAATCTGAATAGCGTGATCAATATTAAATGAATAATAAACATAACGATCAAAGCTACATATGATGCGATTACGAAGTTAATTAGCTTTAATATTTCTTCAACATGAGTCGTAGCGATAGTTTTGGTGATCAACGCCAATATACCGTACGGAGTCAATCTCAACACAAGGGTAACCATTCGCATAACAACAGCATACACCGCATCGATCAAATCGCGGAAGACTTGTGCCTGCTTAGGCTTCTTACGATCTATTCCAAGAACTGCTACACCGATAAAGGCAGAGAATATAACGACAGCAAGTGTAGAAGAACTACGGGATCCCGTCATATCTGCAAATGGATTCTTCGGAATAAATTCAAGCATTTGCTGCGGAATAGATTTATCTTCAACAACACCAAGTCTATCCTCTAATTTCAAACCCTGTGCCTGTTCTCTGTCACCGCTCTGAATATCAATCGTCTTTAAATCAAAGCTCAGCGTGGTGATAATACCTACAGATGCCGCAATCGCAGTCGTAATTAGAAGAACTGCAATAATAGAAAAACTCATCTTCCCAAGGTTCTTAACACCGTTCAAATTCATGATAGCAGAAATGATTGATACCATAATTAGCGGGATCACGATCATTTGAAGCAAACTCACATAACCATAACCTACCAAGTTAAACCATTCCGTGGACTTCCCTATAACATCGGAATCTGGTTTAAAGAACAATTGTAGAATAACTCCAAATATAATTCCCAACCCTAAACCTGTAAACACTCGCTTCGTGAAGGAAATATGTTTCTTTTGCATCCATACGAGTAACCCGATCAGTAACAGCATGACTACAATGTTAATAATAATCCATAGCATTTCCATTAAATACTCCCCCAAAAAATTAAAATATATCGCTAAACAAATAAGTCACAGTATTAATATTTTTTATCATAACATATAGCTGAGTATTTTGATAGGATTAGTTTAATATCAAAATAACAGTTATTTACACACTACTTAAAGGGTTAATTATTATTTTATTCTTTATCCTAATAAGTCATACCCTATAAATAGCGTCCATTTAATCTTCATCTTTAAATTTAAAAGAACGAGCTATATATAGAAATGGCGTTCCGGCAGCTATGAGTACAAATTTAATAATATAGGTGGTGAAGAGAATTTCCAGCCACACTTCCCAACTATATTTCGGTATGGAGAAGGCAATGGAGCAGAATATCAATGTATCTACAAAAGAACTGATCATCGCACTTCCGTTGTTACGAATCCAGAACTGTTCAGGTTTGGGATAAAATTTGCGAATCCAACTGTATAGCCTTACATCGAGGAATTGGCTTACGAAGTATGCTGTAAGACTTCCTAGCGCCAATCTTGGCATGAGTCCGAAAATAGCCTCCAGTGGAGCTTGAGCGAAATCTCCCTCTTGCGGAGTAAAGATGAGCGCCATTTGCATAATAACTGTTGTCATCAACAGAGTGAAGAAACCGAACCACACTGCCTTTCGGGCTTCCTCATGACCATACCTTTCATTTAAAAGATCACTGGTCATATATAAACTTATATACATCGTGTTGCCCAGAGTCATAACAATTCCGAACATATCAATAGTTTTAGTAACTTGAATATTGGCAATTACCGTAGCTACACCAATCCAAGCATAAAGTCCCTTTTTGCCGAAAAGGCGATAGCACAGTAAAAAGAGCGAAAAATTTACTACAACATAAAAAATACCCCAACTTAAATTAAACATAGTTATCCCCCTAGTTTTGTTACGCGGGATAGTTACGAACCGCGGCTCCAAACGTCTTAGACGTTCAAAACACGGTTTACTTTATCACAGAAGACTGCCATTGCCAAGCCTGAAAATGAAATAAATGAATGAATAAATTCACTAATTCGCGAAATTTACTGAAAATTTCCAAAATTGTTGAAAATAACGCTATTCAATTCTCTGTTCTTTCTGTAAAATCAATAGCAACCATAGACACAATATGTAAAGGGGACGTTTCACTATGTTTGGGATTAGAAATTCTATCAGTCGTAAGTTCATGTCCGTTGTTACTATCGTATTATTCATTATTTCTTTACTATTCAGTATTAGCTTCTATCTTGTTCTAATGAATATATTTAATCATTATGTATTACCTGAGGTTGAGAACAATCTTAAGATTAGTTCCAATGATACATACAAACACTTAAATACTTCTCAGGTATTGCAAACGCAGACGGGAAATGAAGGATCTCAAACCGCACTTTCCTATTACTTCGATGAGAAAATGAACCATTTTAGCTTACATAATATTTATCTCGCTAATGTAAAGGATCATGAAGTAGTCGTCCTAGCTACAAACAGTATATCAAGCCTAGAAGTAAATCAATCAATTCCATTCCTGGAAGAAATGCAAGCCGCAGTCGACAATAAGACCGCTACTACCGAAGTATATACTAACGAATATGGAACATTCAAAACTGACTTTATAGCTATTCCTGGGAGTACAATGATTCTGGCAGTTAGCTTAGATGCGAGCTTTATCTTGGAGGAGACTCAGTTTATTATCTGGATCTGTATAGGGATAACTCTTCTTGGAATGACAGTGGGTCTAAGTATTGCTTATTTCACTAGCCGGCGTATTATCCGACCTATCATTCAGTTAGCCGCACATAGTAACCGTCTCGCACAAGGTAATCTACAGCAAGATATTATCGTTACTGGACATGACGAGGTCGCCCAACTTGCTAGCAGTTTCCAACAAATGACCCATAATCTAAAAGAAATGATCGGACATGTCCAACTAACCTCTCATGAAGTATTAGCTGGATCTAATGATTTATTAAACCTTACAGAAACTATGAAAATGATGGTCGAACGCTCCAACTCAGTCCTTCAAGAGATTGACAAGGGTAGTGAAAGCATTGCCTCAACTTCCAAAGAAAATGCCATCGCAATGGAAGAGATCACCCAAGGAATCATGCACATTGCTAATTCCTCCGGTGATGTATCCGATCAAGTAGCTGCAGCAACTAATGAAGCAGTTAGTGGTAATTTACTAGCACAACGTGCTATAGAGCAGATGCAACGGGTAGAACAGATCTCTGTAGATTCTCTAGAATCCTTTCGTTCTATGAATGAACGTTCACAAGTGATTGGAGAAGTGGTCACCTCGATCTCCGAGATTACGAAGCAAATACAAATGCTCTCGCTTAATGCATCTATCGAGGCTGCTCGTGCTGGCGAGCATGGAAGGGGATTCGCAGTTGTAGCAGGCGAGGTTCGTAAATTATCTGAGCAATCTCGCATTGCAACTCAAGATATTGGGGAACATCTATTAACGATCCAAAAAGATACTGAAGCTTCGGTTGCTACGATGGACCATGTCCATCAAGAAGTCCGTTCAGGTAAAGAATTAGTACAAAATGCTGGGAAAGCCTTCAATCAGTTAGATATTCTCATTCACAACGTTAATCAGAGCATACAAGCCGTATCCGCAACAACACAACAAGTATCAGCAGGCACGGAGGAAGTCAGCGCATCTGTCGAAGAGACGGCATTAATCACATCAAGATCTCGAATAAGTATGAGTGAAATTGCAACTACAAGTGAGCAACAATTGAATGAAATGGAGCAGCATCGTTCGACCGTTACTACTCTCCATGAGTATGCCGTTCAGCTACAAGAGGCTATCCAACAATTCAAAATATAATTGCCCATCCATCACATTAACTTTCTCACAAAAGACGCCGTCAGGCGTCTTTTGTCTGACTAACACCCATAATGTCGTAAATCTGATTCATATCGATATGGTTGCGGACCACCTCAGCGATTCGATCGAATTCCTGTTCCTTGAGCGTACTAGAAGTAAACGTCTGACCCAAAGGTCCCAAGCCTTTATTGACACGAATACCATCCAGCCAGGACCTGCGGAATGTATCGTTATGAAATACACCATGAACCACAATCTGTGAGAACATATCTTTCATTGGCTTGATAAGGATAGGATTCATATCCGTCGTAGCTTTAATACTACAGGCTTCAGCTTGAACTCCTTGCGCACGACCGATTTCTTTCCCATCCTCCGTTACGTAAGAGTTCAGAGCCATATTTTGCGACTTATAAGGGGCTGTCCGATATCCATCCTGTGTAAAAATACGACATAAAGCAGTGGTAACGACACTCTTACCTACATCTGAAGCCGTCCCCTGCAGCATCAGCACTTGTCCAAAAGCACCCTTACTCCAATCGCGAGTTTCAGATTTCACCATATTCATTCTTGCCCCTCTCACATCAGATTGTGCAACAGCACTAGCATCAGCAACGCTACGACTTCAAGAAATTCATTAAGAGCGCCATAAGTATCCCCAGTTAATCCACCTAGCGTAGCATTCAGCTTCCGTGCTAACCACATTCCAGCGATCCAAGCCGCTAGAGGAAGCATAATGAATCCAACCCATGCTGTAGTCCATGATTGGCTGTCCAAATGAAATATTGGAGCAATCGATACAGCAACTCCGGATAACATAATCGCCATTAGCAACGTCACGTATGTCTGTCCTTTATTCAACCCATTCAATTGTCCAGCCATGCCATCCTTGCCACGAGCCGTAGGCCATGAAGATATAGCATGAACTATGAACCATCGACTCCAAATCAAAGGCAGTAGAAGAAGACCTGAGTAATCAAGTCCGTCCACTAATAGTGAATAGATTAATGAGAGTTTAAGCAGCAGAAGCAGAACGCATGCTATCACACCCATCGCACCCACACGGCTATCCTTCATAATCTCCAGTATTTGTTCACGAGAACGATAACTTAATACACCATCTGCTGTATCCATCCAGCCATCCAAATGAAGTCCACCTGTAAGACCGACCCATAATATAAGGGTTAGCACGGCAGCAGGTAATGGAGGAAGCAAATAGGCGAATCCGGCTGCTCCTGCCCACACAACCAATCCAATAACAGTACCTACGAGCGGGTAGAACTTCACACTTTGACGAAATAGTGTAGGTGAATAATCCAGATTAGCTTTCACAGGAAAGCGTGATAGAAATTGAAAAGCGGCCGCAGCCGCTTGTCCCAAATTGGTCATAGTTTATACTCCCTGCTCTTTAGCTCAATAGAAATCCCTGCCGTAACCAGAAACACTTGAGCACAGTTTCTTGATACTGCCTGATTCATGATGCCTGCTAAATCACGAAATATTCTTCCTAATGGATATTCAGGTACAATCCCACTTCCAACCTCATTCGTTACTACAATCAAATGACCTGGATATAACTGCATCTCATCAACCAGTTGCATAATTTCAGCCTTAACTTGGTCAGACATATTCTTCTCTTCCTCAATGGACAGAACAATATTAGATAACCATAGTGTAAGGCAGTCCACCAGCACGGTAGGAGCAGAGCCTTCTTCAATCAGACTATCCTCACGCCAACGACTTAGAAGCTTAACGAGCTGCAACGGTTCTTCCACCGTACGCCATGGATAATTAGCCTCATCTCTCTGCAGCTTGTGAAGAGCAATTCGCTCCCTCATCTCGTCATCAAAAGCTTGAGCAGTAGCCACATATACTGCCTCTTGTGACATAGACATGCATAACTTCTCAGCGAAGCTACTTTTTCCACTTCGTGCCCCACCTGTGACAAGTGTGATCATTTCGTCTGTTCCTTCGATTCACCGGAAACGCCCGCACTTTCGAATGTTGCCATTTCACTAACAATCCGGCAAGCTGCATCTATAAGATGTAGACATATTACGCCACCAGTACCTTCGCCGATACGTAGATCTAATTCCAATGCTGGACGGAGACCCAATTCTTGTAGTAATAATCGATGTCCTTGTTCATGCGATACATGTGACACTATCATGTATTCAGCCGAAGTCGGGCAGATAGCTTTGGCAAGTAACGCTGCTGTACTAGAGATAAAGCCATCAATAATAACTGGGCAACCATTCGCAGCTGATCCAAGAATAACACCTACTAAACCGCCTATTTCAAGTCCACCCACCTTAGCTAGAACATCAAGGGGATCAGACCGATCTGGATCATTCACTTTCAGCGCCTGCTCCACAACGCCAATCTTATGTTGTAGACGAGAATCGTCAATGCCAGTCCCTCTACCAACGGCATCTTTAACGCTAATAGTTGATAGTGCACAAGTCACTGCTGAGCTTGCCGTCGTATTCCCAATGCCCATCTCACCCGTTATAAATAATTGTACGCCACGTTTAATAGCATCTTCGACAACTTCAACACCAACAAGGATCGATTGGATCGCTTCCTCGTAAGTCATTGCTGGGCCTTGCGCCATATTTGCTGTACCGTACCTGATTTTCCGCGATAGTAGATTAGGATGGGATAACTCACTATTCACTCCGATATCTACGCATACAACTTCTGCATCTGCTTGTCGTGCAAGGACGTTAACAGCTGCACCCCCTGCTAAGAAATTATGAATCATTTGTGGAGTCACTTCCTGCGGGAAGGCACTTACGCCCTCTTCACATACTCCATGGTCCCCAGCCATAACAATAACTTCCCTATGAGCAAAAGACGGCTTTATTTCCCCGGTAATACCAGCGAGTTGTATCGCCATAGCTTCCAATTTACCGAGACTACCAGGTGGTACCGTCAAATTACTTATATGTAATTTGGCTGCCTGCATCGCAGCCTGATCAAGCTCAGGGATCTCTCCAATACGATTCATAAGTTCCATCATTCTCTTATTCATTCTTCATCTCTCCTCTGATATCAGTTGTTACTATGATTGATTCAATAACGAGACAGTAGGATCTGCGGGACAGCGCTAACTGGATGCTGAACAACTGCTGGATCGACGCCATAGACTTGTCGGATATTATCTTCCGTTAGTATTTCAGCTGGCGTCCCCATCCCAACGACTTGTCCTTCTTGTAACACTAACAGTTTATCACAGAATTGAGCAGCTAAATTTAAATCATGGAGTACTGAAATAACGGTAATCCCTGTTTCTTTACGCCAAGTAGCTACCATCTCCATGAACTGAAGCTGATAGTAAATATCCAAATACGTTGTCGGTTCATCTAGCAATAGAATATGAGGCTCCTGTGCCATCACTTTACCCAACGCAACGCGTTGTCTCTGTCCACCACTGAGTTCATCCAGTGGCCGATCACCCAGATCACTAAGCTGTAATCTTGTCATGATATCATCAATAATAGCTGTAGCATTATTACTCACATCTCGTCCGAGCCAGTCCTGAAATGGATATCTACCCATCTCTATAATATCTCGAACCGGATAATGAATGGCGGGCAGACCATCTTGCTGAAGGACAGCTAGCATCTGGGATAGCTCACGTCGGCTATAGCTTGAGACATGACGTCCCTGAATCGTAAGCTTCCCACTGCTAATCTGGTCCACTCCAGATATTAATTGGAGGAGTGTTGATTTACCACTTCCATTAGGACCAATGATTCCCCACCACTCACCTTCTTGTATCGACCAATCCACATCTCGAAGTGCAGAGATTTCAGCATAACGCTTGGATACCTTTGTCACCTCAATCATATCATACCTCCGTTCCTATGCTTCTTATTACGATACAACAGATACGCAAAGAACGGAGCACCAATGAATGCTGTAACGACTCCAAGCGGAATCTCCGTAGGCGCGAGAATAGAACGGGCAACGGTATCACACCACATCGTGAATATCCCACCTCCAAGCGCAGATAATGGAATGATGAGTCGATAATCAGGTCCCGTAATTAATCTAATAATGTGCGGTATAACAAGTCCTACAAATCCAATTACACCTGATACCGATACAGCCGCAGCCGTAAGCAAAGTGGATACGATCAATGTTCTTAGCTTAAGCCTCTCTACATTCAGACCCATATGTGCTGCTTGACGCTCACCAAGTGCCATTAAATTTAGAGACCGTGCACTACCCCATATCACAGCAAGTCCAACTAATACGTATGGCATCAACATAAGTGTATATGACCAGCCACGGAAGCTGAGTCCTCCCATCGTCCAGAACATGATTTCATTAATCGTCTGCTTCGACATCACAGTTAAGAAGGATACGATTGCACCTAGAAATGATTGCATAACAACACCTGACAAAATCAGACTATTCGTCGGAATTTTACCTCCATCACGCGCTAAAGATAGAACTCCCCATAAGGTTAATATTCCGGTTAGGAAAGCAACCAAAGGGAGAGTCCATACACCTACAAGCGAATACTGCAATCCGAAAAAGATAATAACAGCTGCACCGACTGAAGCCCCAGAAGATACCCCAAGTGTGTATGGGTCAGCAAGAGGATTTCGCAGCACCCCTTGAAATCCAGAACCGGCAACTGCAAGAGCTGCACCGACAAGCATCCCTAGTATAATTCTAGGCAATCTCACTTTCAGCAGTATCTGTTCATGTGCAGAACTCCATGTTGGAGTGATTGCATCACCTACCCAAGGAAATCGGTGTAATAGAATTCCTATGATATCCTTGATCGGAAGCTCCACAGCCCCTATTCCTAGGCAGAGCAGGAAGCTCACGATAAGCAATATTATCCCAAGTCCTCCGTACCCAGCCAACTTTTTACTCATGGCTGCACTAGTTCAGGATATATCATTTTGGAAATTTGCTTGAGACCTTCAGTTACTCTTGGTCCTGGACGACTAATCAAGTTATCATCTAATGCATGAATATCATCATTTTTAACTGCCGTAATTTGATCCCAGCCACTGCGAGCTTTAATAATCTCGTCTAACGTTTTCTGTGTGTTCTCTTCAATCACATTCTTCGAATACAGAATGACGTCTGGGTTATCATTAATAATCTTTTCCTCACTAATTTCACTCCAACCCGTTGTATCAGCAGCGACGTTAACTCCGCCAGCTAGGGCGATTAACTCGTCCATAAACTCGCCACTACCTACCGTCCAACCTATAGAGAACTCGATATACACTTTCTTCTTCTGATCAGGGGTTAGTGATTTAACAACTTCCGTCACTTCATCTCGCTCTTGCTTCATTTCATCTGTAACAGCCTTCGCTTCGGCTTGATGATCTGTAATCTGACCATACAATTCAATATTTGTGATAACATCATCTATTGATTTCGGATTGGTCTTGAAAATCGCAATTCCTAGAGCACGTAGCTTCTCAGTAGCTTCCGCACTCATAGAAATACCCGTAAGTACAAGATCTGGTTGCGCTGCTATAATCGCTTCTTCATTTGGATTGTACAGACCACCCATTTTAGGCTTAGTTGTTACGGCCGCTGGATAATCATCATAATCCGATACACCAACAACTTGATCATCTAATCCTAGCGCGAACAATGCTTCTGTCTCCGCTGGTGAGAGGGATATAATCTGCTTCGGAGCTTCTGTAAATGTAAATGTCTCACCTGTCGCATCCGTTACGGTCAGTGGATACTCCGTTGTCAGCTCATTAACTTGTTCTGCTGGTGGTGTGGCTTGCTCCGTTGGTGCTGGCGTAGGTTCGGATCCTTGCGCTGGTTCGTTATTATTACCACAAGCCGCAAGTGATAGTGCTAGCATCATTGCTAAGGCACCCGTAGTCCAATTCTTCCAAATCTGCTTCATTGTTCATTATCTCCCCTATTATCTATTGTACATACATGAGATGCTAGCCTTGTAATTTCAATGAATTCTCTCCGATAAAGGACATAAACATAGCAAAAAATCCTGATCCTCTATTGCTAGAAAGAATCAGGGATTACGTCTGTACAAACATCACATATTACTAATACGATATATGTATGCCAAGTGTTATAAGCCCGCAATAATACATCACAGGCACTTACACAAGCCAAACGTAATCCTTTCCTCGAAGGATCGCCGTACTTATTCTCACAAGGCAGGTCTCCTGACTCACAGGTTAACTAATAATCTCACCTTCCCATTCTGCTTATAGCAGTACAGTGGTATATGGAGAATATCCCTGATTCACAGTGGCGGGACCGTGTCGGATTTACACCGACTTCCCTTTTAACTAGAGTTAAAAGCTATTACTTCAGCTTCTAAGTTCCTAGACCTCATAAGTTTATAATATTCATTTAAATACAGATCTTGCTTCTCTATTCAAAATTATAGATCAAAAAGAGATACCTTACAAACCAAATGTTAATAATTCCTTATAGTTCGAGTTCAAAAAGTAAGCCCTTTGGACTTCCTCTAATCATAGGGCTACTTTAAGCGTCCTACCCATTGCCCCTCACGTATCGTAAGCTGCAGTGTTAACAAGCTTCCCGGATCAACCGAGATATCCCAGAACATCAAGTCAGGAATCGTCATCGTCGCGAGTTGTCTTATGACCCCTCCATGTGTAACCAGCAACATAGAATCAACGGAGTTATCATCTCCCTCCAAAACACACGCTAGACTATCCATGAAGTTCACCAGCCTCTGCTGAAAGTGTCCCCAAGATTCCCCCCTTGGAGGAGTCACTGTTTGAGGATTGTCCAGCCATTCTCGATACAACCTAGAATGCTTCAACTGATCGTAGGTCTGCCCCTCCCAATCTCCAAAATCCATCTCTCGCAAACGATGATCAAAGACTACCTGATCAGGTGATGTAGGATAGATCAAATCTAACGTTTCCCTACATCTCTTCAGATCACTGCAGAATACCTTTCGGAATATCCTTCCTTCAAGGGCTTCTTTCACTAATAAAAGCTCTGTCTGTGACTCTTCGAGTATTCCTATATCCGTATGTCCCAAATAACGTCGATCCTTATTCCACTGCGTTCTGCCATGTCGAATACATACCAATTCTAATTCCATAATGTTCCACCTAAACCCCATATAGCAAGTGCACATAACATGAGGAATAACAACGATGCGACTAGCATCAAACGTATAGTTGACTGAATATCCCTCTTCACCATTGGACGTGAGAATTCCCCCATATAGGCACGAAAAGACACGACACCATTATACGTATTCTCACCTCCTAGCCGAACACCAAGAGCTCCAGCTACGGCTGATTCAGGGAATCCACTGTTCGGACTCGGATGGAGACGAGCATCATGTCTTACGGTATGATAAGACCTTTTATAATCTAGACGCATAACCCAACTACTAACGACCAGTAATGCACCTGTTATACGAGCTGGAATGAAATTAGCGACATCATCCAATCGGGCAGAGGCCCATCCTATGTTAATATATTTATCATTCTTGTAACCAACCATCGAATCTAAGGTATTTACAGCTCGATAAGCCATCGCCAGTGGTGCTCCTCCAATAAGTGCATAGAACAACGGCGACACAATAGCATCAACAATATTCTCCGCAACGGTCTCTACCGTTCCACGGACAATTTCAGGCTCATCCAAATGATCTGTATCACGTCCAACAATCATTCCAAGTGATCTACGAGCAGCAGGTAAGTCACCACAATTAAGATGATCATGCACCTCCATCCCCGCATCCTTAAGCCCTTTCGTAGCAATCGTCGTAGCAATTAATACGATCTCAACACCAACGGCAAGCCATGGATGAATCATATATAGACCTCTCAACAATGCCCACGTTATAAGCAGTGCACCTCCTACAACAATAGTTGGAAGTAGAATTCCATATTTTTTTAACTTGATCGGATCTGACACATGACTACGAATATTCCTCTCTATCCGTTTGATACAATTCCCCATGCCGATCACAGGGTGAGGTAGCCAGCGCGGATCTCCAATGATCAGATCCAATAGGTAGGCAGCCCATAGAATGAATATGGCCAATTCCATCATACTCGCTTCACTCCCGCAACTCTTAAACCCTCTTGCACTGTAGCATAAACTACTCGTCCAATTGCAGCTCCTAGTTCAGTAGCTGTTCCACAGTATCGATGTTCAATAGTATGGATAGGAGATTGACTGACACCAAGAACAATAGAATCCGTCGTAGTTCCCGTAGCAATCAATCCATTCTCTGCATCCCGAATACCCAGATCCGATAGAGCAGCAGTCTTTGCCTCTACAGCTGTCATAATAGCATTTACCATCGCTGCTTGCGTCAGCTTCGCGTCAATCATGAGCATAATATTGATCGTTCCGGGTTGATAGGCTGGGAACGTAGTTCGCTCAGATCCAGCACGTGCACCGTTCGATACTCCCGCTGTTGTACAGCAGAACAAGGATCCGTCTTTACCGTCCTCTTCCAGAATTGCAGCATGTTCCAATCGAACAGCTGTCAACAATCCTGCTGTAGCTTGCTGTGGGTAGCCCCAATCCTTGAATAATTGCTCTATATCACGTTCTGGATCAGCACAGTTATAGAACCGATCTACATAAATATTAGCTATTCGATCGATTTTCCCTGTACCTCCCCCATATATTGCACTACTAAGGCTATCCACAGGGCTTGGGCATTGGAGTAACAAATGACGTTCTTGTCGGGTAAGTGTTAGACCTGGCCAAACGATAGAGGAATACACGTTATTTTCATCATTGATAAAAGGTGTTGTTGTTGTCATCATTATTCTCCTATTCTTATACTATACTCTCCATCACATTCTGTATCTCGACCAGAAATAACCGATTAGCTTCCGCGCCTTTGACGGCGATTCGAATATATTCATCCCCCAGCCCAGGATACATCGCACAGCTTCGAATTAATATTCCTCGCAGACCAAGTTCACGTTGCATATCTATCGCATGCCATGGTTCCGGAAGCTCCACCAATAGAAAGTTCGCTTCGCTTGGACTGACATTACACCCCAGCCTGGTAAGCCCTTGGGTAAGGACTATTCGCTCATTGGATATTAATTCTAACGTACTACGCTCGAATTCCTCACCACTTTCCAACGCTGCTTCACCCGCTAACAGAGCTAGTCCATTTACACTCCACGTCACCTGCTTACTCTTCATAGCTTGGATGACATCCGGATGTGCCAATGTATATCCCAATCGCAAACCTGGAATCGCATAGAACTTCGTCATGGACCGTACCAGTAACATACGAGGATACTTTGTAAGTTCCGATAACAAAGATGCTTGCTGTCGTTGCGGAATGAAATCTATGAAGGCTTCATCTACGACCAGATAGGTGTTGAATTGCTCAGCAGTTTCGGCTAATATCCTCAGCTCCTCAAGCGTATATTGCACGCCATTCGGGTTGTTAGGCTGACCAATGAATAGCAAATCCACTTGCTGTATCAACTGTCCTATGTCTTCACATGTTGCCTTCCAATCATTATCTTGTCTACCAAGTACCGAGATTACTTCCGTATTGAATTGTTCTGACAATTTCCTATATTCAGAGAAACATGGTTCGATAATACCGACCTTCTGTGGATGAAGTCCTAGTAAAATAAGCGACATACATTCAGCTGCACCATTTCCAACACAAATATTATTTTCACCAACACTTAGCTTGCGTCCAAGAATAGTTTTAAATCTCCTATGACCTGGGTCAGGATAACGAATAATTGACGATAATGCTCCCTCCAATTGCTTCAGCACTTGCTGAGGTGGACCCAACGGATTAATATTAGCGCTAAAATCGAGGAATACTCCCTCAGCTTGTCCATAAGCCTGTGCGGCACTTTCTAAATCTCCTCCATGACCGTAACGTTCTAGCATCCTAATTACCCCTCTGTCTTTAAATTGCCTAGGTATAGTTCCATTGTTGCCTAGGCTCTTCTATTGCGTCAATCCATCGTCCTTTGTTTCTATCTCATATTTAGTTTACAATTATACAAGATTCAACAATCATTACATACCTTTAAATAATGAAGGAGTAGAGTAAACTATGCTATTCATCGATAACCAAGGAATTCATGATCCTGCTATTAACTTAGCCATAGAAGAGTACGCTTTAAGACATCTTTCAATGGACGAGAGCTATTTGCTTTTCTATATTAATCAACCATCTATTATTATTGGTAAACATCAGAACACGATTGAAGAGATTAATCAGGAGTATTGCAAGGAGAACAATGTTCAAATCGTCCGTCGTCTTTCCGGCGGTGGTGCAGTATATCATGATCTTGGTAACCTTAATTTCAGCTTTATTACGAAAGATGATGGCCAATCATTCCATAATTTCTTGAAATTCACCCAACCTGTTATTGATGCTCTTCAAAAAATGGGGATAAACGCTGAGCTCACAGGGCGCAACGACATACAGGTTGGAGAACAGAAAATATCTGGTAACGCCCAATTCTCAACTCGTGGTCGGATGTTCAGTCACGGTACGTTGATGTTTAACCTGAACTTGGATAACGTTCAAGCTTCTCTCAACGTAAATCCAGAGAAATTCAAATCCAAGAGTACCAAATCCGTACGTAGTCGCGTAGCCAACATCAGTGATCTTATGGAAACCACTATGACGATCGAAGAATTCCGTGCTGAGCTACTTCGTTCGATATTCGGAATGGATGCGCAGGATGTACCCCAATACCACCTAAAAGAAGAAGATTGGGAGCAGATCAATCGAATTTCCAAGGAACATTATCAGAACTGGGATTGGAACTACGGTATATCACCTGAATCGAACGTGAAACATTCGAAGAAGTTCCCTGTCGGTATCATTGATCTGCGCATGGACATTAACGAAGGTAGAATTCGGAACATTAAGATTTATGGCGATTTCTTCGGCGTTGGTGATGTGACTGATATTGAGGATATATTACGGGGTAAAAGATACGATGAAGCGGAAGTGCGTGAAGCTTTATCTGATCTTGATATAAAGCATTACTTCGGTAATCTTGAAATGAACGATTTTGTTGGGCTTGTATTTCTGGAGGAGTAACAGTATTACATGTACACGAGAAGAAACCATATGACTTCACTAGTGTTGAGTAAATATTTTTGTGCGATGGCGGATTGTCCTTCAAAAGGCAATGTCGCCACCTTCACTACTATTGCCATTATCTTAAATATAGATATCTCACATGCTAGAAATAAACAACATGCAAAGAAACCACCGGATCTAGATAGACTCGCTAACTAATCTCGGTGGTTTCCTATATCTTATTTATATTTGCGCCAATCTTGTTTACTATTCTCGAACAAGTGTTCAAAATTGTTATCCAATTTCTTTTGCTCTTGCTTGCGTGCTTCTATCTTCTGCAGCTCTTGTTCTTCCTTCTTCTTCTTTTCCTCCGCTTTCATCGCATCCGCTTGAGACTTTAATTGCTCAAGTATTTCACCACTTAGTAAGTCCTTCAACGTAGTTGGTGTATAGTCAGAAGTTGGCTTGGGAGCTGGTGTAGATTGTTTTTTCTTAGCCATAGAATCATCTCCATTTCCAACTACATTATAGCAGTTTTTGATTACTCATTCTATGCTTTCACTTGATATAGTTCCTTAATCACTCTTTCGATGGGTAAGGCATTAATAGACATATCATGAATCGTATAGCGATCATTGACAATTCGAATGAACTCCTTAAGCTCTAGTTGTTCTGTATCTAGTTCAAGCTCAGCCTCGACTTCAGATACTTGCTTCAGAATTTTCACACCTTCAATTCCACTCCAATCTGCCTGTACTTCTGTCGTTAAGGTTACTGTCTTCTTAGCTCCAAGAAAGTTCCGTAGAACTCCCATTGAATCATCAAATACGATTTCCCCATGGTTGATCACAATAACCCGCTTCGCAAGCTTCTCTACATCTTCGAGATCATGGGTAGTCAGAATAAAAGTAACCCCCATTGCGTTCATTTCCTGAATAAAACTACGAATTTTCTCTTTAGCGATCACATCTAAGCCTATCGTCGGTTCATCTAGAAATACAACCTTCGGGCGGTGAAGCATCGCCATAATGAACTCGCATTTCATTCTCTCCCCCAGTGACAATTGACGTGTAGGTTTGCGCATCACTTCACTAACATCCAGCAGCTCCACTAGCTGATTCAGTGTTTCCTGAAAGGGTTCATCATCCAGCGCATAGATAGCTTTATTCATGTAAAATGCATCGATTGGGGGAATGTCCCATAGTAATTGCGACTTTTGCCCGAATACAGCACCAATATTCCGAACATATTTCTTCCTCTGCTTCCAAGGGGTGTACCCGAGAATCTTAACGTCCCCGGATGTCGGATGCAGAACACCTGTAAGCATCTTTAACGTCGTTGATTTCCCAGCTCCATTCGGACCAAGAAATCCCACAATTTCTCCAGCTTCCATCTCAAACGATAGACCTTTAACTGCTTGTACCTCTATGGGTTTACGTTTGAATAGACTCGCTAGGGTCTCCTTGAATGAAGCCCCGCGTTCATAGGTTGTATAATTCTTCTTTAATTGCCGTACTTGTATAATCAAGCTCTAGCCCCCCGCACTTGTATAGTTCTTCAACATATGATGCCAGAATGCTAGACCAGCCCCAAGAAATAATATACACATCCATGCAGCGATCCAAGTTCCCTCCGCAGGTCTTCCCAGGAGTGCTGCAGCTGGCAGGAATCCAATCATCGTGATTGGTATGACGTACGTCAGTATATTCTGAAAGGCTTTGGAGAAGATGGTTCCCGGATATAATCCGAACATCGAGACCGAATCAAAGATATCGTACACCCTACTACTCCCTACCCATTTAAACAACAGCCCTGATAGAATTAAGGAGACTGCAAACAGGACAAGCTGTCCACATAGAAACAATACGCCGAACTGAATCCACTCCAACCCATCAGGAAACGGTAAGCCAGATAACGCCCATGCCGTCAATACACCTCCACTAATCAACCTACCGAAATCATCAATATCAAAAGAACTGGTCATCGTAAGGAATAGAACCGGTCGTGGTTTAAGCAGAAATACATCATACGACCCCTCCCTCACATGATGAAGAGTCGTCGACACCATTCCGAAGAAGAATGGAAAGGCGATACCTTTCGCCAGAGTGAATATTCCTTGGATAAGAATAACCTCATGCAGTGTCCATCCAGGAAAAGAAGCACCTGAACGGTACACAAGTAACGTAATCAATGGGACCATTAAATCTCCAATCAGCATCATAAATACACTGATAAAGAAATCACCACGATATGCCATTCGTTCGGCAAGCTTCGTCCTCATCACCGCCACATAACAAGCAAATGCCGAACTCATACACCCACCCCCGTGAACTTCCGTAGCCCAAGATGAATGAGAACACTAGATATTCCCCACATCAGCAATACCGCTACTGCTTGCAAACCAACAATTTGCGGAATAGATAAGGTCATTCCAGCTAATTCATAGCTTCCAACGAAGACACGAACCGGAACATATTGCATGAATTGAAATGGAAGAAATATGAGCACTTTTTGCACAATCTCAGGAAAGAAGGTAAGCGGTACCAATACACCCGCCGTCACATCTCGTACAAGTAGAAACATGCGCCTTATTCCATCCGCATTCGTCAGCCAAAAGGCCGTCAAACCAATACAATAGTTCACTAGAAAGGTCATGATAAATCCAAGAATAACAGAGATAATAGCCCACAACGGCTGAGCGGGAATTAAATCAATATCTAGAATAAAGAAATAGATTAAGGACACTGGCAGGAATTCCATCCAAAATCCTAAGGAGCGATGACCTATCTTTTGAGAAAAGGCAAAGAAAATATGAGATACCGGTCTCAGTATAAAGGTGACATACTTCCCTGTCCGAATAAGCATCTGTAAATTCCAATCCGCAAAATCAAAAGTAAGATAGTTAATACATGACATAACTCCGTAATACACTAACATTTGCTCCAAGGTAAATCCGTTCAGTGTCTCTCTCGTCGAGAAGATGGACTGCCAGATGAAGTATTGAACTAAGAAATAAATAGGTCCGATGAGGATAGACACTGCCATATGGGAGCGGAAGGCTGCCCACTCTTTGTAGGTAGCCCATCCTACTGCCCGGATCATAGATAAAGATTTCCTCATTTAAGTCCAGACCAAATGATATTCTTCACATTAATGACGGATTCAGGTACCCAATCGACGTTCGAAGGTACAAAGAAGGCTACAACAAGATCCTCATCTGGATCTACCATCAGCGTACTTCGACCAGCCCCTTCATGAAAGATCGTATTCGGTCCACAAGAGTCATATTCTCTACCCAGAGAACTACTTAGCGCAAAGTGACTATGCTTTACTTGTTCTCCCCAACAGAATGCGGGTAACCCTTCAGGATAAGGTTCTCTTGACAGCATTTCAACAGATTTACGACCGAGAATTCGAACTCCATCATAAGTACCTTTATACAACAACATTTGTGCGAACTTATTCAGGTCCTCTAAGGTGGAAAAAAGCCCTCCCCCAGATCTTGGCGGATCGTAAGCCTGCTTATGGCTACGTGATAGGCGCGATAATTCCCAATCGTTAATAATACACACCTCATCATGAAGCTCTTCTGGTACGTTAAAAAAAGTACGTGTCATTCCAAGTGGTTCTAAAATAGTCTGCTGAATATACTCTTCATAATCTAGACCTGTAACTCGACTTATAATCTCACCAAGAATCACGAATCCATTCGTGCAGTAATTCCACTGTTCTCCTGGCGGACAGACGGGTGGGCCAGCTAGCATCGCCTTAATCCATTGAGATTTACGAAATGCTGTTTCTTCCTCTACAGTTCGTATCGTTGGTGCCTCATCGTCATCATCACCAAAGGCAAATGCGTAGTCGTACCATCCCATTGGATAGGGCTCCAGAAAATAACCTCCATCCGGGGCCAATCCAGAAGTATGTGTCAACAGATGTGTAATATTAATTTTCTCATAGAATCGATGGTCGAATTCAGGAATGAAATCTTTCACTTGCTGTCCTAGCGAGAGCTTCCCATCCTCCATTAACCGTAACACAGCCACCATGGTGAACCATTTCGTAATGGAAGCTATTCGCCGGATGGAATGTGGGGTGAATGGCTTCTCTTGCTCGGTATGGCGAAGCGCACCCATCGACTTCATGGCAAATGTCTTTCCACCTCGTGCAAGTAAATAAGATGCACTTTGAACTTTCTTATCCTGAATTAATTCTACAAAGAACTGATCTAATTGCTCAATAACCTGTGGACGAAATCCTGCTTCTTCCGACGTGATATCTGTATGAGTGCTATGTATGTGAATGTCCATATGGTTCCTTCCTTCCTATAATAAAAATGTTCTAGATAAGATTACGACAACGCCGACCAGATGATTGCCCGAGGATTAATGATAGCTTCAGGTACCCACCCCGTCTTACTTGGCACAAAAAATGCATATACAAGTCTTTCTATTGGATCAACATATAATCCGCTATGCCCATGTCCTTCATGTGAGAAGGTGCCCGGTGAACATATATCATTATGATTCAGATTCCAACCCAGAGACATTTTACAATCTTTCACATGGTCCCCCCAACATGTAGAAGGAATATGATGAAGCTGATTAGATACCATATTCTGAACCATCCTCCGTCCAAGTAGATGAACCCCATTACGAGTAGTACCACCATTAAGTAACGTCTGACCTAATGTCCATAAATCATGCAGAGTAGAATACAATCCACTACCCGCATGAGCTGGAAATCCATTCATATCCTCCGGATTTAGGAGATACTTCTTCTCCCATTGATTCACAACGCATGTCTTCGCCTTCAGTTCCTCCGGTACCGTCATGAACGAATGCTCTAATCGGAGAGGTGCAAGTATCTTCTCCTGTATGAATTGCTCATATGGCATACCCGATACGCGAGCAATCAACTCACCTAGAATAACATACCCTGCCGTACAGTAATTCCATTGCTCACCTGGTTTACAGAACATCCGCCCACCAAGAAGAATCTTAATCCAATCACTATCACTCCAGCTTGATTGCTCCTCTTCCTTCTTCTTAGAAGCATGCCATTGAAAATAAGGAATCTCGTACGGTTCTGTCTGGCAACCTGGATCAGCCATCAGTCCCGATGTATGCGTTAGTAAATGCCATATCGTAATACCCCGATGCATATCGGTATCGAACTCTTGTATCAAAGAACTTACTGATTGCTGATAGAATACCTTTCCATCCTCCACTAGTTGAGCTATTGCAACTGCCGTAAACGCTTTCGTAATGGAGTAGACTCTTCGTATCGAATCTGGCATGAGATCGGGACTGTCCTCGTGATATGTAAGTTTCCCTAAAGAACGGTGAACAGCAATCTGCCCTTCACGTGAAATAAGATAACTTGCCCCTTGGATTCTCTTACTTTTAATTAGCCCTTTAAAATGCTCATCAAGTAATTGTAAACGCTGCGGATCAAAGCCAAGGCTTTGCGGTGAGCAATCTACTCTCGCATCGTGTACCGGTAAAGCTGATATCATGGTTCGTTCCTCCTTACAAATTGGTTTATTCTGTAACACACTATCTAGTTTATATGAACAATCGTTTCGGTGTAAATAGAAATAATGGTTTTAATTAAACGTTCCAATATTTACGGTATACGTGCAGAGCATTTTGGAGATACCTATATATAGCAGCTTTAGAAAGGAATTCAACCTATGAACTTATTCACACGGATCATCACAAAGATATTTAACGGATCCCTACAAGAACATTCGGATTCAACTGAGGAATTACATAAAGAGCGGTTAAACACAACCCTACAAGAAAATATTCAACATATAAAGAGTACGCTTGGAAATAGCACCGACATCATTATTAGAGAAATTCAGATCGGTCCGACACGACAGCTCAAAGCAGCCATCTTCTATACAGACGGTTTGGCAGATTCACAAATGATTCAGAATTTCATTATGGAATCGCTCATGTTGGATTTCCATGATACAAACTCGATTGAAAGTAGACCTTCTAATGAAGATGCCTTTCAGCTAATAAAAGATAAATTTCTAACCGTTGGAGAGGTCAAGGATGTTGAGGAATTCGAACCTGTGTTGAAATCCATCTTATCAGGTGATGCTATTCTCTTATTAGATGGATATGATAAAGGCTTTACCCTCGGTATGCGCGGGTGGAAGGATCGTGGTGTGACGGAGACGACTACGGAAACCGTCATCCGGGGACCAAAGGAAGGTTTCTCTGAAAACATCCGTACCAATACCGCATTAATCCGTCGAAAAATAAGAGATCCCCGTCTTTGGATGGAAACAAAAGAAATCGGTAGAGTCACCAAAACCGATGTGGCGATCATGTACATCAAAGGGATTGTGGACGACCATACCGTGGAAGAACTACATCGTCGATTAGATCGAATCGATATCGACGGGATTTTAGAAAGCGGCTATATTGAAGAATTGATTCAGGAAGAAACTTACACACCGTTTCCGACAGTTTATCATACAGAACGCCCCGATGTTGTTGCTGCCAATCTGCTAGAGGGAAAAATTGCTATATTGGTGGATGGAACGCCGATAGTTCTGAACGTTCCTGTCACATTTAACTCTTTCATACAGGCTGCTGAGGATTATTATCAGCGTGCTGACATTAGTAGCCTTATTCGTATTCTACGTTTTATCAGTATTTTCATTTCTCTGCTAGGCCCATCTATATTTCTAGCCATCACTACTTTTCATCAGGAAATGTTGCCAACGCAACTCCTGATTAGTCTGGCAGCTCAAAGAGAGGGTGTGCCCCTACCCGCATTCATTGAAGCACTCATGATGGAGGTATCGTTTGAAATTTTGAGGGAAGCCAGCATAAGAATGCCCAAGGCCATAGCCCAATCGATATCCATCGTAGGAACTTTGGTTATTGGATCAGCGGCAGTTGAAGCCGGAATTGTATCCGCGGCCATGGTTATCGTCATTGCCATAACGGCAGTTTCGAGTTTCGTCCTGCCTTCCTACGACATATCCATGACAATCAGAATGCTACGATTTCCTATGATGGCACTTGCCGCATCTTTTGGTATGTTTGGTGTTATCCTTGGGGTCATTGCCATAGTACTTCACTTATGCAGCTTGCGTTCTTTCGGGATCCCCTATATGAGTCCGTTTGCCCCATTTATCCTTGAGGACATGAAGGATTCCCTTATTCGAATGCCCCGTTGGGCAATGTTTACCCGCCCGCGGCTCATCAATAAGAAAGATGTCATTCGGGAACAAAGTACTCCTCCGCAAAAACCAAAGGACGATACAGGAGGTTGACCTATGAAATATAAAAGAGTCTTACTTTGTATTTGCATCGTCTTAAGCTTATTCGTCACTGGTTGTTGGAGCCGTACGGAATTAAATGAACTAGCTATTGCCGTAGGAGTGGGGATCGATAAAGCCGGGAATGAATACAAAGTTTCCATTCAAGTTGCAGAGCCAGGCGAAGTTTCCGGAAAATCGGCTAGTGGCATAGCGCCGGTCACATTATTTCAAGCGACCGGAACTACTGTACTAGAAGCCATACGAAAAATAACAACGGTTAGCCCTCGTAGAATTTACTTTTCACATCTTCGAATTTTTGTCCTTGGCGAATCATTAGCCAGAGAAGGAATACGAAACTCTCTTGATCTCTTTGCTCGAGATCCTGGAACTCGAAACGACTTTCTCATTGTTGTAGCCAAGGGGTCTAGTGCCGAGGATACATTAACAGTATTAACAAACCTTGACAAAGTACCCTCCTCAAGTTTGTTTTCTACCTTGGATACATCTCAGAAAGAATGGGCATCCACAACAAAAGTTACCATGGATACACTTATATCTGAACTTGTGAGCGAAGGTAAGCACCCAGTATTAGCAGGACTTCAACTCAAAGGGCCTCTGAAAATAGGTGAAAGCAAGGAAAATGTAGAGCTCGTAAAGTCTCCTGCTCAACTACAGTATACAAATTTAGCTGTGTTTAAAAAAGATAAGCTCATTGGTTGGTTAACCGAAGAGGAAGGTATAGCGTACAACTATATTAACAATCATATTCACAATACAATGAACTACGTTACTTGCCCCGACGGAGGCAATATATCATTAAAAATTATTCGCTCAGAGACGAAAGTGAAAGGTAGCATTGTCGATGAACGACCGCGGATCGATATAGAGGTGGTTACAGAAGCGAATGTAGGAGAGATGCAATGCCATCTGGATCTGATAAAGACGGAAACCATTGCTGAAGTGGAGAAATGGGCGAACCGAAAGACGGAACAATCCATTGAGAAAACCGTTGATAGAGTACAACAAGATTACAAAGTCGATATCTTCGGATTTGGCGAAGTTATTCATCGTTCTAATCCTAAGGCCTGGAAAAATCTGAAACAAGATTGGGATCAAACGTTCATGAAGATACCTATTCATGTGAAGGTTAATACAAAGATTAAACATTTGGGAAAAGTGTCTAACTCTTTCCTTGAAAAGATAAAGGAGTAAAATGGAGTGAAACAAAAGTATGCCTGTGAAAGATAAAATCAACGTTCGTCAATTCACCGTTCTAGTCATACTACTCACCATTGGTGATTCGATTCTGGTGTTACCTTCTGTCTCCACATTCGAGGCCAAACAAGATGCATGGATATCCTGTTTGATTGGAATATTGGTAGGTTTATTAGCCGTTTATATCTTCAGTATAGTGGGGAATCTATACCCCCATTTGACTCTGGTTCAATCCATGCAGGAAATCTTAGGTATATGGTTTGGGACATTCATGTCTATGATGTTTCTGATTTACCCCTTTCTTACTTCTGTAGCATTTATAAGAGAGATTGGTGACTTTATAGCCATTGGAATGTTGCAGGAAACTCCAATTCAGATTATTCAAATCTTATTAATTTCTATTGTGATCATGGCGGTACGATTGGGTCTTGAGGTCATTGGACGTACAGGGGAAATGTTCTTACCCTGGGTTATTCTGTTCTTCCTCATACTAGTCATTTGCATTTCTCCACAAGCAGAATTAGATAAATTACTGCCTATTCTGGAAGATGGAATAAAGCCCGTATTACGCGGCTCTCTCTCAGCTATCACCTTCCCCTTTGTAGAGCTAGTTGTGCTATTGATGATATTCCCTTATGTGAAACAAGTGCAAAAAGTAAGAAGAGGGTTTATACATGGTGCACTGTTAGGTGGCATCGTATTATTCATTATTATCGTAATTTCTATTCTTGTACTCGGTCCTGAGCTGACCTCAAGAAGTTTGTATCCCACTTATTCCTTAGCAAAGAGGATAAGCATCGGTCACTTTTTGGAAAGAGTTGAATCCATATTAGCTCTTATCTGGTTGTTAACCACTTTTATAAAAGTAACTATTTATTTCTATATATTCAATCTGGGATTAGCACAATTGTTAAAATTAAAGGAATATCGCATGTTAACCTTACCTACAGGTATGCTCATGATTGTATTCTCATCGGTCATTGCCCCCAATATAACCTATTATAATAAAGTGATTTCCCAATACTGGCCGTATTTTGACATGACTTATGGTTTACTCTTACCATTATTATTGTTAGGGATATATTATATTTCGAAAAAACTTAAAAAATTGAACAATACTTGAACAAGAAGGAGTAATCCGCATGTTATCTGTAGCAGGGATTCTTGTAGTAGTCGCTATAATCATTGCCATTGATGTCCCCCCCCTTGTAAGAAAGAAATTGATAAAGGAACTATGGGTATTCTCTATTCTTCTGTTATTGGGAACCGTATTATCTATTGGTCAAGCACTTCATTTCAAGATTCCCAATCCTTTGGATTTGATGATAACAGTTTACAAGCCAGTAGCTGATATGGTTCATATATGGTTGAATTAAAAACTGAAATACTAAAGATGTTAATAACGTCAGAAATGGTGGATGTGTTACTATGTTAGACAATGGAAAAATAAGTTCACGTCAGTTCTCAGTATTGATCACTTTGTATATTATCGGTAGCGCCATATTGATTATCCCTGGATTGTTAGCCATTGAAGCAAAGCAAGATGCATGGATCGCAGCAGTTCTGGCGCTCACAGTCAGTTTATTGATTCTGCCCATGTACATTCATCTTGGTAAACGCTTCTCCCGCTCTAACTTTACGTCGTATATTGAGAAACTTCTAAGCAAATGGTTGGGAAAAGTAGTTGTCCTTCTATTTATTATTACTTTTCCATTCCTCGTTGCGGTACTAACACTTCGAAACATTGGAGATTTCATAACTACGGAAGTTTTGGAGTATACTCCAATTCAAGCGGTTTATATCATTTTCATCATTGTGGTTATCTTAGGTGTACGACTTGGTCTCGAGTCATTAGCACGTGCAGCAGAAATACTTTTCCCCTTTATTATCTTTCTTTTCGTTCTTTTCTTTGTCATGGTTTCCCCGCAAATCAACTTTGATAATGTTCAGCCAGTGCTTGAGAATGGAATGAAACCCATACTAAATGCATCCCTCACCCTTATCGCATATCCCTTTACCGGGCCTTTTATTTTAATCATGTTATTCCCGTTTATTAAACATACGGAGAATAACGGGAAGGCTTTATTTACAGGTATTTTTATCGGGGGAATCTTACTGGTCATGATTACGACGCTAACCATTTTATGTTTAGGAATAAATACGGCAAGTCTATCTTATCCAACTTACGCTTTAGCTAAAAAAATCAGTGTAGGATTATTTCTGGACCGAATTGAAGGCATCATGGCAATGATTTGGTTTATCACGATTTTTATAAGATTAGCTCTATTATTTCATATATGCGTTGTGGGTATTGCCCACATATTCAACTTCAAGGAATACCGCTTCTTAACATTTCCTATAAGTATTATACTGGTTGTCCTCTCCCAAGTCCTTTTTCCTAGTAATGCTTATTTCTATCAGTTCACACCCATTTGGACAATTCATGCGTTGATAATGGGTTTCTTGTTCCCTTTAATACTGTGGATAATCGGTAGTTTCAAGAAAAGCTAGGTCCACGAGCACATGACAAGCGAAATAGATTACAATAGAGATAGACACACTATAAGAGGTAGTTCAAAAAGTCATCTTTTGATCACGAAGGTTAGCAAGAGGCCTATTCGACATCGAATATTGAATTCAGCCGGTCCTTCCGGTGCTCACGTAGGTACTGCCTACGCTCCGCTCCTCACTCCCTTGCTTCTTTCAATCTTCTCGGTGCTGAAAACCTGACTTTTTGAACCCGCATTATAATAATAATATTTAGGGAGAGATTCTCATGTACAAATTGATTGCTATCGATATCGATGACACGCTGATTAACGATAATAAAGAGGTACTACCTTCTACACAAAAAGCTCTCGAGCAAGCTATTGCTAAAGATGTTGTTGTTACCCTTGCTACCGGTCGGGCTTATGCCTCTGCAAAGAACGTCGCACGTCAGACGGGTCTAAACGTTCCTATTATTACATATCAAGGTGCTCTAATTAAGAATCTGCTAGACGAAGAAGTTCTATTCGAACGCTTTGTTCCAGCCGATGCTGCTCGCAAGCTATTTGATTACTGTATCGAGCATGACTTACATGTCCAGACCTATATTGATGATAAACTATATGCAAGAGAAGAGAATCAAAAGCTGATCGATTATTGTGCGTTAAATGGGACGCCATATTTTATTGAGTCAGATTTCAGAAAATTAGTAGACCAACCTACACCCAAAATGCTAATTATTGATGATCCAGCTTATTTGGATGAAATATCACCGATCCTTCGTGAATTGCTCGGAGATCAAGTTCATATCACCAAATCCAAACCGCACTTTCTGGAAATCATGCATCATGAAGGTACAAAAGGTCATGCCCTGACCTTTTTAGCCAATCATTTCAACGTGGATCTCTCGGAAACAATCGCTATTGGCGACTCTTGGAATGATCACGAAATGCTAGAAGCCGCTGGTCTAGGTGTCGCTATGGGGAACTCAATTGATGCCCTCAAGGAAATAGCGGACTATATAACATTAAGCAATAATGAAGATGGTATTCAGCATGTCATTGAGAAGTTTGTGTTGAACGTTGAGTAGGTGAGTGGTCTATCTACACCATCCATCGCTTTCTGGAACACTGATATATCATAGATCCGTAAAAAAGGAGTTCATCATATGATGAACTCCTTTATTCATTATAGTCACATATTCCCTACACTATGAACCATGAACATCATTCCTAGCAACACGCCTGCAAGTAACGCATAACTAACCCCGAATTTAATGCGGGATGAGAGTGACACTTCGTAATACCTGTCATTCTCATAACGAGAATATTCCAACTTACAGTTTACTTTGACATGATATCCCTCTGGCAAGTGTTGATGCTCTAACCCCGTCACGTGGACTCTCTTAATGATTCCCTGCTGAGGCATAGAGATTTTCCCTCTGAAATCCATGCTTACCCACTCCGTCTTTACATACTGTCGTTGATCCTTAAGTTGACTATATGTCATGAAGGGCAGGTCTCTTTTATGCTCAGGTCCAGGAATCACATGTCCTTGGGCGTAGAGATGATCCACAGGAACTACAAATGTAGCTGATACAGACTCAATGACATCTCTTTTCCTACCCTTGACGTACTTCTTATACAAATCATAAGCAAATAATGCCCATATAATGAAGAAAAGAATGGAACCCATATAAATAATAACGCCTAACCCACCGATTAATCCTACAACCCATAACCAACGTGAGACCGCGGTGGCAATCCGTCCTCCATCTAGTGGATGAATCGGTAATAAGTTTATCAGGTTTAGAAAAAATCCAACATAAGCTAATGAATACAATAGCGGACTATCCATATAATAAGCAGCCGTAAAAACACCGATTGCCCCTAATGTTCCTAGTACTGGTCCACCTAATGCGATATAAGCCTCCGTCTTGGCATTTTGCGGATGTTTCTTCATCGCAATCATCGCTCCAAGAAAGGGAATAAACAAAGGTGCTGAGACTGGGAGTCCCTTCTGTTTAGCCGCGATCACATGACCCATCTCATGAACGAATAACAATAGCACTATTCCGATAGCAAATTGCCATGGATAGATCAGCGCATAAGCACCAATTGAAATTGCCATAGAGAATATAGCTCCACCTAGTTTACCGAATTTCAGAAGCGCTAATAATGACTTCCCTTTGAGTAGTATAAACGTCACTACACTTCCCAGATACCATAGCCGTGAATCTTTTTTCTTCTCCGTTTTCTGCAAAAGTTTACTCTCCTTCATTCTATGAAAATTTCCAGAACAATAAGCTCACATATAATATATGTAGTATCCCGATAGTATCATTTGGCATAAGATCAGTAAATTAAACGGATTGAGCCCGATATTCCCCTGGTGTTAACCCCGTCCACTTTTTAAAAGCGCTTTGGAATGCACTAGGCTCCGAATAATGAAGAAGATAGGCGATCTCCCCCACTCTATATTCTGGTTTAGCTAAATAACTTATCGCAAGTTCTTTACGAACTGTGTTAACTAACCGGTTAAAAGACATATTCTCCTGTTTCAACTTGGTTTGCAACGTCCTTGGACTCAAATTAAATGCCTTTGCTGTTTCTTCTAATGTCGGTGTGAAAGATGACATACATTCAATGATCCACTTATATAGTTGATCAGATAACTGTTGTCCACGAGTCAATTTATTTATGGCTTCCTCCGCAACTGTCTCAAAGGTACTCAGTAAACGTGTATCCGCGTAAAGTATCGGATAATCCAGCACCTCTTTACCTATACGCATAAGATTATATTCTTGTTCAAACAGTGGCGTAATACCTAAGACGGAGTGATACTCGTTTACTTCAGTTGGAGCGGAATGTTGGAAGTGAATCTCTCGTATAGGAATCTTCTTACAACTTAATCTAAACATCAAATGATAAATGGAGCTAATGATATCTTCTACGCAATGTCGTGGAAATTGTCTTATCTGATGTTTAGATAGCAACCGAATGATAACCTCTTGCCCCTCCACTGTCCAGTTCAGGCTGTAATCATTAGATACGATAACATTATACTTCTGGTATGCCGTCAAAGCTTGGGATACAGTGCCTGAATGCAACATGACGTATCCCACAATACCCAAGTCAGCAATATCCAAGTTCTGTCCTTGATGTAAACCAAAGAAGTCATCCTTCATCAATGTAGCAGCCAGCTCATTTAAATATTCGAAATCTTCCTCAGATATACGAGCATCGGCATCTACCAAAAGATTTGCATCCATAGATGCGTGTTTAAAAAGAGTATCTTTATCGCATCCATTGAGCATAAGCGTTTTGATTAGGGGATAAAGAAGGGATACGGATACACCATAATGACTCAACTTGAAATGCCTCCTTAGCACAAATGAACACAATTTTGGCGCATATCATCATATCCTTACAACTTCCTTCAGCTTATCATTTATATACCGCACTAAACAACACTCAAGGAGGTATCACAATGAATTCCAATATTGCCATTATCATCGGGCACCCTCATGCCGATAGTTATTGCACGGCATTATCAAAGGCTTATATTCAAGGTGCAATAGAGAGTGGAGCAACGGTTCGCGTCATTGACTTAGGCAGCATTTCGTTTGATCCTATTCTTAGGTATGGATATCACCAGAGAACGGAACTCGAAGAGGATTTGATTGTTGCACAAGAGACGATTCATTGGGCCGATCACCTTGTGTTCGTCTATCCTACGTGGTGGGGCACGATGCCTGCCCTTCTAAAGGGTTTCATTGATCGTGTATTCCTACCTGGTTTCGCCTTCAAGTATCGCCCAAACTCCTTACTTTGGGACAAATTACTAAAGGGAAAGTCCGCTCATCTCATTGTTACGATGGACACTCCCTCTTGGTACAATCGCTTCGTTTATAAACAAGCTGGTCATCGCGCCATGAAGCGTGCAACCCTACAATTCTGCGGTGTGAATCCCGTCCGTATTACCGAAATCGGTTCGGTTAAGTCCTTCTCAGAAGATCGTCGCAACATATGGCTAGACAAGATCCAAAAACTTGGATCGCGATTTGTTTGATATTTGACTCATGCGTGCTGGAATCCATATAAATTGATTAATTAACAAGGTTGGAGTTGAATATGCTCCTTCAATATGGTTTGTAATATGAACAAAGGGAGTCCTCCTTTATGTTCGAGAGTAAGTTCAGACATTTACTCATCTCGACATTTGGAGAGACTCCCTTTCTTTCTTTATTAAATTAATTCAACTGCAACGAGATATTACTGCTGTACTTTAGCTCTATCCTTACCTTTATCTGATTCGCCTGCATTCTTGTTAGCTGCATCACGATCCTGTTGCATTTCTTCTACTGTTTTCACCTTCAGGCGAGCTGCTCCTTGATAACCTTCCTTCGTTGGAATAAGGTTGCCTGCGGCGAGGCGTCCCTTCGATTCTTCGATCGCTTTACCGTACTGCGGAAGCCACGCTTCTTGAGCAACGAGCATCTCATCGACCATTTGCCATATCTCTTTAGGATTACAAACGGCCCCGACTAGAGGATCCATCATGAACGCCTGACGAAGAAGTTGATCATCACCGTGAACGGCTGCCTCTACTGCTAATCGTTGTACCGAAATACTCACGTTACATACAGCAGCTGGTCCTAGTGGAAGATCTCCCACTACAGGCATAGAGATACCATTACGATCCACATAACCTGGTGCTTCAATAATAGCATCATCTGGCAGATTAGAAATTATACCGTTGTTGACCATATTGAAATGCCCACGATATACTCTGCCAGTCTCAAGTCCCTCTATTATATACGAACCATGTTCTTCGCTGCGGTTCTCTTGCTTATAAGCATGCGGTGTATCTTTCATCCAGTTGGGGAAATCCGTCTCGAACCAATGACGTCCTTCTGTACAGACACGTAGATACCCACCAGTCTCTCCATTGATCCAATTTCCAAGATCAATCCATTCTTCAATCTCATTCGGGCGCTTTCTATACCAAGGTACATATTCGCTTAAATGTCCGTTCGACTCCGTGCTGTAATAGCCGAATCTACGTAACATATCAATTCTAACCTTTTCCGTCCTACTGAAATCAGCATGATTCTCAAAAGCTTCCAACAACTTACCCGTCAAATCTTCGCCTTTATGACCAATTTGTACGTACCAAGTTTGGTGGTTGATCCCTGCACAAATAATATCGACTTCTTTCTTGTCTAACCCGAATACTTCCGCAATTTGTGAATGTCCACCCTGTACACCGTGGCATAGACCAACGGTTTTAACCCCACCATACTTGTTACAAGCCCATGTAAGCATTGCCATAGGATTGGCGTAATTTAGTAGAAGCACATCTTCCGCTGCCACCTCGCGGATATCTTTACAAATATTTAACATCTCCTGAATACCACGTTGACCATACATGATCCCGCCTGCGCAAAGCGTATCACCTACACATTGATCAACCCCATATTTCAAGGGGATATCTACGTCCGTTGCAAATGCTTCAAGTCCACCCACACGGATCGTACAAATGACGTACTTAGCATCTTTCAGCGCTGCTCTACGATCTGTCGATGATTGGATCTTAATATCAAGACCATTCTCCCGTATATCTCTTTGACATAGCTCAGTTACCATGTCCAAATTGTGTGTATTAATATCAGTAAAAGCAACCTCAATATTATTGAATTCTGGAACTGACAGCATATCTCGCAACAGTCCACGCGTAAATCCTATACTACCTGCACCAATAAATGCAATTTTAAATGACATTGATAATGCTCCCTTCAAGGTATATTTCAAGGTGAAATATCAGGTTTATCTGATAGATTGATTATATCAACCCGCTTATAGTAAACGTTATCAAATTCATTACCTCTTTATTGGAAAGGTGTCAACAATCCTCACTTTTCTCGATTTCAAATTGACCGTCGGGTGGAGAAGATTTACGATATTCAACAGGTGTCATGCCCGTATATTTCTTAAACATCATATGTAGATACTGGCGACTACTAATCCCAACATAATCAGCAATGTCAGCTATTGGAATTTCTGTTTGCCGCAATAACATCTGAGTCTTCTCCATACGAAAAGTATTCAAATATGCCATAATGGACGTACCCGTCTTCAGCTTGAATACCCGTTGTAGATAGCCCGGATGTAAATTGATAGATTCGGCAATGTCATGAATCTGAACGTTGCGATCATAATTCTGTTGGAGGTACTGTATGCATTGTTGAACATACTTCCCCTGTATACCAAGTGCCCCCTTAGTCATGTTCTCTTGATGTAATCTAGCAATCCGAATAAGAAGCTGGGCAAGTAAAATTTGGACCATAGGCTCCAATCCCGTTGAACTAGCATCCAGCTCGAACACAAGACTCCTAAGAACATGATGAATATCATGAAACTCACGTAGTACGAGGAAAGAATCCATGTCATGAAACAATGCAGCGAGGGACTCCTCCTGCTCAGCTAATTGCTTCATAGAGGGAAACAAGCCATTAGATGTAGTCAATCGAAACTCTATATTAAGCATTCGACATGTATTCGCTACTAATAACCGATGAGGAACATTGCCATTCAGAATGATAAATTCACCCTTTTTTAGCGTCACTTCAGAATGACTCTTCCTCTCAGTCAACAACTCAACGGAACAGACTCCGTCCATAACATACATGATCTCTGCAGACTCATGGGTATGATATGACATTTCGAAACCTTTCCATTCTTTATAATAATAAGCACTTATTTCTGGTTGGTAGTCCTTAACCATCAGTAACTCAGGAAATAAACCATGTCCATTCACTAATGATCATCCTTTCAGATTAGATCAACACTCAAACCCGTACGTGCTAGTGTCACTTCTGGTGGAAGGTGATAATCTTGATTCAGATCAACATCATGAGACATATGCGTATAGATCACTCTATGGGGCGTAATCTCTTGCAACAACAGTCCTGCCTCCTTCATATCATACACAGAACGCGTTGAGAATTCAGCCATTTCATAATAGAAGCTAGTCCCTAGCACCAGCAAGTCCAAACCAACTAATAATTGTTTCTCTTCAGAACTAAGGTTAATAGCATCCGAGCAGTATGCCCAGCTATACCCATCCTTCTCCAACCGATAGGCATACGAATACCCGTTCTTTCCATGACAGACCTTCCAACCAATAATCTGCCATCCACCCAGTTGGATTCCATGGTCTATAGCTATCATGTCCAGTTGATTGTTCAACCAAGGGAATTGAGTCAAAATCGCTGTTATAACCTCGTTTGGCGCATACAACTGACCCTTTCTACCTGTCCAACGACAAGCATCAGCCCACTCCGGTAATCCAGCAATATGATCGAAATGAGCATGCGTTATCAGAATTTTCTCCGTCATTCGGTAGCCTAGTGTTTCCATCTGAGTACGCCAATCAGGTCCGCAATCAATGAGAAAACAACCCCACTCCCCCTCAATCATAACGGATGATCTAAGTCTACGGTTCACACCACTCTCCCTTGCTTCCATACATACGTTACAACCGCAATACACCCGTGGAACGCCCATGGCGTCGCCTGTGCCTAGAAACATTAATCTATCCATGATGACCTTCTCCTTATCTAAGAGGAAGTTCAAAAAGTCATCTTTTGATCACGAAGCATACCAAGAAGCGTATTCGACATCGAATATTGAATTCAGCCGGTCCTTCCGGTGCTCACGTAGGTACTGCCTACGCTCCGCTCCTCACTCCCTATCTTCATCCAATCTTCTGAGGCGTTTCGAAGAAACGCAGCATCGTAAGCATACGCTTTAGTGCTGAAAAGCTGACTTTTTGAACTCGTATTTATACTTCTATTACAATTCACGCGTATATGTATAGTTCTATTATAATTCATAAATATTCTAACGCAAAAAAGGACACCTTACGGCGCCCTTGGTGGGGAAATTCGTGAGACAAATCCGGTAACATCGCTACTAGCTATATTCCGATGACTTGCATCTGTTAAATAGGAGCTTGAATACATGATTTATTTCACAGTCCCGCAAGCACCTGATACCATACACCACGCTTAGAGTATATCGTTTCACGTACATGTTCCCATCCACCGAGATATTCAATATCGAATAGTCCTTCTGGTATTGGAAATTCACTTTTGTTCTCATTGTATACTACTTCATTCACTGAACGGAATCCATGCTTTGCAAAGATTCTTTGCGCATCTTCACTCCATAAGTACTCCACGAAGGCTTCCGCCACCTCACGTGTACCATGCTTATCCGCATACTTACTGACCACTGCCGCTGGATTCTCGATAAGTATCGTATTTGTGGGAACAACGATATCATATTTCACACCCTTCGCAATACGAGCCCGCAGTTCATTCTCGTAGGTAACAATGACGTCTCCAACACCATATTCAAACGCCGCCATGGATGATCTACCACTTTTATCTAGCGACTCAATATTGTGATGTACCTGTTCAAGAAATTGCTTAGCTGATTCTGGATCTTTCTTTCCCTGCTGCTCAGACAACTTTAGTCCTGCTCCATAAAGAGCATTAATATCCCATTGTGCTCCACCAGAAGTCTTCGGATTGGGATATACCACCTTGACCCCTGGCTTCGTTAGATCGGTGAAATCTTGAATTCCTAATGGATTTCCCTCTCGAGTACCCAGCACCACAATCGATCGGCTCACCATGCCGCTCTCAGGCTTGTTCTTCCAGCTTGCGTCCAATAGATTAGCTCTAATTAACTTTTCTATATCCCCTTCCATCGCTAGTAGGGTCACATCTGCTTCGAACCCACCTGCAATGGCACGTGCTTGTGTTCCAGAAGCTTCATAAGACTCTTGAAACTTGACGATCTGACCTGTCTTTTGTTCCCACTCCTGCTGGAAATGAGGTAAGATTTCCGTTAATGCATCCTTAGCTACGCTATAAGCACCGATGACAAGGGTCATCTCACCTGCTGGTACAGTTGGTTGATTTGGATCAAATGCAGAGTCTTTACTACAACCGACAGCAATAATTGAAATCATCATTAGCATACTCAAACCTATTTTGCGAATACTTAATCCCCTTGTCACCTTTAACCCCTCCATTTCCTACTATATCATCATCGGCATTGGATCTTCTTTTAACTTGTTCTCCATAATCCAGCTACGCTCGTCATTGAACAAATAGGCTCGGTGAACCAATACCCGAACTTCTTCCCCTATACTTAACGTTTCTTTCTCTAATGAACGATAAGTACTCAGCTTATGCCCGCCCACTTCTACCTCCACAAGCCACTGACTTCCACGAAAATGTAAATGTCGAATGATTCCCTGTTCTGTAGCAGAGAGTAGGATGAACTCATTCTTATGGCCTACTTCAATATATTCTGGACGAATGAGCGCGCGTGTTCCTGGAGACCTTCCCGCCTCTTCGAAGCCTTTCAATTCAGAGGCATCTTCAATGACAGTAGACTCCCCGATAAATGTCGCCACGAATGGTGTCTTCGGTTCTTTATAAATATCCCACGGCGTTCCTTTCTGTTCAACACGACCATGATTAATGATCATAATCTCATCCGCTACTTCGATCGCTTCATCTTGATCATGTGTAACAAATATCGAGGTGATCCCTACCCGTTCAATTAAGTCCTTAAGCCACGTGCGTAGCTCCTGGCGAATCTTAGCATCAATAGCTGCGAAGGGTTCATCCAACAGCAACAGCTGCGGTTCAGGTGCTAATGCACGTGCAAAGGCTACCCGTTGTCGTTGTCCACCCGATAATTGATGAGGATAACGCTTCTCGAATCCCTTAAGACCTGTCAATTCGACCAATTCCATAACCCGTTCCTTCACTTTGGCATGGGGTATCTTCTTCACTTTCAGACCAAAGGCGATATTCTCAAATACCGTCATATGCTTGAATAGGGCATAATTCTGAAATACAAATCCGATCCCACGCTCCTGCGGAGGTAATTCATTCACTAACTCTCCATGAAAACGAATTTCACCGGAATCGAGATGCTCAAGACCCGCCAGCATTCTTAATATCGACGTTTTCCCGCCGCCACTCGGTCCCAACAGTCCGATCAGATGTCCTTTCTCTATTTCAAAACTAACGTCCTTTACCGCATGGAAGTCTCCAAAGTGTTTATTCAAATTACGAACTTCAATATGCATATTAGGACACGCCCTTTCTTTTCTTCGTCCATTCCATCACGAGTAATAATCCCACCGATGTAGCCGCAAGTACCAAAGCTACACTATTTGCTGCCACCACATTGAAATTCTCCACATCCTGATAGACCAACGTAGTTGCCGTTTGAGTTTTATTCATAATATTACCTGATACAACAAGAACTGCACCGAATTCACCAAGTGAACGAGCGACCGTTAGAACAACACCATATAGAACTGCCCACTGAATGGAAGGCCATGTCACCTTCCAGAATGTTCTCCATCGATATGCACCAAGTGTAGAAGCAGCTTCTTCCTGTTGAGATCCTATCTCTTGTAGTACCGGCATCACCTCGCGAACCATCAAAGGAAACGTGACGAACAATGTAGCAATGATCATGCCAGGGAAGGCATATACTACCCGAAATCCAATATTTTCAAAGAAAGTACCCATAATACTTTCAGGTCCCATCAGCAGTACAATCATTAATCCTCCAATAACAGGAGAAACGGCATATGGAAGATCAACTACGCTATTTAAGAATCCCTTAACCTTATTACTAAGCCAATCACTTCTAACTAAGTAAATGGCCATCATCACTCCGAAGAACGTGTTGATACATGTGACGATTACGACGATCAAGCCAGTCATCATCAATGCATGCAAGGCCTCTGGTCTAATTAGAGCATTTGTCAAACCACTGAACCCTTCGCTAAAAGCACCTGTCGTCATTTTGATCAAAGGGATAATAATTAATATCGTGAATACAGCATAGGTCAGTCCTATCAACCATTTCCTCATGATCTTCTCCCTCTCATCTGCACCAAATTAATGACCCACAGTATAGAGAAGGATAAGGTTAACAAAATAATAGACACAGCCGCAGCTCCGATCGCATTATCACTCTCTACCTCACCAAATATATAAACGGAGGCAACTAATGTTCGACCTGGAATATTTCCAGCTACTAATACAACAGCTCCGAACTCAGCCAGTGCTCTGGAGAATGCAAGCATACCTCCACTGATAATTCCTGGTGCCATCGAAGGCAGTAGAACTTTGTGAAATACTCGCAATCCTGTGGCGCCCATCGTATACGCGGCTTCTTCCTCTGTAGGATCAATCTCCTCTAACAGCGGCTGTACCGCTCGAATAACAAAAGGAAACGTAACAAATACCATTGCAATTACAATTGCAGGCTGATGGAATACAATTTCAAATCCTAATGATTCAGCTAACGATCCAATCAAACTACCAGGACCTAAGAGTAGCAATATCATAAGCCCCCCTACAGCAGTAGGTAATGCGAACGGAAGATCTACCAGACTGTTCAAGAACGATTTACCGAAAAATTCATATCTGTGCATGACCCATGCGATCATCGTTCCTATAACGACATTAATTATTGTTGATATAATAGCTAGCTTCAGTGTTAATAGAATAGCTTTCCATGCGATAGGATCGCTGACACTCTCAATAAATGTTGCCCATCCAAGAGAGAACGAATTGAAATAAACACCTAATAGAGGCAACATAATTAATATTATGAAATAAAGTAAAACCGTACTTCGAAATCCCCAAATCCATCCCTTATGCCTCAATATAGTGTTCACTATTATTCGCCCCCTGCCTCCAATATTTGTATTGGTCGGCTTATTCTTTGTCTAATAAAAGAATTCCCATTAAAGTACTTGGTTTAACATAACAGTACTTTATCAACAAATGGCTATATCCGTCAATACATTTATTGTTAGCATCAAAAAAAGGCTTCAGAATAAGCTCTCATTCGCTTATTCTGAAGCCTAGTTAAGTTTTCGTTATACACTCCGACAAAGAAACTTTACATGCGAGAGCGCCATAGGTTGCACTTCTTCAAAGGTCATCCGATCCTGAATATAATAAGAAATGAAACCATGCAGGGACAGAAACAAAGCCCGAGCTAACGCCTTGGATTGCTCCTCAACACCCTCTTCTTGTAAGTAGCTAAGAACAATCGTCGTGAACAATTCGAAGCAACGCCCCTGTTCCGTACGGCAGTAGGATAATAATTCCTCATCACGAATCATAAACATAATCTCATATTGATGTGGATGGTCCATACCAAATGAAATAAATTCCATCAACAGATATTCCATTTTCGATAATTCTTCTGTTCCCTGTACCCCAGTGGCTTGAATCATACGATGAGCAAGATGGCCGAAGTCTTCAACTACAATCGCATAGAATAACTCGGCTTTTTCTTTAAAATGATAATATAATGACCCATGACTATAACCAAGATGCTGACCTATACTTCGCATTGAAATCGCCCGGTATCCTTTAGTAATAAATAAATGTCGAGCTGCTTCTAATATCCGTTCTCTCGATAACTCCTGCGCCACTGCTCTTCTTGCCATAGACATTATTCCCCTTCAATAAAATAAAGCTGTTCTCCATCTGATATCAGAGATTGACCTTGTGTGAAGTCAGTCATCCACAGCTTGAACTGCTCCACTTCATTATTCTTTGGAAAACATGTCAGCATGACCTTTTCTGTAAAGTAAGTTTCCCCTGTCCTAACCTCGCGGTTACGCAGTTCATTCTCTATCTTGCCTAGCCATGTATAATCTACTTCTACAAACACTTGCTGATGTAAAATGCGAGTGATCGGCTCTCCGGATTCAATCGCTATGACGGCTCCATCTGTATATGCCCGGATCAAGCCACCTGCCCCTAACATAATCCCACCGAAGTAACGAGTAACTACAATCGCAACATTCCTTAATCCTTGACTACGGATCACTTCTAGAATCGGCTTGCCTGCTGTACCGCTTGGTTCGCCATCATCCGATTGCTTCTGAATCTCATTTCTCTCACCGATCATGTAGGCGGAACAGTTATGCGTTGCATTCCAGTGTTTCTTCTTAATATCTTCTATAAATGAAGTAGCTTCAGATTCAGTCGTAACAGGCATAATATGCCCAATGAATCTTGACTTCTTGATGACGATTTCTTTAGATCCTGACCCTCTTACAGTCTTATAACTCTCATTCATAATAACACTTCCCTATATCATCACTAAGTTGAATCGGGACGAATCCTAACATTTGTATATTTCAAGAAAGCAGTTCCCCGAATATGGTGCAACCGGTGAACTGCTTCTTAGATATATGCGCTTATTCTACATCAACGATAAAGGCTATAACTTACTCAGTAAGTCTAGCTTCTAATTCAGCCTTTTCTTTCTCATAACCTGGTTTGCCAAGCAATGCGAACATGTTCTTCTTATAAGCTTCAACACCTGGTTGATCAAATGGATTAACACCTTGTAAATATCCACTGATTGCGACTGCCTTTTCAAAGAAATATACTAGGTATCCAAAAGAATATGGTGTCATATTCGGAATAGTTACAATCAGGTTAGGCACTTGTCCATCTGTATGAGCAAGCATCGTACCTTGGAATGCTTTCTTGTTCACGAAGTCCATCGTCTTGCCTGCCAAGAAATTCAGTCCATCCAAATCGTTAGGATCACTCTCAATCGTAATATGTTCAGCCACTTCTTCTACTTGAATAATGGTTTCAAATATATTACGGCTACCTTCTTGAATAAATTGCCCCATCGAATGTAGATCGGTTGAGAAGTCGACTGAAGCAGGATAGATTCCCTTGTAGTCTTTACCTTCACTTTCACCGAATAGTTGCTTCCACCACTCTGATACATAGTGTAGAGATGGCTCATAGTTCACAAGAATTTCAATCGCTTTACCTTTACGGTATAACGCGTTACGAACAGCTGCATATTGGTAACTCAGATTGTCAGCCACATTCGGATTACTGAATTCCTTAGATGCGTCTGCCGCACCTTGCATCATGTCTTCAATTTGAATACCTGCTGTAGCAATCGGTAACAATCCAACCGCTGTTAGAACAGAGAAACGTCCACCTATATCATCTGGAATAATGAAAGATTCATACCCCTCTTCATTAGCCAGGTTCTTGAGTGCGCCTTTTTCTTTGTCCGTTGTAGCATAAATACGTCTACGCGCTTCCTCTTTACCATACTTTTCTTCAAGAGCAGCACGGAAAATACGGAATGCCACTGCCGGTTCAGTTGTTGTACCCGATTTAGAAATAACATTGACGGAGAAATCTTTCCCCTCCACCAAATCTAAAAGATGCGTAACATACGTTGAGCTAATATTGTTACCTGCGAAATAAATCTCAGGCGTTTTGCGTTTGTCTTTAGGAAGCATATTGTAGAAAGAATGGGAGAGTGCTTCAATAGCTGCTCTAGCGCCTAGGTAGGAACCGCCAATACCGATTACGATCAGTACATCCGAGTCACTTTGAATTTTGCTAGCAGCTTTCTGAATGCGTGCGAACTCTTCCTTGTCATACTGTGTTGGTAGATCGATCCACCCTAGGGAATCAGATCCAACTCCGGTCCCGTTATGCAATTGCTCATGAGCAAGCTTGATCGGTTCCGCCAAATAATCGATTTCATGTTGATTGATAAAAGAAAGGGCTTTACTGTAGTCAAAATGGATATTCTTAGACATAGGTAATGGTAACCTCCTGATTTTTTTTTCTTATACTCTCTAGAACTGCTTTAGATTAGAATACTTCAAAATGCTACCACTGGCAAGATTATACGCTACATCATTACAACTTATATGTGCTATTAATGGATTGTACCAACGTCTCATGTTAATATAAATGAAGTTTATTACATCAGATTGAGAGGATGATTTGTGTGAAAAAGATCGGCTTTATAGGACTTGGCACCATGGGTTTACCAATGGCATCCAATCTCATTAACAAAGGCTTCGAGGTTACGGTCTATAATCGCACCGCTTCCAAATGCCAGTCCCTAATAGAACAGGGTGCCGCTTTAGCATCAACCCCACGTGAAGCTACTATCGGTCACAACGTCGTGATCACCATGGTGAGTAATGACGATTCAATCCGCAGCATTTATTACGGTGAAGACGGTATTCTGCAATCCATTCAGAGTGGTCACATCGTAATTGACTCCAGTACGATTTCACCAGAACTCGTCAAACAATTAGCTACCGAAGTAAACGAACGTGGTGGCCATTTTCTAGACGCTCCTGTTACAGGTAGCAAACCGGCAGCCATCGATGGAACACTTGTCTTCATGATCGGAGGCAGTGCTGATATCATCGCCCAGGAATCAGACATATTCGATACACTTGGTAAAAAAGTACTCCATATGGGACCCAATGGAAGCGGAGCAGTAGCTAAATTAGCTCATAATACGATGGTCGGTATCAACAACCTAGCCTTAGTTGAAGGATTGTCCATAGCTTCGAAAGCAGGCATTCCAGCGGATACCTTCTTAGAACTACTTCAGCTAGGGTCTGCAGGAAGTAAAGCTGCTGATCTCAAAGGTCGCAAGATAATCGACCATGACTTCAGTAATCAATTCTCGCTGCAGCTCATGCTGAAGGACCTTAAACTCGCTTCTTCACTTACCGATTCTATTGGTCTTCCTACACCTATGCTAAACCTAGCAAAAAGCTTATTCCAAACGGGGCAAAGCGAAGGCTTCGGTGAAGAAGATCTCTCTGCCGTTGTGAAGTGCTATGAAGCATGGATCGGACATACCATCGCAGGCAAACCGCTCTAAAAGAGGTTGTTCAAAAAGTCATCTTTTGATCACGAAGGTTACCAAGAAGCGTATTCGACATCGAAGATTGAATTCAGCCGGTCTTTCCGGTGCTGAAAAGCCGACTTTTTGAACTTCCATTGAAAGTAGGACCTAGTTTAGTAATTGTAGTAAAAAGGGTATGCCCGAAGTTACCTCCGGGCCTACCCTTTTTTTCAATGCACATTCGTTGATTGAATTATAATTGTGTTACCTATAATTCATTCAACATTCGTTGATTAAAATTAAGCCAATTTCACTTTATCTAATCAACATTCGTGTAATGAGATAAAGTCGAGTTCACTTAATCTCATTACACGTAAGAGCAACAGTAATCCGTTCACTGCTCCCTAATTCATGATAGATATTATACGATTACAGTAGCGCTTTGACACGACTAACAACATTCTCTACTGTGAAACCATATTCTTTCATAACGCGATCCCCAGGTGCAGATGCTCCAAATGTAGAAATACCAAGAATATCTCCTTGATCTCCAACGTATTTCTCCCATCCAAGTGGATAAGCCATTTCAACCGCAAGGCGGGCTTTCACTTCTGGCAAGATGACAGAATCTTTATATGCCTTATCTTGTTTCTCGAATAAATCCCAGCTTGGCATGCTGACAACACGTACTTCAATGCCTTCTTTAGCTAGCTCTACTTGAGCTTTAACCGCCAATTGGACTTCGGAACCTGTTGCAAGAATCTGTGCTACTGGTTTGCCATTCTTCGCATCTGCAACGACATAAGCACCACGTTTGATTCCTTCACGGGCCCCCTCTACAGTTGCATCAAGAATTGGCAAGTTCTGGCGTGTCAACACCAACGCTACCGGATTAGAAGTATTCTCCACTGTGTAAGCCCATGCTGCAGAAGTCTCATTCGCATCCGCTGGACGGATAACAGTAAGACCTGGAATAATACGTAGGGACGCCAACTGTTCAATCGGTTCATGTGTTGGACCATCTTCACCTACTGCGATACTATCATGCGTTAATACATAAGTAACCGGAAGCCCCATAATAGCTGCTAGACGGATAGCCGGACGTAAATAGTCGGTGAATACGAAGAATGTTCCTCCGAAAATCTTGAGCCCTTTATGCAATGCGATCCCGTTCATGGCAGCAGCCATTGCGAATTCACGCACACCATAATACACATTGCGGCCTGCATAGTCTTCCGAATTGAATGTAGGTAAGCCATTCAGGTGAGTCATCGTTGAACTCTCCAAGTCAGCAGATCCACCTAGAAGCTGTGGAACACGTCCAATTAGACCATTCAATGCTTTACCGGAAGCAACACGAGTCGATACTGCGCTATCTTCAGTAGTATATTTCGGAAGGTCAGCATCCCAATCTGCAGGCAAGCTATCATGAATAGCATACTCAAATTGTGCTGCAAGCTCAGGGAATGCTTGTTTGTACTTCGCATACTGCTCTTCCCATGCTTTGTAAGTCGCGATCCCTTTTTCTTTTACAGTAGAGAAATGTTCACGAACTTCTTCTGGTACGTAGAAATCTTCTTCATATACCCATTTATAGTATTCTTTCGTTAACTTAGCCTCTTCAGCACCTAATGGAGAACCGTGAGTACCGCCACTTCCACCCTTACCTTGCTTATTCGGGCTACCGTAACCAATGACTGTCTTCACTTCGATCAACGTTGGACGCTCTGTGTCAGCTTGCGCTTCTTTGATCGCTTGCTCAATAGCTGATAGATCATTACCATCTTCTACGCGCAACACCTGCCAACCATAAGCTTCGAAACGCTTCTCAACACTTTCAGAGAAGGAAAGATTAAGAGCACCATCCAAAGAAATATCATTGGAATCATATAGAGTAATCAACTTACCTAATTTAAGATGCGCAGCCAAGGAAGCCGATTCACTTGAGATCCCTTCCATCAAATCTCCATCTCCACAAATAGCATACGTGAAATGGTCAACTACTTTGAAGTTATCTTTGTTATAAGTAGCACCAAGTTGAGCTTCAGCCATCGCCATACCTACAGCCATACCGATACCTTGACCAAGTGGACCTGTCGTAGCATCTACACCCGCTGTGTGACCGTATTCTGGGTGACCTGGAGTCAAGCTTCCCCATTGACGGAACTGTTTCAATTCTTCCATTGGAAGATCATATCCACTCAAATGTAGCAAGCTATACAACAACATTGATCCATGTCCTGCAGATAATACGAATCGGTCACGGTTGATCCATGAAGGTTCATCTGGATTGTGATTCATCGTCTTAGCGAATAATTGATATCCCATTGGTGCAGAACCCATTGGCATACCTGGGTGTCCGGAATTCGCTTTCTCAATGGCATCAATAGCCAAAGTACGGATTGTAGTAATAGATAAATTATCAATCTTGTTATTCTCTTCTTTGTTGATTACTTGATTGTTAGTCATCTTAATCCTCCTCTTACATCTGTAGAATCTTCATTGGCGGAGCCTTCTATAGCGTGTGTACCCGCGCTATTATGAAATAAATCCGCTTTGAAAGTCTCAATATGACTTATTGTAACACTTGGCTCTCTTCATTTCCATAACCTTGTTCAGTTTTCACCTTCCGGAGACGACTTATCCATTAATAAAATAAGATAATCCATAGCACAAAGCCTGTTCAGAACATAATTGACTTAGAAAAAATAACGCTTATGCCGTGGTGATACGGCATAGGCGTTATTTAGAAATCGTGAGTGAATCCTGGGAATACTCTAAGCGCATCAATTATTTATTACATTATAGTTGTAAGATACCCTATTGGAGTTACGGTGTGCTTAAACCTTTTCCATTTAGATTACTATGAGCAGATATGCGATCAACAACCTCATAATTTCCACCACTAAAAGAAGAAAAATCAATGATAGTCAATCCACAGAATTTTATGATAGACTATGAATATATATCGTGAGAATGAGTCGGAATTAATAACTCCCAACAAATAACTTACTGTGATGAGAAGATTTATGCGGAGGTTGATGGAAATGTCTAAGGAATATGAAGTCTATGTTCTATTAACAGATACAGGAACACTTCTTACAAAAACTATAAAGTGGTTTACCAAAGATCCTCTAAATCATGCATCGATCGCTTTTGATCGAGAATTAACGGAGGTATATAGTTTCGGTCGCAAGAATCCACAGAACCCTTTCTTCGCAGGTTTTGTAAAGGAAGATTTGAGCGGGGAATTTTTCAGACATGCTACATGTGCAGTTTACTGTTGTAAGGTTACCTCGAAGGAATATTACAATATTCGCAATCAAATTCTTCATATGGAACTTAATCATGAACTGTATAAATATAATCTGATTGGTATGCTTGGGCTCCTACTAAACATCCAAATAAAAAGAGATCATGCTTATTTCTGTTCTCAATTTGTAGCTTCTGTCTTTGAGACTAGCGGTGTTCAATTAGTCAATAAATCCTGCTTATTCGCTACTCCAGGTGACTTAATCAACGATACACATTTGCAATTAATTTATGCTGGGAAACTACGGCCGTACGTCCTACCTACTAAATTACCTTTCAAACGTATAATAACGGCTTAATATTTGAGAATAGTACACTTGCAAAAAGAAGCTCTTAAACAACAAGCTGACATCGGTATTCAACCGGTGTCAGCTTGTTTTATTTTGTATAGAGTACTTGATAGGACTATCCCGATGAAGAATCCAGAAATAGATGAAACGACCATAATCCCAATAAGATTAGTACTTGAGGTGAAGACTAACTTTAAAGTTATAGTTATTAGTGTTACAAGAAACACCACTGCCCAATATTTTATTTTGACTCTAGTATTTATGCTAACATAGCTATTATTCACCTGACGTTTATTGAGTATTCGCAAAAGAATGATTCCCTCAAGAAGCAATCCCACGATAGATAGCATATGTTGAAGGAGTTTATATACAGGTATACCCACCATGTACCCTTGCAGAATTGTATATCTAGTAACCATTAGTCCCGACTTATGAGTAAATGCATCTAATAGGACATGCGAGTAAAATCCAATAATGACAGAGATAATAAAAATAATCCAACTTCTTAACTTGTCCAATTTCCACTCTTGAATGATTCCTTGAGCTCTTGCATCCAACCGAAATAAAGAAGGTAAGTTATCAGTTAAAGGGATCTTGATCAAATAATGAAAGATAAATGCTAACATTATACTTAATGGAATACCTTGAATGACAAGACCTTTTAAAGAATGACCTATACTTTGATAAGGCTCGAGTGCTATGAAATATTCAAAATCTGGGGCCATACTCCCCAAAATGATCCCTGTTAAACTAATATATCGGGGTTTCAAAACCTTTAATGGTGCAATATACATTGGATGTGCAAACGTAAATGGCATATGTATTAGTCCTTTCAATAACATTTCCTTGGTCATTTCATAACATCCACCACCTTAAGACCTGCTAGGGATTTAAGGTGGTAGTCCCCGATAATCTTTTCTTCGAAATTACTGTGTAATCAAACCGTTAATCACTAATCATGAACGACTTCCGTTCCTGCTATGAAATCGTGGAGTGAGCGTTTATCTTCTCGTAAAGCAACCATAAATATGCTTACAATGACTCCGATTCCTAATGTAAGTGCATAAACTATTCCCCCCACAATATTACGTAATAACATCGTACCTATGCCAGGTGGGGAATGATCACTAAATTTCCTAATACGTATCCCGCAGATTCGCTTTCCTATTGTATATCCGCCCCATATTACGGGTAGGATCAATGAATACAACCCGCTCAAGAAATCTTTCAAATGTCCTTCACTGTCCCAACCTCCAAATATGATAGCTAGTGGAAGCCCGACGATAAGTCCATCTAGTAGTCCGGCCCCCAATCTAATCCAGAACCCTGCTTCTTGATTCATAAAAAAACTCCTTTCTTTATGATTAGACAGATTATTCTTCCGATCACTACTGATAACAGCTATGAACGTTTCTAGCGACAGACATCAAAACCAACTTTGAGCTGAATCGATTACAGTATAAAAAATGCACCCCCTAGAATTTCATCAGTTAAACAACCTAAAGGTTATTCCAATGTCTATTCTATGAGGTGCGCTTCAGCATACAGTACATATATGAACATACACTGTTTGTTTATTCTTGCGGACGTCCGCCTGGTTCCAAACCGGATTCGGAAGCTGTCATCAACGGTTTCACACATAAATCTGTATGTACACGAATCTGACATGATAGACGAATCATGGGGTCTGTAATTTCCTTTTTGGCAAGAAGTTCTGCTTCGATCTCCCCGATAGCCCCTGCGTCGCCCTCTAATACCTCGACACGGCAAGTTGTACATCTCGCGTTCCCACCACAACGGTGTAATATATCTATCCCATTATCTTCAAGAACGAGCACTAGTTTTCTTCCTTCTTCGGCTTGAAATGAACCTCTTCCTTCTACTTGAATCGTTGGCATATAAATCGCTCCCTTCGTTAGTACTCTTCTATGTTACCTGATCTTCACAAGGATATGTGAGAATCTATTTAATATTAACGCGAATTGCGTTTCTTCGCGGCTAGCAGGCGGTCCATCGAAGTGGACCGCTCTTGCTCCTGAAGCGGCTGGGCCTGCGGCTGCCGAGCCTGTTCTACCGGCGGCGTAACACGCGCCGCCGGCACTGCCGAAGCCGGATTGCGTCCGGCTTCCTGCGGGCTTCGCCCGCCCGCACCGCCACGTTCCGTGGGCGGTGCTACTGGCGGTGTGGCTGCGCCACCACCGCCATAAAAGGCTGCGGCGCGTTCCTTGCGCGCCGCAAGCCGGGTCATGCCGGCGGCTGGCGCAGCCTCGCCGGCAGGGACGGCCCGTCGCCGCAAGATAGCGGCGAGCCGGGCCCTCATCGCAGCCCATGGCAGCGCCAAACGGCGCACTGCGATGTCTGCGACCCAGAGCAACAGCGCTGCTACAAGTAGCGCATAACTCAGATCGTGGAGCATACGGCTAGGTCTAGCCTTTGGCGCGAATAGCTCCTCAGGCTGATCCCAAGATAACATGCGCCCACCCGTAAGTTCAGCAAGACGACTAAGGACCTGCTTCGAATCGCCATTACCAATGCGATACTCTGGAGAATAAGGTACGATAAATCCAGTGCCCGGCGCAACAATGTTGTCGATATCACCAGTACTATCCACTAAAGACAACATAAATGCTCCAGGTTGATCGACCATCAACTCACCGGAATATTGACCCGGCGATTCTTGATATAAAGTCACTTCCCGCTCCTCCAAATCCTCTCCTGTCACGATTGCTGTCATTTGATCCGGTGCCGATTCATCTCCATTAGCAACTACCTCTAATTGAACTTGATTACCAGCTACCTCTGTCTTTATATCATAGGGAGAAGCTGTGAATTGCGGAAAGGTCCACTTTATCATCTGTGTAAGAACATCTGCGAAAGCTGACCATGACACCCATTCCTTAGACCATTTACCCGTGAGATCACTACTCCATGCCACGCTCCGTCCTGATCCATACTGCCATCTAGCAAGTAGCGGATCTGGCTCTGGACTCACAAGTACCGTCTGCGCAGTCGATTTAGCAGTGGTCGCCACATAACCGTTCACCATTGGTAATCCAGCTTCGAATAGCGCCCGCCAATCCCCCGCATCCTGCACAGCAGGAATAAATGGCTTATCTACAATATAGGATTGAGCCATCATTACCGCTTCACGACTGAAGATTGCAGGGATTGTTGATGGATCTTGCACGAAGTAATATCTTCCCTTGGCAGCTTCAGCTAAGGTTTGTAATAATACCGTATCAGCATCCTCTCCTACAGCGACGGATGAGAGCGTCATATGATCGCCTTTCATCTGCTGTATAAGCCCATCATAAGCTCCATTGCCCGCTGATTGCCCATCCGTCATCAGAATAATATGCTTTCTTTGCGCTTCAACAAGCAGCAATTCTTGTACAGCGGAACTTAGCGCTGGATAAATATCCGTTCCACCTTCGGGTTGAATAGACTGAATCAGGCCAAGCACCTCATCTTTATTCGTCATTTTCTGAGGGGGGACTACCCACCATGGTTGACTGTCAAAAGCGACAACACCAACCGTATCCTTAGGACGCAAAAGCTCTACGGTTCTCATCGCCGCTTCTTTAGCAAGCTCTATTTTGTCTCCATCCATACTTCCTGAGCGGTCAATTACCAGAATCAGTCCTAAGGAAGGGATTTCTCGTTTCCCCACAAGATCCATTGATACAGGTAAAAGCTTTTCAATTGGTGTCTTGAAATAACCACCCATTCCAAAACTCTCTTCTCCCCCAGCCATCATGAACCCAATACCATAGCTTCTGACAGCCTGCTCAATGAGGTCCATCTGACGTCCACCCACTTGATTGCCTGATACATTATTGAACACGATACTATCGTAAGCTCCATATTTCGCTAGCTCAGAAGGTAACAGTTCAGGTGCAATCACGTCATATTGAATAAGTCCAGAAGATAGTGCGGACGTAATATTCCCTGATGTCTCTGCTTCACCTTCCACAATCAGCACTTTAGGAGGACCTTCCACTCGAGTAAACGTATATCCTGCATTATTAGCTGACTGCTCATCCCCGTTCATGAAGATTTCAGCACGATAACGATGAAGCCCGGTCGTTTTAGCCAATCCTTTCATACCATAACGGTTATCCCCCGGTGTCACCTCTACCTTTTGTCTACCAATTTCACGATTGTCTTCATACAAACGAAGCTCTCCTGTGGCCTCATACGTACTTCGCAACATCACCTCGAAATAAAAGGATTCCGCTTGATACAGCTTATCTGGCACGATGAGCTCTTCAACGGCTACATCGTTCATTGCAGGTTGTGGTGACTCCAATATATCCACAGCAATACCACGGTCCTTCAACAGCCTTCCTGCTGCGAGCATGCTACCCACATTCTCTTCTCCGTCCGTGATCATCACAATTCGTGAATCCCCTTCGTTACTCAAAAGACTGCTACTTAGCTGCATCCCAGATTCTAGATTACTGAATTCCCGCTTAAGCGAAGCATTCAGTTGAACTTGATCTATCTTTGATGCTGAGGGCTTACGCTCAACAGCAGCTCCCAATCCTGATGACACAATTGAAATGAGATCTTCCTGTTCTTTATATGCAGCCGATTGCTGAATCCAATGCTGTAACTGCTCTCCATCAGACATACTGAAAGAACGATCAGCAAGGTAGACAACTTCTTTGTGATAGAGATCAGTATAAGATTGAAGCCCTGATAGCATCAGAACAAGCAACAATAATATCGTTGAACGAATACCGATAGCCCATTTCTTGCGAGCAGCAGACAACCTGAAATCGGATTTATAGGCATATACCATAAGCCCGGCAAGCGGAATAAGTAATAATAACAGCCACGGATGACTAAATTGAACGCCCACGCTGATACACCCCCCATTCCAATAGCATGATCACGAGCGCAGCGGCAGCTGCAATCCACATCAGTGACATCGGCACCTGCCCCTCATCAGCCTTATTGCTCGTCCTGTCATTCTGCTCTGTTTCACCCATTGTTCCATTGGAATCCGTTATCTCTTGAGCTAACGATAAGGCTGTCTTCTCTCCAATGGCTCCTTCGAAAGGATCAGCGGCTACATCTACCCAATAATTCGACTTATTCCCTTCTGCATCCTGTTGTTCAAAGGCATATAACCCAGGATTGGAAGGTGTCTTCTGAAGCGTTGTGTAACCACTCAATCCTTGATCAGCCTCTATTGGATCTATTCCCTTAGATAAGGCCAATCCACCTTTAGCAACCCATCGTGCCTTCGTAACTTCAGCAGATATCGGGATGTCTAAACTCCCCCCTGCAATCACTCTTCCAAGACCGTATCCTTCTCCGCTAGTCAACCACGAGACAGCATTATTCACCATGATTGGAAATTCAGCAGACAATGGGAGATCCGTATTTTCTAGTTTAAAAAGAAAAGATAACCGCGAATGTCCACCCAACTTACCTGCAAAAACAGCCGGTTCACTCCCAATTTCTACAATCGGGTTCCCCCATTCAGGAGCGTCCCTCTCTATAGTTGCACCGAAATATATGCCAGATAGTGAAAGATATTTGGTCATCTCGTGATTGTGTAGCTTAACCTTCTCTCCACCAACCTTCACTTCTTGTCCTATTCCACCAATCGTCCATAACGGTGTCTTACTAAGCATCTTCTCCCATTCACCTTTACTTACGAAATCCGGCATATCTCCATCTACAATAATCAGATCGTATGCTTCCTTCGGAACAGGAGGTGATGACATATCTATCTCCCCATCTTCCTGCATAGGTGCATCCGCTCCTGTACCATGAATAACCATCTTAGTAATCTCCGCCCCGGTTAACTGTAGAGCTTTCTCCAAGAACAGATTCCCTGATGACAAGAACAATACTCGTGGAGTTGAACTCTTACTGCTGAATGCAAAAGAACTATTATCAGCTTCATAAGCATCCCCACCCTGTAACTCTAGACGATATACTTCCGCATCTTGTAGATTTTCTAGTCTGAGCGTAGCCGTGCCATCTTCATGCCACTCAGCAGTCTGTGTTACTAATAACTGATCGTCCCCATATATGCTATATTCTATCGGTCCAGTCTCGACTACCGTATTTTCTAAGACAGCTACCGCTATACTCCCCGTAGATTGATGCTGTACACCGAATTGTTTGATCGCAACATTCCGTAGTGGTGGCGCTTCAATACCAACGACTCGAACAGGTACTTGAAAAGATATCTCTTCCCCATCGCCCTTCCACTGGCCGTCTGTAAACACAATAACTTCAGCATCTTGACCATCCCGAGTTAATGCCGAAGCAAGCGAAATGGTTTCTTGATAAGCCGATTTACCGTGATAAGGTTGAAGACCATCCAGAGCTTCCTCAACACGAGTATGGCTCTTCTCCCGAGACAAGATGACTTGCGGCTCCGAATCCATGCTTAGAAGCGTGATTTCACTCCCCTTGGCATGGTCCTTCAAATAACCTTTTACCTGCGACTTCAAAAGATCCATCCGCGTCATCTCTACATTCGATTGTTCACCCTCAGCATTAGGCTCTGCTATCTTTGCACTCATGCTGCCTGAGGTATCAGCAACAATGACCACATGACCTTTAGCGTTATCGGACACCCACCCGTATGGCTGCATCAATGCAAACACAAGTAAAGCCGCTACTATGAGCTGTAACCACAGCAATAACCTGCTCTGTAATTTCTGCCAAGGACGATTAGCCTCGATATTCCGCAGAACTCGCTCCCATAGAAGATGACTCGGTACTAACGTATCTATAAATTTCCGTTTCAACAAATACATCAGCAGTATAGCCGGTATGCTTAGACCGAACACCATCCCAAGCCATGACCCGATCCCCACATTAAGTTCCTCCTCAAGAGCTTTGCGTAGCATGACTCATCACTATGTCTTTACTAGCCCCGACTCCGCTAATATTCCAAATACAGCTTGCTGCAAGGGCGTATCATTAGGAATAAGAACATAAGAAACCCCTCGTTCTGCTGCATAACTTGATAGATTGTTCCTGTATTTATCCCATTCTGTTCGATATGCCTGTAATACTTTCCCGGTTAAAGCTACATCCTTACCTGCGCCAATCTCGCTATCTACAAGTCTCAAGTCTCCGCTCAACGATGGGTCTATTTCCTCTCGTGACACGATATGTACAAGTACCACTTCTTGACCAGCACCAGCAAGACGGGATAACGCATTTGCAATCTCCTCTTCTCCATCACGGAGCCAGAAATCCGAGAAGATCCACGTCATTCCCGATAATCGTGGAATTGCCCCAGGCTCACCGAGACTTGTAGCTAAGCTACCTTCTCCACCTACGGCTGCGTCTTCTAGAAACTGAAACAACCGATGAAGTGATCCACGTCCTCTTAATACTGGAAGACGAGAATCTAATGAATTACTGTAGCAAGCTGCTTGTACACGCTCATAAGAACATAATGCGATATACCCTATACTAGCTGCTAACTGTTTGGCATATTGTAGCTTACTCGGAATGTCATTGTTGCCTCCTGAAATCCCTTTTACTGTTACTTCACCGAAATCCATTGATTTGGAGCAGTCTACATACACACTAACCATCAATTCCTGTTCATCCATGAATTGTCTAATAAACGGCTTGCCGGTACGTGAGTACACACCCCAATCGAACCGCCGGATATCATCTCCAGCACTATATGGACGATAATCAGCAAATTCAAGCGATGATCCCAAACGGCGAGAACGACGTTTCCCCTGCAATGTACCCGCTACTCTCCTACCCGCACCCAAACTCAATCTCTCTAGCCGAGGGAGCCACTCCGGTGGAAGTAAATATTGCCCATTCATGCTTTACCTCCAAGAGTATCCAGAATTTCTTGAATGATCTGATCTGTCGTAATCCCCCTTGCCTGTCCTTCGAAATTCAAAAAGATACGATGTCTTAGTGCAGGAATAGCTACAGCATGAATATCCCCCGTAGATAGGTGCATTCTACCATGGCATATAGCACGAATCTTCCCCGTAGAGATCATTGATTGGATTCCACGTGGTCCAGAACCAAACCTTACATTCTTACGCACACCTTCCGGAGCTGAATCTTCTTCAGGATGCGTCATCATCATCAGTCTAACGGCATAATCAAGCACTTCTTCAGCAACCAACACTTCTCGTGCCCCTCGCTGAATTTCCAAAAGCTCCGCAGCGCTTGCCTGTTTACTCACGACTGCCTGATGCGAGGAAGTCGTTCTCCGTACGATTTCCTTTAGTTCTTCTGCATTGGGATAAGGAACTAGTATTTTCAACTGAAAGCGATCTAGTTGTGCTTCTGGTAATGGGTAGGTCCCTTCATTCTCCAATGGATTCTGTGTAGCCAATACAAAGAATGGCTGTGGTAATTGATGCGTGTCATTACCAATCGTAACGGTATGTTCCTGCATCGCTTCTAGCAAGGCACTTTGAGTTTTCGGTGTAGCCCGATTAATCTCATCTGCAAGGACGATGCTACTGAATATCGGTCCGCTTTGAAAAGTCATCCCTGTCACACCTTGATTCCCAAATGAGAGCACTTGCGTCCCCGTAATATCACTCGGCATCAAATCCGGTGTAAATTGAATCCGTGAAAAAGATAAATCCAAACTATCGGCTATCGTACGTACTAGCATCGTTTTGCCAAGTCCAGGTATTCCCTCCAACAAGGCATGTCCCCCTGCGAAGATGCACCATAACATCTGCTCAACCACCTCATGCTGGCCAACAATAATTTCTCCAATCTGCTCACGTACACGGGAAATAGTTTCTTTCCACACCTCAGGCTGTATCTTCACTTCAGGCATATTCTCTCTGTCCTCCTCAATAGTCTTGTTCATGGATTAGGATTAATCGAAGTGAAATAGCTTTCTACCAATCCCTGCATTTGCTGGGGCAGATCACTTCTACCAATCGTCTTCTTGGCTTCTGTTGCATAATCCTCATATACTTCGTCATAGGGACGACTAGCACCATCAATCATGGGAGATGTTCCACCTTTCTGAATATCTCCACCCCCACCTTGAGTAGGGCCGCCGTCACTTTGTAACCCATCTTTCCCATCCAAAGAACGCGGTGTTGTCACTAGCTCACGATTACCTGCTCCTAACCCTGCCCCCGAACCCGTTCCTGTTCCAGCACCTCCGCTACCACCTTGCCCTGAGCCACTTCCCTGGCCCGCACCACTACCACTTCCTTGACCAGATCCACTACCCTCGCCCGTACCCGATCCAGGTGTACTTCCTTCCCCTGGCGCTACTCCTTGCCCTTCGCTTGACTCACTTTGACTCGGGTTCCCCGCCGCTGACGCTTGAGCAAGCATCTCAGCACTGCCTCCACTACTCCATGTATCCGAGTAAGCAAGACCTGCTGCAGCCATTTGATCAGCAAGACCTAATCCCTGTTGTGCTAATGCTGCGCTGAGTACAGAAGCTAGACCTGCTTGCTCTAAAGCTTGCAACTTCGCTTCAATTGCTTTGGATAACTCATCTGCTAGCTGTTGCAAAGCTTGTTCTTGCTCCGCAGCATCGCCCTTCTCTAACGCCTGTTCCAATTGCTTCAACGCATCTTTTATCTGCTTATTCTCAGCATTTGTAGGTGTTTCTTTAGATAGTTTATTTAAAGATTCCCGTAGCTTTTCTTTATCTTCTGAAGACAACTTACGCATCTCACTCTTCAAAGTGCTCATCGATTTCTGAAGCTGGTCTTTACTATGATTTAATAGACTCTTAGCAACCGAAGACAACTGAGATACCTGTCGCATCTTCTCTGCCATCTCAGATAAGGATTTCTCCTTCATCTCCTGTTGCTTTGCCAATTTCTCCATCGCCTTCATACTTTTCTCCATTTGATCAAGTGCCTGCGTAGGATCCTTCTGTCCATTTAAGTCCTTTTGCAGCTGATCTAACTGCTCTTGAAGAGGTTGCTTGACTAGTGATGCAAGCTTGGACGTCTGCAACTTCTTAGCTAACTCTTCAACTTGTTTCTCTTGTGTCTTAACCCATTCTTGTTGCCGCTTATCTTCAGCAAGCACCTTATCTTGTGGGTTCGGAAGGATGGCAATGATCAGAGCGACGATAAACATCGAAGCACAGATGATCCAAAGCTTGCGTCTTCTCGGTCGAGGAAGCCGTTTCTTCATAGTTGAAGTAAACTGTTGCCCATACTTTGCAGCCTGTTCCCTCTGCCAATGAACTGCTGAGTTCTCCATATTCTTGAACGACAAGGCCGTTACCATCATGTCACTGCGTTCTTGTCCAAGAGTGAACTCATCCATCGTACTCGCCGCTTTGGTTACGTTAATACGATGGATCCAGCCCCATATTAGTCCTACAATGACGCATAAAGCAAATACACCAACAGCCCAATATCGCACATATTCAATAGGGAATATTCTAGCTACCAATAACAAGACAAGTCCCAATATTAATCCACAGAGACAACCATAACCTCCATAAATCAGGACACGGAAAAACTGCAATCTCCTACGAGTCATAGCTACGGAATGTTGAACCACTTGCATATGATCTTGCCTCTGCCCAGCACGGGTTACATCATTTCCGACCTGCTGATGACGGTCAGCGTTTACCGGATCATTCTGTTCTTTCATTCTTCTCACCCCCCTTTTTTCGAATACAACTATTCCGTACTACATATTCAAGCTAGTTCAGTTGATCAAATCAGCATTGGGCTCCAACATCTCTTCTACTTGCTTATGCTTCTTCCGTCTACGAACGGGTCGGATAGAACGAATACTAATCCATAATGAGCCGATAATGACAACGGTATATACAAGAACGAACTCAACCCACAGTTGTATTGGAGCTTCTGTATTAATGGATGACCCTCTCACATAGAACACAGACTCAGAAAATTCAGGCTGGAACAAACTTAACATCGCACCCGCAGGATTCAACCCTAATATAAAACCTACCCATGAATAGGCAGGAGACGAAACTGCACCACTATAATTACGTTGCCACATACTAATAAGGAATATATATAGAAGTCCTGTAATAAGAAAAATAAAGATGCCCACACTGTACGTAACAATGATCGAAATAATCGTCCGTTTAAATATCGTAGAGAACATGATTCCGAGTGATCCTAACAACAACATGATAAATAAATAGAATAGGAATAATGCTATTAACTGCCTTGGTGAAATTCCCCCAAACAAAAATACGATACTATAGACCGGCAAAGTTGCAATCACGATCAAAGCCATAAAGCTTAGTGAGGATAACAGCTTACTTAGAATAATCGTCGTTGAGCTCTGCTGTGTTGTAAGTAACATACTTAAGGTTTGCTTTTCACGTTCGCTACTGATTACCCCGGCAGTCAGAGCAGGTGCCATGAAGGCAATCATCAACAATTGTGCGAAACTCAGCACATAGAACATCATCTGACTCATACCCGAATTAAACTGTTGATTTCCACCGTTACTATTATCCAAGTACATCGTCATATAAATGAAGCCCATGGCTATGAATCCCAATGCTAATATGTACAGCATCACAGATAACATTGAACGAGAGGTCCGCATACGGAGTCTAAATTCCTTATCAAGTACGGGATTGATCCATTTCTTACTCCAATTCATTGTCCCATCCCCCCTTTGGTAATCTCTAAGAAGACATCTTCTAAGTTGGTCTGAGCCTCATGGTAAGAGAGAACTGGAAATCCCCAAGATATCATTTGTTGAAGTAGATGCGCTTGCTCCTGTTCCCCTCCATTGAAATGAACATGTACTCCTGTATTGTCGCCAAGTACGCCACTTACGTAAGGCTCATCACGAAGTCGTGCTGCTAACTCCTCTTCTCTTTCCATAGTGCGGATATGCAATATTTTCTTGACGCGCAGGCGGCTTTGAATATCTGCAACTTTCCCTTGAGCTATCATCACACCATGTTCAATAACTCCAATCTCATCCACCATTTCCGCAAGTTCTGGAAGGATATGCGAAGAAATAATGATGGTCTTCCCCATTAATTTTAATTCTTTCAATATTTCCCTCATCTCAATACGTGCACGAGGATCAAGACCCGAAGCCGGTTCATCAAGAATCAACACTTCAGGATCATGAACTAAACATCGAGCTAGACAAAGACGTTGCTTCATCCCCCTTGAAAGGCTATCGACATAACTATCAGCCTTATCACTCAGGTTCACTAGATCTAACAATTGTGGAATAAGCTTCTCCCGTTCATTACGAGGAATATGATAACTAGCACCATAAAAGTGTAAATATTCTGTCGTCTTTAATTGATCATATACTCCAAAGAAATCAGGCATATAACCAATTTTCTTCCGTACTTCCTTAGGGTATTCCGTTACTTCATAGCCATCTACTTTAGCCGTTCCTGAACTTGGTAACACCAATGTTGCTAGAATCGACATCGTTGTTGACTTACCCGCACCATTCGGACCTACGAAACCGAATACCGTTCCTTTCGGAATGGTGAGATTGATATCTTTCAATGCATCGAAATTACCGTATCGTTTACTAAGATGTGAGATTTCAATCATGGTTTCACCTTTCCTTTCAGTCTTACATCCGGCAGAGCAAATGTCGTCTCATTCTGGACAGTTACCGTCATTCTCAACATTTTACCATTCAGTAAATATTGTTCTATATTCGAATGAATCGTGAATCCACCACTTTGCCAAACAACAACTTCCCATTCTAGGTTGTTCTCATTCCAAATTTTGAAATCCGTATTCTGCCCAGGATTCGTTCCACGTAAAGTTAGTTCTTCATAAACTCCATCCTGATCTAGTCGTGGTAATTCATATTCAAATGAAGCAGTCCCTTGTGACATATTAATCAACCCGTTCGAATCTTGGTTCCAAGATCCTGCGCTTACTTGCGTCATCGTCGGGACGACATAACCAAATGGAATATTGATCACATCATTTTGAATTAAATTCATCGTTACAGGCTGTGTCCATAAATTCAATTGATTACTGGAAATGGCTTTCCCTTTATGCGTATACGTTAAGATCGGATCTTCACTCCATGCAATAACGTACGATCCTTGCTGAGCCCAAGATGCATACTGCGCATAATTCATTAATAATTCACGCTCACGATTGAAATTATCGCGATTATTGTTCGAATAAGGAAATAGTAGAGACCCAAGATTCCCCCCAAATATGTTCATGTTCTTTCCTGACATGCTTGGAAGGATGCTACTTTTCTCGTTCTTACCTAGATCCCCAAGCTCATACACCTTTCCTCCAATGACCAGTACAACTTTCGTTAGATCACTCGTCGTTTCGTTAACTACCTGTCCGTCAATATTGCCTTGGTCGTCAAGAGATACAGTTACGTTCAATTGTCCAACCTGTCTATTGTCACTCTGCTGTACCCAAAGTTTAGCAAGCGACCACTGTGGCATATTCAATAGATCCACCTTAGTCTCTTGACTACCAACTTCTATAAAACTATTATTCGCTCCATCTCCGCCAAATCCACCACTGTCACGTTGAAGTCTTACGTATGAATTACTAGGTAATTCAAGGGTATAATCTCCACTACTTGGTGTGAAGAAGGCCGTTGCACTCGTCGTAGTCGAACTACCTCGCCCATTCAATTCAAGTATATTCAGCGTATGAGCCAGTTCCTTGGTCTTATCCGCCGATCCTACGGTGTATACTGTTCCGCTCGCTATAATAGCAATTAGTGGTATGATCCACCAAGCCCATTCTCGCTTATCTACCTTTCTTAATATCCAATACAGCACCGGTGCAACCACCACCACATAAATCAATAGCATCCAGACTAATCCACTGAAGCTAGGCATGTTGAGATTAGGAAAATAATTAAGCACATATCCAAGATTATTCAAAGTGTTCTCCCGAGACATCATGCCATTTTGATTCATTAAGGGGAGTTCTGTTTTCAAAAGATAAGACCATACTTTAGGATGTCCATTCCATGAAGCTATGGGCATCATAGCTAGATCATAAGCTGCATAAAGGACGTTACCTTGCTCCATTTGACGTGTAGCAAATAGTGGTTTATTGCCCGCGCGATACAAAACCTCACTATCCTCTAGTTCTTGTGCGCTAGATAACGTAAATTCCCCTTCTAAGTTGAGTGGTTTAGCACCAAGTGCAGCTAATTCCGGTAGTGTGGATACTGAGAATGTTCCCTCATATTGTACTGGGGATATATCTGCAAATGCTGCCGCGGTCTTTGAATACCCCGCTCCACCAGCAAGTACTAACGTACCTCCCGATTTCACCCATCCCGAGATTCCGTTGATCTGTGACTTGCTCAATGTATCCGATGAGAATCGATTCATGACCAACACATCCAGACCATTAAGTAACATAGAATCCTCTGGAATGCTAGTGGATTGCATTGGAATGACATTGAGGTCATATCCATCAGCACGAAGAACATTCATGAAATTCATCGTATCCGGATCATCCGACAATACCCCAATGATTGCACCATTTACGGGCATGCTCTCAATATAAGATTTCCCTGATGCAAAGGGTATGTTCTTCCCCTTTTTAACGGAGTCTTTAAAGAACCTAATCTGATTATTATCCTTGTTATATACCGTTCCTGGTATTCCAATCGTGACTTCTTTAGGTGTATTCCGAGGCAATTCCACATGTTGCACATAGGATGCAGCCCCTGAATAACGGTCCGCGCCTTGAATTACAATATCCCCCGAAATGTCGGTGTCACTTGTTAGTATAATTTTCACTGGATTCCACATGCCATTCTTCATCTTCCCGTTGTAACCAAGTTCCGTCTTGATTGTGATCGATGGTCCATCTGCATGAACCGCGTTTGGAATCATCCACACCTGAAGAAGAACGGCTAGTACTAGAATCGGTAGAATCAACTTTCTTGTATAGCTAGAATGAATAAACAAGATCTTAACTTCCCCTCTCTCTTATAAAGAACTTTCTCTACTTAAAATTCTCTCCTTAAAAACTATTGACGTGATGAGTGAGTAAAAAGTTTACAATTACATTCAAAAGAATCTCCTTAATAAATAACTTTAAAGGACATATATGTATATTAACACAGAAATCCCGCTCCATTAGGGCGGGATTTCTATGTTAATATAGCAATTCACTTATTTAATCGAAGACCACCGTTTTATTCTCATGAAGAAGCTGATTAAGCTTCTCTACCAGATCGATGAGCTCTAGCGGGTTATTAATCGTATAATGCGGAATTTCAAGATCATCTGCCGGCAATTTCGGATATCGTGGCGTCCAGCTTAAGAATACGCTCGTGATTCCCATTTGATTGGCCCCTCTTACGTCCCTACTTAGGTTATTGCCTACCATAATAATTCTGGAGCAGTCTCGTTCATTGAGATCCATCGCACCAATCGCTGCCTTGAACATACGCGGACTTGGCTTGGAGGCTTTAATCGTCTCCGAATAGATCATCGCTTCAAAATAATCATACAAACCGTTCTGAGTTAAAATGTTTTTAAAGGATTGTGCAGTACCATCGGCTACGATAGCCAGCCTGTACCCCATTTCGGCGAGTGTCTTGACCATCATGTCGGCTCCAGGAATGACGTTTGCATAAATGACCGTACCCTCTTCATCACGTATTTCGGTCCCCTCGTCGATAATTGTATCTCCGCAATCCAAAAAGATGATTAAGTCCTTTTGCTCCGTATTATCCATATTTTCAATAGATTTCTGATTCATTCGTAACACCCCTTAGCTTTAATTCTTCAGAATAATGACAGGCCGCAAAATGGTTATTGTCAACTTCACGAAGTTCCGGTACTTCCTGCACACATTTGTCGGTTCGATAAGAGCATCTAGGATGAAAATGACACCCACTTGGAGGATTGGCCGGGTTTGGCACTTCTCCTTCTAATATAATTCTATTCTTTTTCTGATTAGGATCAGGCTGGAGTACGGCAGACATAAGAGCCTCCGTATAGGGATGCTTGGGCTGCTCAAACAACGATTCCGTGGATGCCAATTCTACGATTCTTCCGAGGTGCATGACCGCTACCCTATCGGATATATTCTGAACGATCGATAGATCATGAGAGATAAAAATATATGTTATTTTATACTGCTCCTGTAAATCCTTCAAGAGATTAATGATTTGTGCTTGAATCGAAACATCCAATGCAGATACCGCTTCATCACACACGATCAGCCTTGGCTGGGTTATAAGCGCTCGCGCAATAGCGATACGTTGTCTTTGCCCTCCAGAGAAGGCATGAGGATAGCGTCCAAGATAACTAACATTTAATCCTGTTTTCTCCGCGATCGCTGTAACCTTATCTTCCAATTCTGATTTATTTAATTTAAAGTTGGCCATTAGCGGTTCGGAAATGATATCAAATACGCTCATTCGTGGACTCAGCGATGAATAGGGATCTTGAAAGATCATTTGAATATCTTTTCTATATATTTTGGATTCTTTCCCTTTCAATTTTAGAAAATCTACTTTCTCTCCACCTTCGGTATGATAAACTGCCTCTCCAGAGGAAGCATTCATCCCCTTTACGATACACCGACCTAATGTCGTTTTTCCGCAGCCCGACTCCCCTACAATACTCAAGGTTTCGCCTTCAACCAGCTCAAATGAAATATTGTTTAACACCTGAACGGGAGATGGCTTACGGAATATAGCCGTCTTTGATTTCACTTGGAAATACTTGTTGAGTTTGATAACATCTAGTATTGGTTTGCTCATTGTCATTCTCCTTCAGGCTGATCGGGATATAGGAAGCATCTGACCATATGATTATCGGATATGCTGGTTTTTGGTACTAGCTGCACATTGCATACTCCTTCAATCCGATCATTGCAGCGATCGTAAAATCCACACATAGGCGGCATATTAATAGGAACTGGTACAGATCCATCTATTGAATCCAACCGTTTGCTTTTATTACCGCCCAATCTTGGCATCGATTTGAGTAGGCCCTTCGTATAAGGATGCTTAGGGTTACGGAAAATTTCCTTCACTGGTGCTTGCTCGACGATCTTACCAAGATACATAACCGCGACTTCATCACACATTTCTGCTATGATGCCAAGATCATGTGTTACAAGCAGAATAGCCATTCCCAACTCCTGCTGGAGCGACTTCATTAATTCTAGTACTTGGGCTTGAATCGTCACATCTAACGCCGTTGTCGGCTCATCGGCGATTAATATTTCCGGGCTACAGGATAATGCCATTGCTATCATCGCCCGTTGACGCATACCTCCCGAAAACTCATGCGGATATTGGTCAAATCGCTTCTCCTCATCCGATATGCCAACCTTTCTCAGCATTTCAAGTGCAATCTTCTTTGCTTCTTTTTTGTTCTTCGTGCGGTGAATCAAGATCGCCTCCATGATCTGATTCCCAATGGTATACATCGGCGAGAAAGCCGTCATGGGCTCTTGAAAGATCATGGCGATTTTCCTGCCTCGAATCGAACGAATTTGTTTGCCTCTTGGATCCAAAGACAATAGATCTACATGGTTCAACGACCTTTCCGAAGAGGGTTGGTATACAATACTTCCTGTTGTTTCACACTCCTTCGGATTGATGCTGATAATCGACCTGCTTGTCAAACTTTTCCCGCAGCCTGATTCACCCACTAGACCCAATGTTTTTCCCTTTTTTATTTCAAAATCAACCCCATCTACCGCATTCATAACTCCGTTATCCATTTTTATTCTAATGTTAAGATTTTGAACAGACAGAAGGGGCAGTTCGATTTGAGCCCTTTGAGATGTCATAATATTACCCCCCATTTGCCTTAGTTTTAATGATTTATTTCTTGTATGGATCGGCAGCATCACGTAATCCATCACCAAGAAAGTTAAATGTTAATACTGTTAAAATCACGACACCTAGTGGAATCAGCTTCCAAGGGTACAACGCAACATTCTCAATCTGTTGGGCTTCTTGTAGCAATACACCCCAACTGGTAGCCGGCGAACGAACCCCTAGTCCAAGAAAACTCATAGCGGTCTCGCTAAGTATCATGCTGGGAATGGCTAAAGTGGTAGACACAACTAAATAACTGATGAACCCGGGTATGAGATGCTTTACAATAATCTTTATATCGCCCACGCCTGCAATTTTCGCAGCCAGGACATAATCTTCGTTTTTCAACGAAATGAACTTCCCCCTAACCACCCTTGCTAGATCCGTCCACCCGATAAGGGCGAATATAATAACAATATAAAAGTACATCGTAACTACGGGTATTCTCGCAGGCATTGCAGCGGATAATGCCATCCATAACGGCAATGACGGAAACGAGCGTATAATTTCAATAATCCGTTGTATCAATGAATCCAACCAGCCTCCGAAATATCCAGATACTCCGCCTATAACTAAGCCCAACACGAGGCTGATGGCAACTCCGACAAGCGGAATACTAAGAGATATTTGACTGCCCAATACAATTCGAGAAAATAAATCTCTGCCCATTCCATCTGTACCTAGCAGGAATAAACGTCCAGGCTGTTCTACTCCAAATAAATGTGTTGTCGTTGGAATCAACCCAAGAAATTTATACTCTTCACCTTGAGTGAAGAACTGTAGCGTATATCGTTTCTCCATATTCGGCACAAATATTTTACGCATCGTCTCCGGATCTCTTTCTGAGTTCAGCTCATATACAAACGGTTTCAGATGAAAATTATTATCCGCATCCACGAATCTTAGCATCATGGGCGGCGCATTTACGTATTTACTGTCATAGCTTTGTAGCCCATATGGAGCTATGAACTGAGCGAATAGTGCACCAAGATAAAGAGCGGCAAGAACAATCAAGCTGATACGTGCCAATTTATGCTTCTTGAACCTCAGGTACATGAGCCGCCATTGCGAGCTGTAGTTGGCATCCTTGATTTTGGCTGGATTGATGGTATCCGTTGTCTGTCTTCTGAATGCGGGAAATGTTCTCATCATTAGCTTCCTCTAAATTCTGTACGAATTTTTGGATCAAGCCATGCTAGTAAAATATCTGAAATCAAGGTCCCTAAGACAGTTAATAGAGCCATAAACAATAACCACGTACCAGCCAGATACATGTCTTGTCCTAATAAAGCATTATGCATAACGGGACCCTGAATCGGCAGATTCAATACGATCGCGGTAATAGTTGACCCTGTAAATATAGTGGAAAGCGACCACCCCAACGTACTGACGATCGGGTTTAAAGCAGCTCGCGTCGGATATTTAAGCAATATCTTCATTTCTGACAACCCCTTGGATCTAGCCGTTACCACATAAGGTTTATTCAGCTCATCCAGCATTTGCCCTCTCATCACGCGAATCAGATCCGCCGTGCCCGCAAGTCCGATAACAATAACAGGAATGATCATATGTTTCATGAGGTCAATTGCCTTGTCTACTGACCATGGGGCATTCACATATTCACTTGAGAATAAACCTAGTAAAGGATCGCCAAACCACGTGTAGGATAGATACATTAATATGATGGCGAGTAAAAAGTTAGGCGTTGCCATTCCTAGAAAACTCAATCCGGAGAAGAAATAATCACCTATAGAATATTGTTTGACAGCAGTATATATACCGACTGGAATGGCTACAGCATACTGAAATACCATCGTCACCAGTGATACAACGAGCGTCAAGCCCATGTATTGTTCAATGACTGCCGTTACAGGTTTGTTGTAGTTAAATGAAAAACCAAAGTCACCATGCAAAATGACACCTTTCATCCATACAAAATATTGTTCATAAATCGGACGATCTAAACCTAAATTCACTCTCATTTCATCCATATCTTCCTGTGTCATAACGTCCCCTGCTACCGACATTTGAGCCGAATAAGTAGAAACATAATCGCCTGGCGGAAGCTGAATGATATAAAATACGATGATTGAAATAAAAAACACAACGGGTATCACCATTAGAATTCTTTTCAATATATATTGAAACATTCCTTATCCTTCCCTCTCCGCAACCATTCGTAGATATGATGAAGGCAATAAAAGGGTAGAATTCATACCCTTTTATTGCCTTCTCTATCCTGTGTGTAGTTATTACTTAATGAAGAATTGTGACGGATGAGCCTGACCTAGCGATCGGAATTCATCGGCGAACACAGCATCCGTCGGTACGTTACGGAGCTTATTGGATGCTACAACCAAATTTGGTGTAGGTCCTGCGTAACCGATGATCCATTGATTTTTCTGGTGAAGTTTAATAATTTCATTCCCCATTCGATTGATTTCGTCGGCATCTTTACTCGCTTTGACCTTGTCCCAATATTCTAGAATCTTGGCCACGTCACCTTCAGGTTTAATCCCTTCTGTGCCTCCCGAAGATGTATACAAGCCGTAATGTCCCATCCATGGAGTAAGAACGCGAAGCGGTACAAGTGTATCTGGACGGAATGCCACATTAACAACTCCAATACTCTCCGCAGTAGCCTGTATCTGATTCGAGTACTTTAATTCTTGATGGGTACCTGCATCTACTACCTTTAGGTTTGTTTTGATTCCCAATTCCTCGTAGTATTTCTTCAACAGTTCTAGGAAAGACGCAGTTTCGGTGCTGGGCTCAGTAATCGTCATTACTAATTCTGATCCATCCTCAAATAGACGGAAATTTTCTTTATCTCTTTTCGTTAATCCAATTTCGTCAAGTAGCTGATTCGCGTGCTCCGGATCATATTCAGCCCATTGATTCGCCCAACCTTCTTGATAACCTATTAATTCTTCTGGAACGGAGGCCTGTATAGGCTCAGCAATGCCGTTCGTAACGATCTCAGTAATTTCCACACGGTCTACCCCTACGGAAAGTGCTTCTCTGAATCGAATATCTTGGAACAATTTACGAAGGTTAGGTTCCGTTGTAGTCTGATTCAATTGAATTCCTAAGCTTGACCATGCCGCAGTTGTCCAAGGAATGACCCGGAAATCCCCTTTTTGCTCATTTTCCTTCAACACGGTGAAATCTTTGGAACCAAATGAGACTAAATTAAAATCTCCTGCTAAGGTGCCCAGTACGGATTGACTTGGATCTTGAATTTTCGTTGCAACGATGCGATCAATATAAGGAAGCTGATTACCCTCTGTATCTGTTTTCCAGAAATAAGGGTTACGTTCCATGATGAACTGATCGCTATTAGGGTCATTACTAGCTACCCATGCGCGAAGTGTAGGTATTTGCGGATATATCCAATAATAATAGCCCGTTTCCTTTAAGAAGGATGTCGTATCCTCGAAGCCCCATTCTTTTGCGATCTCGAGCGCTTTCTCTTCGCCTATAAACTCCGGCAAAATAGTTTTCTGGAAATGTGCCGGCGCGAAGAACCACTTATTATCAATTGCAACACGCTCCAGGAACTGCACGCTCGGATATTTATGAGTGACCGTAAAGGTGTAATCGTCAACCTTCTTCACTTCAGCCAACGCCTTCTCGCCTGTTACTGGATCAACCGAATAGTACGCATCATATATGGCTTTCCCGAAAGTTTCTTTCGTTAGCATATGCTCCCAATAAAAAAGGACATCATCAGATGTAAATGGCATACCGTCAGACCATTTCATGCCTTCTCTTAATTGGATGGTGAATACCGTAGAATCAGCATTGACCTCATAGCTCTTGGCCACGTTAGGCTCAACCTTGCTGCCGTCTTGGTTAAATCGGAAGAGCGCTTCCTCTGTCGGTTGACCAACAGACCAACGGTCGCTGGGTCCCGTCCATGGCATTGTCCAATCACCACCATATTGCCCGATCTCTTCTACAACCTCTTGCACCATGATATCTGAAGAAGTAGGCATACGCTCAGCCAAAGCCGGTAGTGTGCCTGCGCTAACAAACGATTCCAGCATCGGAGCTTCTTTAGAAACCGTACCCGTGGTAGAGACAGATGTCTCCTTAGCGATCGTGGTCTCTGTTGGGTTCTCGACTATGTTGGTTTCAGCAGAGTTACTTTCACAACCTGCAACAATAACGGCAAAGATGATCAACATAACATAAAGAAACTTCGGCTTCATCAAATTAACTCCTCCATACAATATTCTCTCTTTCAACTATTAGTATAGTTGTAGATTGTAAAACAGGGCTTAGATCCATGTAAAGAATATGTTGACCCATTTTACAATCAAATATTGGGAGTACGGCTGATAAGGCACATTAACATAATATACAAAAAGAGGCATCTCGCTCCAACGGAACGAAATGCCTCTTTTTTGTATATTATGAATCTCTGGATCTACCAATGTACTAAATACAATATCAAATACAGTAACCTTTACATTGGAGAGTTCTTTACCTATGCAAGCTGACTGATCGGCCCCTAATCCTGAGGAAATGACCAGACAAAGCTATTCACTTATTTAACCGAAGACCACCGTTTTATTCTCATGAACTAGAATACGATCTTCAATATGCCATTTCACAGCTCTAGCAAGAACTACACGCTCTATCGTCCGACCAATTCTCTTCAATTCTCTCACGTCATCACGATGACTCACTCGCTGTACGTCCTGCTCAATGATCGGTCCGCCATCAAGCTCTTCTGTCACATAATGTGCAGTTGCTCCAATGATCTTCACACCACGTTGATAGGCTTGTGCATAAGGTTTCCCTCCAACAAAAGCAGGCAAGAAAGAGTGATGAATATTAATAATCCGATTTTGATATTGTTGAATAAACGTTGGTGAAATAATCTGCATATATCGTGCCAGAATAATGACATCAATATGATCGCCCACCACTTCAAGTTGCCGTTTCTCTGCTTCTTTCTTCGTATCTGCCGTTACTGGAATATGATGATAAGGTATGCCGAAAGACTCCACATAGTCCTTCATGTCTGGATGATTACTAACGACCATCGCAATTTCACCATCGAGATCTCCAGCCTGCCATTGCCATAGCAGTTCGACTAAACAATGGTCTTCTTTTGAAACAAAGATAGCAAGCTTCTTCTTACGACTTACATTATTAATTTTCCAATCCATTGCAAACTTTGAAGCTACCTCTTGAAATTTCTTTTTCAACTCAGCTATTCTCTGATCTAGGTTTGTCAGATCAAATTCGATACGCATGAAGAACATGCCACCCTCAGGATCCATCGTGTACTGATCAGATTGAACAATATTAGCTCCATGCTGATGAAGAAAATAGGACACTGCAGCAACAATACCCGGCCCATCTGGACATGATATGAGCATCCTTGCACGCTCTTTGTACGGATTCTCTGATAATGACAAGCTCTTATTGATATGCACTTCCATTGTATTTACAGACCTCGCTCTCTCCAATTTCGCTTTGTTATTCCTAAAGGTTCGTGAGGATATCTCGTCCAGCCAACCATGCTACAATACGATGGTTTACACCTTCTTCACTTAACTCTGGGAAAAGATTGTCTTGCATCACCATATCATATAGACGCTCTAATGGTTCACGAGGATCTGCCTTTTTGGCCTTCGCATCATTCTTCAGCAAGTTCCAAGTATCTAGAACAAATTCCCGAGAGTTAATTTGCTTCTTAGCGAAATAGGAATGAAGTTCATCCACCTGATTCAGAAACTCAGCTCCAAATCTTTCAGCCACATTTCCTCTCAACATGGCGATCTCAACTTCATACATCGGGCGTTGAGTTTTAGCATCTTTGCCGATCCAAGGAGTCTCTAATATAAAAGGCAACCCTTGTAAACGTTCATGATGTACTATTCGGTTAATAGTATCGAATCCGATAAATCCACTTCCTACAGGAGTATGACGGTCCTTACTTGCTCCCCGTGGATTCTTGCTATCATTTAAATGAATTACTCCAATTCGGGATAGTCCAATAATCCGGTCAAACTCCTCTAGCACGCCATCTAAATCACCAACAATATCATATCCTGCATCATGAATATGGCAAGTATCTACACATATCGTTAGACGTTCATTATGTTTTACCTTATCAATAATTTGAGCTAGCTCCTCGAAGCTACGTCCGATTTCTGTTCCTTTGCCAGCCATTGTCTCTAAGGCAATGTTAACATCTGTCTCCTTCGTACCTTCCAGCACTTCATTTAATCCGTCAGCAATACGCTGAATACCAAAGTCAGCATCCTTGTCTGTATATGCACCAGGATGTAACACGATATTCTTCACACCAATAGCATGTGTACGACGAATTTCTTCCTGTAGAAAGCTAACACCAAGCTCGAATATACTATCTTTGTACGAACCTAAATTAACAATGTAAGGTGCATGAACGACGATTTCCTCAACACCGTTCTTGTGCATCTGCTCCTTACCCTCTTCAAGATACATCGATTCCATCGGCTTACGGCGCGTATTCTGCGGTGCACCTGTATATATCATAAATGAACTAGAACCATAGTTATTTGCTTCATCTGCAGCACTTAGTAGACCCTTGCCCGAAAAAGACACATGAGAACCAATTTTCAACATGTTGTATCCCCCTTTATTACGAATAGCCTCTATTTTAACTTGAATAGCGAAAAAAATCTAGAAATGCGCTATAATCAAAATGTAATGGCTTAATTAGTGATTAATATCATTGAGGTGAACATATATGAATACCACACTTGTGGTCAATTTACTGTCAAGTAGCACTCCAAGCAGATGGTTCATGAACTCGATTGCCTTCTGGACCATTGTTATGGTCGGAGCGATGTGTATCGGGGGTTTCTTCATGTTCCGCAAGTTCCTGAAGGTGCTTCCCAAAGCCGATGGAAAATCTAAACTGGATTGGCAGAATTATTGGGTGGAGCGGAGTCGCCCTATGTGGACAGACGAATCGAAAGCTCTATTAAACACATTAGTTAGTCCCGTACCCTCCGCATTTCGAGATATAGCCAAACACTCCATTGCAGCCGAGATTGGTAAAATAGCCGTTGAAAGCAACGCAACCGAAGTAACAAGAGACCATTGCATCCGAGGGTACATTGTTGCCACGCCTGCACGCGATTATAAATTCCTGATGAAGTTCCTAACGAAGAATCAGATTGACTACAAGCCTTATGAACATCTGTTAAATAAATAACACTTGAAATGACAGTTACATTTGGGGAAATAGTGAAAACTAAGAGCTCTCCTGTTATTAGATGTACTTCGGTCACCTACAATTAGCGCTGAAAGAAATTCGCTGAATTTAGGTGATCTTTTTGCAACTGCTGGTGATTTGTAGGTGACGGAAGGGGGAGTTTGTGATCATGAAGATTGCCATTTGTGGGGGAACGGGATTTATCGGAAAAGCGTTACAAGAACATTGGCTCAAAGAAGGCCATCACTTGATCATCATAACTCGAAAGATTCCTACACATACTACAACGATACAATCTCAAATAGAGCACATCACTTGGGACCAATTAGAACATCACCCGGAGTTACTAGAGAACGTGGATGCACTTGTTAACTTAGCCGGAGCATCTCTCAGCCAAAGATGGACAACGAAGGCCAAACAGCGGATTATCGAATCGCGTCTAAAGACAGTCTCAGCTGTCAGTAATTTAGTCTCCCAGTTGAAGAATAAACCCGCTGTCGTGATTCAGGCTTCTGCCATTGCTATCTATGGTACTTCAAATGATGGAATATTCGAAGAAACTTCACCAACGCGTGTAATGGACTTCCCATCAGGTGTTGTCCAACAATGGGAAGATGCAGCAGATACGATTCAGGACGTTCGATTAGTGAAACTGCGGGTAAGTGTCGTGCTTGGAAGCCATGGTGGTGCCTATCCGATGATGAAGCTTCCTTTTAGACTTGGAGTAGGCGGAAGAATAGGTAGTGGTCTGCAATGGATGTCATGGATCCATATCACCGATATGGTGAGATTAATTGATTTCTGCATCCTTCATCCAGATGTCGATGGACCTGTGAATGCAGCAGCACCAGAACCCGTCACGAACGACCAATTCGGCAGAACCGTCGCAGCTGTCTACCATCGCCCATATTGGTTTCCCATTCCAAGCTTTCTGCTAAAGGCAGTCGTTGGCGAATTATCGCTAATTCTACTACAAGGTCAGCGAGTAATCCCAAATAAAGCTCTTGAGCATGGATTTGAATTTACTTATCCAGCAATCAAAGATGCCCTTCAAGATCTGAAGTGATACGTATACTCCCCCCTAACAATCGTAAATATATCGCCATCATTGAGCGGATATTCTTTATAGGGAATCATTAACTCTTTATTTAGAATGGTGCCATTCTTCGATCCCAGATCTTTAATGACGTATCCCTCACTCCCTTTAGAGATTTCTACATGAGCCCTTGACGTACCAGGCATTTCTTCTACAAATTGGGCAACTTCTGCTGCTCTACCAATAATGAAGTGCGGGTGATTCAGTTCGATTACAACGGGGGGCAGCTTCCCTTGAGCAGAATCACTATGTATTAGTTCACCCTTAACTACTTGCCCTGTCTCTCTTCTTTCTAGGTAGGGGTTAGAGTGATGAATCGCCCCATTGTTTCCCTGAATTGAGCTATCCTCGGGTTTCAACAAAACGGTTGCATTCACTCGAGGTGAAGATAACATTTCTGTTCTGTGACCAAGCTTGGCATAATAATCAGCCTCGACATCCCCATCACTAGAAAACCCCACATCCTCTAGTTGATTTACATCATCTGTTTGCGTATGCTCCGTCTTTCGTGAATCTGGAAATACCCATCTTTCGCGCGATGGCTCCAATTCCTTATCCTTAGATGATGCCCTATCGAAGAAGCCTGTTAAACGTTCTACTTGAAATGATGCCCTTTTTCGGATCAAGCTAGATTCTCCTAATCCTCCTGAATCAAATAGAGCAACTGATTCTATTGATGTATCCGTTCCCTTCATGGGCATCCGAATCTTTCCCTTCCAACCCATCCATGCGATAACTCCAAGCAGACCTGTGACGAGTATACTTATAATTAGCATGCCTGTCCCTGGGTATGCCATATAAAGATATCGCCATGCTAAAGCACAAGCGACTAGACAACCCAAAGATACATATGTTGCCATGGGCCCTGGCTCATATTCTTCATCTTCAGCAGTTAAATCGTTATCATTTTGGTTATCCATCTCAAACGAGGATGTAGACAAACCCACTTTTCGTTCAACGCATACACCCACAGCCCTTTTAGGAATTGGTTGGGAGAATAGATCAGGCTGGTGTGGCGTAGTAGAACGAGTTGGTATTGAAGTTCGATGTAGAATCGAATTGGTATTAGGAGTTGGATCAAGATCCGATCGATATAAATGAGATGGAGACATACTATTGTGAGTAGGCTTGAATGCCGAATTCTCTCCAGCCTTAGCTAACAAATTCAGAAGCAAGCCTCTCATGCCGGACAACGCATACCCCTCAATACTCATATATTGAAGTAACGTTTGAATCCCGTTTCCTTGTAATTCAGATACTGATGTCATTAGTCTTGTGATCAACTGACTTAGTGATGACTGTAATGATTCTGTATTCTTCAATGATTGAATGGGGCAATACGTTAAATATAATTTCCCAATATGAAGAGGACCCTCCACAAATATATAATCTTCCTGAATAATATATTTATCCTGATCTAGCATATACGAAGTACTCTCTTCTAGCGCATCCACTAGTTGAAGTAGCAGAACATAGAATTCTTCCATTGTTAACTTTTCACTCTTGAGTAGATGTGTTAGCATCTTCTTATCTGTAATATCATACTGGAGACTCACCTTGAAGTTTATTTCCTTCAACCGAAGAGGTAATAGATGAGGAATCTTTGTCGCAGTAATCATGCTAGTCTGTACTCTGTTTAATTCAGATGAAGCAAGTCCCTCTCCGCTGTCCAGAATCATATAATTACCACCATTGTGGATGAAATCCTGTGTTAATCCAAACATTCTATTCACCCCTTTCTAATAAGGAATAGCGTAGATATACGCACAGATCATTCCTGGCACAACGGCAAGCATAAATGGAAAACGAATTTGCTCTTTGCTCCAATTCTTTAATATATCAATATCCTTTAGTAGAAAAAAACCTGCTATTCCACGCGCTACTTCTCGTAGACGGGATAGCGTCTCTCTTCGCCACAATAGAATCATAATCCCAATGAATCCCGCGAATAATATGGAATACAATAACGCCTGAATCGTGAATATCATTCCTGTCCAAGCACCAATTCCTCCGAATAGTTTGACATCTCCCGCTCCTACGGCCCCGATCCAATACATCACAAAGAGTATACTAAATCCAACCGCTAATCCTTTGCCAGCAAACAACGCTCCATTCCAGCCAGAAGCTACGACGTGATAGGTTATTCCACAAAGAATAGCAGGGATCGTCAGCTTGTTCGGTATCTTCATCGATTTAATATCAGTAATAAAGGCAGCTGCTACGAGTAGTCCGCATCCAACCAAAGCAATCTCCACATCTCTTCCTCATTTCCTATAAGTTGTTGTTCAAAAAGTCACCTTTTGATCACGAAGTATAAAATACTAATCTCGATCAATAACGGTAAACGTCACTTCCATGCGTTCTCCATCCTCTAATGTAATAATGAAGGGCCATGTTCCTGGTGTTGTATTGGTACCAACAAACCATTCCCATTCGATATATCCGTTAGCATCTGCCTGACTCCATCCTAGATACTTGGCGGTACTCTCACCACTCTTATAAAAAACAGATAATTGCGCCATAGCATTCGGACCTACCTTTATCCTGACCTTAGCCTTCTTTCCGACAATGGCAGGATTCGGCTTCTCCAGTATTTGTATAGAAGATGCATCCTCTTCACCAACAGCCCCTCCAATTCCCTCCGAAGTATCTCCAATCCACAGACGTTCTTGTGCCTTTGCTTGTAATACAATTTCTTTATTGATAAAAGGCACCTTCACAGGTAACGCATAGCTGACTTCAATACCGAAATACGGATTTTCTCTAGTCTTCATATCAGGAAGATATATATTAGAAATATGAATCCGATCATAGCTTAAGTAATCACTTTGTATGAACGGCTTAAGTAGAGGCTTAACGACAGGATCAAGAACAGCCTCCGCCATATTATTCTTCACTTCCTGTAAAGGCTCATCTCCCTTTGTTGCAGCATCCATCATCCATTGTGATAACGGAGGAGGGAGGGAGTTGCTATACTGAGATACCCAATCTGTCACAGATAGCTTAGGTATGATCCAGTTCCCAGTTAATTGGGAGTCCTTATCTTCCTCTGATGGAACCTCTTTCTCTACCATTAAAGCAATAGGGTACATATGGGAAGACACCATCTTCACGGTATCGGATACGGTGCTTTGGAGCGCAGTGGATATCAATGTCATTTGAACAATATAGATTAGAAAAACAATGAAAAAGATAAAGAAGGGAAATACCAAAGCAGCTTCAAGTACGATACTACCTTTTTCATTCTTCAATCGATCAATAGGAAAAGTCCGCTTTCTTAGTAGCATAGTAACGGTTTCCTTCCACTTTATCTTCATTGTTTGCAGTAGAACCGATCATTCTCATCACTCCCGGAAGAAACCACAGCCTCATACCGAACACAACTTCACCAGAGGAATAGGTCGCTCTCTCATTGGGATTAATTCCTGTATTAAACCGGATTAATGATAGCATTCTCGACATCTTCTTCTCATTATTACTATGAATAAAGAGGAACATTCTCAAGTAATCGCGGTAAGTCATCTCCACTTTTACATAGGTCGATAACTCAATTGATCCCTTGTGACACAGTTGAATCATATCTACGATAGCCATCTCAATCCCATATAATAATCCCGTAGCGAGAATTAACAATGGATTTCCCAACTTACTACTCTTCACTAAACCTTCCATCGTTCGTATGGCTAGTCTCACTCCGAATATTTCGGCGTAAGCGGCAGATATATTGCCTACGGGATTATGAAACCCATATAGAATATACTCTAGCTCCTGATTATGGACACTTAGTTGCTCTACTAATTCATCTCCAATTGAACTATCCGGGTTACTTACGATATCTCCCAGACGAGTGATATCAAAATGATGAAAATAAAGCGCAGCATATTCATTCTGATAAAATTCATTTTGTAATCCTGACAACATGCCACTCATAGAACCATATAAATCATCCACATCGTCCATAGCTGATTTACTAGCATCGTAAGGATCACTATCCAGTTCAGCCCCTTGATATGATCCATCTACTGATTGTTTATTAAATGTAATACTTTCATCATAATATTGTTGTAGTGTACGATATTCTTCCATATATCCCTGTGCTTTCTCATTCAATCGATTAATACTTGATAATATGTTCGTTGCATCCTTCAATTTCGCCTTAGATTTCTTCTCCGTTAACTTGCGCTCCTTATCAGAGGAACGGTTCTCTTCTAACTTACCTAGTGCTGCATCAAGAATATTTCCCGCACCGGATGTTACATACTTCTGCATGTACTGGTCTACATTGTTCCTTGACTGAATAACAGTTGACTTCATTTGATCACTACTACCACTTTGGCCAAAAGCCATTCCCAATGCTGTATTAAAAGAAGTTAACCCACTATCTACTATCTGAAATTCCATAGTCTGATCTTCAATCCCCTGCTTGAGATCTTGCAACAACGTTTCGGAGAGGATTAAACTTTGAGTTTGTTCTCTAATTTTTCGAATCGCATCCGCATCTCCATTACCTATGTCTGTACTTCCCGGGCTATCTTCACGTGATACATGGTCATATCCTTCACCGACTGAGCGGTTCTCTGACTCCGCGATCACTTGTTTCATTTGTTCATTCATGCTGTATACTTCCTCCCAAAGTTCAAGCGCTTGAGGTTCCATCTTCATATGATCTGAATGTGATGAACTTTGCTTATTAGATACATTAGACAACAAGCTCGAAGCCCCTTGATGATATCTACTAATTAAATCCGTAAGTATATTTATAATCTTATCCTCTTCATCTTCGTCGTCATTATCGTTATCCTCATCGTCATCACTATCACTGTCACTGTTGGTGTTATCTTGCCTGTTTTGTTTATCGGCGATTCTTTGCTCCAGCTCGATTGCTGTGGCAACATAGTCATCATATTGAGCCGCAATATCAGCACCCGAATCGATGCTACCCCCTAATGATTGATTAGAGATGTGATTAGTAGCTTGAGTTATGATCAGATTGGGTATAGTTTCTACGCTTTTAGCAGTCTTTTTCTGCTTCGCTATCATTTCATCTAATGCATCTTCTCGTTTGTCATACAGCTTCTGTAATTTTCTAAGTACATCCATCGTGTTCGAAGCTTCCTTCATGGATTGAGATAACGGTTTGAACTTATTCAATATTTCCAGCGTGAAATCAATAGGTGCCTTATATTTCATTTCTTCGCTAATTTGACGATTGAATACTTCGTATTCTCCGAGCATACGGTCCATCTGCAGTGAGGATGAATCTAATGTGAGATTAAGCAAAGAGAATGCATCTCCTCGGTCACCATGATCTATACTTCCATTCAATACCCCGGACATAATCTGATCTCCATTACTCTCTCCATAGGCGAATATTCCATATTCCTGCTGTAATTCTGGTTCATAAGCAGACATCACAGAGCGAACTGCAGACCGTACTAGTCGCTCACTTTGAACTTTCATTGCAGCAATTCGAGCGTAGTCAATAAACACAGCAACAAAACTAAATACAACGGCTAGAATCAAAATAAGAAAAATGGAGACTGAGCCCCTCTGATCTGCATGCCATTTACCAAACATGCCACTCCCCCTTTCTTCCTTTATTTACTCTTAGATCCGTACTTCTGCAATACTTGACCAGCGTCGCCCTTATTCGTAGCACTGCCACTAGATCCTTTGAATTTAGCTCCATAGTATCTCATTAGATCTACCGTGCGAATGAATTCTACAGGTTCAACGATGATAGATTGTGCACTCACTTCTAATTCGGATCCACCCGATAATATCTGATCTAATGGAGGCAAGTTGATGAGCTGGTGTAATTCGCTACTCACTTTTCGCAATAACAGTTTATTCTCATAAGAAATCTTCCCGTTTATTTCACCTGTCACAAGTATGCTTACTTTGGATAGCTTCGCAGTTGGCAGCGATCCTGATATCTCACCTTCGGGTAGAGAAATAGACTCCTCATTACTAGCACCTGCCCAGCCGAACATCGTTCCCAGCATCCTATCATCTGTCAGTCTCCAATACAGCGAATCATATTGCCCCTGTTGAAAAGCCCCATCAGAGTATTCCTTATGGCTGTTATCCCAGCTATACGCTGATCTCTCTGTCGCAGCAGAAGCAACTTGTTGTAATATTGACTGTTGATAAATGTACATACAAAAGAACATGAGTATTATCGTCACCATTAATATGATAGGCATAACAAGGGAAGCCTCAAGCGTGAAGCTTCCCTCGTTGCCTTTGAGTTTATTTTTCATTAATAAAAGTTTCACTTTTTGCACTGACTTTCTTCAAAAGATTCTCAACAATTAATTTAAGTTGATCCCTAAAAACCACAGCAATCACAACGATTGCTGCAATGATCAAGATCATCTCCAACATTCCTAATCCCTCTTCCTCTTGCCAAAACCCCTTCACTTTTCCCCATACATTCGTTAACATGTCATCATCCCTCCTACATATTCATCATCATCATTGCGGGTGAACCAACCAGAACAACAACTACCATAAATATAACGACCATTGGAAATACCAACTTAGAAGACGCTTGTTCACCGCGAGTACGAGTGATCATCTTGCGTTTCTCCCATAATGTTCGTGATAAATCGCGCAGTGCCAACACAAAATCATTACCTCCACGTCTAAAATTCAACAAAACAGTCGTCGTGAAAATCGATACTTCTTGTAATGCACATCGTTTACTGAAGCTTTCAAATGCTTGTTGGAATGAGTACCCGCTATCCCAATCTCCAACCATCCGTATCAATTCTTTATACAGAGGATGATCCCGTTCTTCTTTCTTAACTTCAACGCAATGAGCAATCGCCTTCTGCACCGTTTCACCTGCTCCAACGAGTAATACAATTTTGTTCAATAGCTCCGGAAGTTCTAGCAATATATCTTGATCGCGAACTTGAACCTGTCTGTGAAGGTCTTTCACCATTGCCGCTGGCAAGAGAATGGCTAGACCAGCCCCTAGAATTAACCCTGTGTTATCTCCCATCCCTATCGACATAACACTACCCAAACCTAGCAACAGCCAGCTGTAGCACATCATCTCCCCTAAATAGAGCAGTGTCATTTCGCCACTATATCTCATGCCGTGAATTTTCTGAATGGAGCGTTGAACTTTATAGAAGAAGAACGGGAACCTTGTCGTTATTCTCAATCTATCTAGAATATATAACATCGGGTTCACCATCTTGCTAAGTCGTAGTCCCTCCATAGGAATCTTCCTCAGTTTCTGATACTTCCCCCCGCTGAGGTAGTTCAGCGCCACCCAACTACCCACTAGCAAAATCAAGATCACAACGCATAAGATAATCAATACATCACCTCCCCCTACAATTTAATATTCATAATCTTCGTAATCCAGATCGTACAAGCTCCCAATACCGCTAATGAGAATGTCGTTATAATGAACCCAACACCGCTATACATTGGAAGCATATAGTCAGGCGATGATACATTCATGAAACATATCATGAAGATCGGAGCAACCAGAATCGCTTTGGATTCAAACTTTTTCTGAGCAATCATAACGGATATCTCCTGTTGGATATCTAGCTTCTCACCAATTATGTTAGATGTTCGGCGTACGACTTCGACCAGATCACCACCTGTTCTCTTACATGTTGTGAATACATCGGCAAAGTTCGTGATATCTTCCATAGATGCACGTCGACTGAAATCCTGTAATGCATCCTCAATCGGTTCGCCATATTCCATTCGAGCGCAAATAATGTTCAGTTCCATAATGAGATCATTCTCCGCGTCGGGATCCAGCATTCGTAGATCCGCAACTGCCTCCCTAAACCCATTCTCTACAGATCGACCAGCCGAAAGAGATGATGACAAGGAGAATAACGCTTGTTTGAAATGTAAGTTCATTGCAACACGACGACGATCCAGCATATGCTGTCTCCAGAAGCCAGGAATAAACCATCCGCTACATGCTATCAACAGCGAGACAATCCATTGATGATAAAATAAATACCCAATACCATAAAATATGATGGCCCCGATCACAATACATAAGACTCGTTCCAACATACTTAGCTCATAACTACTGTAGTCAGGGAGTGTCGGTAGCATCCCACTTCCTTGTTGATCTATTTCATTAGTGTCCCTAATGGTTCTCGACTTCGCCGTCGCCAACCTCATAGCTTGACCTCCTCACCTTCTTTCACAACGGCATCTTCAAGACCTGCCATACGTAGCTTATCAACATGATGTAAAGTGAACCCACAGGATTCTAGTTGCCCTATAATTCTTCCATCCTTCTCCCCCCTCTCCTTAAATTGAAAGAGCGGACTCAGTTGTACCTCTCCGTTCTCCATACCCAACACCTCACTAATTTCCGTCACTCTTCTTGAACGATCACGCAACCTAGATAGATGAACTAGAATATCTATGGCCGAGCTAATCTGCTGACGAACGACGAGAATCGGAAGATTAGCCCCACTGAGCACCATCGTCTCAAGACGACTAATCATATCTCTAGTGCTGTTTGCGTGACCGGTTGAGAGCGATCCATCATGCCCAGTGTTCATCGCCTGCAGCATGTCCAAAGCCTCGCTCCCTCGAACCTCCCCGATCACAATTCGATTCGGACGCATCCGTAAAGATGACCGAATCAGATCACGAATGGTGATTTCTCCCCTTCCTTCTGTATTGGCATTTCGAGTCTCAAGCGAAACCAAGTTAGGAACAGTTACTATCTGTAACTCTGCTGAGTCCTCGATCGTAATCACACGCTCATCTACCGGAATGAACTGGGATAAAGCGTTGAGAAACGTCGTCTTCCCCGATCCTGTCCCCCCACTGATGAATATGTTATATTTCCCTACGACCAACCTTTGGAGATAAACAGCCGTCTCCTCACTTAATGCACCACGTCTAACAAGATCATCCATCGTCATCGGCTTCTCTGGGAACTTCCGGATCGTCATCGTAGGACCTTTCAGAGCAATAGGCGGCAGGACTATGTTGACACGTGACCCGTCTTTCAATCTTGCGTCAACAATCGGAGATGATTCATTCACTACACGATTCACGCCCGCCACGATACTCTGAATAATATCCTCCAAACGATTCTGTGACTCGAATTGCTGTCCAGTCCGTCTGACTTCCCCCTCTTGTTCAATGAATATATCTTGATGACTATTGATCATAATCTCCGTGATGGACGGATTGTCCACTAAAGGCTGAAGAACATCCAATCCTCGGAATGAGTCATATATTCGCCGGACTAGTGTACGCTTCTCTAACGCGGTCAGATCCTGCAATTCCTTGTGTCCCAATACCGTCCGTTCGATATAGCTCATTAATTCAGCATCATCTACCGCTGATGTCACATCTAGACCTGAGCGTATAGTACTGCGCATGAGTTTGAAGATCTCTTCATCCATGGGATTGCCCTCCGCCCGTAGCAGGAACAAGATCTCCTACTAATTCTCTACATAGATTCAGAATATCTCTTTGAAATATTGGGGAACTCAATAGAATCTCCTCATGACTTACTTGCTTCCAAGAAGGGATGTATGGGAGAACTCCATCAATTTGTTCTACAATAGATGGGAGTGTATTCGCAAGATTTCCAACATAACGATTCACAATAAATTTACTTTTCAACATCATGTCACGATATAAAGTTGGGTTACTTCTCTCCATAAAAGATAGCCATTGTCCACTCTTATGCATACTGATCACATCATCAAGTAGAAGCCATACGAGACTTTCACAAGCTTCCATTACCGCCTCACATCGATCTCCTGCACCATTATCTGTATCCACAACCATGACATCATATTGACCGCTATCCGCAATCAACTTCATAAGTTGAAATACATCGCTCTTACTCATCTGGAGCCATTCCTTAATATTAATGAGCGGTTCGAACATATCTGCCTTGATCCCTTCGTGATGGACAACATAAGTTGGAATTGAAATACACGAATAATCTTTCGTTTCCTGTGCGGCCTTCAGTTCATACAGTAGACGTGAAAGACCGTTACCGCTCTCACCGCTCCTAATCTGCCTTGGAAACACAGCACTACTATTCATCGTCTCTAAGCTAAGATAGAACACGGACAATCCACTAGCCCCTAACTGCTTAGCTATATTCAGAGCTGTCGTTGTCTTGCCGCTTCCTCCAACGGCAGAAAGTATGCCAACCATCGTCGTCTGACCCAAGATTCGAGAGGATGCTATAACACCATTTCTTCGAGATAGATGTAGAACGGAATCTAGCAGTTGAGGGAGCGGTTGATATTTCGCAAGAACAGGTCCTTGCAACGAACTTTGTCCCATATCATCTAAAACGATCCATGTTACAGTCTGTTCACCTTGCTCCAACCAGGGCGCTAGAAATGCCATCTCTCCTACGATTACTTCCGGCCGTTCTCTGCCATTCATATACTTCATAAATTGATCCACCTCAGTAAAAGCAACAATCCTCATCTTATCGCCATATTCACTGCTGTGAACGTAGCGAAGCAGTGGCTCAATATATTCACTCTCCTGTACAGCCAACACTACTTTAGTAGGAATCATCATTCATTCTCCTTCCAATGAAACAAAAAAAGCACCGTTCAACAAACGCAGTTACGCGGTTGTTAAACGGTGCTTCCGTTTACGATCGATTAATTTACAGTTAGAATATCACAGTTAGTTCCAGTCAGCAAGTATAAATTATTAAGATCCATAATCAGCCGATAATTCAATGATATTATGATCTATGTCTAGAATGAATATTTGAGCAAATCCAGCTACACTCTCAGGTCGAGCTTCATAGTGAACTCCATTCTTGTCTAACCAATCTATCGTCTTCTGGTAACTTTGGACCCACATGGAAAAATGTCCATCCGTCGTATCAATCCCCTGATCCCGTAATGTCTGACCCTTCGGGTGTTCAAGAAGATGTAATTGTTGATCACCAACTGCATACCATACCCCGTTAGAGCTAAAAGGAGGACGTTCTATTTCACGAAATCGAAGGATTTCTGAATAGAATTGTTTTGATTTCTCTAGATCTCTTACCGCCAAACTCACATGATGTATCCGAACGAACTCAATCATCATTACACACTCCTTATATAGGATTCATTTCTCGGGAATCAGCCTTTGGTTTGCACTCTTTACAAACACCTATCACGCTGCCCTCATCACTTGCGTAGAAAGTTAATTTACTCATTTTTTTGCAATAAGTACATTTCTGTAATTCTGGCTTACTATGCTTCTTCTGAAATTTAACGACATTTCCGCTCGATTTCTTAGTTCCCAACGCTTTGAACGCCAAGATCAATATAACAATACATACAACGATCACAAACAAGATGTATTTCACAAAATAACCTCTCCCCGCGGCTAATTCACACCTATTCTAACATTCTACCCTTTAATTCTGGTGTTGGTAACATACATTGATCCGCCTTACCAAACCAACGGTACCGATTTCTAGCTATATATTGATATACGCTATCTCTTATCATTCTAGGCACTATGATGCAACCATATGTAAGCGGCCATAGACCTCGTAATTGTCTAGCTATACGTAAAGCAGCAGTTGATTGTGTGAAATATCGATCGTCCTCAATTAGGACAAAACCACTCATAAAGTCTGCCGGCAATCCACTCTTGGAAAGTAATTTCTGACCCGTATCCGACTGTAAAGAAGCAAAGTGAAATCTCCCAGCAGGATCATGCCGAATAATAAACTTCGTAGCACCTTGGCACAAAAGGCATTCACCATCGATAAGCACAATTGAAGATGTGTCCGTATGGTTCTTTTTCACAAACATCCCCCCGCACCCGATATAGAAAAAAGCGTAGGATGATTTCCCACGCTTCTTTTCTTTAGCAACCCAACTCTTACTTGACAATAGCTTTCTCAAGCCATTGATTATCGTCGACTTGTTGCTGTAACGTATCTCTGAAACTTTCCATACATTTGCAAATGAAATCTTTGCGACATACAGGACAAGGCGTCTTTTGCAGTCTTGTAATATTCGTCATCTTCCATACGGGATAACGATCATAAAACGTACGACACTCCGTTCCATCAGCCATGTAGAAGATGAATTCATACAATCCATCTTTCTCATTATTGCTTGCTTCTTTTACATTCGAAATGATCGGTCTGTAAGACATCATTATCACCCATTATATTAAATTTGCTAACACAATCTTATTCCGACACATCCAACAAGTACTTAGACATTCTAATTAATTTTCAACTTGATGTCAATTTATTATACCACTAATTCTCCCTATGAGTAGACAATAGTAGACAACTGAGAAGAATTAACTATATTTCCGTTCATGATTTGTTGACATACTGTATAATTCAGAGTGTTGAATATGTATCGGAATCATATCATTATTGTTAGGGGGGAAATGGATGAATATATACGACTACCAAGTGAATACAATCCGTGGCGAAGAGATTTCTCTATCCAAATATGAAGGTAAAGTGCTCTTAATCGTTAATACCGCAAGCAAATGCGGTTTTACTCCTCAATACACAGGACTACAGGCACTCTATGAGAAGTTCAAAGACGAAGATTTTGAGGTTTTAGGATTCCCTAGTAATCAATTTAATGAACAAGAACCAGGTAATAGCGACGATATTGAGCAGTTTTGTCAAATTAACTTCGGAGTCACCTTTCCTTTATTCGAGAAAATAGATGTAAAAGGGAAGACCGCCCACCCATTATTTCAACATTTATCAGATGAAGCCCCTGGCATTCTAGGTTTAAAAGCAGTCAAATGGAACTTCACCAAGTTTCTAGTCGATAGTGATGGTAAGGTTCTCGAACGCTTCGCTCCATCCACTGCACCAGATAAAATTGAAATTGTCATTGAAGATCTATTAAAGAATCATTGAACTATTCTCTGAAATATAGAAGGCCTCACCCGTAAAGATACGAGTGAGGCCTTCTATTGTCTAAATTATTTGTTTAGCATATTGAGAATGGCTTGCATCGATTCTGCACGAGTCAGTTGTCCTTGCGGAACGAACTGATCATTCCCACGACCATTGACTAATCCTAGTTCAAGTGCCGTCTTTATCGAAGCACTTGCCCACGAGCTTATACTTGCTTGGTCAGCTATTGGCTTAGTCTGAGATACATCTGATGTGTTACCTTTCTGCAGTTCATATGCACGAAGTAACATGACAGCCATCTCTTCTCTTGTAATGGTACGATTCGGCGCAAACTGCGTATCACTCATTCCATTAACAAGTCCTGCTTCATGCGCAGCCGCTACGTATGAAGTATACCATTGCCCAACTGCTACATCTGCAAATTCGCTTGTTCCCTTCACCTCTAATCCCAATGCGCGAACCATAAAGGTAGCGAACTCTGCTCTTGTTACACTCTCACTAGGTGCAAAGTCTGTATCACTTACGCCTTTGGCGATCAACTTTGCAGCCATTTTCTTAATCGTGTCTGCAGCCCAGTGACTTGTTGGAACGTCACCAAAGGATTTATCAAATTCCAATACTGCATACTTACCAGAAGATTGAACTTCAGCACTGATATGGCCGTTTACAATTGTTCCACCCATATAAGTTAAAGTACCGTCATCTTCGATCTTGTAGATCCCCACTAGATCAAGATTCACATCTCCGTTTACCTTTAACGTTAGAGTTAGCGGTTCTGCAAATTTAGCTGGACTTACTTCTTTCCCATCTTTACCTACGATCGATAGGTTGAAGTCATAGATCTCACCCGCTGCTTGAATATTAGCGTGGTTGCTATTTATTGATTTATCAAGCATTGCTTGCTTCGATGAATCTGTAACGGCATCGAAGGATAATTTAATCTGTGCATCCTGTAGTTTCTCTGAAGATGCTAGCTTTTGTAATTGATTTAACACTTCCGGAGCAAGCTCAACCGTGATCTCATCACTCGTCAAGACGATGGATTGATCTTTGATGATATCCCCCGCATTCACTGGAAGTAGCACCGCTGTCTTACCTTTCTCAATTTCAACAGATACGACACCTTGCTTATTCACTTTCAAACTACTCCCACTTACAGTTTGTGTGTTCGGATCCGTCTTACCCGTTGTCGTTGGTGGATTGACTGGACCCGACGGACCACCTGGTCCCGGGGTTTCTGGCGTTTCAGGTTTTTCTGGATCAATCGTACCTACTTCATTCCAATGAATTGTGTACACTAATGTTGATTTACCGTCTGTTCCTATTACAGTAATCACTGTTTTCTCTTCTTTTTCCTGAACTTCTGTTGTCACTGTCGCTCCCGCTTGAGTTGCAGTAGCTTGCACAACCGTTTCAGGACTAAGTTTGGACTTGTATTTCAATACTCCTGGCGAGAATCCTTCAAGGGGCACACCATTTACTGTTATCGCAGATAGGGTTGCATCTGTCTCTGGTACTGCAATACGAGACATGGTTGTTCCGGCATCAAGAGCATAATAGATACTACCGTCGATACCAATGGACATATCATTCATGAATGTATCCACAATTATTTTGTAAGACAATGTCTCTGGATCGATAGCGATCAATTTGCGAGATAATGTCGTGTACAGCATACCATCAGGGGCCCATTGCAGGTCAAATGGTTTCCACTTACTAGTATTGTATACACTTGGTTGAATGACTTTACTTTTAACTATCTTTTTGGTTGAGACGTCCATGGCGAAGATCGTGCCATCTACTACACCCCACAATAGACCATCTGGTCCGAATGAAAGCTCACCGATCATCTTCGGTGTCTCATCAATACCAGGAATATCAAGTGCTATTTCGTCTATCTTCTTACCATTTTCTACGTCCCAAATAAAGAGTTTCGCTTCCGATTTGGTTGGAACAGAACCTAAACCACCCCATACCGTCGTACCTCCGTAGAGTAGCCCATCCTTATAAGAAAGACCAATAATAGCTTGATCTTCAACAACATCGTTGAACTGTGTCCATTTATCCTTCACTTCATCATAGATCGCTAATACCCCACCTAGAATACCATAGTCAGCAACAGTGCCGACGAACAGTTTATTATCCCCAGAAGTAAGGGCGAACGGTCTATCTTGATGGTGTTGAATACTATAAACCAATTCAGGATTAGCATTCAGTGATACAGGCTTCGTTGGATCAAAGCGATACATGATGGCAGCAACGTAAGTCCCGTAGTACACATAATCATTCAAAAATCCAATGCCTTCTGGTTGTGCGAATGAAGATATATTCGTATCGATTGTGTTAGTAAAGGGATTGTAAATACTCATTCCCCGTTGATAACCACCGAGATAAATTCTTCCATCCATTGGGCCTCTTTCAATAGCTTGAATTCTAACAGGCTGTGCTGATACTTCAAGTTCAATAAACGAAAGCCAGTTATCAGAAGGATCATATAAAATATACTCCCCAATTTGAGTTATCATAGCCAACACTGTTTTCCCTATCTTTTCTCCACTTTTCATCTTTATCCACTGCATATCTTTTACACGTGTTGTATCAGGAAGTGGCACGGGAAGGATGATCTCAGAAGATTTATTTGTACTGAAATCATATTTATAAAACTTTGTCCCATCCTTATAGTAGATCAGATTAGGATCTGCAGGGTCCGGCTCTGAGATCATATTACTATACTGGAATGTATGCTCAATCTCATAGGTATCCATGTTCATAACTACCATATTAATAGTACTAACTGAAACAAGCAGCTTGTTATTGACTACGAATACATCTGCAATAATTCCGCCTTTCGTGCCTGTATAGCCTGGGATGTTAATTTCTGTTTTCTCCCCAGTCACACGATCAACTTTAAACAAGTGTAGATTCGATCCTAAACCAGCGTAGATATACTTATCGTCTACTGCTATACCTCTAACATAATCTTCACCTTTCATAACGCTACCATAATCTCGGAATTGTTTGGTTGCAATATCATATTCGAATAATTTACCTTCTTTTTTATCAGCATACGTACCACCATATATTTTACCATCTGCAGTTGCTTCAAGATCCCATACCCATGAATCAGATGGGTTGGCTCCTAGCGATTCTATTTTCTTATCTACAGGTAAGTAGCGATACAATCTTGCATCTCCAGTCCCTGCAAAATAAACATTTTTGTCTGGTCCGATTGTCATGGCCCACAATGCTTCTGTATTTGGAATTTTCTCTGTAAACTTCATCTTACCTGTTTCTGCATCTAACACTGTGAATGTACCAGGCAACCCATTCGAATGGAAATATACCTCGTTCTCACCTAAAGCATTTTCTTGAATAGCTCCTGCTTGACCTAGGCTCACGCTAACCATTGGACCAAGATTAATTGGCGCCTGATAGTTACGATCTAATGGTACTTCAGATGGCACTATATCGAATGAAACATCATCGAAATAGGCTTCGGTTATACTAATTCCTCCTGAATAAAAAGCAACTCTAGCGTAGGCTGTTCCTGCTGGGACTTTATTAGTAGATACCCGCATCTCGGTCCATTGATTGTTACCTAATGCTAATGCTCCAAACAATTCCTGCTTGAATCCAATCTGAGTATCTTTATCATTATAAAAGTAAATTTCGTAAACGATATTATGTGATTGCTTGACTACGTTTGCAAAAGCTTTAGCAATGTATGCCTCGCCTGGTATAACTGCGAACTTGTCGCTTAACACTCGTGAACCTGTCGCATCACTCTTATCTTGAAAATATAAGCTATTCTTTCCACTCTTAACTACTGAAGTACTTAATTCAATTGATCCCACAGGACCATCTTTAAGGCTCCAGCCTGGAATCGCACCAGCTATCAATGCCTCTTCAAATCCAGTATTCGGGATTTCGGCTGCAACATCTTCTGCAGGTGGAGTTACCACAGGTGTTTTAGGTTCAATAATTATACTCGCATCATCCACATATAACTTTGTAAGGCTTGGAAAACCAGAATACAATCCTACTTTAATATAAGCTGTATTAGCCGGGATTTCACGAGTGATTTTTATGTCCTTCCATTGTCCCACAGGGATAGTATTGGCACCATATCCCTCAAAATCATTTATTTTTGCACTATTTCCTCCCGCATCGTAGTAATGAATGACAGGTTGGATTTGCGCAGTTTGATCTCCTGCAGCAACTTTATAAACATAAGTCTCGAATGTAACCATATCTCCTACTGACACTGAGATCGGATCACTTAGCATTCTAAAGTGACCATTAGGAGCTGTACCGTTTACTTTATCTTCGAAAAGTAAACTGTTATTCCCAGTTCTTGAGTACGCACTACTAAGTCCAATACTTCCGAATGCTTCAGTACTAGGATCTACAGCCCAACCTGGGATTTCCATACCAACCAAGTCCATCTCGAACCCTGGATTAACAAGACCCGATGCCGGTTGTCCTGGATTTGGTTCTGGGTCTGGTATTACTGGCGTCGCTGGTCCAATCATCGATACATCATCGAAATAAGCATCCGTCAAACTTGGCTTACCTGAATAGAAACCGATTCTTGCATAAGATGCATTCACTGGAGCAGTAGAGACATTCACAATCTCATTCCAAGCATTCAGCTTCAGGATTTTATTGGAATTAAGTATCTGCTGCCGTGGTGTGATTTCTTTATCATTTGTATCGAAATATTGAACCTCATGAACAATACTTGCTGTTTGCTGTACGACATATACAGACGCTTGAACTGTATATTCACTTCCCGGTGTGACTGCTATATTATCACTTAACACGCGCAATCCCGGAGACAGAGGATCGCTGTCAGTATCGTGTAGATGTAGGCTATTGGAACCACCTTTTGCTTGTATAGAACTAAGTTCTATCAGTCCTACCGTTGCTGGGTCCTTACTCCAACCTGGAATTTCACCATTCACCGGACCCTCTTCAAACCCCGCATTCACAATCCCAACATTCACATCACCCGCCGCTGAAACCGCATACAAAGGAACCATACCAAATGCCATCGCGAGACTTATTGTGATGGATAGCAAACGTTTAGACAATTTCTTCTTCATTGGGTCACCTCTACTTTAAGTATTATTATTGATAGTACGGAGTAAACATCTTTTAGATAGCGCTTACAAAATAGATTTTATAAGTATTTGATATTATGAAAAGAGCGAAGAGCGGATGAGTCTCTCTCACCTCCTTGATGTGATTACATCCGCTTCCATTCACTTTAATCTAATCCCAACTCGGCTTTCCCTTCGATCAAACGCGCCTGTAACTCAGGAATAGGAACATCTGCTGTAGTACAATTATGCAATACTGCCAGTGCTGCTGCGGCACCTGCCGCTTGACCTATCGCCATACAGCTTGGCGTCAGACGTGTCGTTGCTTGAGCTTCATGCGTCGTTGAGATGCATCTTCCCGCCAATAACAAATTCGTCGTATTCATTGGAACGATACTGCGATAAGGGATATCATATGCGCCGCCTTCTCGAATGAAATTAGCGGTGACACCCTTACCTTCTGGATTATGAATATCAATCGGATAACCACTTCTAGCAATAACGTCATCGAATCTTTTGCCATCCAATACATCCGTGCCATTCAACACATATTTCCCAATAATCCGTCTTGCTTCCCTGATTCCAATCTGGGCACCTACAGCTGATACGCTAGCTTTCTCAAATCCCGGAATAGACTTCTGGAAAAATGCTTCTAGAAGGAGAACTTGCTTACGCCCTTCAATCTCTGCCTTCGTCAGGTCCTCAATCTTCGTTGGATCTAGACCTGACACTCGGGATACGTTCACAAGAACCTCATCCTCATTTGGTCCGCTAAAAAACAGAAGACCTTCGCGTTGAATAGGGAGATCAGCTTCTTTCCATTGACTATAAAAGCCCATAACCCCTGTAAGAGGGATAATATCAAGATCTGAAATCAACGATTTCTCATAAAATTCTGAAGGGTTATTCTGCATGTAGTCCTTGACCTTGTTCAGATCGACGCCCCTCATGCGAAATTTCATCGTCATCGGTTGTACTTTTCCGTCGATATTACCCTTCTCCCAAGGATCCCCAGCCATATAAGCGATATCTCCATCCCCGGTTGCATCGATATACACCTTTGCTTTGAGCTCCGAAACACCACCTTTATTGTACAAAGTTACGCCACTTATACGCTCATCCTTCGTTTGGACATCTATAGCTGCTGTATGAAGTAGAATCTCAACCCCCGCTTCCTCGAGCATGTCACAAGCCAATACTTTATACACCTCGGGATGATAAGGCGTCAGAGTATGAGTGAATCCGACGGTATCTCTTAAGTGACCTGGCGATGCGTCAAGAGCCATTAAACGATCTATAATTTCCTGGGCAATGCCTTTGATAACTTGCTCACCCACTGCCGAATGAAAGGTCATCCATGGATATACCATCGCTGTAGTTGACATGCCGCCAAGAAATCCGTATCGCTCCACAATGATCGTCTCGGCTCCGTTTCTCGCCGCACTAATGGCAGCCGTAATGCCCGCTGGACCACCACCGAGAACTGCTACATCATATTCCTTCTGTAAATTAGACATCTGTTCGTTTCATTCCTCTCAATATGGGAGCGCTCCCACTATAGTCCAAAAAGCGGACAATTTCATCTTCTTGTCCGTACTTTTTAGCTTTCCTGCTGTGAAGTCGTTCCGCGAATGATCAACTCATTATCAATGATCATATCCTTGGATTCATTCTCATCAAGATCGCCGCGAAAAATGTCCAGCAATAATCCCACCGCTTCTTTTCCAAGCCTGATCTTATCTTGTCGTACGGTTGTTAACGGCGGAGATGAGTACGCTGCCGCTTGAATGTCATCATAACCTATGACCGAAATATCCTGAGGAACTCGATAACCCTGTTCGAAGAGCGATTCCAACGCACCAAATGCCATCAGATCATTGGCTGCAAACACAGCATCGAATGATACATTCCTCTCTAACAGAAGCTTCGTCTGTTGGCGTGCTTCTTCCTGATCCGCGCTACCATGGATAACTAGAGTTGGGTCATGCTCTATTCCCGCTTCTAGCAATGCTTGAGTATACCCAGCAAATCGCTCATTCTCATGATAAGTACCTATAAGACCTTGGATGTATACGATTCGGCGTCTGCCACATTGTAGCAAATGACTTGTTGCCTTGTACGCCCCTTGACGATAATTCGAGGTCACACACGCAATCGGTAATGAATCATAGTTCCTTTTCCCAATTAGAACAAAGGGTATCTGCTGTTCTCGGTAATACATCAAATACTCCTGCTGGATATGCTCACCCATAATGATGAGCCCATCCACTTTCCGCATCGTAGCGACCTTCTTCCAATAATCCTGGTCCGATTCACTACGGTTAGCCAATAAGAGCAGATCATAGGCATTGGCAATGGTGTCTGCTTGAATACCTTGAAGTGCCTCATAGAAAATATGATGGCTCAAGAAATCCGGTTTCGGTCCAAACACCATAACCCCGATATTCCCTGTCTTACCACCGGCCAGACTTCTTGCTTGCGAATGTGGAACATAGCCGGTCTGTTCAATAATCTCCAAAACTCTCTCGCGCACTTTCGGTTTAACTCCCGGTAAGCTATTAATTACACGAGATACAGTCCCTCTTGATACTCCTGCTAAACCTGCAATCGATTCTAATGTATGCTTCATTTTCATCACCTATTGTGGGAGCGCTCCCATATATGTTATATTTTTATTATCATGCATCAGTGCTTTTATGTCAATAGAAAACAAGAAAACGCTCTCATTATAGGAGGTCTGTATATTTAATGACAACCCAACAAACAGTAGTACGTAATATTGTAAATCGAACAGAATTAGAAGCCGTCTATGATATTCTGGGAAATGCGTTCGATGTTGGAAGAGACTTTTTTCAAATCCGGTTAGACCAAGATTCAGCCTATGACATGGCTACTACCTGGATTGCTACGCAACAAAATACGATCACTTCTACCGTCCAATTGTTCCCAGTTATTAGTCGAGTTGATCATGCAGCCGTAAAAATTGGAGGATTAGGTAGCGTAGCGACTGTTCCCGAGTACCAAGGACAGGGACAATGTCGACAAATTCTGCACAATCTTACACAATGGATGGAACAGGAAGAGTACGATCTTTCCTTACTATACGCTGTCATTACCCCATTTTATGAAAAACATGGTTGGAATGTTGTTCCCGAACCTTTGTACAAATTAAATACCACATCCGTCACGGCTAGTAACGATACACATATCGAGATCGTTCCATTCGATTCGTCTTATTGCGATGCTATATCCGATATTTATGAACAGTTTAATGCTTCTAGAACGTATACAGCGATTAGATCTGAGGCTGTTTGGAAGGATCAACTTCATTGGCCTAGATGGAAAGCTGCTGCAAGCTTATTGGCTATACGAGATGGAGTCGTTGTTGCCTACGGACTTATATCCGAGACAAAGGCTGACGGAATTGCTCATCTGGAGGAGTTATGCTATCTCGAAGGTGAGGAAAGTTCAGTCATCCCTTTATTTCACGCTTTGGTCCAACAACGTCCGGATGCAATCTCCGTTCAGGCAAACCTTCCAGACGATCACGCTCTGGTCGAAGCATTCACCAATTGGAGTGCCGAGAAGGATACGATGAATTACGCGATGTGGAAAGTGATCCGATTTCAGCCCTTACTTGCTAAACTGACCTCTACTTTTCAAAAAAGGCTGAATATTAGTCCAAAGTATGCTCAGGAAAGTCTACATTTATATTTAGAGTGTGCAGGACAAAAGGCATATTTTCATTACTTAAGTGAAGATGTCTCTATCGAGTCTGATGCACGAACGGGGCTTGAGTATACTGCCATCAAGTTAAGCCAAGAGGAGTTTATAACTTTGCTATTCCAAGGATATAGTGACGCTTCCAAGGAAGCATCACTATATCATGTGCTCGAGGTTCTATTTCCGAAACAAAACTCCGTCTTCTATAATACAGATAAGTTTTAGATGCCTATATTTAGGCTCATATTTAAAAGCCTACTCTAATGAGCAGGCTTGTTCTATTCCGTCATTCTTATTTTCATTTCGCTGTTATTGCTACTGCCGCTTTAACCTTATCTGGGTTAATGGGACTTGAACCCTCTCACTTTAACAAGTAAAAACCCTTACAGTGTAAGGGTTACGAAAAATTCTAATCATAATGCGGTCGAAGGGATTTGAACCCTCACACCCAATGGGCACTACCACCTCAAGGTAGCGTGTCTGCCGTTCCACCACGACCGCGCATAATATTTTTGCAACACATTATGTATATTACATGGATAACACTTAAAAGTAAAGAGCATATTATTAGCTTACAGTAATATCCACACACACTCCAATAGCATTGACAACAATAGTTGTTAGGAATATAGTTGTTATAACAACTATATTAAAAGGAAGTGTTTACCCTGTTTAGATTCCCCTCCCCCGAACAGTCCATCGGATTCAAATACGCACATATTTTTCGTAAGATTAGCACTTTATTCGCTAATAAGCTTAGAGCCTATGACATCACCCCTGAACAGTGGGCCGTCCTATATCAAGTATGCCTTGAGGAAGGAACTAACCAAAAGGAAATTGCACTCCGTACGGATAAAGATCAGCCTACGGTGACGCGTATCTTAGATGTTCTAGATAAAAAGAAGCTCATAATACGACAAATAAACCCTACTGATCGCAGGGCATTCTTGATCTGTTCAACTGATTCAGCTAAGACACTCATCTTAGATACACTTCCTCTAGAGTTAGGGCTGAATGACAAATTGATATCTGGAATCACAGATGAACAGCTACTATCTTTACAACAGATCATGGAACAAATCCAACATAATATCGATCAATTACATCAAGGTTAGGAGTCTTCAAAAAAAATGAAAACCAAACAAGTCAAACTCTGGACAAGAGAATTCATCATGCTTACTGTATGTAACTTATTACTATTTCTGAATTTACAGATGATCTTATCACCGCTACCTTCTTATGTTAAAGATCATTTCCATGCGAGTGATCTAACCGTTAGTCTGTTCACGACTCTCTTTGCTCTAGCTGCTATCGCTTCGCGACTATTCTCCGCCAAGGCATTAGAAAAAGGAAAAAGAAACACCATCCTTTTCACAGGACTTATTCTCATAACATTGGCTACTTTCGGATATTTATGGAGTGGAACGGTAGCCATGCTACTACTTATGCGTATTCTATTTGGAATTGGCTTCGGAATGGGAAGTACGACCCTTCCGACGATGGCCACCGGTGTCATTCCAAACAGACGATTAGGAGAAGGTTTGGGTTATTTCGGGTTATCCACTAGTATTGCGCTATCTCTGGGACCCGTAATCGGAAGCACCATATTAGGGCAAAGTGGATTTCCTACGTTAGTATATGTCACTTTGGCAACAGCACTATTGATTTTCCCATTGATCTATCCCATCACCAAAAAAGTGAAACCTCCTGTTGTAGCCCCTAAGGAACTTTCATCAACACCCAACAAGACGGGCTTCAATAGAAAACTGATCCTCCCGAGTATACTTAATATGCTCATGTCGATCACCTATGGCGGTTTATTGAGCTTTTTAATTTTATTTGGAAAAGAAGTTCATCTTGCAAATGCATCATTATTTTTCTTGTTTAATGTTATTTCAGTTATTATCGTCCGTCCGATATCAGGTAAACTCTATGACCGCAAAGGTCATATTGTACTGCTCATTCCAGCGGCGTTGTTTCTAATTATCGGGCTCATCCTACTTTCTTACTCAACCTCTACCGTTTCTCTTGCAGTAGCAGCATTATTCTATGGCGTTGGTTTCGGTACAGCACAACCTACAATTCAGACTTGGATGATTCAATTGGTCACACCACAGCAGCAAGGTATGGCCAATAGCATGTATTTCAATTCGCTTGATCTTGGGGTAGCTGTCGGAGCACTGTCTCTAGGTCAAATTGCTTCCCACTCAAGTTATGCTGTTATGTACCGGTATTCATCTATGTTCCTTGTGTTATTCATTGTGCTTTATGCCATCTATATGGTGAAGGGATTCAAGCGTGGTTCTCACTTGGGTAAAATCACGTAAAGGAGAAATGAATTAGGCGTCAAAAAACCACTCCCTATTCAGAATCTAATATTCTGAATAGGGAGTGGTTTTAACATCCGTAGAAGCCTAATCATAATGCGGTCGAAGGGATTTGAACCCTCACACCCAATGGGCACTACCACCTCAAGGTAGCGTGTCTGCCGTTCCACCACGACCGCAAATCATAAAAGTGAAAATGGTGAGCCATGAAGGATTCGAACCTTCGACACCCTGATTAAAAGTCAGGTGCTCTACCAACTGAGCTAATGGCTCTCGGTGACTACACAATGCTGTGTGCCATTCTTGAAGACTGAATTCCTTCATAATAAATGGTGACCCGTAGGGGACTCGAACCCCTGTTACCTCCGTGAAAGGGAGGTGTCTTAACCACTTGACCAACGGGCCATAATACATCACTTCTTGTGACAACAAAAATGATTATAACAAAATTACAATTACATGACAAGCTTTTTTTCTTAGATTCTTATCTCACATTTCGAGTGGCATAGTGAGCGTATCGCATCTTCTACCTTCTAATGGAAGCCACGGACACTATTCTAACAAAAAAAGGAACCTTGATAGGTCCCTTTGTCAATTCATATATGATTGGCTAAAAAAATATGGCGGAGAGAGTGGGATTCGAACCCACGCACCGCTTACGCAGTCTAACCCCTTAGCAGAGGGTCCCCTTATAGCCACTTGGGTATCTCTCCAAAAAATAATGGCTCCCCGAACAGGACTCGAACCTGTGACAACTCGATTAACAGTCGAGTGCTCTACCAACTGAGCTATCAGGGAACATCAATCTAGACTTACAATCATTAATATATCATTCCGAATGATTTCAGTCAAGATGGAGTCATCGAAGATAGGCTCAGATCGCCTCGACATTTACCACATCGGTAACGCTTAGGGTCTACTTTTCTTTTACGGAGATACTCCATTTCACATCGTGTACATGTCAGCTTATATCGATAAGGGAGAGGCTTTCTAGCCTTCGCTCCAGGAAGTGCCTGACAGAACCTACTCCCCCCAACTTGTTGCAACAATTGTTTAAACTCCGGATCACGATGTCGGTACCCTCTTCCTCTCAGATGGAGATGATAGTGGCATAATTCATGCTTGATGATTTTTTCCACCTCTTCATTTCCAAAGTTATCGAGTTGATGGGGATTAATCTCTATGTTATGCCCCTTGAGGAAATATCGCCCTCCCGTAGTCTTTAACCGCCCATTGAACACAGCTTGATGCAAGAACGGCACTCCGAAGCAACGGTGTGAAATATCCTCCACCCATACCTGTAATTCCTCATTGGTCATCATTTCTGTCATAGTTCTCCAACGATTCCTTCCTACTATATGCTAGGCATTCGCCCATTCCCTTATCAGGGACATGACTTGATACTTGAATTTTAACTTCGCTATAGGCTACACTGTCAAGTATACTGATACAAGCATCGTTCATTCAATACATAAAGATATATAGGGGGATTCTAACACACTATGGCAAAGATGAGATACGTCATTTTACAACTACAACATGAACTTCAATTTGTGGAAATGCCTGCAGACTACGCTTATCAACTAAGTGCACTTAATCTGCGTCTTAATAAAGAGATCGCCAAACTGACCGCTGCAAATATTCCTACACTACCGCTAGCTGTCGCTGAGTGCGACGCTCTTGATCTTTTGCAAGAACAGTATACGATTCAAGGTGGACTGGATTACATCAATGAATTGGAGAAATCCTTTGCAACCATTGATGAAAAGAGTTATCCACTCATATCACTGCTTACCGAGATTCGTGCTCTTCAAGCTCAACTAGAACAATGGTATGAAGAAGAGATGGAGTAGTTTTAATGTATACCTGCACACTCTGGGCTACTCCTCCATATGCTAACGGTACATATGGAATGCAAGAGGAGGAGATACCCTTGCCACAGTGGCTGTGCAATCAATTAATGCGCGCTTTCAACAAAAGAGACCGACGGCAGATAAAACTACTCAATGAATGTTGGTTTGTCTACCGTAACTCTCCAGGTAACCGCGGTAATACATCTTCATAAGTTTCATTAGATCATCATTTTAGCCCCAAGCTTCGCCCCCCTAAGGGAGGACGAAGCTTGGGGCTATTGTATGCTAGGATCAAATTATTGATCCTTATGTGGGTTCTTCATCGTAAGTCCGACGCGCCCTTTTTTCTCATCTATATTCAGTACCCATACCGTCACATTATCACCAACAGAAACAACATCCATAGGATGTTTAACATATCCATTACTTAGCTGTGAAATGTGTACTAAGCCATCATTCTTAATTCCGATATCCACAAAGGCTCCGAAATCGATCACATTACGAACGGTTCCCTGCATCTCCATCCCCGGTGTTAAGTCTTCCATCTTCAATACATCGGTACGAAAGATAGGAAGTGGAAGCTCCTCACGAGGATCACGCCCCGGTCGTTGTAAGCTTTCTATAATGTCTCGCAGCGTAGGTACACCAACATCAAGTATGGTCGCTAATCCCTCAACATCCTGCTGTTCCAGCAGTTGGCTGAACTCTTGGCTTCCAAGCTTCTCTAACTCCATATTCAATTCACGAAACAATTTATCTACAACGGGATAGGATTCCGGATGAATGGGAGTACGATCAAGAATATGCTCCCCTTCTGAAATTCTCATAAACCCAATACATTGCTCATACGTTTTTGCACCTAGACGCGGGACTTTTTTCAACTGCTTGCGCGTAATGAATTTCCCGTTCTCTTCACGATACTTCACGATATTTTTAGCCGTAGTAGCATTTACGCCAGCTACGTAGGACAATAGCGATGGCGAGGCTGTGTTCACATCTACCCCTACATGGTTAACCGCTGACTCCACGACTACCTTAAGACTCTCTTCCAAGTGCTTCGGACTAACGTCATGCTGGTACTGCCCTACACCAATGGCCTTTGGATCGATCTTAACTAGCTCTGCTAAGGGATCCTGAATACGGCGAGCAATGGATACGGCGCTACGTTCAGATACGTCCAAATCAGGGAATTCTTCTTGCGCAAGCTTCGATGCAGAGTACACACTGGCACCCGCTTCATTAACAATAAGATAGGCCAACTCCTGATCTTTCAGATCACTGATGACTTCAGCAACGAACTGTTCTGTCTCTCTAGATGCGGTTCCGTTCCCAACAACAATCAATTGAATCTTATACTTCGTAATCAACTCGCGGAATTTCTCTGCTGCTTCCCTCACCTTATTATGCGGAGGAGTTGGATAGGTAACAGCCACTTCGAGCAGTTTGCCTGTGTCATCCACCACGGCCAGCTTACAGCCTGTCCGGAAGGCTGGATCTACACCCAATACACAGCGTCCTTTCACTGGCGCTTGTAGCAGCAAGCTACGCAAGTTACCGGAGAAGATAGATATCGCTTGACTATCCCCCTTCTCCGTCAATTCAGCACGTATCTCCCGCTCAATAGAAGGGGAAATTAGCCGCTTATACGAATCTTCAATAACAGATTCCAATATCTTCTTGACGCAAGAATCCCCTTTAATAACTTGGGAACCTATGAATGTGTGAATGGATTCAGCTGGCACTTCAAGGCCTACTTTAAGCACATTCTCTTTTTCACCACGATTGATAGCCAGAATACGGTGTGGTGGCATTTTCTTTGCAAGTTCTTTGTAACTGTAATAGTTCTCATATACCGACTCTTGCTCCGAATCCTTCGCTTCTGACACCAACAGTCCATGATCCATACTATATCGACGTACCCAAGCACGGATAGTGGCTTCATCTGCTATATTCTCAGCTAGAATATCCATAGCACCTTGGATCGCATCTTCAGGCGTCTCTACGCCTTTATCCACATCTACATATTTTGTTGCTTCTGTATCCAAATTTCCTTGCTTCGGCTGATCCCATATCCATATCGCCAAAGGCTCCAAACCTTTTTCCTTCGCCATACTAGCCCGAGTTTTGCGCTTTTGTCGATATGGACGGTACAGATCCTCCACTTCCTGCAATTTACTAGCTTGTTCAATAGCCGCCTTTAATTCAACGGTTAGTTTATCTTGTTCATGTATAATTCGTATGACTTCTCGCTTACGCTCTTCCAAGTTCCGCAAGTAACCCACACGCTCTTCGATATCTCGTAGTTGAGTCTCATCTAGTTCACCCGTCATCTCTTTACGGTAACGCGCAATGAAGGGAATTGTATTTCCTTCATCCAGTAGTCCCACCGTTGTGCGGACTTGCTTCAATGAGATATTTAATTCCTTAGCAGCTTGCTTAACGATCCGCTCTTGCTGTTCTGCTTTTATCGCTTCATCTTTTACCTCTACAACAACATCATGTTCTGACAATGGTATCCCTCTTTCTAAATACGGTATGTATCATATTATCACAAACTTTCGCTCATATTTCCAGCACAGAGCATAATCAGAAAAATTACCGAAAGGTATATATCTGTTTATGTAGGAAAATAAAGGTTTTTATCCTTCTGTGTCGAAATGTACTATCACGATAGATCTTTAATTTTCATAGACTACTTTTCTCTAATCCACTCAGATGGAAAATATACTTAAAGGAGATTTAAAAACCCATGTTTAGGAAATTTCGTCAACTCGCCAAACCAGGTATAGCTCTTGCGCTCAGCATGCTCCTAGGAGCATCCATTTTTGTTACACCCGTACTTGCAGCTGCAAAGTACAAATTTACTGATGTAAAAACCGGGTATAAAATGTACATTGATTACAATTACACGTTCACAGGCGACTATATTGCCTCTATTGAGAAAGATAAGAACGAAGTTACGCAGGTTTACCTTCATAACTGGAAGAAAAATACGACCGAAGCTATAACCTCTTCAAACACCTTCAAAACCAATATGATTGTTCGTGGAGACATTCTCTTCTTCTATGAGTCGACTATTGAAATGTCCAACAAGGTTTACATATTCCCAAAAAGTTTGAAGCAATATAATATGAAAACCAAAGTAATGACCGATACGATTCTAGAAACACGACATCCAATGGGCATACTAGTAGGAGATAAATATTTGGCATACAAGGATGATGGTGGTAGTACATATTACATCATGAACAGAGAAACGAAAGAGACTCAAAAACTCGCCAACCTTGGGAACGATTCAAAATTTAGTTTCGCAAACGATAAATATGTCTATAATTATATTGGGCGTACGCTTTATTTTCATGATATAGCTTCTGCAAAAACAGTCGAGGTTTATAAGACAAAAGACAACGAAGAATTGAGGCTTCTAGAATTCAATGGAAGAGATATCGTATGGATGATTGATAGCAAATCAATGGATGCGACTACAGGTAAGTACGTGTATTATAATACATATATGACCATGGACCGTTGGCAAGCCAATGCTAAGGCAAGGGTATTATATAAGCGAACTCAAACCGGAGGAAACAACGAACGGAATAATCTGCTGCTCCTAGGCGAAAATTATGTAGCCTTCTCGGATTTTGTGAACAATAAGTTAGTTGCACGTGCACTCAATCTACGTAATGGCGAATCATTCATCCTCGGTGAGCGAAATAGTCGTGGTCTCTTTTACGACAAATTTATTTATTTTAATAAAGACACGTTAATCATGCGCGATGAGAATGAATTTCTAACACTTCGCAATTTTGTCAGAACACCTTAATTAGAGTCTAGATCATCTATCATATGATGACTGTTATCACTGCATCATCACAAAAAAGGTATTCTCCCTTGGTATTGTGAGTCCGACTGGCTATGGTTAGCCCGTTATGATTCTCTCATCCAAAGGAGATACCTTTTCTTTATTTAAGCATGTTTCTTAGATTACGTGAGTCAAAATTGTTGAAACTAACCTTACACTCTTTCGAACCTAAACAATTCACTATGATAATCTCCTGGCTGTGATCCAACCAGAATTCCTGCATACATAAGAGCGTCTCCGCCAAAAGTCTCGTCTCCTCCGAGCAGTCGATAATCTGCATGGAGGTCCAAGCCCTTCAATTTCAATCGATTCAAAGGTGCGTTCGATTCTGATAACACTCGGAAATAGAATACAGCCACTTCACTTCCATCTGGCGATACGAACATCCATGCTGTCTCATTTCCCTCGAACGGACTAAGCAAACGGTAGAAGTCACCAAATTGGACCAATCCACGAATTTCTTTATACAGTGATATCTGCTGCTTGACAGCTTCTTTCTCTTCATCAGTAAACTTCGTTAGATCCAGCTCATAGCCGAAATTACCTGACATGGCTACAAGAGCGCGCATCTCTAGTGGTGTCGTACGACCGACTTGATGGTTAGGGACATCCGAAATATGGGATCCTATAGAACTAATAGGATATACAAGACTGGTTCCGTATTGAATTCTTAGGCGAGCCACAGCATCCGTGTTATCGCTTGTCCATGTTTGCGGCATATAATACAGCATTCCTGGATCAAATCGACCTCCACCGCCCGAACAGCTCTCAAACAAGATGTCTGGGAATGATGACGTAATACGTTCCATTACATCATATAAGCCCAGCATATAACGATGTGCCGTCTCTTGCTGTCTTTCCGGAGGTAACAACGCAGAACCTATCTCTGTCATGTTACGATTCATGTCCCACTTCACGTAAGTAATTGGAGCACTCTTGAGAATTTCACTTATCATTTGTACCATCTCATCTTGAACATCTTGACGTGAGAAGTCGAGTACAAGCTGCTGTCTTGCTTCTGTACGACGACGATCCGGTACATGCAGACACCAATCCGGATGATTACGATATAAATCGCTATCAGGAGATACCATCTCTGGCTCGAACCAGAGTCCAAAGCGCATTCCTTGATTGGTTACTCTGCTCACTAAATCTTCAAGACCATTGGGAAGCTTATTCTTGTCTACAACCCAATCTCCAAGAGATGAGTTATCGCTATCCCTGTGACCGAACCAACCATCATCGAGTACGAATAGTTCAATTCCAAGATCCTGACCCGCTTTGGCGATATCCTCAATTTTATCAGCATTGAACTGAAAATAAGTTGCTTCCCAATTATTCACAAGTATAGGTCGCTCTGCATCACGATACTTACCCCGAGCAAGACGTTCCCGATACAAGTTATGATACTTACGTGACATCCCACCTAATCCTTCAGCAGAATATACCATAACTACTTCAGGTGTCTGAAAGGACTGTCCCGATTCTAATGTCCAACCAAATTCAAAAGGATTAATCCCTATTGAAAAACGTGTTGTCCGAAATTGATCCACTTCAGCCTGTGCAATAAAACTACCGCTATATACTAGACTGAAGCCGAATACTTCACCTTGATCTTCATCACTACCTGGCGATAATAACGCTGCAAATGGGTTCTGCTGATGACTACTAGAACCTCTACGACTTTCCACGCTTTGCATACCACTAGCCAATGGACGGCGTACAATATCTCTTTCTCTACTCCATGCACCCGATAATTGTAGCCATTCATAGTCTGCATGAGGAAAGTCTACACTAGCGCTAAGCGCACGTAGTAATTCCACAGATTCCTTACTCTCATTCACAATAACCATGGAGCGAGTAATAGCATCATAATGTTCAAAGACTGTATACTGCAGTTCAATAAGAAGACCGGAACCCTTATCTTCAAGTTCAATAATTAAAGTCTGTGCTTCATGTTCTTCCTCAACGTACGTAGCTGGTAGGCCAGTTAGACCAGGCTTTCCTTGCTCTAGACGATGTGTTCGATATATAAATTCAGTTATCGTCGAGCCATTGCTAAGACGGCATTGTAATAATGGGTGTCGGAAGTCACTGCTTCCATACACAGGCAATTCTTGAGGCAGTGTATCAAATGAAATCGTTCGATCCTCCGGAATTGGGTTCGGACTAAATGACGCCCGCTCCTGCCTAACGAGTAACCAACTTAAATCTCCTGTACGTAATTTCTTCCCATAATAAAGATGCGCCAAATGCCCCGAAGGTAATACTTGGAACACATAACTTGTACTCACCGTTTGTAGATGAAATAATTGCTTATCTTGATCAATAAATACGCCCATTGTATCCTATGCCCTCCCCTTATGTAAATAACTGTAAACCTCTATGAAACAAGACGCACCCAGGGCACGTCTTGTTCATATCAATATATTCGACAATCAACGTTCAAAAATCGATTAAACTTAAACTGATGAGCAAACCTTCGTTGACCTTTTTCATCGTTTCCTCATCAAGATGAGTAATCTTATCCGTTAATCTTTGCTTATCAATCGTTCGGACTTGTTCCAACAGAATGACAGAATCCCGATCAAATCCATGGGAGAGTGCATCAATCTCCACATGAGTAGGAAGCTTCGCCTTTTGAATCTGCGCGGTAATCGCCGCTACGATGACCGTAGGACTGAACCGGTTACCGATATCATTCTGTATGATCAAAACAGGCCTCACCCCTCCCTGTTCAGAACCAACAACAGGCGAAAGGTCCGCGAAAAATACATCACCGCGTTTTACAATCAATATTTACACCCCGCTTACTGCGCGGCTTAGAGTGCTGTCTGCATCTTCCTCTGCGTGGAAAGCCTCACAAGCCATAGTCAAGTTAATCTTGGCCATTTCCATGTAACCACGTTGCATCGACTCACGGATATATCTCTTCTTCCGTTCTACCAAATACAGTCTCATGGCCTGCCTAATGAGTTCACTACGATTGGAATTCTCCAATGCGACGATACCATCCACTTCCTTCAAGAGATGATCTGGTAAACTGATCATAATCCTCTTCGTGCTCTGCAAATTAGCCACCTTCTCTTCCACCCCCACGACACTTCATCACTTGTGCACCAGTATAACTTTATTCAAGGGAATTTATACAAAAGAATATATATGCGAATCGTATATCATGTATGCTACATTTCATTATAAACTACAATCCACATTTATATAAGATCATCCCTTAATCTAAATTTACATTCGAGATGTAATCATAGATTCCTTCTTCCCTACAAATAATAACTGATGGTATCTTTCCTAATCTAATAAAGGATTGACTACGTGTTGAAGGATTCCACCTTGAACATAATGGCGGGGAACTCTAGCGGCTAGCATGCAGATCACTTCGTAAGGGATAGTACCTAGCTTGGAAGCCAACTCATCTGCTGTAATACATTCACCAGATTGTTGACCGATGAGTGCAACCTCTTCGCCCACTTGGATTTCTTTTGCTTCTTCAGCAAAAGTTCGTAACGATACCATACACTGGTCCATGCAGATTGTTCCAACGATAGGAATCCGGCGTCCACGCATCAGTACTTCTGCCTTGCCACTCAGCATTCGAGAATATCCATCAGCATAACCGATCGGAAGTGTAGCAATGACTTCATCATCTTCCGTCACGTATGTAGTGCCATAGCTAATTCCCGAATGAGGAGGGAGCATCTTAACATGTACTATTTGCGTTTTTAGCGTCAGTACTGGGGTTAATGCAATCTTCTGATCATTCACTTTATCTGATGGATAAAGTCCGTATAGGCTGATGCCTATACGCACCATATTATAAGATAGTTGTGGCATATCGATCGCAGTTGCACTATTTCCTGTATGTATAATAGGGATTTCAATACCCCTTTCCCCTAGCACATCCACAACAGATTGAAACCGTCGGTACTGCTCCAGTGTATAACTCTTATCTTCTTCATCTGCCTTCGCGTAATGGGTGAATAACCCTTCAACTTGAATGCCTTGGATTGAGAAAGCCTGTTCTATGAAAGTAATCGCTTCTTCTCCCGGAAGCAGTCCAAGTCGACCCATCCCGGTGTCGATCTTAATGTGTACTCTCAATGGCTTAGCAGCACTTAGTGCGGGTATTTGAATAATAGCATCTAGGACATCTTGAGAGAAGAGGGTTACAGTAACATCATTCTCCCAAGCTACACGAATAGCTTCCGGAGCGATATACCCAAGAATAAGAATGGGAAAAGTAATACCCGCTCTGCGAAGCTCCAATGCTTCATCCAGGAAAGCAACGCTTAGGTAATCTACACCCACCTCCTCCATCTTCCTAGCTACTTCCACCGCACCATGCCCGTAAGCATTCGCCTTTACACATGCTAAGATCATCATTTCTGTTGGTAATACTGCGCGGAATGCTTGATAATTTGTACACAAATGGTCCAAATTAATCTCCGCTATTGTTGCACGATAGTTCACTTGCAAAACCGTCACCTTCTCTGAAGTTTGAGCAATCATTATTCATGTTCGTATGATCTAATGGTAATGTTCTGAAAGCCCCCTGTCAATTGAAGATGAAAAGACGGATTCCCTTCATTGTAGAGGGAGAGTTCCCCAACAATAACGAAAATCCGTCTACAAAATCTATTTACCCGTTTTTTCAGCTAAAGACGCTGCTACTTTCATCATTTCAGTAACTGGAAGATTCGCGCTCGTAATTCTGAACTCAATTCCGTTATCCATCCACGTTAATGTCTGCTGCTCATCCCCGGTCAATAACCCCACAGTAAATCCTAAATCAATGACAGAACCTGGTGTCAGCGACACCGCACGATCGAGTGGACGTGCTTCCATCAATGTGAATTGATACACACCCTCATAACGTAGCAAGACTGCATGGTCTTTACTGTCTGCTATCTCATTGGTATCTTTAAGCGTGACACCCTCTGGTACATAGTCTGGATCAATGATACCAAAGCTGCCTAAGTCCTTCATTGTAGGCTCGATCTGTGTATCATCTGTTAATTCTGTAACGATCTCATTACCGAACTCATCTATTTGAGTAACCGTCTGGATGGAGGATTCACCCATCGTCATCATGTTACGCTTCATATCAAATGCATCGTTCTCAAACTTCGTATTGAATGCAAATGTATTGAACTTCACTTCCACAACAACGTTCGCTTCGGAATCCGATACTTGTACTTGCTTCGGTGCATAATTATCTTTGTTCAACCAGATCTTTTGCCGAATTAAAGATTGACTATGATAATTCGCTGCAACATCAAAGACAAAACTATCTTTATCATCTATGAATTGCCGCGTGTTATCACTGAGAATGCCTTGGACCAACGTCTGATATAAATACACCTGTCCTTGTTTCTCCGGCCAATCACTTTGGAACCTAAAGCTCTTGTTCAAGCTTGGCGTAAGGACGAACACCCCATCATCATTACGTAGAACGATTTGCGTAATATCCTTCTGAGCATTCTTCAGGCTAATCCGATAATACGATGGATTCTGATACCATACTTCTACTTCATACTGTTGAGGCTTCTCACTAGTGTGTAACGTCATCGTACCTGAACCTTGATAAGAACCTTCCTTACTTTGCAACTTATCTACCACGTTGTTCAAATCTTTGACTACGGCTGCGGCATCTTTCTTTCCACCGCACCCTGCCAACACAACGCTAATACATAACACCATAGCTAGTACCCACGTTATACGACGCATGACTTCATCCCCTTTATCCACATGTATTGAATTGATTAGTACATGTTTATGAGGGACTTGGTCACAATATGCAGACTAGCATGACAAGCATGAATTAGTTATCGAATTGTTGTGATACCAATTCGTGATACAATTCGTGACTCTCCATTAATTGCTGATGGGTTCCCTTTCCCGTCACTGTTCCTTGCTCCAGAACAATCAGCTTATCAGCCCCACGTATCGTGGATAGACGGTGTGCGATCACCAGTGTAGTTCGCCCTTCCATTAATACCTGTAAGGCAGCTTGTACAGACTGCTCAGAGGAGCTATCGAGATGTGCTGTTGCCTCATCCAGAAGTAATATCTCTGGGTTACGTAGAATAGCTCTAGCAATAGCCAATCGCTGACGCTGTCCTCCAGATAGCTTAATGCCTCTCTCTCCAACCTCAGTATCATATCCTTCCGGCAGAGTAGCAATGAAGGAATCCAAATTGGCCTGACGAATTGCATCATTAATTTCTGCTTTGCTACATCCCTCTAGTCCATAAGTCAGATTGGCTTTAATTGTTCCTTCCATGATCGGACTCTCCTGCGAGACATAAGCGATCCGTCGCCGCCATTCCTGTAATGGAATGGACCTAATGGGTGTAGATCCATATACTAATTCTCCCTGGGTTGAATCGTAGAATCTTTCAATTAGTGAGAATAAGGTTGTTTTACCTGCACCACTTGGGCCTACAAATGCCGTCATCTGACCCGCTTCAGCTGTGAAGCTTACGTTATGCACAATCTCTCGATCTTCCGAATAACTGAAACTTATAGATTCAAAGGTTAAAGACTGACCTCGTATAGAATGTATTAATACGTTGTTATCCGCAGAGGAATGACTTGTTATAATCTCCTCATGTTCCTCGTGAGCCTCTAGAGGCTCACAAAGGAGTTCCTGCACTCGTTCAGAAGCCCCTATAGCCTTTTGAAATTGGGTGAAGAAAGAGGCCATTTGCGTAACCGGTATGACAATTTGAAACAAATACAAGATGATCGCAACGAGTGAGCCTTAATTAAGCCAAAGATCCTCCAAAAGTGATTCTGAAGGATCTTATAACAAATACTCTAGTTACCCTTTTCAGGGTCCAGCCATTTATAGGATCATAGCAGGGCGGCGTGTCCTCATCTCTGGTTACTAGAGTGATAGAGTTCCCTTCAGCCCACTAATAAAGGTTTCCTTCTAACCTCATGAGTAACATAGATTTATAAAATAAAGTCCCTTACATATGTCCTGCTCGTGTTGAGCTAACGTACCGAAAATTAAATAACAAATTGAGTTATTTAATTTTCGGTACGGAAATCTATTAGCACGGCATTCATAATTGGTTTCCGCTTTTAATCAAAAAAAACGTTGCTAGATATTAAGGCAACGGGTCCTTGACAGACTCAAAATAATTTACCTTTAGTTATGCTATATATATCATTTATTTCATCCACTTTTATTTCATGTATAACCTCCTCTGATTCTATTTGTAAAACATTCTTATGGAAAGCTAGAGCTTTTCCTCTAATCACTTCACCTATATGTAAGAAAACTACAACATGTCGGTTTCCTTGAACAGCACCTTCTATAAATTGGTTGATATTAACCAACACGATTTTCACCTTCTTATCATGCGAAGTTATGAATAAGACTTTTATTCATATGGAAGTATTTGTATTATTCTATGGAAACTAGTTGAAACAGGGTTTATTCCTTTATTTACTGCCATTATGTCTACTAGCATATCATCATCCTTATTATTCAGAACAAGCAAAAACTGATTGATATTTTTTTTGAAGTATTTATCCATTTTCTTAGTATCAATTGTGAATACTGTATCATTATTTTTTTCTTTTTTGTATCCAGAAAATAAGACTTCCGAATCACCTAAGGTATTCAAGTACACGACATCTACAATTTTATCACTAGTGAGAGAAGTCATTAAAAGTTTGTTATATTTCTTTTCTGCAAAAAAATTATTGTTTTTGATTATTGTATTTACCCTCTGATTATCATTATCTACCCAAGCTAACTCCGAAACTAACTTTACTTTATCACTTTTCTGAATTCTTTTACTTTCAATTTCCTCGTCAGTGAAGTTGTAATCTCGGTTATCACCTACAAATAATCTTATTACTGATGAATGTGCTCCAGAATAAAAATTACCAAAGGATTCAACGAATGGGAAGACGATCAGCTCATCACTCTCATCTTGGTTCCACTTTATATCCACTTGTACATCTACTTTACTATCTTTTTTTGATTTCACTACCAAAGATTTACTCCAATTGTTCTCTCCTTTTTGACTCAGTAATGTAGCTTCCCTTCCCTGCATTACAAGTAATACTATGTTGGTATCCAGTTGTGTGTTTTCAATATACAGTGTACCTGATAATTTATTTTCAAATTTAGGTGTGAGCTTATAATACGGGTAAGTACTTCCTACTTGTTCCTTAGCAACAGCTTGATCTAATTTAAAGTCAATAAAAAAATGTGGCTGTTGTACCTCTTCTTGATTAACAAGTGTATTTGGAATCTTTGTTGCGTTGTTTGCTTCAATAATTTTCGTTGTTTCAATATGTTTATTGGAACTGCAACCTATTAAAATTAATAACATGAATACAACGATTACGATATTCCACTTTTTATTCATGGCTATTCACTTCCCTAATAGTAATATTTTGTCTGCTATTCAACAAAACATCCTCCTAACTAATACAGGAGGATGTTTTTATTTATTAGATTTTTAATTATGAGAAAAGAAATTTATATATTGCGTTCATAACTCGTACCGATTAAATAAATACTCCCACCATAAGCAATAGAATGAGATCCTACAGCCTTATATATTCTCCCACTTGTGAGGGATTGAGCAAGTACTGTGGATCTTGCAGTCCTATCTAAATCCCAAAATGCTGAACCGTAATCTAAATCGCCTTTAGCTAATAGGGTATATCCACCAAGAGATACGTATAAAGAAGTTTGAGCTGAAGCGGAATACAGCTTGCTATTTGCAACTGTTTTTGATTCTCCCTCAATTTCCAAAACATTCGTACCTGGTACTACACCTCTAAAGACTGCACTTGATGCTGTAGCCATAGTACTAAAACTTGCTGCCGTAATTGGAGAGTCGCTTTCGTTTGATACACTTTGACCAAATTCAACTGTTTCGGGATAGTCGATGTTTGGATCAAGTGTAGATACATCTGGAATTTCTTGAACTGAGACTGAAGATGCATTCGGAATAACTTCTTGAGCAGAAACTAAAGAACCAGTCAATAAAAAACATACTGCCAATAAAGATAATACTCTTTTCTTCATTAATTTCCCTCCAATTCATTTTAATACTATTTTTAAAAGCATAGATACCATATTATACCAGAATTACATATACTGGAATAGGGATGAAGTACCATTATATAATCCGTAACTACTATGAGAATTCACAAAATAAAGAAATCATACAAACAATTTATAACAGTGAGTAGAACTTATGACTTTTGATGCGAGTTTCAAGGCAACTGAACCACAGCCAGTATTACAATACTATATGGTAACCTCATTTAAGGCCCTTTCATGATGAAAAATTGAACTAACAAGCTACGATAGCTCAATAAAAGACATCTGACTATCTGTATAAACGACGAAAGAGCTTCAGCAACTCAGTTCCTTTTTACTTATGTACAAAATATCTAATTTTGTGCAGTAGTCGGGCCCATTTGGGATAAAAACTTTTTCTAATAGTATTGGTTGGTTATTGTATTATCTGTATAGAAAGGTGGGCATAAAAACAATTTTTTATGCCCTTATCTCAAAAATTGTAATACAACTCATCTGTCCACTCTCTTAAATCGTGAAATGTTGTTCTCATATATCATCTAAGATACTATAATTAGGAATTAGAAGTATTATACAGTTTTGTAGTGAAGTCTTTTCTTGAGCTTAGTTTTTCTATAGGGGACTTTTTCGATCATTTGAACTTTTTAGAATGCGAAGATTGAAAGTAGGGTATAATTATTGGTATAAAAAGGAAAGGAGGGAAAATATGTTTAAAAAACTGATTCTAGCAACTTCTACAATAATGTTGATTTCAGGAGTTGCCCTAAGTGCGAATTTATTAGCGGATCCTAGTAGTATTTCCTCGAGTTCAAAATTAAGTGCTCTAGAAGAGTCATTAGTGAGACCAAATGGTACTGATATTCGCTTAGGTCCAGAATTAAGTGCCGTAGAAGAGTCAGAAGTAGATCCAGATCTGAATGTGGATCCCGAAACGACTAGGGTGGATGAAATTCATACAAAACACGGCGATTTTGTCCGAGTAGAAACACAAACTATTTTCAATGAATCTGAGCTCGCAGGAAAATTAAATCAAATTGGACCTAATACGAAACAATTAACTCTTAATGTCGGAATGTTTTTAAGAAAAGACTCCGACAAATAGAGTTAATTCATGAAAAAGGAGCAGTTGCATCTTGGCAACTGCTCCTTTTTTACTTACTTAATTGACGTATCCATTTCCACTTACAGTAATCTGACCGACATTCTTGACTGAAACATAATAAGTTCCACCAGGTACATTCTCCCATGTTATTGTGCTATTCGTGTTTGAATAGTTACCGTAAACTACCTGACCACCTACTTCTGCCGGTACCAAAGAGTAAAGGATGCTTGCGGTTCCGCTACCACTACTCGGATACTGAACAAATGTTAATGATACATTCTGGTTGCCGTAAATATTGAAATAATCACTAGTAATAGTAGTATTACTATTAGGTAAAAGATTCGTATAAGAAAAACTTGCCTTTGCAGCAAATGGAGCTGCACGTACGATTGCCTCTGTTTTTGCTTTCCTAGCATTCTAAAAGCAATGAGGAGATGATAGCATTTGAGCAATGAAACTCTCGAAGAAAAGGTAGACAGGTTAGAATACTATATTCATCAACTAAGAGATTACATAGTTGCTCCTGATCGATTTGTGTTATGGGATTGGTCAATGTCACATCGTTTAAATCAGACAGAAATTAGAGGTCTTATTTCTCTATCTAAAGAATTCAACCTGAAAATGCAGGAGGAAGACAATTATCCTACTTTACAAGAGTTCATATCAAGGATAGAGAAAATAGTATACGAAGGTGAAAGAGAAGAATTCACCATTGTTGTAAATGACCTGTTTTTAACTAGTTTCTTGAATGGATTGGCTAAAATGGGACCTTTCAAGACATTGACTGGGCACTATCTAGGTCTTCTAAAAAAGTAAGGGGCTAATTTCATTGTACTTCTTCTGTGAATATGTCTGGTTTCCGGATCTCCAAATTCAGCCGAATTAAACCGTGACAGCCGATTAATGTTCTGTAGAACAATGAAAAAAACCGCGTTTTGGCCAACATGCCAAACACGGTTTTTCTTTGATTTACTTCATTTCTCATGGTTCTTCATTTTTCAATCTGGATTAAAGGGAAACCTCAACATTCAAGTTGTATGATTTCTTTAAAATGTTAAACTATAGAAGGGAAAGGGCAATGTCGGTCACCCTTCCTGATAAGGATGTGCCCTAGCTTTTGCGGTGGTGGGAGCCATGCTTTTTAGCTCTCTCCAAAGAATTAAAAAACAGCTCTGATATGGAGGGTATTCCATATCAGAGCTGTTTTAAATTTTTGAGGATCCTAATATCTTATTTCCTTCTCGTTTCCGTCCTCATCCCAGATGATTTGAGTCTTACGACCATCCGGATATTCTCGGATAACTTTCCCATTCTCTCCGTAACATATAAAGGTTCCTACATCAAAAGCCGACTTTCTGGCAGCAGCTGCTGCTTCCTTCCCGTACTGATCCAACTCTTCCTTGCTCAGTCTTTTCATAGAGTCTCCCCCTTTATTAAGAATCTTTTAAAAATAACTCAAGAGATAGCTGTGTTATCCTATCCTTCCCCTGCTTCTCTTCTAAGGGTTCCGCTACAGAAGCCTTCACAAGCCGAATATCCGTAAGAACTCTTCCAAGCTCCCCGTGAAATTTAGCCGTTTCATTCTGCATATCCCGCGATACAACGAACATCTTCACACCAAGAGGCGCAAGAATAGCAAGGGCAATAGGTAATGCGACAAGCATCATAACCGTCATTTTCCAGTCCATGAAAAGAAGAAGCGTAAGTGCACCTATTATTGCCACAATGCCAGATATAAATGGGATGACATGAACCGTAATAAAGTCTTTAATAACATGCGTATCGTTCGTTACACGACTCATCGTCTCACCTGATGAACTTCGATCATAGAAAGATACCGGTAGCCTAATGACCTTTCGCCATACCTCATTTCGAAGACTAGCGACAACATACTGACCGATATGTGACATCGTATAAAACGAAAATCCTGCCATCAAAGACTGCACAATGAACAATACCCCTAAAATTATTACGGTATTCATCTGTAAACTAGAGGTTGATAATTGATCAATAACGTCTTTCGTCATTATTGGAATTAGAAGACTGAATACCGTTTCTCCTAGTGCTAATGCAACAGCCACCTTCAACTGCCAACTTTTCGAACTTTTCGGCAAATGCTGTTTCATTAGCATCCAGAATGACCTCCCGTTCGGCTTAGTTAGGGTCTCAGAAGTGATAGTCTTCTTCATCCCATCACCTCCTGATCAACGATATCCATTTCAGTTCGTTGTGATTCAATTAGCGTATCCAGAATCTGAGTCCTATTATTCAAAATCTCAATCGCTTCAGTTAGGAAAGCATCTTCTTCTACATTAAGCAAATCCGGAAACAGAAAGGGGTCTGGCACCTTCCAATCGATATTATCACCATCATCCCCCTTTGCCTCCATCATCGTTTTACTCATTTCCTCAAGTGAACGAGAGCCCATGATATCCAGAATTATATGCAAAACTTGCCCCGTTGCTTCTTGGACAGCATCACCATCAGGAGCAAGGCCCTCTTTACAATACTTCTTTAATAATAACAATAAGCTAGTGATCTGATGCTCCGCTTCATTACGTTCCACAACTGATTTCTCCTTCATAAATACCATGTCGCTGAAGGACTCTGAGATGTGGTTCGTCAACCATTGCTGTTGCTCCTCTTCATGCTGAACCCTATGGATTAGCATAAGTAGCATTCCGCTATCAATTTCTTCCTCTTCCTCCTCCGCCAAAATTTTACACGATGTATTGCAGCAGTCACGCGCTCAAGATGTTCCTTCTTCTTCTGAAGCATCGCCTCTTGCGTTGCCAATGTTTGAAGCAGACTTTGTTCCGGATTATGAATAACCTTTGCTATCTCTTCTAGTGAAAAGTCCATAAACTTCATGGTTATTATTTTTTGTAGTGTGAAAAGATCCTTATCTGTGTATAACCTATGTCTCTGTTGTGTATACTGACTAGGTTTTAGCAAATTGACACGATCATAATATCGTAATGTACGCTCCGTTACCCCCGTCAGCTTGGCAAATGCTCCAATGAGATAGCTTTGATCTTCGTTCATAGCTTCAACTCCTTCTTACTCATGAGTATATCTCCTGACGCTACGTCAGGAGCAAGCATTATTTTTTAGGAAAGTGAAATTCAAGGAGATTACCTCCAACCCGCATACAAATCAAAAACTCCTTCTTGCAAAAATGCTAGCTTTTGCAAGAAGGAGTTTTTATTGTTTGTTTATTTTCAATGAATAAAGTTACTGTAATGTGGGATAGCCGTTATCTTCATCAATGGACCAGACCGTATCGAAATCCCATCCGACAATTGTATTTTTCTTATACAACTCCGCTGTCAACTTCCCAGCACCTACCTGTATCAAACATACCTGTCATTTCCTTATCGTAATAGCTGTCTTCAACGATTCCCGTTAAACCTGTACTTTCGAGGGAATATGACCCTCATCTGAACAATTGGGCAGGATGAGGGTCTCTTTCTGATTCCGCGGTCTTAAGCTCTTAATAAGAGGGCAACAGCGATCGGAAGAATAATCCGTCATCGTAGCGGCATCCTACACAAGTTTTTATCAAGTACTAGTTTTGGTTTTGAGTCTTTAAAGATATATTTTTTCCTTTTCTTTTAACAAATAACAACCCAAATCGTTTATGAGCATGTTACAATAGTAGGTATGCAATATTCTATTTAAATCTTATGGGGGAGCTCATGGAACTCGACACTAACTTATTTACACCGTTTAAACCTACATTCCGCTCACGAATAACATTAAAACTCAAGGCGACGTACGATTTCGATACACCTTTTTGGAGGTTATCTCAAAGTGGAGTTTGGGCATCAGGTTGTTATATGTTTGCTCTAACAGCGCTCAGCATACCCACTGGACTCGGCACTATGCTTGATATATTCATGATGATTACAGTAGGAACGCTAGGACTCGTATGTTCAGCGAATCTGATCGCACTTCTACTCGCATTGACTGGACTTCGTATTCCACGTCTATTCACTGGTGGGGTTTTATTTAATTTGGTCACTTTTTATTTCATGTTGTGGATTCCCGGTAGTGGCGTCATCGTATCTATCGTGATATCGGTTATCGTCACTCTACTAGGAATTCTTCTAGGTTGCTGGCTAGCCCTAGTGGCTAGTCAACATGTAAGAACTAGAACCAAATGGATCATGACTTTGCTACTATCTATTGTTCCATTCATCATCATAGGCTCCTTCTTAGTAGAGAAATCAGATATAATCAGAGTATCACCTATACCGGATACGACGATTTCTACCATTCCACTTTCCAATCCAGCTGAACTAGGTAACTTCGACACGCAGCATTTCACTTATGGAAGTGGAACTGACATACACCGTGAAGAGTACGGCACTTTGGTTGATCTTAAATCATCATCCGTAGATGCCTCTTCATATATTGATAAATGGCCTTGGCTACGCACCTTATCCTGGGGTTTCGACCAAAAGTCCCTTCCTTTAAACGGAAGGGTGTGGATGCCTACTGGAGAGGGTCCTTTTCCACTCGTACTCATGGTCCATGGCAATCATTTAATGGAGGATCACTCTGATGATGGATATGGTTATCTCGGAGAGTTACTTGCTAGTAGAGGGTTTATAACTATATCTGTAGATGAGAACTTTCTAAACTATTCTGTATGGTCGAAAATACCAAAGAATGATATCAAAGTACGTACTTGGTTACTTCTTAAGCATCTTCAGCAGATTCAATCCTTCTCAGAACAGCCTGAATCACCCTTCTATGAGCAAGTTGACTTCGGCAACATTGCTCTGATCGGTCACTCTCGAGGAGGTCAGGCGGCGACTATGGCTGCAGATGCAGATCGTTGGTTCCTATCGGACCCAAATCTCAACAAAGATCTCAAGAACTTCTCCATCAAAGCTGTGATCGCTCTCGCTCCAACCGATGCAAAGGTCGATGGAATGCAAGCAAAGCTTCGAAATGTAAGCTATATGGTACTTCAAGGGGCACGTGATGGCGATTTGAATGAATATTTCGGCGAACGTCAATATGATCGTGTTAGCTTCCCATCTAATGACGCCGGATTTAAAACTTATCTCCATATCCCTAATGCTAACCACTCCCAATTCAATACATCGTGGGGGGGACTGGATACGAACTTACCGAAGGGACTATTCCTAAACAGAAATGACTTAATGAAGGGTTCCGATCAAAGGCAAGTTGCTAAAGTGTATGTATCTGCCTTTTTGGAAACCATTTTCCATGATCAAACAGAATATACAAGTTTATTCCGTGACTACAGAACAGGGCTACACTGGCTACCAGACTCCATCTATTTCAATAGATTTGAGGATGGCAAGTTTATCGAGCTTGCTACATTTGATGACGATAAGAACAGCTCGACCATTGTAGATGAAATAAAGACTGAAGTAAGCGGTGGACTAAACTGGACTGAAGAGTCTATAACACCGGAGAATACAGGCATCCTATTAAACTGGAACAATGATGACTCGCAAGAAGCTACCTTTTCACTTAGTTGGGATGAGGAGGAGGATGGCGTAACAGATTATTTTACAGAAGCAGATGGGCTCTCTTTCTCCTTAGCCGACCAAAATGTGGATGGAATCGATGTTCAGGGCGATACGGTACCTATTGCAGAAATTGAAATAGCGTTGGAAACCGGTGATGGTATTTCTGTCACCCTTCCTCTATCACAATTCATGACGATTCAACCTATGATCGTTCCTCAATTCACGAAAAGTGTATGGCTTGAGAAGCATTTCGATAAGGGTAAATACAGCACGCCAGATACTGGGATATATCAAACGGTTGAACTGCCCTTCGAGGCAGTAGAGAAGATCAACCCTAACTTTGTACCTGAAAATACAAATAAAATCACTCTGAAATTTAGTGAAGGTCCTGGCCAAGCATTATTGGGTGATTTGGGGCTATATCAGAATTGAACAACAAGAGGATATTACATTAGGAGGTGAACTAAGTGGACAACGAAATACTACGTTATACTTTTGCTTATAAGGTGATCTCAACTGGAAATGAAGAACAAATTAGCGTATTTGCCGATAGTAAAGAGAAAGCTTCCGAGCTTGCCCTAGAAACGGCTTATGATTATGAGTTTACTTCCAAGGAAGATATTGAGATGGGGGAACTTCTGAGTATCTCCAAAGCAGTTGGTGACAATTACGTCGAATGTGCGGGTTGCGCATCATAAAATGACAAGAGGATACCAACGTGGTATCCTCTTTCTTTTCTACTTTAAACAATATCCACTCTATCAATATTTCTAAAAGTGACATAGGCTACACCCACACCTATCACTGCTAGTGTAAGAGGTATCGCGATAATAGAACTAAGTGAGAAACCACCGTTGTTAGAGTTAATCACTGCAATAATCAATAAAGATGACACAATCGTTGTAGGGACTGATTTCTTCCGCATTCCAAAATATAAGCAGATGAGACTCATCCCCGTTGCTGCTATAGACTGAACGACAACATTGACTAAATCTGGTAATAACCAATCGTTAGATAGATCATTCGGAACAAGATTAAGATAATGATTGATCATGATAAAAGCACCTGATACAAACACATTTGAAAGCACGATTACGATGAAAGTTACCCCAGTGATTAGTAGTATTTTAGCAAGGATAATTTTGTTGCGTTGGACCGGGTAAGTAAACAGAACTGATATCGTATTATTCTTATATTCCCCTATGATTATTTTGGCAAAGAGTACGGATGCAAAAATTACAAACGTCACTCGTACGAAGGTCCCCACGACCGATAGTGCTTCAGTTATGCCTATAAAGACAGGTTCTCCCTCTAGCCCCCGCACATAAGGCATAAAGCACATGAACAGAAGGATCAACAGGTTTGCAACAACAACCCCTTTAAAGTACCAACCCAATTTATTCTTCTTCAGCTCAAGCTTCATCAAGTTAACCAACATTCTCCACCCCCTCGATTTGTGTTAAGAAGTATTCCTCTAACGATGCCGTCTTTTTATTAATTGATTCAATGGCCACATCGTTTAGGATCAATGTTTTGGAAATGTCCGACTGGGCTATGTCGGTATCATAAATACGAATAACCGATTCATCCATCACCTTGAAGTTGCTGAGTTGAAGCTTACTTTCCAGAATGAAAGCTGCCTTCTTATAATCAGCAGTCTTGAGCTCGACATAGTCCGTATTCTGCGCTCGCAACGTATCCATGGATACCTCTTGGATCAGCCTCCCACTCTTAATGATGCCAATCGTATCCGCAACCAGTTCAATCTCTCCCAGCAGATGACTTGAGATTAACAACGTCATGCCATACTCTTTACTAAGCATACTGAATATATTTCTCATATCTTTCATACCACTGGGATCTAACCCATTGATGGGTTCATCAAGAATTAATAGTTCTGGCTTCGTAATAATCGCCCTCGCAATACCTAACCTTTGCTTCATACCTAGTGAGAAATCTCGAACAGATTTATGATCGACATTAGTTAAATGGACTAACTCCAAGGCTTCTTTGATTGCCTTCTTATTGTAGAAACCCATATACGCACAATGCAGTTCTAGATTCTCAAGTGCTGTCAATTTATCATAAAAGATAGGATACTCAATAATGCTACCTATCCGCTTAAGATACTCAATGGACGATTGCGTTAAGGGTTCTCCGAACATGACAATGTCACCGCTAGTCGGCTTGACTAGGTTCAGTAACATCTTCATCACTGTCGTTTTTCCTGCCCCGTTAGGACCGAGGAATCCGTAAATCTGTCCTTGACTAACTTTCATACTTACATCCGTTACGACATCTTTCCCTTGAAACGATTTGGTTAAATGGTTCGTGCTCAGGATAATACTCATTTTTGTTGGCTCCTTCAAATGTTCTTATTCATAAGAGGTTGTTCAAAAAGTCACCGTTTGATCACGAAGTATAACAGGAGGTGTATTCGACATCGAAGATTGAATTCAGCCGGTCCTTCCGGTGCTCACGTAGGTACTGCCTACGCTCCGCTCCTCAGTCCCTAGCTTCATCCAATCTTCTCGGTGCTGAAAAGTCGACTTTTTGAACTCTCACTATAAGATTAGAGCATAACCTTTTCTTTTCTCTTTCTTAATTCTTACAAAAATCTTACGAATACATAGCATCCTAATATGTAGCTCGTGGAAGTTGTACGGTAAAGACCGTCTTTTTAAATGGGTTACTGTGAAGATGGATTTCTCCACCTAATTGTTCAACTAATCTTTTGGTTATGGTGAGCCCCAGTCCGCTACCCTGAAATGATTTATTCCTGGAGTCTTCGAGCGTATACATTCTTTCAAAAACAAGATCATGATGCTGCTCGCTAATGCCTTTCCCTTGATCCCACACATCCACATATACATAGGCTTCGTCACTTCTCAAGGTAATACCAATAACTTTTCCATCGAATCCGTATCGAATTGCGTTATCCATTAAGTTATTCAATATGCGTTCCAATGCTTCTTCATTAGCGTAGGCATATATGGAGGTATCTGGTATTTCAATCATAGGCTGAAGATCGTTCAATTGAATCACATCATAGAATGAAAGGATGCTATTCTTACACACGCCATTCATGTTCACACGCGTCACAGCAAAATCTTGATCGTCTGACTCGAGCTTAGCCAAATCAAAAAAAGTATGAATCAGCTTAGTGATCTCTAGTGCCTTTTGATGGAGTAACTTTAATAGTCGTTCTTGTTCTTCCTTATCTAAGTTAGGGTCATGAAGGATCATTTCAATCGTTCCGAGAACGACAGTTAATGGCGTCTTTAGATCGTGGGACACATTGGCAAGCATCCGTCTCATCACCATTTCAGTTCGTGTAAAATGCGCTGTTAACTCTTGGTTAGCATCTAGCAACAAATTCATCGCTATCAAAAGGGATTGGACGTTAACGTCATCCGTCACTCTCATGAGTTTCTCTGAAGACTTAGTCTCCATAATAGACATTAACTTACTGTAACAGTATTGTAGGTCATCCGTTCTTCTCTTCGCCGATATGTACTGAATTATAATGACCACACTTAATAATATGATGATACTAACGTATAGAATAGTCATACTAAAACTCTCCTAGTCTATAACCGATTCCCCATAGGGTCTTAATATACTGAGGATCCGAGGGGTTGTCTTCGATCTTCTCTCTCAATCTTCTCATATGTACATTAATGATGTTCTCATCTCCATAATAGGCTTCATCCCACACCGACTGGTAAATCTGTTCTTTGGTGAATACCTTTTTGGGATGAGTCATGAGCAGCTTAAGTATTTGTAACTCCTTAGAAGTTAACTTTACTTCTTTCCCATTCTTACTAATGGTTATGTTATCCATATCCATCGCTAACTCATGAATCTCGACGATATTTGTTCTATCATCAGTCTGAACATTCACATGATAACTCGCTCTTCGAAGTGCCGCCTTCACCCTAGCAGATAGTTCTATCATAGAGAATGGCTTAGCAATGTAGTCATCCGCTCCGAAACCAAGTCCTAATGCTTTGTCCACTTCACCATCTTTAGCAGATACAATCAGAATTGGGATCAGACTCTTCTCTCTAATGATTCTTAAGAAGTCCATGCCACTTAACTTCGGAAGCATCAGATCTAGAAGAATCAAATCAAATGATTCTTGGGCAAATCTCCGTACCGCTTCTTCCCCATCTTTCGCATGGACAACGGTGAATCCTTCCTTCTCCAAATAATTCACTACCATCTCACCTATGGAAGGTTCGTCTTCTACGAGTAATATTGTTCCTGACAATCTATCTTCACCCACCTATCTTGTTATATCCACAATTGCATCTTATTTCTTCGACCTATCTCTCAATTTACCACTATTCTGACAATCTCGCATTATGCCATCTAATAGAATGTTTTTTCCATTTACTATATATATGGAAGGATTATAATTAGAGCTGTATATACTATGAATAGAGGCTCAATATAACGAAGAAATGGATTATCATTACAGCAAGTTTGATCATTGTTGCCGTAGTAATTACTATCTACCTCATTGGTAAACGAGAACAACCTATGTATATTTTTGAAGCAGAAGATGGCGTTCTTCATGGCGTGGAGCAGAGTCAACAGACCGCAAGCTTCTCTGGTAATGGATACGTTACAGGCTTTGACCAACCGGAAGATTCATTGTCCATAACTATTCATGCTCCGAAAGAGGGAATGTATCAGCTGTGGATCGGCTATAACGGAGAATGGACCCATACCAGATCCTAATCTTCTACAAGAATATCAGACGAATTGGAGCTGGTATATGATCATCCATATGTAATCACACTTGACGAGCTAACCGATCTACACACACACTGAACTAAATAGCAGGTTTATTATATACCTAATAATTGGATATATTCCGTTGACCAGTATATACTAGTTATATATAATTCTTATATACTAATCATGGGGGGCTTGAGTTGAAGTCACATAACATTACGATCCGTTCAGAAATAGAAGAATATATAAGACAATCAGGAATGAGTCAACAATCGTTCTCCCAAGCTGCCGGCATAAGCCAACGTATGTTACGTGCTATATTAAATAGGAACTCTCCTAAACCTATAACCTTAGAACAGCTAGATCTTATTACTACTGGTATGGGACTCTCAGAAGGATACTTATACGAATTATATATAGATGAGTGCTTCAGAACTACCGCTGCGAACTGGCAGAGTCTACAATCATTTTTAATTCGTTGCGCGGAACTAAAGCATCATGATTGCATCCGCCAAGTCATAACTCGTCTAGATGAAGATTCAAGTCCGATTACTGAAATTTTTGATACTGCAGAATTAATGTTTGCACAAGGTTGGCAAGTTGCTGCTGCGATCATGTATGAGAGCGTTATAGAGGCTGAAGAATTAACTCATTCGGAACGCTTAGCCATAAGTTATTATAGGCTCTTTCAGATTTATAGATCAGATGGGCATAAGAGCTTCATGATTGCTATGCAATTCATTCCCTATCGTCATCGATTGCCAGATGCATATGCTCTCGATGGGTTATTAATGCTCATACAAATGTTTGCAGTTAAACCCAAATGGGATGAAGTCGAGAATTATTCTAATGAACTGGTTCAATTGGCTGAAACGATCTACCTAAAGCAACAACAGTGGAATGATCCTGAATTCAATCCTGCGCGTCCTTTAGTATATTACTATGGGCAAGGCTATTTGTTTAAAGCGGGTTCTTATGAGCATCGTGGGATGTTCGCAGAATCGAAGAAATGGATTGCGAAATATGAAGATATGAGTTGGCTTGAAGGGCTCGATGCGATAGGAATCAAGGAAGTAGAACAATTTAACATGTTTGCTAAAGCTAACTTATTATCTATTGAAATTAAACAAGGAAATCTAACAAGGGTTGTAGAATACGTGAATTTCCTCAAACAACAGCCTAATGAAATTGTATATGGTTTGACTACTTTACTTGAATCCGCCAATCGAGTTAACTTTTTAGTTGACGAATATCTCGATATATTTACAGATCAAATTGCACAATATCGAATTGATCACAAAGAGGGTTGGAGTTATGAATCCACTTCATATTACTATAAGGAACCTTTTTATACTTATCGTTATCACGTGTTTTTCCAAACATATGCTTTATATTGTTTTAGAAAAGGGCTTCATCGAGAAGGTCTAGAAAATGTCTTACAGAGCTTTAGACTTTCATTCACTATAAATAGTAAAGATGGTATGGTTAGCTCTATGACATTATTTGAAGTGTACCGTCAGCACGCAACTCAAGAGCAACAATTTGTTTATTCTGGAATATGTAAGGAGGTGTGGGAACATGAAGAAAATCTTCGTCCGTATGGCGACGCAATTTATGATGGTTAGCCTTCTAAGCGCAGGTGTAATATCATTATTCTCTCACGGTATGGGAGTATAAACAAAACAAGAGTTGCCTGCGAGAAGTCTTTTAAAGACTTCTCGCAGGCAACTCTCTTTTATTCACCAAATAGATTGTTTATTTATTCACCCAAATCGACTTTCTTCGAATCCTTCTGCCCTTCTGTTGTCGTAACCGTAATCGGCGACCATTCAGCAATAACAGTCTGTCCGTGTACAGATACGCTTCCTTCTGGTGATAGATCCTTCTCCGTCATCATCCCAAGCGCAATGGTGAACTGATTCAGCTTAATCGGAATGTTCTTCTCCCGTCTAACCTCTACCCCGTTCAAATAAAAGACCGCTTCATCCTGAGCACGATTGTACGTTATTTTATAGGTGTTAAATTCCCTTGGTTTGAAGTTCGTATCTTCTTTAAATATGCAGAAGTACCGTGTCTTATCAGATGGAGGTACCTGAACGCCTGGAAAAGGAAGAATGCCATATACGCTTGCATACTTATCATTCCCAGCAAAGAAATCAAGCGCTGCACCCGTTGTGAAATCCAGTAAATTTAAAGAGACATACCCATCATACAAGTCCCCAGGGGCTGTATTCTGTGTGCGTGCACGGATCTGTAGTTCAAAACTCACTTCTCCCGCTTCCGGCACTTCCACTGGTTCTACAGAGTAATACATATGCTTCGCATTATCCAGTATCTGAATATGATCATTCTTCCGACTTAACGTAGCACGTGCATAAAGAATTCCATTGCGCACGATGACAACCGCATCTGGCTCACGATACTCCCAGTATGTTCCATCAGGAAGGGGGAATCCACCCATTTTCCACACTTGTCCTTCTGATAAAATAGTATGAAAATCACCAATCACTACTTGTTGTTCCATCTCAAATCCCTCTTTCCTTCTATAATAAACATTTCTATGTGCTCTACATTAACCCTTCAATAATCATGATCAGGATAAGTATCGCTCCAAAACGCATGGTTGCTTGTAAAGATCCTCCCATGAGCGGTAAATAAGCTTGAGAACTATTATGCTCCTTCAATCTGCCATATACACGGTATAGTGGAATTAAAGCTATCCATGCGATTAGCGCATAGTAAGGTAATATCCCTACAATCGTACATATGAAGAGTGCTATCGCGGCAAGATACAGTAGCACTTTAGAGAATTGGAGCGCTCGCGCTTCGCCCCATACGACAATTAGCGTTTTCTTACCTGCTTGAAGGTCTAATTTCCAATGTAAGAAATGATGATTGAACAGAATAAGCGTCGTAAGAAGTCCGATCGGCAACGATAATAGAAGCGCGCGAATATCCATATGGGCTGTCTGCACATAATAAGCACCCATCACAGGCAGCACACCGAACGAAAGTAGAATAGCAACTTCTCCTAATCCTTTTCCACGATATCCAAGCTTTAGAGGAGGTGCCACATAGAAAAAGGCGATTGCCCCACCCAGTAGCCCGAGGACGAATGCCCACCAACCGCTAAAGAAGCTCAGTATTATTCCGCAAGAAATAGCGACACCAAATAACATCCATGTCACGATTGTATACGTTCGTACACTCCACATGCCTTTCGTCAAATATCCAGAGTGGCTAGTTATGGCATCGACCTCATCTTCTACAACGGAATCGGCCCCATTCTTATAATCCCATAAATCATTGATCATATTGGAGAATAGATGTGCAAGTGCTGCACCTATAAGTGTTAATACAAATAGTCCAATATGAAATACACCATCCCATACAAAAGCTGCTAATGCACCTAATGCAACAGGAATAAGCATAACCATAATGATCGAAGCTCGTGATGCCTTTAGAAATTGTCTAATCTTGTTCAATCCTTATGTCCCCTCCTTCTTGTTCAAAACTCAACAAATAAAGCCTGCAAATAAGTTTGCAGACGATTGTTCAAACTCTCCACTTTAAGAATATCATATTTTATCGGTTATTGTCATGATTGGGGACTCTGATCCATTGGAATTAATTTCTCGTATTTACTAAATCCTTTAACTTCACCCATAAAGCTATATCCATATCTGGGGTAATAGCTGTTCAATATTTCATTATTGGCTATACAGTCCAGTCGTATTCGGTCCTTACCTTTGAAATGAATTCCGTTGTCCACCCAATGGAGGATCTCTCCCCCTAGACCTTTGCCCGAATAACCGCGGCTAACAGCAAGTCTATGTACGTATACAGCCGAGCCAAGTTGCTCGTCATTCTCGCCCCATAAATCTTCATCCCATTGACTAGCCCGCCTCTTCAAGATTACAGTTCCCACACAATAGCCATTCTCTTTGAATACAAATACTTCCCCACGTGAAATAGAACCGAGCATATCATGGCTATCTTCTCCCTCAAGAAGGCCTGCCCATTGATTAGATCCTTGGCTATGCAACCATCGTGCTATGTCTAAGAGTATGTCCATGATATCCTGTACATCGTCTACATTCGCTTGATATGCTTGTACTCGCTTATTTACATATTCACTCATTCGAATAGTTTCCATTAATATTCCTCCATATTCACAAGATTAGGACAACCCCTTAAATTTAATATAACATAAACCCACTAATTACTGTCTAGCTAAACATCAAAAATCACCTTCCTGAATCATGGGAGCATAATTCAGAAAGATGATATTTCGAATCCTACTTCTAACAATTATTCACATCAGAGCGCTAAATTACAGAAGGAATGATTTCGTAATAATCACCAATAGAATAAACAATACTAAAATTGCACTCGTTGATGTTCCAATACCCCCAAAGCCACCTAAAGCTCCACTCATAAGTCATTCCTCCTCAATTTTAAGGTACAATCTAGTTTATGTTGTGAACGAATAATGGAGCGGGTTATCTGGCAATTTCAAAAAAAATATCACTTATTCTTATCGCTTATTCGATATCACAAGAAAGAATGTTGCGAGTGGACCACATACTAAAGACAGCAAGAACCAGTTGAGCCCAGACCTATTTTTACCTTGTGCAATCCCAGCGTTAATTAGTGCAAGTGTTCCCCATCCAACAAAATACCCGTTATCCAACGCAAATCACCTCTTTGTCAGTTATAGAGGTTTATACGTTTCCAAAGTCATTTCGTCACAAGAGACAAAAAAAAGAGGCTCCGCTATCATAGCAGAGCCCTCATAAATGATTGGTTTACCTTATACCCATAAGGCTTTAGAGATAATGACCAATAGAATAAACAATACTAAAATTGCACCAGTCGATCCACCTAATCCACCAAATCCACCAACAGCCCCGCCACATGCACCGGCATTTCCGGCATTTCCAACATTACCACCACAACCATATCCACCAACAACTTCACCCATGATTAATTCCTCCTTTTTTGTGAGTACACCCTAGTCTATGTACATTAATCATTGTGGGAGAGGGCTTTTTGGTAAAGATATGATTGTTACCATCTTTAATCCGCCGTTAGCGCTTGGGAAGCGAACATCAGTAAGTAAGTTCAGGGTCAGTACGGATGATTTTGCAATCCATGCTCCCACGTAGGGATGGATATCCCTCAGCAATCCTTTCCGGACAAGGGCTGAAAGGTCGAGAGTGCGAACCCCCCAGGGATTTCATGTAGCTACTTCATTCCATGGGGAATGAACTTATTGTTCCATAATATTATATTTAGCCTGCCAACCTAATAATCTCTTGGCCTTAGCACTAGATAGTAAAGTTGCTCTACCCTCAAGTGGCGTCCGGATATCAGTCACTCCTGGTAGGTAACGATTAACTAATTGCAATGTAGGTTGATCAGATGATATATCATCTGCTGCTAGGTTCAAAGCTACCGCCCCAAGTCCATCTGTCTCAATGGCCAATTGGCACGCAGAAGCAACGTCTCTTGCGTCGATGTAACTCCATAGAATACGCAGCCGATCTTCTGGATGATCAAAGCGTGCCTTCACATCTGCATAACGCTCTGGAACTAGAATATTACCTAATCTGAAGCTAACAATTTGCATACCCGTACGACGGTTAAACGTCTCTGCAGTCACCTCATTCACGATCTTCGACAATCCATAACTATCTTCCGGTAATTGTGGATGTTCTTCATCCATCGGTAAATACTTCGGTTCAAAGAATTCACTAGCGAAGCAAATTCCATAAGAGGATTCACTTGATGCCACTACTACTTTATCTATATTATAATTAGCCGCCGCCTCCATAATGTTGTATGCACTCATCACATTATTCCGATAGCATACTTCATTGGTGTGCGTATACGCTTGCGGAATTGCTGCAAAATGTACGATCCCTGCTACCTCTTGCCGATGCCCACCCGCATACTGAGAAAGTGCACTATGAACTTGGCCCAAATCTGTTAAATCCGTAATAATTGTCCGACAAATTTTCTCGTCAGGGGCTTTTACATCGAGATTAATAACCTCATAATTTTGTTCTACAAAATGCTTCAGTATCCATTTCCCTGCCAGCCCACTACCTCCAGTGACAATTACCCGTTGTTTACTCATTAAGAGCCTCCTTAGATTTGTAGATCATAGCTACAATTATATAATATAACGCTTACAAGCATCCATTGTACCTACTATACAACAATCTGTAAACAACATAAGCGTATCAGAATCATATGTAACACAACAGTATCTTCAACTAAACGCTCGGCTTAGAACCCATTCTATTCGCCATGCATGATTGGGGAACTGCGCATACATTGCATAAAATAGAGAAAGCACAACAACAATCCATCTCACAATAACTGGGATGGATTGTTGTTGTGCTATCATTTTTCTACCATAGCGGTAAATCCTTCACCATTAACAATCACATTCGTATCGAATAATGATGATATTCATCTTATTCCTTTACACCACCTAATTGAAGACCCGCCACGAAGTATTTCTGCATAAAAGGATATACGACTAGTATTGGTAATGCAGCTACAATCGTGATCGCTGAACGAATCGAGATTGGAGTAATCATATTTCGCGCTGAATCCTGATCCATTCCTTGCGTCATTCCAGGATTGCTATTCGAATTCATCGTTGATGATAGTAGCTTCATCAATTCATATTGCAAAGTGCTCAAGTGTTGCTTGGAGGATGCGAACAAGAACGTATCAAACCAAGAATTCCATTGACCGACTGCAACGAATAGAGCAATAGTCGCGAGTACTGGTTTACATAACGGTAGAACAATTTGAATGAATATTCTAAACTCACCAGCCCCATCAATTTTGGCAGATTCAAATAGACTTTCTGCCAAAGTTTTTATATAGGTTCGAATGACAATGAGATTAAATCCACTTACAAGTCCCGGAATAATATAGACGTAGAAGGAATTTAGCAAATTTAAATCTTTAATCAAAAAATAATAGGGAATCAGTCCCGCATTGAAATACATTGTCATGACAACAATTAAAGTGAAAGATTTCCGGAAATAGAAATTTGTCCTGCTGAGAACGTATGCGAGCATAGACGTTAATAGAACGCTAAGGACCGTGGCAATGACCGTCCTTGCCACTGAGATCCAGAATGCATTCAGCACAGTACCTGTGATGAATACTGCTCGATAATTCTGCAACGTCCATTGTCTTGGCCATAAATAAATGCCACCACGAACCGTATCTATACCAGAGTTAAAGGATATGGCAAGCGTATTAAGGAACGGATAGAGCGTAATAATCGCTAATAATACCATCCCTATCGAATTCAGTGTGTGAAATACAATCGGCTCCCAACGACTTGTCTGAATTAATTTTCTTCTCATTGCACTAGACCTCCTCAGATCAATCTCTCTTCGCCAAGACGTTTGGCGATGGTATTCGCAGCAAAGATGAGCGTGATACTGACGATGGTCTTAAATATTCCGGCAGCAGTTGCAAGTGAATAGTTGCCTATTCGAAGCCCATATTTCAGTACGAATATATCAATCGTCTCGGACCAATCCACAATGAGGCCATTACCCAGCAAATATTGAACCTCAAATCCAGCTTCCAAGATCCATCCCAAGTTCATAATTAATAGAATGATAATAATCGATTTAATGCCTGGTATCGTTATATACATCATCTTCTGATAGCGATTCGCCCCATCTATATCCGCTGCTTCATAAAGTTCTGGACTAATTGAAGTAATAGCAGCTAGATAAATAATTGCGTTCCAACCGACTTCCTTCCATACGTGAGATGCTCCTACAATTCCCCAGAAATACTTCCCTTCATTCAACCACATGATTGGATTATCAATTATGCCTATCTTCATTAGTAATACATTCACTATGCCATCATCAATAGCTAGTGAATTAGCGACAAGCCCCGTTACGATAATCCAAGATAGAAAGTGTGGTAAATATGAAATTGTCTGTACTGTTTTCTTGAAGTACTTCGATCTAATCTCATTGAGCAATATAGCAAATACAATGGCTGTCACAAAACCTAGAACCATATTAATCATACTCATGGCTAACGTATTACGAAGTACACGAAGAAACGTTTCATCTGTGAATAGGAAACGAAAATGCTTAAGTCCTACCCAAGTCTGATTAGTAAAAGTCTTTGCTGGCTTGAAATCTTGAAAAGCCATAGACCAGCCCCATATGGGTACGTAGGAGAATAGGATAATATAAAGCATGACTGGAACGGACATGAAGAGTAATTGCCTCTGTTCACGTAATATTCTCCACCTTTTAATAATAGGGCTGATCTTAGGTACTTTATTATAGTTTGATACGGGCAATTTAGTTTCAGACATAGTTCACTGCCCCTCCTATTCCTATTCCTTGGAAAAAGGGAAGGTATGAAGCATTTCGCATCATACCTTCCACATCAGTATACTTCTTACAAAATCATTTACTCCAATTGTCAACGCGCCATTTAATCTGTTCGTTCACTCTATCTTCATAAGCTTTTACATTGGCTTTGCCAAGCTCTCCTAAGTACTCATCCCAGACCTTATCGAACTCAGCAGGTTTGGATAAGATAGCCTTCGGCAAAAATTTTAAAGATAGATCATTGATCTTCGTATCAGCAATACTTGCATCCGAACCTTCAACAAGGTCGATCTGCCATGCCGCGTAGTAAACAGGATTCTCAGGTGGTGGTGCAAAGAACTCAGTCCACATGTCATGGCCATATGCATCTAGAATTTCTTTATCTAACGGTTTCAGGCCATCCTTAAATTCTTTGACTTGCGATCCAGCTGCATTCGCATTTCCATCACTGAACGAACCTTGGATTTTAGGGATATATTCCAAAAGATATTTTGCACGATTGACAAGTTGCCAAGCAGGGTCTACCTGCAGATCACGCATCTCTTGGGTTCGATAGAACATACCTTCTGCATCTACCAGATAATCTTCACCTTCTATTCCCCATTGCAGCGTCTTCTGCCAATCCTCAGCAAGCATTGCATCTAAGGCCTGAATAATTCGGACCGGGTCCTTAGCATTTACACTAATTCCGTAACCATTGTTCAAGTTAACAGGAGGACGGTCACGATACCAATCTATCGTATTCGAGTCATAGACAAGAGGAAGACCTACATAGGTACGATCCTCTTTCTTCTGTGTCGTAAGAGAGTCCTCAGCCGATGAGAAGTTCCAGTGTTGGTCGAACATTGCAAGTACACGACCACTAGCTATTTTGGCCAAATACTGATCATAGTTTTGAGCAAATGCTTCCTTATCCATCAATCCAATCGCATTCGCATCGTTTAACTTCTTGTAATAGTCTTTCGCGATTGCTTTATCTGCAAAGATCTGTGCAACATTGTTATCTACCGTCACGCCACCATCATTCGGATATCCCGCCAAATGCTGCGGTGCGTTCTTAAGCCCAAATGTCCGCCAATCAAAAGCGAGGGTAGTGAATCCAATCGTAGGTTGTCCATCAATTTGCTCATACTTTTCTTTATATTGTTGAATAAGATCAAAGTATTCATCCAACGTCTTTAATTTCGGATAACCGTATTCCTTGAGAACTGCTTTCTGAATCCAGAAGGCAGGACCTCCATACCATGTTTCATTAAATGCTCCAGTGTACACTCCGTAGTTAGGCAACCAGTAAATATGCCCATCACTTGAGTCTTTCATCTGATTCAAATACGGTCCGTAATGCTTCTTCAAGTTCGGCCCATGTTGTTCAATTAAATCTTCTAAGGGGATAACTGCACCAGCTGCGACTAACTTCGTATCTGCCGTAATCAAATCAGGGTATTCACCACCCGCGATCATAACTCCGAGCTTCTGCTCATTATCACCTACGAGAAATTCCATCTCAAAGGTAACTCCAAGCTCATCTTTAATCTTCTTATAAATTTTGTTACTCTCAGGTGATACTTGCCCAGGGGCGCCATTGTACACCGAAATCTTAATTGGACTTAGCTCCGCAGTGGCCGGAGTGTCCGTACTTGGCGTTTCTGTTTTTGTTTCTGTTTCCGTTTTCGTATTCGCATTCGATGCGTTATTGTTACTGCATCCCATCATGACAATGCTGAATATCAGCATACAAGCCAATGCTGTCATGAATGTTTTCCTTCTCGTAACGGCCATTAACTAACCCCCTAAAAATTGGTTTGGAAACGCTTTCAGTACTTATTATAGATTATACTTGTACGTTTACAATTCTCAAATTAAAGGTCTACCCCCCTCAAATATTAGAGCAATACTAATAAATGACTCACGATGCTTTAGACATCTCTTGGTTTCTGTCCCACTCTTTTCTCAAACTGCTTTAGAAATTGCGAGTAACTGCCGTATCCAATCCTCTCCGCAATTTGGCTAGCCTTAAGATCTTTCCCTTTGAACAATCTCAGCGCTTCATCAATACGTAGATTGTTCACGTACTCCTGAATGCCTATTCCATATTTGTCTTTAAATGCTTTGCCTAGATAGACCGGGTGCAAGTAATATCTAGTTGCAAGATCCTTAATCGATATAGGCTCACAATAGTGTTCCGATATATATATCTTAGTCTGTTCTACTATGCCCACTGCTTTCGATTCACGAATATCAGTGAATCGTTGTTGAAATGCTATACAATACTCACTCAGCCAATGCTCCATATCGTTCAGGGAGCAGGTAGGCTTATGTAGATTGTGTAGCGATAGCTGTCCAACCCCTTCAAAGTCTTGCCCGATTTCCTGAAGAATGAGAAAACTCTGATATACAATATGATGTATGAACATGATAATAATGGCTTGAGAAGTCCACGTAGCCTGAAACTCACGAAATACGTCGTGAATCTCCTTTTGGAGATGGTTAGGATTCGCGCACTCCATCATATACAGTATCCCAGTCGCCTTACTTAACATGGCAGGATCGTAACGAATTCCCTGATTCATAACATCTTGATAATATACAATAGGATTTCCTTTCATGAAGAAAAGGTAGGCGGAGGCTTGTAGGGCATCATTGTAGGATTCTCTAGCCTTGCCTAATTCAACAGTCAATCGCCCAACGGACAGACTGAATCTGACTGCCGTTCGCTCCTGAATTAATAGAAGTAGATCATCCACTACTTCCCTAATATCTTCTGAGGCTTGAAGGCCATATATGAGCCCAAAAGAGTGCGTAGTAGAATTAACCATAATGATCTGTTTTTGGCCCTCTATACAATGCTTCACAGCCTCTCGAAGATCCGTATATGCGGTCGTCTCCACTAAAAAGTGAATGCAACACCAACGACTCGCCTGATCAGATATCTGTGCTAACTCATCTCTTATGATATCTTCTAGTTCATCCAAATCACCGTTCACGAGGTCTGACAATACTCGTTCTAACTGAGTACGTTCTACAAACTTCGTGATGTCGGACACCTGCTGCCGACGTTCCAATATGCCATATACTTCAATGAGCACCTCTGTCGCTTCACTATCTATGATCGGCTTCAGCAAATAATGATGGACCCCATTTGCGAGCGCACGCTTCGTATATTCAAATTGACTATATCCACTTATGACTATAAATATAATATCTTCCCTGCCTTGGAGTTTACTCTGCTCAATTAGTTCAAGACCATTCATGATCGGCATTTCAATATCAGTAACGATAATATCAGGATCACAATCCTCTATAGTGTGTAATGCTTCCATCCCATTCTCACAGACTCCACAAATTTCAAACCCGAGTTTAGTCCAATCGATCATAATCATCAGGGCTTCGAGACCCAGGGGTTCATCATCAACTAATAATACTTTATACATGAGGTCACCTTCCCTCTTAAGAAGAACTTACATTGTCATCTATATTTGAACCGGTTCTTTGAAGTTGGAGAAGCGGAATGGCGAATCGCACCTGAGTTCCCTGACTCAACAAACTCTCTATCTGAAAATCTACACATCCATCATAGTACAGTTCAAGCCGCTTATACACATTACGGATCCCGACATGCACACCCGAATAATCAGTTGCTCGGATGGACTTTATAACTTCCTGTATCCGAATCTCATCCATTCCCATTCCATTATCCTCTACAACTACGACAAGTTTCCCTGCTATGACTTGTGCAGTGATCAGAATATTACGAATCTCCTTTGCCGCCTGAAAACCATGCTTACATGCATTCTCTACTAATGGTTGAATGCTCATCTTCGGAATCTTGTAGAGTAATACCGACTCATCAATAGTCAACGTGTAATCGAATCTCTCCCTAAAGCGAAACTTCTCGATCTGTAAATACATTTCTGTAAAACGTACTTCTTCTTGTAATGTAACAAGATCATCCGTCCAACTTAACAGTCGACGTAGAATCAAAGATAGATTCTTAATAATCTCCGTGATCTGGGTATATCCGTTCTTCGTGCTAACTACCAGCATGGCATTTAAAGTATTAAACAGAAAGTGTGGATTCAGTTGGCTCTGTAAGAAATTCAACTCCGCACGAACCCGTTCCAGTTCTAAGTCCTTTTTCTGAATCTCTAATTTATATACATCGTTAATAAGTGAATTGATCTTGCCTATCATAAGATTATAGCTGTGAATTAGTCCACCTATCTCATCTTTTCCTTCCGGCAGAAGTAACGGATCAAATCGCCCAGTCTTTACCCCTTTCATCTGCCTAGTCAGCCTATTCATTCGGTCATGATAAGACCTTAATATAATGATAATTAATACGGTCGGTATGAACGTACTGATAATCATGAGTACAATCATAAATTTGCGTGATTGTGTAAACGTATCTGCCACTTTATTATGATCTGCCATTCCAATTAATTTCCATCCTTTCATATAAGTGGCGCTTCCCAAACTTCTCTCGAAGCGAACCGTCTCATCATCTGTTACATCCATCAGCATCTGCATTTCAGGGGTAGCTATGTCATTTCCTTGTTGACTCGACATGACAATCCGGTTGTTATTATCAATCAACCAAAAATCCAAATAATCCCGCTCGATTATCAAGATATCATTCAATTTATCCATATTAAGATCAATCTTTAAATATTTCTCATATGTTCGGAGGTCCCTAAAATTATCGAGTTTATAGATGATACTAATCAATCTGGCAGGTTTATTCGGAGGTAGTGGTGCTTGATTGGTATAAGCATATACAAACACTTGATCCTCAGAGGATTGAAGCTTCTTATACCATGGCGTTTGCTTCAATCGTATATCTAAATAGAAATATTCGCCGCCACTTGCAATCGTATCATTGCTCGTATATATGCCCAATTCAAGTAGATTGGGGTGAACAGGTAAATATGCTTTCAGTTTATTCCGCAACAACAAATCATTGGTCTCATAGAAGTCCACTGGACTCTCATAGATTCGGTCTATCGCCTTATACAATGCTAGATCACTAGATATCGTGTAACTTAGACCAACCAACTCTTCGATCGTTCTTGTCACTTCTTTCGTTGCTCGATTCATTGAGATTGCTATATTCTCTTCTTCACGAAGTAGAATATTCTGTGAAATTTGCTTATAGAAGAGAATGTTAATCGCAATAATGGGAATCAACACACACAATAAGTAGATTATTAGGAATTTGTATTTCAATGGAATATCATTAATGATATGAGTAAATCCTCTAATTGAGTGTCTCCGCATCCGCATCCTCCCTGAAATTGATAGACTCAACCATTATTTTTCTTATACATTGACGGGATACAATCCGTTAGACCTTTAAATTTCTTTACGAAATATTCCGGATTAGAATAACCAACTTTCTTTGCAATATGTTCTATCTTTAAATCCGTCCGACGTAGTAACCTCTTCGCTTCTTCGATTCTTAAATAATGGATATAGACGTTAAAGGACATCCCATTATATTTCTTGAAACATTGACTAAGGGTCACCACATTGATTTTGAATTGTTGAGCAAGTGTTTGAAGCTGCAGTTTATGACTATAATTCAATTTCACATACTCGATAATTTCATACATCGGATCAAGCTCTGACTTCTCTTTCTTCAATACATCTAGCACAGAGGCGATTTCGGTACATACTTCAATAAGTTCTCTCTTCAATTGCGTAATATATATAGGGGTATCCCTGGTAATCAAAGATACTCGATCGCAAATATTGGCTGTAGCATTCCATTGCAGCATTAGATTCATTAACTGGGATCGGACGATTGCCATAACATTCACAATATTCTGATAATCTGCTCCCATAGTATTAAAATCTTCAAAAATCAAATCGATCTGTTCTGATAGCTCGACCAACTGCCCCTCTTTCACTATACTTATTAGCTTGTCTATGCGCTTATTCAAAGTATCATTACACAGCCTATCTTTTGTTCGGCTAGTAAAGAAGAAGATCCCCGCTTTACTCGCTGTTAATCTAATCATCTTAGCTTGCAATGCCTGCTGGTATAATTCATGTAATTCTGTTAGTCCATACCCCTGACCGCTTATGTAGAACGAAATGTCTAGTTGAAATGAGGATTTCACATACGAAGCTAATTTAGATAGATGACTTATGACCATCCTGCGGATCGTTGGTCCTTCAACCAACAAGACACCCATCCGACCATCTGGTTCATGGAACAATGAACATTTACACCAAGAGGTTATTTCTATGATGCATTGCTGTCCGATCTGTTCTATCACCGATTTAGGAATATTTCTGAGTGCGGCATGCTTATCACTCTCTAATTCTAACAATAGAATTCTAAAGATGGGAGTCTTCTTAAATCCAAGCCAATCAGGAACATGGGAAGGCATTTCATTCAAAGATTCTCCACGAACCCATTGGGAAATCGTAGCTGTAAATGCCCTCTGTTTAATTTCCTGATTAAGAAGTAGCTGTTTACGTTCCACTTCCATATCTTGTTGAACCTTATGTAGAACCTCTTCCACTTCATCTGCCATAATGGGCTTCTGGATATAGTGAGATACCTTATAACGAATTGCCGTCTGTACATAATCAAATTTAATATGTCCGCTCAAAATCACAAATTTAGGGATATTTATGCATTCCTTCATCGTCTTTTGAATTAGTGATAAACCATTCATGTATGGCATATCAATATCCGTTATGACCAAATCAGGGCTCAAACTATGCAGGAGCTCATAACCTTCTTCTCCATCCATCGCTTCACCACATAGCTCGAACCCATACTTTGACCAATCCACCATCCATCGTAATCCTTCAAGAACATAGGGTTCATCATCGATAATAAGAACTCTTTTCATCATGTTCCTCCTTTAAATCACTAGGAAAAGTATGCATGTTTATTAGTTTTGCAAGCGTATTCAATAATACATCATTATTCTACAACAGAAACCCGAAATAATCTCTAACTATCTAAATTCATTTGTAACCTTCTGAATAACATGAGCTTTGTTATTGTGTCATACTAACAATTTAAGTTATACTTTACGTCTGTTTGTAAAATGTATAACTTATCAATCTCATTAAAATACTAGCAAGGAGAAATGGTCATGTGGTTTGTATTTGCATTAATAACAGCTTTCGCTTGGGGCGGAGCTGACCTATTTTACAAGAAAGGTACTGATAGTAGGGATCGTTTCAGCCATATTAAGATCGTCATTATCGTGGGCTTAGTCATGGGGATTCACGGTACAGCTTATATGCTCATTCAAGGAATAAAGTTCGATCCTATGAACATGATCCAATACTTCCCCGTCTCTGCACTCTATATTTTATCAATGACAATTGGGTATATCGGTTTGAGATATATTGAACTCTCAATCGCATCTCCCGTGCAAAATTCATCTGGAGCTATAACAGCAATACTATTATTCATATTTTTCACTCACGAGCTGGGTATGCTTGAAATATTGGGTATAGTCGTTATTACTTTAGGTGTTATTGGGATTGCTATATTAGAAAAGAAAGCTGAGAACAATGCGCTACGAGCAAGTTCTACGCTGATTGATAAGAAATACCAAATTGGCTTTATGGCCATTATCTTCCCAATTCTGTATAGCTTAATCGACGGACTTGGAACCTTTGCTGATGCGATCTATTTAGATGAGATGAAACTGATCAGTGAAGATGGAGCACTTCTTGCTTATGAGTTTACCTTTTTCATATGTGCCGTATTGTCATTTATTTACCTCAAATTCATAAAAAAAGAAAAATTCAACGTATTCAAAGAGCGAGACAAGGGATTTGCCGCTATTCTAGAAACAACCGGACAGTTCTTCTATGTGTTTGCTATGTCTAGTAACGCTATTATCGCAGCGCCACTCATTGCCTCATACAGTATATTCTCAGTGATACTCTCCCGAATATTCCTCAAAGAGAAGCTGAGTAAAGCACAGTACGCCGTTATTATTGTTGTTATTCTCGGTATTGCTTTGCTAGGTATCGCTGATGAGATATAGATTGGATCATTGACCTGCGTTACAACTTATCAAGCAGAAAGAGGCTTCTCATAGTTCTTATAGAACTTTAGAGAAACCTCTTTTAACTTATAGAGGTTATTCAAAAAGCCATCTTTTGATCACGAAGTATGCCAAGAAGCTTATTCGACATCGAACATTGAATTCAGCCGGTCCTTCCGGTGCTCACGTAGGTACTGCCTACGCTCCGCTCCTCACTCCCTTGCTTCATCCAATCTTCTTGGTGCTGAAAATTTTACTTTTTGAACTCGCACTTATAATAATGAGATGGATCATCATTTAAGTAATGGCTCTCAACTGTTGTAGCGCTTCCTCGTAGTACTCTTCCTCGCTATAATAGTCTGTGAAATACTGTTCGAATCCCTCAATTCTATCACTCTGATCAGTCGTAACGAAACGTGTATACCAAGGAATAATAAAACTGTAGAATACATTCTTCTTATTTTCTCTTATATCTGCTTCCGTTAATCCGTTATCGATGAAACTCTGTAGAATTCTTTGATAACTCTCAATAAATACCCGCCCAAAATTATAACCAATCGGATCGTTACCAGCATAGGTAAACATCGAGCGATGAATAATGCAGAATTTCGGATGCTGTGCGAGTATTGCATACTGCCAATAGAGCTGATTAAACGAAGAATCTATATATTTCGACTTATCCTCAAGTGCGAGCCAAGCATCACGCTGTAAGATCATGGATGAAATAAAGGTACCGGATATAGATGAGGCCTTAAGATATTCCGCAAGTCCTTCTCCCGTATCGACCCAGTAACCTCCTTTCAATAGATCAATATGGAACACCGCATAGTCATGATATTTATACAGCACATGTAACAATGGAATTAGTGTATTCTCCACAAAAAAATCATCATCACCCTGAAGCTTTAGGAATTTCCCTCTGCCCTGTCCAAGTACATGCTGAATGTTACGATCAGCTCCGATATTCGTTTCATTTCGTTGATATTTCAAATTGTTATACTTTTTACGAAATCGTTCAACTACTAATGGAGTCGAATCATCAGATGCATTATCTGATATACATACTTCGAATAGATCGCAATGGCCGATCTGTGAATAGATGGACGTCAGACATTTCTCCAGATCCGTAGCTCGGTTATACGTAGGAATACAGATGGAGAGCAGGGGTTCTTCTTTTCTTTGCTTAAGTAGTTGTTCTACCTCTTGTTGGTTATTAGTTCTTACCCATTCATTCGTTGCTGGTTGATATACCTTAAGAACTTTCGCAGGCGCTCCTCCAACGACGCAATAATCAGGTACATCGCGGACGACTACAGAATTCGCCGAGACTACACTCCCTTTGCCAATTTTAACATGTCCTACAATCACCGCGTTCGCGCCGATCCATGCTCCTTCGCCAATGATCACTTGATCCGATCGTGTCGTGATGCCTTGGGATAGTACCGGGATTCCCACTTCTCGATATTGATGATCCGTATCAGAAATATAGACATTCGGTCCGATAAGTACGTTAGGCTCCAACTCTATCCGATTTACTGCTGATAGAATAAGTCCTAGATTGCATTGACAACCATCACCGATAATGATCTTCGGCATATCGCCGATATGTGGATCAATCACATTGAACCAATATCGTGAGCGTATATAAACATTGCTTCCGATCGCTATTCCAGCCGGATTAACCGATTGGCCTCCTTCCTCAACATGACTATTCAAGCCAAATCGATTAAAGAGCGCTGCCGTCTCCATGCCTATCCATCCCATCGTTATCCTCCATCCTCTCCTTACTCCTTACTCCTTACTCCTTACTCATCAAGCATATCGATCAACATTTCCTTTCTTAATTGTTCCCTCGGAAGTAAAGGCGACATATCTTCAATAGGTCTATTTACGACTAACTTCGGATTCACATTCGTATTTATATCAAGCATTACTTCTACGAAATAACTTCCTTTACTGCGCAGTGCTAGATCAATCTTCTTCGTAGCTTCAGACATATTGGCTATTCTAGTTCCTGGAATACCGTAAGCTTCTGCTACCTTGACCAAATCAGGACATCCGTATCCTTCCACGGTAGATTGCTGGCGACCGTCGAAGTACATATCCTGAAATTGCCGAACCATACCAAGATTTCTGTTATTCATCACGAACACTTTAATATTAAGATGATTCTGTTCAATGGTATGCAATTCCTGAATATTAAGCTGTATCCCCCCATCTCCAGCAATAACAATGATTCTGGCATTCGGAGCTGCCATTGCGGCACCGATAGCTGCGGGAAGTGCGAATCCCATAGCGCCCATCCCTCCAGCATTCAGCAGACGCTGACCTTCGAGCAGTTGAAATGATTGGCTGGCCCACATCTGATGCTGACCGACATCCAGTACAATCACATCCCCCTCAGCGCACCGTGAAGACAATAATTCTATAAATTGGTTGGGATCAATCACATTGTGATTAACTATTGAATCACCACTTGGATATTTCACCTTATGATCACGAATTATCGCTGCCCATGGTTCGTAATTAGGTAACTTTCTTCCAAATAAAGCTTTGGTAATATCAAATAGGAATTGCTTCACATCCGCATGAATGCCCAGATCAACCTGTACCTTTGCGTTCAACTCCACGGCTTCTATATCCACATGAATTTTCTTCGCTCCGCGGGCAAATGTCTGTGGTCTTGTCCCCGTCTGCCGGGTATCTAGTCGAGAACCTAATACAAGCAATACATCACAGTTCGCTAAGGCAAGATTGCTATAACGATTACCATACGACCCGATCAATCCCATAGTCGAAGAATGCCTTGCTGGAAGAACATCTAAGCCCATTAATGAACTCACGACTGGAATATCAGTTAACTCAATGAATTCCCTAAGTTCCTTGACCGCATCAGCCGCCCTTACTCCCCCACCAACAAGAACAATCGGTCGTTCAGCCTTCTCTAACAAAGTAATGACTTCTTCAATCTCCTCGATCTGACAAGCTGTATTAAAATTAGTATATCTACGATATTCCTCACTATCGAAGAAGCTTTCCAGCAGATCGGGTTCAATCTGAGCTCGTTGAATGTTCATTGGAATATCGAGTAGGACAGGTCCAGGGCGACCATGTTGGGCGATGAATACTGCTCTCTCCAATTGATATCGAATTTGACCAGCATCCGTAATCATCACTGCCGTCTTCGTAATGGGTGTGACGATACTTACAATATCTGTTTCTTGGAATCCAATCTGCCTTACTGGCTTATCAAACTTATATTCATACGTATTAACCTGTCCTGTAACGAATAAACAGGGAATCGAATCAAAATAACAGCTGCCGATACCTGTAATCAAATTAAGCGCTCCTGGCCCACTCGTCCCCATCGCTACTCCCAGCTTACCGTTAATCCGGCTATAGCCTTCCGCAGCAAATGCAGCTGCCTGCTCATGATGAACAGACACACATGACATATCCTGTTGTTCGATCGTCGAGTCAAGTAGATGAACGATTGCTCCTCCAGTCATCTCGAAGATATGATGCACTCCTTGCTTACTAATAAAATCAATGACGTAATCAGACAATTTCAATTGAAACCCTCCGTTCATATCCCTAGGCATCCTTTAACATATAAGCCTTGATCTGTTCTAAGGTTACATTCCTCATCTCTTCTTGTCTCTGATAAGCCTTATACCATTCTACTGTTCCAGTAAGCGCCTGATCCACGTCCCATTTAGGCTGCCATCCTATATCCTGCTTGGCTCTTGTACTATCCAGCCTAAGTGTAGAAGTCTCATGGAGAGTTATTCCACTCTGGATTTCATAAAAATCAGGTTCGCCCCATAACGCTCCTAATGTCTTGACTAACCAATTCACATTCCGAACACTGTCTTCGCTTGGTCCAAAATTCCATGCATCAGCATACTTCTCTCCTTGCTCCACCATCCTCTGAATAAGTAACATGTAGCCCTGCAATGGCTCAAGCACATGCTGCCAGGGTCGGATCGCCTCAGGATAGCGGACGGGTAATCTATTTCCAGACAATAAAGCACGGATACAGTCCGGAACGATTCGGTCCTCTGACCAGTCTCCACCACCAATGACATTACCCGCTCTAGCCGTAGCAATGCTCACACCATGCACATCGTAGTTGCTAGGGTGAAAATAACTTTTACGAAAAGCAGAAGTTACCAGCTCTGAACAGGCTTTACTATTGGAATAAGGATCATATCCTCCTAATGGATCATTCTCGCGGTAACCCCATGCCCACTCTTGATTCTCATAGCATTTATCTGTAGTCACATTAAGTACTGCCTGGATGTTTATTCCGCTTGTTGTAGCAGAGCGTACTGCTTCAAGGAGATAGACCGTTCCAAGTGTATTTACCTCATACGTTTCAACAGGATGGGTATAAGAATAGCGAACAAGCGGCTGTGCAGCCATATGAATAATAATCTCTGGCTTCACTTCATTGATCGTGCGGAGTAATGAGTCATAATCTCGAATATCAGCAATAACTGAACGACAAATATCTTGAATACTTGCTAACTCGAACATACTAGGGGAATTTCTCGGATTCAATCCATAACCAGTTATTTGTGCCCCCAATGTATGCAGCCATAAGCATAGCCAGCTTCCTTTAAATCCTGTATGCCCCGTAATCATCACTCTTTTTCCATTCCAGAAAGAATGACTCAACGCACTCACCCCCTTAGCCCTTATTCCAGCATCCTTTACCGGATTTCCACAGATCTTCTAAATAATTTTTATCACGTAAAGTATCCATCGGATGCCAGAATCCGTGATGTTTGAAGGCCATTAGCTCACCAGATTTAGCGAGCGCCTCAAGCGGTTCTCGTTCCCACACCGTGCTATCCTTATCGATTAGATCGAAGATCGTTGGCTCGAGCATAAAGAAACCTCCATTCACCCAACCTCCATCACCCTGTGGCTTCTCCTGGAATCCGAGCACCTGTTGCTCATCCGTCAATTCTAATGCTCCAAACCGTCCTGTCGGCTGTGTAGCTGTAACGGTTGCCTGTTTACCATGTGCATCATGGAATTTGACAAGTTCTCCAATATCAATATCCGATAAGCCGTCTCCATATGTCAGCATAAAAGCTTCATCGCCCACATATTTCTGTATGCGTTTAATCCGCCCTCCCGTCATCGTATCTTGTCCCGTATCCACTAACGTCACCTTCCATGGATCCAGATAGCGATTGTGTACAGTGACTTCGTTCGTATTGGAATGTCCGAAATCAATCGTTACATCAGAGCCATACAAATAATAATGTGCAAAGTATTCTTTAATGACATTCCCCTTGTAACCGAGACATATGATGAAATCCTGGTATCCATAATACGAATAGATTTTCATGACATGCCAGAGCAGTGGTTTATCGCCAATCTCGATCATCGGCTTCGGCTTCAAATATGTCTCTTCACTGATTCTCGTTCCATAACCTCCTGCCAGAATAACAACTTTCATAGAACCCTTCCCTTCAACAGGTGATAAATACTATCAACGACGTATTGAAGCATATCTAACGTTAGCCCTGGGTATAAACCTATCCAAAATGTATCATTCATGATTTGGTCGGTATTATGCAACGTGCCAACAATGCGATGTGGGATGTTCTTATATGCCGGCTGACGTAAAATATTACCTGCAAATAACAAGCGAGTCCCAATCCGTAATTTTTCTAGTTCTTGAACAAGTTCATTTCGTGAAAGAGGTGCCTGAGCCCTCACTGTAATGGGAAATCCGAACCAGGAAGGTTCACTGCCCGCAGTGGCTTCCGGTAAGATCAGTACATCGGCTAATGACTTTAGCTCTTCCTTCAGGAAATCAAAATTGGACCTTCTCTTGGCAATAAAATCAGGTAATTTCTGTAACTGCGCCACACCAATAGCTGCTTGCATATCAGTAATCTTGAGATTATAGCCAATATGACTGTACGTATATTTATGATCGTATCCATAAGGGAGATCTCCTAGTTGCCAACCAAACCGCTTCCCGCATGTATTGTCCTTCCCGGGATTACACCAGCAATCCCTACCCCAATCCCGGAACGATTCTACGATTTTCTTAAGTTTAGGCGAAGCTGTTAGAACGGCTCCTCCTTCACCCATCGTAATATGGTGAGCAGGATAGAAGCTGACAGTGGCTAAATCACCGAATGTTCCAACCTGTTGCCCCTTATATTTCGTTCCAACAGCATCACAACAATCTTCAATTAGCCATAAATTATACTTATCTGCTAGTCGTTTCACTTCATCTACTCGATATGGATTTCCGAGGGTATGTGCGATGAGGATCGCCTTTGTTTTCTCTCCAATGGCCTCCTCCAATAATGTAATATCGATATTATAAGTAGGGAGTTCTACATCAAGGAATACAGGGATCATGCCACACTGCAAAATCGGATTAACAGTTGTTGGAAATCCTGCCGCTACAGTGATCACTTCATCTCCTGGCAGCAGCCGACGTTCACCAAGCTGTGGAGAGGTTAATGCAGAGAATGCGAGTAAATTGGCGCTGGACCCTGAATTCGTTAGTAGAGCATATTTACACTGCATGAATTTAGCGAATTCTCGCTCGAATTTGCGACCGTAACGTTCTGACGTTAAAGTGAAATCAAGTGACGCATCAAGCAGATTCACTACTTCCGAACTATCGAATACTTTGCCACTGACCGGAATATAATCGACTCCACGCCGATAAGCTTTCTCTGGCCACTTGGTAGCATAATATTCAACAGCTAACTCCAATATTTGTTCCCGAATATCTCGTGCTGATTCTGTCATGTATTTAATCCTCCTAGGCCAATTCATTCTTCATACTTTCATTTATATGCCACGAATAATGATCGGGTTCATCGTTAGTATGAAAATGGGGATTAAGGTAGGAATAAATAGGTGACATTATTAGATTAGTCTGAAGCTAGCAGAACATTGCGAACCGAAAAGGCGAACCTATAGGATACCGGTTCGCCTTTCAGTTGATAATTAAATTAATTTCCCTCAAGCACTCTATATTAATTAATAGGTAATAAGTATGTCACTAGATTCTACATGTCCTTCCGATTCAAGTAGAAATTCATCATTCACATCATCCCATTGAAATGCTGCATCCCGCCGCACAATCCGATTCCGCCGCACAATCGATGACTCACCTTCTGCTGTTGCTTCATCACCCTCCAATTGTAATTGGATCGAGACAGCATCCACCTGATCATGAAGAAATAGTTTTATTCCTGATAATTTTCTCCGTTCATCAGCTGACATGTACTCCTCAGGTTTCATCCAGAATAGAAACTTCTTCGTTGATTCTGCAACAATGCGAGACCACCATACTTCAGGCGTATCCGTTCCCGATTTAACAACCTTACTCGTTAACTCCAGTACTTTTGCTAATACACTAGCTTCTGCCCCCCTATCCAACACAATGATTTCTTCAGCCATCTGCTGAATTTGAGAAAGTATGACTTCTACATGGTCAACGGTATGCTCATCTATGGGAAGGATAAGCGTGATCGCTACCGGATCTTTATAAATCAGCGAGTGAATGTCCTGACCCCACTTTTCCCTTGCCTTTTCCCGATTGATCACAAGCAAACCACCAAGATTCGCATTCTGTAATATTTTTGTTGTCATATGTCCAAAATGATGAATATATGAGTCGTAAACAACTCTTAATCGATACCCCCGATTCAACACCCTCAGGCACATATCATCATCCTCGTAGTTTCCCAGCCCATAACGTTCGTCGAACCCACCAACCTCTTCAATTATTGTACGTTTAAACAACATGCAAAAACCGATAATCCTGCGAACATCAAATGAATATCCCGCATGACGTGTTACATGTTCATGGGCAAAAGCATTCAATCCTGTTAACTCATCATATCCAACGGCAATTTTCTGTTGTCCACTCGCATAATTCGTAACAGGTCCGACAGCCCCGATATCGTCATCCCCATATAACACCCTCAACATAGCCGTCAGCCAGTTCGGAGTTACGATTGTATCATTATTTAAGAAGAGTATGGTATCTCCAGTCGCTACTTCTATTCCCTGATTACAGCCTTTGGCAAATCCAAGATTAATATTATTGAATATAGATTTCACATCTGCTTGGCTCTTTAAATAGTCGACAGTATCATCTGTTGATCCGTTATCTACAACAATCAGTTCATAAGGCTCATCTGTATAATATCGAATGCTAGACAAACACATTTGAGTAATGGGTAATTGATTGTGAGTCAGAATAATGATGCTAGTCTTGTGTGTCATGACGGATCTCCTATCTTATGAGTATCTCTAAAGTATTTGCGATTATAAATCATACTAGGATGAGTAGGATGAAATGCGGCAGCCTTCTCATTATGTTGATATGCTTTCTCATATTGCTTCAAACGGTCGTAACATAAACATAATTGAAGATGAGGATACCAAGTAGAAGAAGAACTATTGGTTATACCCAACCTAGCAACATTCTCAACCTCAGTTGCCTGCACATACCAGTAAATTGCTGTATCGTATTGCTTCTCTGCAAAGAAATAATTGCCGAATTCACAGGAAACCTCCGCACGTGGTTTCTCATAACACAGCACTCTAGCTAGGGATATAAATTGTTCATCTGTATTGCCCAACATATTATAACAATATGCCATTTTCAGACATGCTTGAATATTATCTTCGATCCAGCCCTCTTTTGTTCGAAGCATTTTATCGTAAAATATGACTGCCTTGTCGTACATTTGGTGGTCTTTTAACTCGTTCGCATAATAATAAAGATCACGCGTCGAGAACTCTTCCCCAGCATTCAATCTTTGCTGATAGATCCGTAAATTTCGATCTGTATAGGTCTTCTCCTTCCGATGCGTAATGCACACATCACTATCTAGAGATGGGCCGAAAACACTCAAGTATTCATGTACCGGACCAATCCATTGGAATCCGCATGCTCTACGTACAAGACGATTACGACGCAAGCTCGAGGACGGCTTCCCATTCGTATCAAAAGAAAGTAAGTATGGCATCGTCACACGATCATATTGATTAGTTAACTTTTTCTTAAGCTTACTGAACCTCTTGCGGTCGACTTCTTCAATGACATCATCAGCATCCAACCATAATACAAAATCCTTCGTTGCTTTCGAGAATGAATAGTTACGAGCATCACCGAAGTTGTCAATCCATTCATAATCGAAAATACGATCCGTATACTTCCCTACGATTTCTTTAGTTCGATCAACAGATCCCGTGTCGATAATATTGATCTCATCCACAATCCCTACCACAGATTTTAAACATCGCTCAATTGTAGCTTCTTCATCTCGTACGATCATACATAAGCTTATAGTCACCATTGCTATCTGCTTCTCCTCCTTGCTGTCCTTCCTTAACAAGCTGACTTGTGTTTGGAACCATATAGAAGCCTTAATCACCTTGGAATCATCGGATAAAAGTTGCAGCATTCCCTCATACTCTTCTCTTCTTAATCCAGCTAACCTAATTGTTCATCACATTGAACCGTACGTAACGATTGCTCACCAGGTAAATCTGAACAACTAAGCGAAAGAAGCAATGCATACTACAGTTTATACAGCCATAGAGAGAAGAGTGAGCCCTTTTTCAGAACAATGGACCATCTGACAGTTTACATGCATCTATCTTTGAGGTTCGAGTCTTTAACTAAACCATAAGATTCATCCTATTCTCGTGGCAGAAAAAAGACGTATGTTCTTATGACAGAACATACGTTTTTTTAATATTTTTAAGAACCGTTATAACGGTATTATTAAATTTTGATAAGTTTAGGAGTCGATTGACAATCGAAGGCGTCAATGCTGTACCATTAATTAGAAGCTGTGAGTTTACAGCTAAAGCTGCCGTCAGGTTGATTTGATAAGATATCATATACGTTCCGGCAGTTGGGATTGTAATGATTGTACTCGCTCCATTAACTGTTATTCCGTTTGAAATATGATCATCTGGAAGCGGAACATTAGTATCACCATGGATAACTGCAATTATTGCGCCAGAAGTATTAGTTTCTCCAGAAATAGAGCTAAGTCTAATAAAGAATGAGCGAAAAGTAAACCTATTCTGTAATCAGCAAATCGCTAGAACATAAATAACAAGAGGTATTTCAGAATGAATACTCCCACCACTTACCAACGCTGTCGCTTCGGTTGAAGTGGGGGTTTCTGATGTATCATCCAACTTATTTCAGGATGTTTAACACCAGGGGAGTTGACACGTTGATGGTCTGGTTACCATCCAACCCCTCTATCCCATTCGCTCCTTTGGCGGATACGTTTGGGAATACTTTTCGCATAATGTTGGCTGCGCCGTTGACATCGGCATGAATCAAGCCTTTCGAGTTCTTATACAGACCGCGATATATCCGCTTGCCTGAGAATACCCATCTACCCTCTTCTCCATAACTCGGCAACGGGTCTTGATCAAAGAAGCTGGCTTTCGAGGTATACGCCTCTTCCGTCAGGATAACGACTATTTCATGTTCTATTGCCTTATACTCGATCATCTTGATGAGCATCTGATGGGGAATATGACTGAAGGACTGATTGTTTCGCCGTCCTATTCCTGGGGCTTGCTTCCATCCATCGTTATGGCCAATGACAATCGTACCAATGTTGTGCTCCACTGCCAACTTAATAATCTGATGACTTACCTTGTGGAACAAGTCTTTGATCCTACGGTGGCGTTTCAGATGAAGCCGTTCTAATCGTCTGGACGTATACGCTCCTTCGCGTGGTTCCTTGCCCTGACGAAGAATGCCAGTATAGTGCGCTTTCATCTTGTTGTAATACTGATTGATCGATTTAACGATCTTACCCTTCACGATGAGCGGTTTCGCTCCGGTCGTCGTGACAATGGTTGTAAGATTGTTGACGCCAAGATCAATGGCCAACACGTGTTCTTGTGCCACTCCCTTCTTTTCGATCAGATAAGCGAAGATCATTTCGACCACGTATTGTCCATGGCTTGGGACGACACGCACTTGCATCAGTTGTCCGTTGGTACAACCCAGCTTACCGATGTTCAGTTGCAGCTTGGTCTTTGGAAACTTAAGAAACTTACGTTCTTTGATTACACAATCTTGAGTGGAGAACATGACTTCCTTCACCCTATTCCGGGCGTACCCCGGAATATTAGGCTTGCCATTGTACTTCTCAGGATGCTGACGGTAATCCTTGATGCTAGCAAAAAAGGCCTTCCAGTTTTGGAACACCACCTTCATGATTCCCTGACTGCACTGCGTCGGGAGCGCCCGATAATCGATTTGATTCATCACCTTGAACAAAGCGTCCAAGAAGTTGTAATGAACAAAGGGAATTTCTTGCGACGGTAGCTTGAACGGATGGGAACGATTCTTTTCACTTCGTCGTTCGTTCATGACGTCAATATGTGATGCCAGCGTGTCCAGAACTTGCTGTTGCAACGGCTGAAGCTGCTCATTCTTCCCAAAAGCGGTAACGATCTGTCGGATGTAAAAATTGGTCGTGTTATACAGGTTCTTGGCATCCTGACATGCTTGATCGAGGTACGAAAACAAGCGATGACCTGGCTTAATCCACACTTGATAGGTTCTGTACATTGGCTTTGAATCTGACAAAGCTTCACCCCCTTCCAACTTATATAATACGAATATACGTTCTATTCTTATTATACCTTTTAAGATTTAGTAAAGGAAGAATATCTTGTGGGATTATTCAGGAGGTCGCCGATTCACCTCGCCACTTATAGAAGTGGGAGTCCTCTCGGCGAAAATTGATAGAGATGATTTTAAAGAGATAAACAAGGTGTCATAGCAATATTTCCTGTTAATCTCAAGCGAATCATTACACTCATGAAGAATCAAAGTAAAAAAAAAGGTGATATTCCGTTCAATTTCGAACGAAATATCGCCTTTTAAATTTAAATCATGTCTTCAGCAAATTAAAAACGTTTCATACTTGATAATGAACTTTAGTCATTTCCCTTACTTAACTTATTGCGATACCCGCACTTGCATATCCTGCGACAGTATTTACTAAGGATAGTCCGGCAGCTGTCGTTGTGAATACTAACAATAACCGTGTCTCCGCTGTTACCGGTATTGCCAACCCAGTTACGATACCGTTCGAGACGGCTCCAAGCGCGATAACTCCGGTAAGAGCAGGTGCTAACGTTACGAGAGTACCTGCAATTGGAGAGAAAGTGTTATCAGGTGTCGTAGAACTGTACAACTGTGCATTAATGGATACGGTTGAACCCACCAGAGCAAGTGCAGCTGTTACACTGAAATACGCAGCAATAGAAGTAATCGTTCCAGCACGTGGTAAAGAGAATGCAAAGTTCAGAAGCGTACCCGCAGCTCCAGTAAGATCAATTGTCGCGCCCAATACACTAAGACTTGGTGCAGAGCTTCCGAACCCAATAAGACTAGGTGTACCAGCAAGCCCCCCTACAATAGATGTTAATATTACAGGGATACCGGAAGCGAATGGAATAATTGCGCTGGATCCTGTGACACCAGTAACTCCAGTTACTCCTGTTACTCCTGTTACTCCTGTTGCTCCTGTATCACCAGTCGCCCCTGTCGCTCCAGTTACTCCTGTTGCTCCTGTATCACCAGTTACTCCTGTTACTCCAGTTGCTCCTGTTACTCCTGTTACACCCGTTACTCCCGTTACTCCTGTTGCTCCTGTTTCACCAGTTACTCCAGTTACTCCAGTTGCTCCAGTTGCTCCTGTTACTCCAGTTGCTCCTGTATCACCAGTTGCACCTGTTGCTCCGTCTACTCCGGTTGCACCTGTTGCTCCGTCTACTCCGGTTGCACCTGTTGCTCCGTCTACTCCGGTCGCTCCGGTTGCTCCGTCTACTCCGGTTGCACCTGTTCCTCCGTCTACTCCGGTCGCACCTGTTGCTCCGTCTACTCCGGTTGCACCTGTTGCTCCGTCTACTCCGGTTGCACCTGTTGCTCCGTCTACTCCGGTCGCACCTGTTGCTCCGTCTACTCCGGTTGCACCTGTTGCTCCGTCTACTCCGGTCGCACCTGTTGCTCCGTCTACTCCGGTTGCACCTGTGGCTCCGTCTACTCCGGTCGCACCTGTTGCTCCGTCTACTCCGGTTGCACCTGTGGCTCCGTCTACTCCGGTTGCTCCAGTTGCTCCGTCTACTCCGGTTGCACCTGTGGCTCCGTCTGCTCCGGTTGCACCTGTTGCTCCGTCTACTCCGGTTGCACCTGTGGCTCCGTCTACTCCGGTTGCTCCTGTTGCTCCGTCTACTCCGGTTGCACCTGTGGCTCCGTCTGCTCCGGTTGCACCTGTTGCTCCGTCTGCTCCGGTTGCACCTGTGGCTCCGTCTGCTCCGGTTGCACCTGTGGCTCCGTCTGCTCCGGTTGCACCTGTGGCTCCGTCTACTCCGGTTGCTCCTGTTGCTCCGTCTGCTCCGGTTGCACCTGTGGCTCCGTCTGCTCCGGTTGCACCTGTGGCTCCGTCTGCTCCGGTTGCACCTGTTGCTCCGTCTGCTCCGGTTGCACCTGTTGCTCCGTCTGCTCCGGTTGCACCTGTTGCTCCGTCTGCTCCGGTTGCACCTGTGGCTCCGTCTGCTCCGGTTGCACCTGTTGCTCCGTCTACTCCGGTTGCACCTGTGGCTCCGTCTGCTCCGGTTGCACCTGTTGCTCCGTCTACTCCGGTTGCTCCTGTTGCTCCGTCTGCTCCGGTTGCACCTGTGGCTCCGTCTACTCCGGTTGCACCTGTTGCTCCGTCTGCTCCGGTTGCACCTGTTGCTCCGTCTGCTCCGGTTGCACCTGTTGCCCCGTCTACTCCGGTTGCACCTGTTGCCCCGTCTACTCCGGTTGCACCTGTTGCTCCGTCTGCACCTGTTGCCCCATCTGCTCCTGTTGCTCCATCTGCTCCCGTTGCTCCTCTTGCACCTGTTGCTCCAGTTGCTCCTGTTGGAACTGTTGGTATATTAATAGCGACGATTGCAGAACCTTGAGTAACCTCAATATCTAACGTCGTAGATACAAAGGATAATGTTTCACCCACTAATACCGTTGCCACATCACCCAGCGGACCTTCAACAAAGAACAAAGGCTCTTGTGGATCAAATTCTCCAGTTGGACCTGTTGGTCCTGTTGGTCCTGTTGAACCCGTAGGTCCTGTTGGTCCTGTCGGTCCTCCAAATGGACCTGTAGATCCTGTAGGTCCTGTTGGTCCCAACAATGTAGGAGCAGACAGAACGGCTTCTAACTTATTCGTTAAGATCCATTCCTTTTTAATCGTTTCTCTTAGTGTATCACGTACACTTTCATTTACACTTAAAAGATCTGCTATCGTTGCTCCAGGGCCAGTAATACCAGGTAATGTCCCCAGAACGTATTGTAGCTTCTCCCCCTCTGCATTAATAATGTGACTCAGTCCTAATTCCTCCATCGCTATTGATGATAGTAGCAACGTTATTGCCTCTTCACGTGTTACTGAAATGCTGGGAGTAATATTCGGAATATTAGCTTGTGACATATTTACAACTCCTTTACTTGTGGAATGCTCTATCATATGAAATCGATCATTCTGTTGTTTGTGCTTTTTTTCATAATGGGGAAGGTGTCTTCTTGGATACTAGACTACTTTAGTTATTCACTCTTGAATTGCTCGTAATATAAGATCTAATTTATCCGTAAGAATCCATTCCTTTTTTCCTATTTCGCGAAGTGTTTCTCTAACACTGTTGTTCATGTTCAATACATCACTTAGTGTTGCGGCTGGTGAAGAGACGCCTGGTAGAGAACCAAGTATATATTGAATTTTCTCTCCTTCTGCATTAATAATATGAGCGAGCCCTAATTCCTCCATCGCAATAGAAGTCAATATTAAGTTGATTGCATCGTCTCTGGTTAATGATATGGATGGAGTGATATTCGGAATATTAGCTTGTGACAATGAACCCTCCTCCTTTAGTTTAATAACATAATGTATGTATTACAGAAGTAATGGGACTGATCGATACACCTATTTATATAAATGGAAATGCTAATGACACAGCCTATATGAGCCGCTTATACAATACTGTGCCCAACAGGAATAAGCAGGTTCCCATACTGCGGAACCTGCTAGATTATCATTATTAATGCCAACAGTTAATTATTTTTTATAGTGTTAGAAGAATCTTAATGTTCTGCACTATATCGATTTAGCATTTCAGCTTGCAAATTACTTTTCTTTTGCATCTATTCGGTGCTTTTCTTTTTTTTGGTACCTTACATTTTTTTGCTGCAAGTATTTTAATAATACGTGCTACTGTTTTCTTCGATATGCGAATACCCTTTTTACGGAGAATTTTGGTGATCTTCGGGACATTGCATCTAGATTGTCGATTGCAAATAACGGCATGGACTAGCGCCTCATTTTTGCAAGTTACTCCTTTTCTACGCCTTTTAGCTCTGACATACACCGTACGCCCTCGGGGTCCTGGTGGACCCCGATGGCCCCGATGGCCCGAATGGCCCGGAGGGCCCGCTCGACCTACACCATGTGGGCCTTCAGGACCTTCAGGACCTTCAGGACCTTCAGGACCTTCAGGACCTTCAGGACCTTCAGGTCCTCGTGGTCCAGCGAGACCCGTTGCGCCTGTCGCACCTGTCGCACCTGCACCCGGTCCAGTAGGACCGACTGGTCCTGTTGGACCCACTGGTCCTGTTGCTCCCCTACCCGGAGAAACAAACTTTTTGAGTGAATCCAGCTTGTTTTGGAGAATAAATTCTGTCTTCGTAACCTCTTCTAGCATTTCCTTCACATTACAATTCAATGTTATAATTTCCTCAAATGTTGGTGCAGGCGTAACACCTCCGCCAGACAACGTTCCCAATGCATACTGAATTTTTTCTGCTTCTGCGTTAAGAATATGGCTAAGACCTAGCTCCTGCATTGCAATAGAAGCTAATATTAGATTTATTGCATCATCACGTGTTACTGTAATTTCAGGTGTAATATTAGGGATATTAGCTTGCGACATTTTACAATACACTCCTTCCCTTTTTTCATTCATCACGTATGATATACGAACAATATTAGTTCAATATCTACATCCAGTATATGAATTCACTATGAAAGGGATTGGACTATCCTACCTGTTTCTACTCTCCAATGGCTCCGAAAGTTGTTGCAGAAGATCCTTCTATTAACTTAAGGGCTTCATGTGCATCTCTATGATCTGGTAACAATTCAAGGACTTTCAAATAGGCATCCTTAGCTTCTTCATAGTTCTTCAGATTTTGGTGACAGACTCCAATATAATAATGAGCATAGAAGCTACCTACACCAACCATAATTAAATGTGCCGTATTTACCTCCTTCAGTTCCAAACAGTGATTAAAGGATACCAACGCTTTCGCGTACTCCTTAGATTGCATATAGATAATCCCTCTGTAGAAGTGCAAATCCACATAGTCGGGATACAGTTGAATTGCAAAATTTATTCCATCTTTGGCTCCTTCATAACTACCGAGTGCAAGCAGGATAGAGTATTTTAATTTATACAATAGGGAAGGTGGCATGGACTTTTTTTCTAAAAAGCGTCGAATAGACGTGTTCACAGACTCGAAGGCCTGAACAAGTTCTCCTGAACGATAAAGTTCGCTACCGATATGATAATCGATCCAAGGATCATAATCCTTCTGTTGCTTCTCTTTCTCCAATAGACGTAAATTCCGCTCAAACTTCCCTTTAATCTCTACCTCATGGTCCATATAACCATAATGATGAATATTGACAGGAAGTGTAATAACTGATTGTTTAGTTAAACCTAATTTGGATATATCTAATTGCTCATGAACGGCATTACGAAAGCGGAGATTAGAATTATTACGGAAGAGCCGATACTGTGCTAGCAAGTGCGACTGATTATAGCTAGCTGGAAGAGGACCATAATAGTTGATGATTTGTACACTACCCAACCAATACTTATCTTCTTTTAACACATTTCGTAATAATTCAACACTTTCTCCCTCCACTTCTTCATCAGCATCAAGCCAGAGCACCCAATCTCCTGTGCTCTTCTCTAGACCATAATTACGTGCAGCCGCGAAGTCATCATTCCACTCGTAAGAATAGACTGAAGCATTGAAACTCAGGGCAATTTCTTTCGTCCGATCCTCTGAACCTGTATCGACAATAATAATCTCATCGACTACAGCCCTAACACTCTTCAAGCATTGCGCAAGTCTTTCCTCTTCATTTCGTACGATCATACAGAGTGTCAACTTCTTAAGTTCCTCCGAATTATTATCCACGATTGTAAATCCTCCCTTTTATTCATAGTTCAACATTGAGAATCAGCAACACAAAATGAGTTAGAAATTAGAGACTCATGTAATACTAAATATATGTCTAGGGCAGTTTTCTGTTACTTATGATATTTGCTCGTAGAGCACGTGGTTATTACCAAGCAACACAAAGAGACTTCTCACAAGTTCAATGAACTCATGAGAAGTCTCTCTGTGTGAATTGCCATTCAGAAGGAAACTGAGGCTGGATATAGACCATCAATCAAATAACGATAAACCCATGGAACGGTTCCTATTAACCTTTTACTAATTTACTGCGAACTTTATTCGATACAACTTCCACTATTAAAATAAGTGCGATAAGGCCAATTAGAATAGATCCTACTTCCGACCAGCGATAAGCATTCATCGCAAAAATAAGTGGGGCACCTATCCCACCGCCTCCAACTAATCCGAGAATAGCAGCATCACGCAGATTCATATCAAAGCGATAAATAACGATGGACATGAACATTGCTGACAACTGAGGGAGAATACCATAGCGAATCTTCTCGATAGTCGTGCAACCAATGGATTCCATAGATTCAAGCACAGATGTATCTAAATCTTCAATAACATCAACATATAGCTTTGATAACATACCGACGCTGGTAAGAGATATGGTAAGCACACCTGTAAAAGGACCTTGCCCGGTGACGCGAATGAACATTAATCCATACACGATAGGTGGAATTGTGCGGATGACAATTAATAAGAAGCGGATCACAAAGGCTACTGGCTTCGGCACAATATTAGATGCAGAGAGAAAAGCAAGTGGAATAGCTAGCACCGCCCCAACAATGGTTCCTAAAAAGGCGATGGCCATAGTTTCAAGCAATAAATATAAGACCCCACCTGTAGTCAAATTAAACAAGAATTCCGTATCTGGTTGAACTAGCCCTAATAAAATGTTTTTCGCAATCGACAATCCATTTGCTGTTACGTTATCCAATTGCACTGCTGATGTTGACCACACAAAAATAATGAGGACAATCACAGTGATTAGAAAATTAGGCAGATGGCGGTTTGTGGCTTGTTGTAACTGTTTATCTATAGCATTCATCATTTCTTCACCTACATCAATTTCTTTCGAAAATATTCACTAATCGTTTCAATCACGAAAACAGTACATACGAGCATCAACAAAATCATCCCCACGTTGGCATAGTTTCTCCAGCCAAGACTCTCAGCTAACAATAAACCAATTCCACCTGCACCAACGTATCCTAATATAGAGGCATACCGAACATTCCCCTCGAAACAGAACAATGATGTCGATAGATAGTTAGGTAGCACCTGTGGAAGTATAGCATACCGGAACGATTGAATCGTTGTCAGACCCATCGCATTCATCGCCTCATAAGCACCCATATTTGCATTTTCGATCTGCTCGTACAGCAATTTACCTATATAAGAAATAGTAAACAAGAATATTGCAACTGTTCCTGCCATTGTTCCTAATCCAAAAATAAATGTAGCGATCAGTGCTACTACTAAAGTCGGCAAAGTTCGCAGTATACTCAAAAGGAATTTTGTAACTGAAGGAATCCAACGACTACGATTAATATTACTGGCTGCTAACATTGCGATCGGTAATGCACAAATAGCCCCAAGTGCAGAACCAAATAAAGACATCTTTATAGTAGCAATTAGTGGTTCCCATAGCTTCGGCATATAAGCCCATGTTGGCGGGATCATTTCATGAATAATGACAAAAAACTGATTGATTCGTTTAAATAATCTTTGCAAGTCAAAATCAGTAATCTGAACAGAAAGATAGGTCAGCACTATAAAAACTAATAATATGATCGGAGTCATCGATCGTTTTTGGATGACGACTTTTCCATTAGGCAATTCTATTGTTTTAGATGGAAACAGCTTCGTTAGCATGGCTACCGCTGCCTCCTTCATCTACTTGACCATTGTATATAAGTTGCAGTACTTGATCATCCACCTCTTGTGAAGGACCGTCATATACAACTTCACCAGCTCGTATTCCAATGACACGTGTAGCATAAGCCAGTGCTAGTTCGACATGGTGAATATTAATAATCACGGTCATATTCATCTCTTGGTTAATACGTCTGAAATCTTCCATCACTTGATTAGCAGTAACCGGATCTAATGAAGCTACTGGTTCATCTGCTAGAATAATCCCCGGGTTCTGTGCTAGTGTTCTTGCCAAAGCAACGCGTTGCTGTTGCCCTCCAGATAATTGATCTACACGTACGTACGCTTTATCCAAAATGCCGACTTTATCTAGCGACATCAGTGCTCTTCTCTTTTCATCTTCTGTAAATATTCCAAGTGTTTTACGCCAAAATGGCATCTCAGGTACGAACGCTACCAAGACATTTTTAATAACTGAAATTCTTGTCACTAAGTTAAAGGATTGAAAGATCATTCCGATCTTCCGACGTAGCAGACGGATACCTCTTCCTTTAAGTTTACTAATTTCTATCCCCTCAACCGTCAATATGCCTTCCGAAATATCATGCATTCGATTAATACAACGCAGTAACGTTGACTTACCTGCACCAGATAACCCAATAATGGCGACATATTCACCTTGGTCTATTGATAAATTAATATCTTTTAATGCTACTAATCCATTCGGATATTGTTTGTGTACCTGCTTAAATTCAATCATAGACATACTCCAATCAGTGAAAAATGAGAACATAAATCATGTTCTCATTCTCAGTAAAATTAAATTGTTATATTAGTAACTATTTTAATTGTTGTACTAGCTCTTGCGCTTTACGCTCATTGTCATAATCCGCATCTGTTGCTACTTGGTAACCACCATGGCTATAAATAGCGATTACTTCTTTACCTTCAGCAGAATTACCAATATTGATAAAAGCTTGCTCTAATGCAGTCTTTAAACTCTCATCCATGATTTCAGAGTTTTTACTTACACTTACTGTATCGTTATAGATAGCTGGCATTACACCGATTAGATCTGTTTCTTCCCAAATAGAAGCCGTACGCGTAAATTCTGTTTTCCATTTTTCTTCATAATCTCGTCGTGCATCTGCATAAGTGACAAGCACATCAGTTTGACCAGCAGCAAGACGAGCGAATGCACTTGCATAAGAATCAGCTTGCACGACTTGAGATAGATCAGTGATTGTTTTGCTGAAATTTTCTTTCAACCATAGTGCCGGGTAAATATACCCCGCTGGAGATGAGGATGACATAACGTTCCAAGAAACATTATTCAAATCTTCAAATGTCAATGCTTCCCCATTGTTTACTTTTGCCGCTAGTGCTTTTCCCTTATCCGAAGGGCCAGCTACAAGGATTGCACGATAAGAAGTTGCTTGAGTGGTAGTAGGTGCTGTAGGTTCATTCTTATTCCAATCTGTAGGGTTATCAGAATCATTACTTAAACCATCGCGAGTTGCCGTTAGAATAACTTCTGCACCATCATCGTAAAGAACATAAGTGCCGCCTGGTATCAATCCAACATCAACTGTACCCGCAGATAATCCTTCTCCAACAGCTTCATAGCTTGTACCTACCGTAATTTCAACTTCGCCTACATCATAACCAAGTCCTGCAAGTTCTTTCGTTAGCAATTCCTTTAAAGGCTCCGTCGCTGTAACGATTTCCGCAGGGTCGCGTGATGGTACGAAACCTACCGAAAGCTTCTTAATTTCTTTGTTAGACTTTACTTCTTCTTCTGGAACTGTAGCATTTTCTGCTTTGGTAGTATTATTTGCACTAGGTGTATTATTTGATGAATTGGCCGTTCCCTCATTACCACAAGCCGCTAATACGAATAACAGCATCAACGCTACACTTAACAATCCTAATTTTCTCATCTCTATTCCCCTCCTATGAATAACATACTCAATAAATATACTTGCTAAATGTAAAGACAATACCATTAGACTGTAAATGATTTGTAAATTAAAATAATCAACTTGTTAAGAACCAATTTGCATAATTATGAAATTGATTCTAATTGACAACATATACAGTTATGACCTTATAATTACACATATTAATTAAATCAGAGGTGTAGCTTATGTCTAATTCAAAAATCCAAATACTTGTAACGAGTGATGTCCATGGTTATCTTATGCCTACTACTTACCGCGGTATAACAGAACCCGTTGGACTTGCCAAAGCAGCGAGCCTTATTGAACAGTTACGACAACAACATCCGACTGTATTGATTGATAATGGAGATCTCATTCAAGGAAGTCCATTAACTTATTACCATCAAAGATTTCATCCTGAACAATCTAACCCCGTCATCAATGCTGCGAATGCACTACACTATGATTTAGCCGTGTTTGGTAATCACGAGTTTAATTATGGGTTACCTGTACTAGAGAAAACGGTCAAAGCTTCACACTTTCCGTGGTTGTCAGCCAATATCTATACCCAAGACGGATCAACTTGGATGAATCCATATCTTATTCAGGAAGTGTCAGGTATTGTAATCGGCATCATTGGCGTTACTACTCACTTTGTAAGCACATGGGAGAATCCAAGTCATATTGAAGGACTGAGATTTGAAAATGCTTTTGAAAGTGCTAAAAAGTGGTTGGGTATCATGAAAGAAAAGGAGCAAGTTGATATTACTGTACTCTGTTATCACGGGGGATTTTCTCATGATCTAACTTCAGGTAGCTTACTTGAGCCAGATACTGGGGAAAATGAAGGCTATCAAATGTGTAAGGAGCTAGACTTTGATATTATGATTACTGGACATCAACATCGGGAAATCTGTACCCAAGCATTCGGCAAATCCATTGTACAACCGGGAACGAAAGCTGTTTGTGTGGCTGGTATTACCATCGATGTGGAGATGTTCAACGGTACAAAACAAGTAATTAAGCACGAGCCTAAATTATATTATGTAGATGATCAGACTCCGCCTGATGAACGAGTGGTACGTGAAGCGAGGGAAATGCATCTTCTTACCGAACAATGGTTAGATGAACCGATTGGCTATATTACCGGGGACCTGCGATATAACAATGCTTTTGATGTACGAGTAAATAAGCATCCTTACATAGAATTTTTACAACATGTTCAAATGCATGTGGCGAACGCACCAATATCCTGTACATCTTTATTTCATGATCAACCTGGCGGTTTTAATGACCAAGTAACCATGCGTGATATCGTCACGAATTATATTTATCCCAACACGTTAAAAGTACTGCAAGTTACAGGACAGCATATTCACGCTGCCCTAGAACAATGTGCATCCTATTTCACCATTCAAGATGGTCAATTAGCGGTTAATCCCACGTTCCTACAACCAAAAGCACAGACGTATAACTATGATATGTGGGAAGGGATTCAATATATAATAGATGTACGACAGCCTATTGGCCATCGTATCATTAGCATCGATTATCAAGGGAAACCTATAGATCTTAACGCCAACTACGACGTTGTCATGAATAATTATCGTGCCACTGGTGCTGGAAACTTCCCGTACTTCGCAGATTGTCCCGTCATAAAAGACATTCAGACAGATATGACTGAAATAATTGCCAATTACTTTACTGAATTCCCTGTAGTTCAAGCTACATGCGTTCCCAATTGGAAAATCATATGGGACTCATAAGAAGCCTTCCCTTTATCATTTTCCGAAAGAAGACTTCCACCTCAATGAATGTGAAGGGCGAAGCTCAATGAGTAGGTGGGAGATGAATTTCGGTTGGCGATAGCCAAATACTTCCTTCGCATGATATAATAGAACAAACGTTCTCTATATGATGGAGGTATGACTCATGTTAGTACATAAAGCATACAAATTTCGTATCTATCCAAACAGAAAACAAGCAGAACTCATACATAAGACCATCGGTTGTTCAAGGTTCGTCTTCAAC